>NZ_VIWT01000001.1:3477500-4077500 GCF_007829815.1 Kitasatospora viridis | reverse complement strand
GCCGGCGCACGTGTGGGGCACGCGCCGACGCTGGGGGGAAGAAGGACGACCCGCCCCGGCGGCGAACGCTCTCGGACGGATCGGCGCCGAACTTATGTGGTCTGGACCACAAGGGTCAATAGGTCTGTACCAACCAGTTGTCAATGCGCCGGAGATGAGACCCGTGATTCTCATCACCCGTTCATCTTGTTTACTGATGACCCGTTACTTGACCAACCCTTGGCTCGTTGCCCACCGCAAGGAGGGAAACCATGTCCAAGCCCACGCGGTACACACCGGAGCTTTTGACGCAGATGGCCCAACGCGCCACCTCGCTCGACGAGATGCTCGCCCTGCTCGGCCGGGAACCGAACCACGACCGCCGCAAGTACCTGCGCGGACGGCTCACCGCACTCGGCATCGACACCGGCCACTTCACGCCCACGGGCAGCATCTACACCCGCGAGCTGCTGGCCGCCGCCGTGGCGGAGTGCACCAGCGTGGCCGGCGTCGTCCGCTACCTGCGGCTGCGTCAGGCCGGCGGCACCCAGGCCCACATCGGACGCCGGATCAAGCACTTCGGCATCGACACCTCGCACTTCACCGGCCAGGCACACAGCAAGGGCAAGCAGCTCCCGACCCGATTGCGCCCTGATGAAGTCCTGGTCCAGCGCCCGCGCGACGCCAAGCGCCTGCCCGGGTCCCGGATCCGCCAGGCGCTGGCCGAACTGGGCCGCCCCGAGCGGTGCGGCGACTGCGGCACCGGTGCCGAGTGGCAGGGCCGTCCGCTCACCCTGGAGGTCGACCACATCAACGGCGACTGGTCCGACAACCGGCCGGCGAACCTCCGCCTGCTCTGCCCGAACTGTCATGCCATCACCCCGACCTACTGCCGGCCCAAGAAGGTGGATGCACGCACCGGGACGCGGCAAGTAGCATGATGGCTCGACAGGGGCGGCCTTGGCGTAACGGCAGCCGCGCTGGGTTTAGATCCCAGTGGGGGAAACCCCGTGAGGGTTCGAATCCCTCAGGCCGCACCAGAATTACCTGAGATTCGAAGGCCGGGCCCGGAGGGCCCGGCCTTCGAAGCATCCTCAGCCCAACAGCTCCCGCACCACCGGTGCCAGTGCCCGGAAGGCCTTGCCGCGGTGGCTGATCGCGTTCTTCTCCTCGGCCGTCAGTTCGGCGCAGGTGCGGGTCTCGCCCAGGGGTTCCAGGATCGGGTCGTAGCCGAAGCCGTTGGTGCCGGCGGGGGCGGTGCGCAGGGTGCCGAGCAGGCGGCCCTCGGTGACGCGCTCGGTGCCGTCGGGGAGGGCGAGGGCGGCGGCGCAGGCGAAGTGGGCGGCGCGGTGCTCGGGGGCGATGTCGCGGAGCTGGGCGAGCAGCAGGTCGAGGTTGGCCAGGTCGTCGCCGTGCTTGCCGGACCAGCGGGCGGAGAAGATGCCGGGCGCGCCGCCGAGCACGTCCACGCACAGGCCGGAGTCGTCGGCGATGGCGGGCAGGCCGGTGGCGCGGGCCAGGGCGTGCGCCTTGAGCAGCGCGTTCTCGGCGAAGGTGACGCCGGTCTCGGGGACGTCGGGGATCTCGGGGTAGGCGTCGGCGCCGACCAGTTCGACGTCCAGGCCGGCGTCGCCGAGGATGGCGTGCAGTTCGGCGACCTTGTGCTGGTTGCGGGTGGCGAGGATCAGGCGTCGGGGGGTGCTCATGGCTCCCCAGTATCGCCGACCCCGGGGTGCGGTCAGCTCGCGCAGGCCTTGGTGAGGGTGACGGCCGCGTCGCCGAGCGGGCTGAGGTCGGGCACCTTGCCCGCGTTGACGGACTGCTGGGCCCGGTCGGCCTGGGCGCGCAGGTCGCTGACGGCCTTTCGGGTGTCGGCGCCGTTGGTGCCGCCGGTGCCGCCGCCGATCCGGTCGAGGTCGCCCTTGAGCTTGGCCAGGGCGCGGCCGGCGGCGGCGGGGTCCTGGCCGGCGTCGTTGAGCTGGTTGAGGTCGGAGCCGACGGTGGCGGCGTTGCTGCCGCAGCCTGCGGCCTGTTTGACGTTGGCGCAGCTGATGGTGCTGAGCGGGAGGACGACGAACAGGGCGGCCACGGCGAGTGCGGTGGGGCGGTTGATGCCGGCGTTCATCGCGGACGCTCCTCGGGGGTCCGGTGGGCTGTTGGCGGAACGCTACGGTCCGGTGCCCCGCGCTGTACAGCCCATCGGACGAAAATCCCCTGGTCAGCCCCTGGTCACTGCCGGCTCAGAGTTCGAGCGCCTTGCGCTGCACGGCGTCCAGCTCGGCGCAGCCGAGGGTGCCGAGGTCGAGCAGCTGGTCGAGCAGCGCGCGGTCGAACGGCGCGCCCTCGGCGGTGCCCTGGACCTCGACGAAGCGGCCGTCGGCGGTGCAGACGATGTTCATGTCGGTCTCGGCCCGGACGTCCTCCTGGTAGCAGAGGTCGAGCATCGGGACGCCGTCGATGATGCCGACGCTGACGGCGCTGACGCCGCCGGTGATCGGCTGGCCCTTGGCGCGCAGCAGGTTCTTGCCGCGGGCCCAGGCGACGGCGTCGACGAGGGCGACGTAGGCGCCGGTGATGGCGGCGGTGCGGGTGCCGCCGTCGGCCTGGAGCACGTCGCAGTCGAGCACGATGGTGTTCTCGGCGAGGGCGCGGTGGTCGACGACGGCGCGCAGCGAGCGGCCGATCAGCCGGCTGATCTCGTGGGTGCGGCCGCCGATCTTGCCGCGGACGGATTCGCGGTCGCCGCGGGTGTTGGTGGCGCGCGGCAGCATGGCGTACTCGGCGGTGACCCAGCCTTCGCCGCTGCCCTTGCGCCAGCGCGGGACGCCTTCGGTGACGCTGGCGGTGCAGAGCACCTTGGTGTCCCCGTAGGAGACGAGGACGGAGCCTTCAGCGTGCTTGCTCCAGCCGCGTTCGATGGTGATCGGGCGGAGCTGGTCGGCGGTGCGGCCGTCGATGCGTGACATAGCGCCTGAGCGTAGTCGTTCCGGCGGGCCCGGGCGGACATCCTGAGGGCCCGTCACCGGCGACCGGTGCGGGCCCTCGGGAGGCTGGGCGGTGCTACATCATGTCTTCGATCTCGGCGGCGATCGGGTCGGCGTCGGTGCCGATGACGACCTGGATCGCGGTGCCCATCTTGACCACGCCGTGGGCGCCGGCGGCCTTGAGGGCGGCCTCGTCGATGAGGGAGGGGTCCTTGACCTCGGTCCGCAGGCGGGTGATGCAGCCCTCGACCTCTTCGATGTTGTCGATTCCGCCGAGACCGGCGACGATCTTCTCAGCCTTGCTGGCCATGGTCTTTCTCCCTCTGTCTCGGCTCTCCGGCTGCCTTGCCGGGGGCCGTCCTGCGGTGTGCCGTGCGGAGCCGGTGGGTGACGCGGGCTCAGTTCGCCCTGCTCCGGCGCGACCAGGATCGCCCGGTTCCGGGTGTTCCGCCACGTCGGTCCTCTTTCGGCTCAGCACCGCGAGCGCCGTGTGGATCTTCCTCCCAGGATGACGGTGAGTGGGGTTCCGATCCGCGGCGCGTCGGCTGTACCACAACTGGTCTACACCAATGTGGCGGCACTTCCAAAAACGCGCCGACCGGCCCTGACGTTCCCGCTCGCGCCCGGACGGCCTGCCGCGGAAGGACGAGGATGAGTTCAGCGAGCGCCGCACTCCCCGAGAAGCAGTGGTGGCACACGTTCTACGGCGGCCTGCAGAAGATGGGTCGCTCGCTCCAGCTCCCGGTGGCGGTGCTGCCGGCGGCCGGCATCCTGAACCGGCTCGGCCAGCCGGACATCTTCGGGCCGAAGGGGAAGATCGCCGACTGGCCGGACGTGGCCAAGGTGCTGGCGGGTGCGGGCGGGGCGCTGCTGGACCCGATGCTCGGCCTGCCGCTGCTGTTCTGCATCGGGGTGGCGATCGGGATGGCCAAGAAGGCGGACGGTTCGACCGCGCTGGCCGCGGTGGCGGGCTTCCTGGTCTACTACAACATCCTCAAGCAGTTCCCGGTGAAGCCGCCGACCGATCCGCCCTCGTACCAGAACCCGGGGGTGTTCGGTGGGATCCTGCTGGGCCTGAGCACGGCCTGGCTCTGGGTCAGGTTCCATCGCACCAAACTGCCGGACTGGCTGGGCTTCTTCAACGGGCGCCGGCTGGTGCCGATGATCATGGCACTGGTGGGGATCATCTTCGCGGTGCTGGGCCTGTGGATCTGGCCGCCGATCGGGCGCGGGCTGGTGCACTTCAGCGACTGGCTGTCGGGGCTGGGCTCGCTCGGCTCGGCGATCTTCGGTGTGGCGAACCGCGCGCTGCTGGTGATCGGCATGCACCAGTTCCTGAACACCTTCGTCTGGTTCCAGTACGGCACGTACAAGGATCCGGAGGGCAACACCTGGACCGGCGACATCCCGCGCTTCCTGCACGGCGACCCGACGGCGGGCCAGTTCACCTCGGGCTTCTTCCCGATCATGATGTTCGCGCTGCCGGCGGCCGCGCTGGCGATCGCGCACTGCGCCAAGCCGCACCGGCGCAAGGAGATCTACGGCCTGATGACCTCGGTCGCGCTGACCAGTTTCGTGACCGGGGTCACCGAGCCGATCGAGTACTCGTTCCTCTACGTCGCGCCGCTGCTCTACGTGGCGCACGCGCTGCTGACCGGTGCCTCAATGGGCATCACCTGGGGGCTGGGAGTGCACGACGGCTTCAGTTTCTCGGCGGGCCTGATCGACTATCTGATCAACTGGACCCTGGCCACCAAACCCTGGTTGATCATCCCGATCGGGCTCTGCTTCGCGGTGGTGTACTACGCGCTCTTCCGGTTCATGATCACGAAGTTCAACCTGCTCACTCCCGGTCGTGAGCCGGAGGAGGACGTGGAGGACCTGACCAAGGCCTGACCCGGATCCCGCCGGATCGGTTGCCCGATCCGACACGGATGACTGCGGAGCGCGGTCACCGCGGGTAACGATGATCGTCAATCCTCAACAAGGTTTCGATTTCATAGCGCTTCCGACCTGCGGGGCTATCGGCCCTTCCAGCCCCTCTCGCAGCGTGCTACAAAACTGGTCTACACCACTAGTGGTGTAGACCAGTTCGCGTACCGGCCCCCGGCCCGCACCCCGCCCGGTACGCCATGGCGTGAGGAACCACCCCCATGAGTACGACAGCGCAGGCAACGGCGCCCTCGCCGTCCCCGCTGAAGAAGGTCGGCCAGAGCACCCTGCAGAGCCTGCAGAAGATCGGCCGCAGCCTCCAGCTCCCGATCGCCGTGCTGCCGGCCGCCGGCATCCTGCTGCGCCTCGGGCAGACCGACGTGCAGCAGAAGCTGCACCTGCCGGCCAAGCTGGTCGCCACCTTCGCGGCCGCCGGCCACGCCGTCTTCGACAACATGCCGCTGCTGTTCTGCGTCGGCATCGCGATCGGCCTGGCGAAGAAGGCCGACGGCTCCACCGCGCTGGCCGCGCTGGTCGGCTACCTGGTCTTCAGCAAGGTGCTGACCGTCTTCCCGATGGCCGGCACGGTCACCGCCGCCACCCCGGCCGGCAAGCCGCAGGACCCGGGCGTGCTGGGCGGTGTGGTGATCGGCCTGCTGGCCGCCGTGCTCTGGCAGCGGTACTACCGCACCAAGCTCCCGGACTGGCTGGGCTTCTTCAACGGCCGCCGCCTGGTGCCGCTGATCATGGCCTTCGTCGGCACCATCGCCGGCATCGTGTTCGGCCTGGCCTGGGGCCCGGTCGGCTCCGCCCTGGACCACTTCAGCAACTGGGCGATCGGCCTGGGCGCCGTCGGCTCCGGCATCTTCGGCCTGATCAACCGCGGCCTGCTGCCGGTCGGCATGCACCAGTTCGCCAACACCTTCTTCTGGCAGCAGGCCGGCACCTACACCGACCACTCGGGCACCGTCTTCCACGGCGACCTCAACCGCTTCTTCGGCGGCGACCCGACGGCCGGCCAGTTCATGGGCGGCTTCTTCCCGGTGATGATGTTCGGCCTGCCGGCCGCCGCCCTGGCGATCGCGCACTGCGCCCGCCCGGAGCGCCGCAAGGCCGTGATGGGCATGATGATGTCGCTGGCCCTGACCTCGTTCATGACCGGCATCACCGAGCCGATCGAGTTCTCCTTCCTCTTCATCGCCCCGCTGCTGTACGCGGTGCACGCGGTGCTGACGGCGCTCTCGATGATGATCACCTGGGCGCTCGGCGTGCACGACGGCTTCACCTTCTCCGCCGGCGCGATCGACTACGTCTTCAACTGGCACTTCGCCACCAAGCCCTGGCTGATCATCCCGATCGGGCTCTGCTTCGCGGTCGTCTACTACGTGGTCTTCCGCTTCGCGATCACCAAGTTCAACCTCCCCACCCCGGGCCGCGAGCCCGAGGACGAGATCGACGACATCACCAAGGCCTGACCCCACGGCACCACACGGCGAAGGGCCCGTCCGATCGGTTCGGACGGGCCCTTCGCCGTGTCGCGCCGCTCAGATCCGGTACACCGCGCCGGCCTCGGCCAGCTCCACCGGCCCCGGGAAGGCCAGCCGGGCGTCGTGCAGGTTGCGCTGCGGATCGGTCCACGGGGGGATGTGGGTGAGCACCAGGCGCCGGGCACCGGCGGCCGCGGCGTGCTCGCCGGCCTCCCGGCCGTTCAGGTGGACGGCCCGGTAGGTCTCCTTGCCGTCGGTGTAGGCGGCCTCGCAGAGCAGCAGGTCGCAGTCGCGCGCGAGGGCCACCAGCTCGGGGCTCTCCCCGGTGTCGCCGGAGTAGACCAGCGAGCGGCCGCCGTGCTCGATCCGGAAGGCGTAGGCCTCCACCGGGTGGTTGACCCGGACCGCGGTGACCCGCAGCGGGCCGAGCTCGAACGGGCCGGCGGGCAGCGTGCGGAAATCGAAGACCTCGGTCATCCCGGGGACCTCGGGCATGTCGTAGGCGCGGGCCAGCCGGCCGGGCGTGTCGGCGGGGCCGTAGACCGGCAGCAGCTCGGGGCAGCCCTCCAGCCGGTAGTTGCGGGCGACCCAGTAGGCGCACAGGTCGATGCAGTGGTCGGCGTGCAGGTGGCTGAGTGCGATGGCGTCCACGTCGTAGAGGCCGATGTGGTTCTGCAGCGCGCCGAGCGCGCCGTTGCCCAGGTCCAGGACCAGCCGGAAGCCGTCGGCCTCGACCAGGTAGCTGGAGCAGGCGGATTCCGGCGACGGAAAGCTCCCGGAGCAGCCCACCACAGTCAGTTCCATCCCGTGCCCCTCCGCCGGATCCAGGCCCGCGCATGCCGGTTACCGCCGGGTCGCACCGGCGGGTAGTGGCAGCGGTCGTGTGTCGAGGGTAAGGGTGCGGCGGCACTTTGCCCCCGTCCCCGTGCCGGGCTGTGGCTGGAATCACCAGAACGGAGCGGCGTGCGGCCACCGCCCGTGCTCCGGCTGGTTTCCGGCCGGTTTCCGGCCCGGGGCCGGCGGCGCTCAGCGGTGCCCGGGGCGGCGCCTGGCCCACTCCCGGATCCGCTCCGGGTACCAGCGCGGATGCCCGCCGGCGTCCACGAAGTCGGGTTCGGGCAGCAGCCCGTGGCGCCGGTAGCTGCGCACGGTGTCGGGCTGCACTCCGATGTGGCGGGCGATCTCGGGGTAGGACCACGCGTCGGCGCTGGACTGGCTCATCGGGGACCTCCGGGGCGGCGAGGCTCGATCAGGGGTGGTGCACGACCAGCCAATCGGTGCGGGCGCCGACTCCCGGGGCGCGGCGGGCGCAGTGGTGGTTCTGTGACGAAGCGGCAGCCGGGAACGGATAAATGCTCAACTGTCACACCGGTACGGTCAGCACATGAATCACGCGACCTATCCGCTGCTCGGCCTCGCGGTGCTGGTGCTGCTCGCCCTGGTGGTGCTGCTCGGCTGCCGCTCCCGGACCACCGAACGGCCGCGGCCCGCCCCGGTCGGCGCGCCCCGGGCGGGCTCCCCCGCACCGCGGGAGATCTGGTGGGCCGAGGTGCCGTTCGAAGAGGTCTCGGGGAGCAAGGACCGGCCCTGCCTGGTGCTGGCGGTGCGCGGGCGGACGGCCACCGTCGCCAAGATCACCAGCAAGCACCACGCCGAGCTGCCGGGGGTGCTGGCGCTGCCGCCGGGCGCGGTGGGCGACCGCCAGGGCCGGGCCAGCTGGCTGGAGACGCACGAACTGCGCGAGGTGCCGCTGGCGCACTTCCGCCGCCGGGTCGGCGTGTTGGACGCGACGACCTGGGCCCGTACCGAGCGTGCGGTACGGGCCCGTTGACGGTGCGTCGACTGAAGCCTGATCAGGCCCAGAGCTGGCCGCGCAGCGCCTCGACCGCCTGCTCGGTGGTCTCGGCGGTGTAGATGCCGGTGGACAGGTACTTCCAGCCGCCGTCCGGCACCACGAAGACGATGTCGGCCCGCTCGCCCGCCTCGGCGGCGCGGCGGCCGGCGCCGAGCGCCGCGTGCAGGATGGCGCCGGTGGAGACACCGGCGAAGATGCCCTCCTCGGCGAGCAGCTCGCGGGTGCGCCGCACCGAGTCGGCGGAGCCGACGCTGAACCGGGTGGTGAGCACCTCGGCGTCGTAGAGCTCGGGCACGAAGCCCTCGTCGAGGTTGCGCAGGCCGTAGACCAGGTCGTCGTAGCGCGGTTCGGCGGCCACGATCTTCACGCCCGGCACCTTCTCGCGCAGGTACCGGCCGACGCCCATCAGGGTGCCGGTGGTGCCGAGGCCGGCCACGAAGTGGGTGACGGTGGGCAGGTCGGCGAGGATCTCCGGGCCGGTGCCGGCGTAGTGCGCGCCGGCGTTGTCCGGGTTGCCGTACTGGTAGAGCATCACCCAGTCCGGGTGCTCGGCGGCCAGCTCCTTGGCCACCCGCACCGCGGTGTTGGAGCCGCCGGCGGCGGGCGAGGAGATGATCTCGGCGCCCCACATCCGGAGCAGCTCGCGCCGCTCCTCGCTGGTGTTCTCCGGCATCACGCACACCATCCGGTAGCCCTTGAGCTTGGCCGCCATGGCGAGCGAGATGCCGGTGTTGCCGCTGGTGGGCTCCAGCACGGTGCAGCCCGGGGTGAGCCGGCCGGCCGCCTCGGCCCGCTCGATCATGTGCAGGGCCGGGCGGTCCTTGATCGAGCCGGTCGGGTTGCGGTCCTCCAGCTTGGCCCAGAGCGACACCTGGCCCGACTCGTTGCCGGGGATCGCCGCGGAGAGCCGGGGCAGCCGGACCAGCGGGGTGTTGCCGACGGCTTCGATCGGGCTGTCGTAGCGCATTACTTCGAGCCGCCGGCCACGGCCGGGAGGATCGTGACGCTGTCGCCGTCCTTGAGGCCGGTGCCGATGCCCTCCAGGAAGCGGACGTCCTCGTCGTTCAGGTAGACGTTGACGAAGCGGCGCAGCTCACCGTTGTCCAGCAGGCGGGCGGCGATGCCCGGGTGACGGACATCCAGGTCGGCGATCAGCTCGCCGAGGCTGGCGCCGGCGCCGTCGACGGCCTTGGCGCCGTCGGTGTAGCTGCGGAGGATGGTCGGGATGCGGACCTCGATGGCCATGGCGGTGCTCCTGGGCAGGTCGTGGTGGGGCCGCAGGCGCGCGGCGCGACGGGGTTGGGGTGGGGCGGGCGCGGTGCCGGCTGCCCGGTGGTCGGGCGGCGGCGGCTCAGGCGTCGCGACAGATGGCCGCGGCGTGCCGGCACAGATCGATGTGCAGGCGCGCCACGAGGCGGATGCCCGGGGCCTGGATGCTCACATCGACGGAACGCATGGGCTCATCGTATAGATTCCCGGCCCGGATCCTCCATGCCCGTCTCACTGTTCGGAAGCTTTCGTGTCGGCATCTGGGACTCCCCGGTCGTCCGAATGGAGCCCGAGGGGCCGGCGGGCCGGCTGATCGGCCCGCCGACCAGCCGCTCAGGCCTCGACGACCGTCACGTCCTCCTCGGTGATCACACCGTCCACGATTCGGAACGAGCGGAACTGGTAGGGGTCCTCCGGCCCGGTGCCCTCCGCCGTGGACACCAGCACGTAGTGCGCGTTGGGCTCGGAGGCGTAGCTGACGTCGGTGCGCGAGGGGTAGGCCTCGGTGGCGGTGTGCGAGTGGTAGACCACCACCGGCTCCTCGTCCCGGTCGTCCATGTCGCGGTAGAGCTTCAGCAGGTCCTGCGAGTCGAACTCGTAGAAGGTGGGCGAGCGGGCCGCGTTCAGCATCGGGATGAACCGCTCCGGGCGGTCGGTGCCGGCCGGTCCGGCGACCACCCCGCAGGCCTCGTCCGGGTGGTCGGCGCGGGCGTGGGCGACGATCGCGTCGCGCAGTTCTCGGGTGATGGTGAGCATGCGGCCAGGATAGGGGCAGCCGTTCGCCGCCCCCGAGGGCCTCAGCCGGCCATCGCCTCCAGCAGCGACTCCTGCATCGCGCCGAGCCAGAGGTAGGCCATCACCAAGGGCTTGCGCTCGTCGCCGTCGGGGAGTTGGTAGAGCCCGCCCTCGTCCTCCTCAACGACCTCCAGCCGCACTCCCATGGTCAGCCGCAGGTCGTTGAGCGCGCCGAGCCAGCGCATCCGCTCCTCGCCGGTCGGCTCCAGCACCCCGCCCCTGCCGCCCAGGCTGTCGAGTGCGCGGACCACGTGCAGCGCGTCCTCACGCTTGCGGGCCCGCAGGTCCAGCTCGGTGTAGCGGCGGAACTCGCCGGCGAAGGCCTTGGTCTGTGCGTCGGCCGACTCGCCGGGCTCGCCGTAGGCGTCGGGGAAGAGCCGGGCCAGTGCCGGGTCGGCCGGGGCCTCGGTGGGGCCCTCGGCGAAGAGCGCGGCCAGCGGGTCCTGGTCGGGCTCGTCGACCGGGCCGGGGCCGATGAGCTCCAGCATCTGCACTTCCAGCGAGCGGAGGATGTCGGCCTCCACCTCGTCGAGTGCGATCGCCGTGCCGCCTTCTCGGGTCCGCTCGAACATCCCAGCCATCAGTGCAACTACCGTCCCGGTTCGCTTCTCTGTCGATCTGTCGTCGATCGGTCGTCGATCGATCGGAGTGGGGTGAGAGTCTGTCAGTCGTGCTGCAGGGTGGCCCACAGGCCGTAGCCGTGCATCGCCTGGACGTCCCGCTCCATCTCCTCGCGGGTGCCGCTGGAGACCACCGCGCGGCCCCGGGTGTGCACGTCCATCATCAGCTTGCGGGCCTTCTCCTTCGGGTAGCCGAAGTAGGCCTGGAACACGTAGAGCACGTAACTCATCAGGTTGACCGGATCGTTGTGGACGATCGTGACCCACGGCGTGTCCGGCTCCGCCACCGGGAGGCTCTCGGCCTCGGGGCGTTCGATCTCGGCCGGCGCGACACTCACGGCGGGCTCTCCTCACAAGGGGGTGCGGTCAGGGACTCTCTGACCTCCCATGCTGCCATCCGAGGGACCCGGGAGCGATCCCGACCCGGCGTTCGGCCGCACAAATCGTCAAACTGACGCTAAGTGGTAGTAGCATCATCCTCATGGACGCCAAGGCAATGGCGGCGGGACCCTCCGTCGCGCCCACCCTGTCGGCTGCCGCCTCCACGGCGCTGCTCACCGACCGCTACGAGTTGACCATGCTGCAGGCCGCGCTGCGCAGCGGCGCCGCGCACCGGCGCTCGGTCTTCGAGGTCTTCACCCGCCGGCTGCCCGACGGGCGCCGCTACGGCGTGCTGGCCGGCACCGGACGGGTACTCGACGCGATCGCGAACTTCCGCTTCGACACCGCCCAGTTGGACTGGCTCGCGGACCAGCGGGTGGTGGACGAGCCGACCCTGCGCTGGCTCGCCGACTACCGCTTCACCGGCGACGTCACCGGCTACCCGGAGGGCGAGGTCTACTTCCCCGGCTCCCCGCTGCTGACCGTCGAGGGCAGCTTCGCGGAGGCGGTGATCCTGGAGACGGTGATCCTCTCCATCCTCAACTTCGACTCCGCGGTGGCCGCCGCGGCCTCCCGGATGACGGCCGCCGCAGGGGAGCGGCCGTGCATCGAGATGGGGGCCCGGCGGGCGCACGAGAGCGCCGCGGTGGCCGCCGCCCGGGCGGCCTACGTCGCCGGCTTCGCCGCCACCTCCGACCTGCAGGCCGGCTTCTCGCACGGCATCCCGACCACCGGCACCGCCGCGCACGCCTTCACCCTGCTGCACGACACCGAGAAGGACGCCTTCACCGCCCAGATCGCCTCGATGGGCACCGGGACCACCCTCCTGGTCGACACCTACGACCTGGCCGAGGCGGTCCGCACCGCCGTCGAGGTGGCCGGGCCCGAGCTGGGCGCGGTGCGGATCGACTCCGGCGACCTGACCCTGCTGGCCCACCGGGTCCGCCGCCAACTCGACGACCTGGGCGCCCGGCAGACCCGGATCATCGTCACCTCCGACCTGGACGAGTACGCCATCGCCGCGCTCGCCGCCGCGCCGGTGGACGGCTACGGGGTGGGCACCAGCCTGGTCACCGGCAGCGGGCACCCGACCTGCGCGATGGTCTACAAGCTGGTCGCCCGGGCCGCCTCGGCCGACCCGGACGCGCCGCTGGTGCCGGTGGCCAAGCGCTCCGCCGGGGCCAAGAGCAGCCTGGGCGGGCGCAAGTGGGCGGCCCGCCGGCTCGACGCCGACGGGGTGGCCGAGGCCGAGGTGGTCGGCACCGGCGAGGTGCCCGCGGAGCTGGCCGACCGGCTGCTCCAGGTGCCGCTGGTGCGCGGCGGCGAGCCGGTCGGCCGGGAGCCGCTGGCCGCCGTCCGGGAACGCCACCGGCGGGCCGTGGCCGGACTGCCGCTCTCCGCCACCCAGCTCTCCCGCGGCGAGCCGGTGCTGCCCACCGAGCTCGTCCTCGGGTAGGGCGTCGGACTCCCGCGGCTGCCGCACAGGGGACGGCAGCCGCGGGTCGCCCCTTCCCCCCTCCACCGGTACTCCCTAGAGTGGCCACACTCCCCAGGCCGTCGAGGCCGAGCCGCCGGCACCACCGTCAAAACCACGAGGAAGCACGCCATGTCCCGGGCCCTGATCGTCATCGATGTGCAGAACGACTTCTGCGAGGGCGGGAGCCTGCCCGTCACCGGCGGCGCCGAGGTGGCGGCCGCGATCACCGAGTGGATCGCCACCGAGCACGGCGCGTACCGGCACGTGATCGCCACCCGGGACCACCACCTGGACCCGGGCGAGCACTTCTCGGCCGCGCCGGACTTCGAGAACACCTGGCCGCCGCACTGCGTGGCCGGCACCGAGGGGGTCGGCTTCCACCCCAACTTCGCCCCCTCCGTCACCTCCGGGGCGATCGAGGCGGTCTTCTCCAAGGGCGCCCACGCGGCCGCCTACAGCGGGTTCGAGGGGTTCGACGAGCACGGGGAGACGCTCGCCGCCTGGCTGCGGGAGCGCGGGATCGACGCGGTGGACCTGGTCGGCATCGCCACCGACCACTGCGTGCGGGCCACCGCGCTGGACGCGGTGCGGGAGGGGTTCGCCACCCGGGTGCTGCTCGACCTGACGGCGGGCGTCGCGGCCGGGACCACGGCCGCCGCGCTGGAGCAGCTGCGGGCGGCCGGCGTGGAGCTGAGCGGGGAGCCGGTGCTGGGGTGACGGGACTGGGTCGACGGGACTGGGTCGACGGGGCCTGACGGACAGTCAGGCTGTCGGGTGGTCAGGTAGTCGGGTGGTCTAGCGGTCAGGTGGTCAGGGGTCAGCCCTCGGTGAGCAGCAGCTCGACCAGGTCGGTGCCGCCGTCGGCCAGCGCCTCGCGCAGCTGCTCGGCCACCCCGGCCTCGTCGGCCGCCAGCCGCGCCCCGGTCAGGTGCACCACCCGCACCCCCAGGTACTCCATCCGGTGCTGGCCGGCCCGCACCCAGGCCTCCTCGCCCTCGCTGACGCAGCGCAGCGCCGAGTCCAGCTCGACCGCCACGCCCTGCTCGGGCCAGTAGACGTCCGGCACCGCGACGAAGGTGCCGCCGCGCATCCGCAGCTCCGGGCCGACCAGCGGCAGCGGCAGCAGCTCGGCCGCCGCCAGGTCCAGCAGAGCGCCGAGCACCGCGTCCCGCTCGGCGGCCAGCAGCTCGTCCACCGCCGCCCGGATCCGCGGCTCGCCGAGCAGTTCGGCCTCCCGCAGCTCGGCCACCAGCTCGGCCGGCGTGCAGGCGGGCGCCCCGGCCGGGCCGTCCGGCGCCACCGCCTCGCGCAGCACCGAGCGGAGCACCCCGGCGCCGAGCAGCCCGGCGTCCAGCACCCCGCCGTCGGTCCACTCGCGCAGCGCGTCCGCCACCGCGCGGGGCACCGGCGCGCAGGCCAGCCCGTGCACGTCGGTGGCGCGCAGCTCCCGGGCGGTGCGCTGGATCCGCACCTCGCCGGCGTCCCGCAGCCGGCGCTGACGGGGCACCAGCACCTGCACCCCGGTGACCGCGGGCAGCCTGGGCACACCGGCGAAGCCGTAGAGCGCGAGGGCCGCCGCGCCGGTGATCACCGCACCGGCGCCGGCGCTCGTCTCCTCCCGGCCGTTCTGCGCCGCGTAGAGCAGGGCGGCCCACATCCGCTGCTCGGGGGTCGGGGTGCCGGTCTGCAGCAGGTACACCCGGGGCAGCAGGCGCTGCCACGGCCCGCCCCGGCGGCAGTGCTCGCTCACCACGCGGGACGGAACTCCCCGGGCGCGCAGCTGACTTGCGGTGATCACGTTCTGCTGACGGCGGGACAGTTCTTCGAGGGACAGGGCGGCGGAGGGCGTCTGGTAGCTCATGCGACAACACTCCCCCGTCACCCGGTCGCCGGAGTCATGCACTGACGCACCGTTACGGAACCGTCGTCAAACCGGGACGTCCCCGCACTAAAGTCTCCATACCCTCGCTCATTCGGAGTAATTGGGCGTATTGGCCTTGCATCAGACGATCAGTCATGCCTCGCCCCCGGGCGGCCCATGACATCCGTCATGTGCGACCGGTGATGGGCTGCCCTGCCCGACCCGCCGCCGTCCGAGCAGAATTTCCACTACCGGCGGGGCGAGGGGCGCGGGGCCGGCGAGGACGGGGACCAGAACGATGACCATGACCGAGAGCATCAGCGAGCGCACCAGCGAGACCGTCGACGAGACCATCGGCGAGCCGCAGGCCGCCACCGGGGTCGAGGGGCAGGCCGGCGGGGTCGAGCTGCCCGAGCACCTGGCCGCGCTGCCCGAGAACCTCGACGAGCTGCGGCTGCCCGCCTGGTACTTCGGCTTCGAGGCGGTCTTCGCCGCCACCTACGACCTGCTCAAGGCCTTCCCCGCCGCCTGGCCGGTCGTCCTGCTGCTGGTCGCGGTCAACATCACGCTCTCGCTCACCGTGCTGCGCCGCCGGCTCAAGCTGGCCCGCGCGCTCTGGCGGGGCAAGCGGACCCGGATGATCGCCATCGGGCTGGTGGTGCTGCGGATCGGGGCGCACGGCGCGCTGTCCGCCGTCGGCGTGGCCGTCAACGGTGTCGCCGGACACGCCGTCTTCGCCGTCGTGATGGCCGCCGTCACCGTCGCCATGCTCGCCTTCTCCCAGCGGACCGCCGTCCGGGCGCTCGGCGCGGAGCGGGACCGTGCCCGCGCGGCGGCGGTCTGAAACCCCGTCCGCCCCTGATGTGATCCGGGACACTCGGCGGGATTCCTCCCTCGCACCAAGCGGCCCACGCGCATTGCCTACCATCAGGGCATGCGATATGACGAAACATCAGGTCTTAGCGCGGCCCAGCTGCGCCTGGGCCGGCTGCCCGGATACGTCCGGCGGCCAGACCCCGCCCGACGGGCCGGAGAGCGGGGTTCGACGTACAAGAAGGGCTGGGAGGTTCGCTTCACGGCCCGCTCCGAGGCGGAGATAGCAGAGATCCGCGAAATGCTCGTCGCGGCCGGGTTCGCACCCGCCCGGCCGTTCTTCAAGGGTCAGCAGCTGATCCAGCCGGTCTACGGCATGGCAGTGGTACGGACTTACCTGGAAGCCCGCGAACTGGTCGTCTGACCGCCGGGGCTCGTTGCACCGCACCGCACTTGAACCACACTTGCACTGCTCTCGCAGCACAGTTGCACCACAGCAGGTCACGGGGGCAACGGGGGTTCTCCTCTCAGACCGACTCCGGCCCGATCTCCTCCGCCCGGGCCGCCCGGGCCGCCAGCAGCGGCTCCAGGTTCTCGGCGGCCCAGGCGCAGACCGCGTCCATCGGGCCGAACATCGAGCGGCCCAGCGGCGTCAGCTCGTACAGCACGCGGGGCGGGTTCTCCTCGAACACGGTCCGGGTCAGCAGCCCGTCCCGCTCCAGTGACCGCAGGGTGGCGGTCAGCACCTTGGGCGTGACCCAGTGCAGCGGAACCCGCAGTTCGGAGAACCGGCGCGGCCCCGGCTCCAGGCAGCGCAGCACGAACCAGGCCCACTTGTCGCCCAGCCGGATCGGCACCGGGTTCGGCAGCATGGCCGGGTCGAACAGGTCCGCCGGCAGCGGCTCCGGCGGCGCGGGCGCGAAGGTGCTCACGTGCTCACCGGGTCCCGTTCGGTTCGAGGAACTCCAGCCGGTTGCCCAGCTTGTCCTGGGTGTGGAAGCGGTCGTAGCCGGGGAAGTCGCCGTCCCACACCACCTCGTGGCCGTGCGCCTCCAGCCGCTCGCCGAGCGCCCGCAGCCCCGCCACCAGGATCCCCGGGTGCGCCCTGCGGGCCGCCGCGAAGTCCTGCTCCACCCCCAGGTGCACCTCCAGGCCGCCGCCCCGGAACCAGCAGCCGCCACGCGCCGCCAGCACCGGCGGCTTCGCCACCTCGGTCATCCCGAGCACCCCGCCCCAGAACTCCCGGCAGAGCGGCTCCGCCCCCGGCGGGATCGACAGCTGGACGTGGTGCAGGCCGGTGAACGACGCGGCTGGCGCGGGTGACGCGGGTGACGTGGCTTCAGACATGATCACGACCCTAGTGCTCGTCCGACCGGTTGTCAGGAGCCCCCGATCGACCGGTCGGACGAGCACTGACGGTCAGCCGCCCAGCCGGGCCCGCAGGCGGTCGGCGAAAGCGTCACGCTCCGGCTCCGACGGCACCCCGGCACCGTCGCCGAGCAACCCGAAGACCCGCGGACCACGGTGCTCGGGCGCCAACTCCACCGCCCTGGGGATCAGATGGAAGTGCACGTGGCCGAAGCCCGGCGCCTCGGCGAACTGCGCCACGTACACCTTCGCGCAGCCCGTCTCGGCCACCAGCGCCCGCGACAACCGCACCTGCCACACCCCCAGGCCCGCCGCCTCCTCGTCGGTCAACTCGGCCACGCTCACCACGTGCCGGCGCGGCAGCAGCACCAGCCACCCCAGCACCCCCGCACCGAACGCGTGCGCCACCCGCCAGTGCGCGTCCACCGCCACCCGCTCCCGGGACGGCAGGGCGTCCAACTCGGCGGTACGGGCACAGCTGTGGCAGTCGGGGGCGAGGGTGGTCATGAGGCTGCTCGACGGACCAGGAAGGTCACCCCGGCCGCGATCAGCAGGACGACCACACCGGCGGCCACGTAGAGCCACAACGTCAAGCCGCTGTCCTTGCCACTGCTCGCCGCCGCCGGCACCGGCACGGCCACGCTGGTGTCCGGGGCGCCCTGCGACTCGACCCGGGTCAGCAGCGGATTGTCCTTGGGCCCGTTGTCCACGGCGGGGTTGTCGGCCAGCGACTTGGACGGGGAGGCGATGCCGTAGCCGTAGCGGGCGTTGGGCACCGTGCTGCCGTCGGGGGGCGCCGCGGCACTCGTGATCATGCGGCGGATCACCTGACCGGCCGTCAGGTTGGGGTACTTGGAGCGGACCAGGGCGGCGATGGCGGAGACGTAGGCGGTGGCGTCGGAGGTGCCGTCGGCATAGCCGTAGTCGGAGGTGGTCTTGCTGCCGGCGTCGCGGATGTCCACACCTGGCGCGACGAGGGTGGTCTCCGGGCCGGTGTCGGACTTGGGCCAGAGGTTGCCCATGCGGTCGATCGCACCGACGGCGACGATGCCGGGAAAGGCAGCGGGGTAGTCGATGTAGTCGGTCCCGAGGTTTCCGGTGCTCGCGACCAGCACCACGTCCCGGGAAAGCGCGTACTGGACAGCAGCCCGCGCGTCACGATCGGTCCGCATGGCACCACCGAAGGACATGTTGACCACCTTCGCCCCGTGGTCGACCGCGTACCGCAATGCGTCGGAGAACTTCAGATCAGGACCTGCGGAGAAGTTGTCGGGATCGCGAAGTGCAACCCGCACCGGAAGGATCTTCGCCTTGGGAGCGAGGCCCATCACACCCGCTTGATCACCGTGGCCGTGGCCGGCAATCAAGCTCGCCATAGCCGTCCCGTGACCATCAGTGTCGATCTGACCGTTGCTCTGCTCACCCGAGAAATCGGCCCCCGGCAGCACCTGACCCGTCAGGTCCTGGTGGTCCCCCTCGACCCCGGTGTCGATCACCGCAATCGTGACCCCATCCCCCTGGCTGATCGGCCACACCTTGGTCGGCGCGTTGTACGCCTGCAACGCCCACTGCTGGTCCCGAATGGTGTCGGCCGAGGCCGGAGCGGCCGACAGGCCCCACACCAAGGCCCCCGCTGCCAGGGCGGCCACGCCCCGTACCGGCCGCCTGCTGGTCATGACCGCTACTCCCCACTTCTCGTCACCGGGGCCTCATTCCACCACGTCGGGATTGGCGTCCTGGTCCGACGCCCAGGTCTCCTCGTCCTCGACCAAGTAGTCGGCGCGCTGGCCCTTGCGCTTCTTCTTCCGCTCCGGCGACTGCGATCCGCCGGGCACCAGCCCCATGCCCGCTTCCTGCTCCTCCGCCGCCGTGGAGTCGGCCGCCCGGGTGCGCGCACCGAGGCCGGACCCGCCCTCGGTGAAGGCCTCCTTGCCCGGGCCGACACGCGGCGAGGCGGACGGCGCCTCCTCCTCGCCGATCGCCCCGGCCGTGCGCCGCGGCGTGTTGGCGCGGACACCGCCACCAACCCGCTCACCGGAGCTGCCGGCCAAGCCGCGCCCAGCGCCTGACGCCTCGGCAGCCGCGTTGCCACCGGCGCGCCCGGACACGGGTCCACCGCCTTCCTCGCCCGGCGCCGCCCCCGCTCCGCCGCGAATCGGCGTCCCCGTTCCGGGCTGGGCCTTGGGCCAGGGCGCGTCGAAGCCGCCACCGCCGGTGGAGGTGCGGCCGGCCACGGCTCCGGGGCCGAACGGCAGCCCGGCGCTGGGGCTTCCGGTGCCACCGATCGGCGAAGCGCCCGTCCCAGCCAGCGACGGGCGAACACTGAGCGCCGTGTGATCGATGCCGGTCCCGATGACGGGCCCGGCGGGCTGGGTCGGTGCGGCTACCGATGTGGCAGCGGGGGCGACTGACGGAGCGTCGGCACCGACCGCCACCGACTTCGGCGCCCTCGTGGGAGCGTTCGGCACACCACCGGCGATTCCCGAGTCGGCCGGTGCCGACTGGTCGGACTTGCGGGGGGAAGGCGCGGGCGGAGCCGTGGTCGTCGCCGCATGTGTGGTCGCACGAGTGGTTGTTGGAGCCGTGGAGTACCCGCCGACGGCGCCGACACCGGCTCCTGTCACGAACGCACTGAGTGCTGCTGCCGCGTTGGGGTCCGGTGGTGGAACCTTCGGGTCCTCCAGTGACGGAACGTTCGGCGGCTTCAACACCGGCGTCGCCACCCGGTACTTGTTCGCCAATGTCTGCATCACCGCGACCGCTTGGTTCTTCCGCTGGTCGGCGATCGGGATCTGGGTGCTGTCGTCCTGCTGCCCGATCGCGTTCTGGAAAGTGTCCGAGATCGCGTTGCCCAGCTGGTCGAGCAGACCGGGTTCCTCGGGCATGTCGTGCTTCGCCTGGTCGATCGCCTCGGACATCATCTGCAGCGTGTTCGCGGCGTCGTTGGCGTAGGCGGAGATGTTGTTGACGTTGGTCGCCAGCTTGGTCATCGCCCCGTAGAAGGCGTCGCTGCTGGCGCCCTCCCACTTCTGCGTGGCGTCGCCCGAGGCGGTGTTCAGGGCGGTGCGGATCTGCTTCAGGGTGCTCGCCGCGCGCCGCCAGGGGTCGCTGGCCGACATCACGTCACCCGAGTTGAGCCCTTCGACCATCTGACGCAGTTGGGCGTGGCTGTACTTGCTGAAGTCCGTCTCTGGGGCGCTCACGCCTTCTCCTCGCCGGTCACCACGACGGAAGCTCCGTCCCGTCGGGCGCGGTGGAGCCGGTCTGTCCCGGCTTCTCGCGCTTGGACTTCCCCTTGCCCCCGTCGCCCGGAACCACCGGAGCCCCCGGAACCACCGCACCCTCCGGCCCCGGCGGGACGACCGCAGCGTCCGACGCCCCGTCAACCGGCGCGCCCTGGGCGGCGGCGGAGCGTCCGGCCGCCGCACCCGTGACCACGCCGCCCGCGCCCGCGGCGGCGTACACGACGGTGGCCGGGGCGCCGACGGACCATCCGTCGGAGGTGACCTTCAGGCTCCGGGTGGTCTCCCGTTCCTGCTCGTCGTAGTTGGTGGCGGTGAGGTCGGCCTTCTGCTGGGCGTCGTCGATCAGTTGGTGCAGGGCGATCAGGGCGTCCCGCAGCCCGTCGCGCATCACGTCGTACTGGTCGTGCAGCGCCGTCGCCTCGGTGAACTCGCCGAAGGAGGTCCGGCCCACGCCCGACTTCGCGTGCGCGGTCTTCCCGTCGGCCGAGGCCTGGAACTCCGTCAGCAGACCGCGGACCTGGCCGGCGAACGCGCGCAGGCTGTCCACCTCGATCTGGTAGCCGGATCCGCCGCTCCCCTTGTCGGTCACGGTTCGCGCCTCCCCCAGTCCGCGTGCTTCCGGTGTGCCGATCGGCCGTCCAAGACTGCCAAGTATTCAACGCAACGCCAACCCCCCGTGTCCACCACTCGCACTACCAGTCACCACTCCAGTCACCACTCCAGTCACCACTCCAGTCACCACTCCCGTCACGGCGACCGTCACGGCGCGGCGGCCTCGGCGAGGGCGCGACGGCACAGCGAGTCGGCCCGGCGGGTGGTCTCGGGCAGGCGGTAGGCGGGGGTGAGGGCGAGCACGCAGTCGACCGCCTCGGACAACCCGATCCGGTGGCCGACCGACACGAACACCGGCTTCACCCCCGTGCGGGTGCGCAGCGCCCGGCCGACCTCGGTGCCGTCGGCCGGGTCGACCAGCGGGGTCCAGGCGCCGCGTTCGGGGGCGGGGTCGGTGCTGGTGAAGGTGAAGGCGGTCTTGGCCACGCCGAGGGTGGCCAGGCCGGTGAGCACGCCGAGGTGGCTGGCCAGGCCGAGGCGGCGCGGGTGGGCCAGGCCGTAGCCGTCGCAGACCACCAGGTCGGGGCGGCGGGTGAGCCGGGCCAGCGCGTCCACCACGGCGGGCAGTTCGCGGAAGGCCAGCAGGCCGGGCAGGTAGGGGAAGGCGACCCGGCCGACGGCGGTGGCCTGCTCGACCACCTCCAGGGTGTCGAGGTCGAGCAGCACGGCCGCGGCGGCGACCAGGTCGCGCTCGTCGTCGTAGGCCACGTCCACCCCGGCGACGAGGGCCCCGCGCGCGGGGGCCGGGCCGTGCGGGTCGACCAGCGGGCGCAGCCGCTGCTGCTCGGCCAGCGCGGCGGCCTCGGTGCCGGGCCAGGCGGCCAGGTCGATGGGCGTGATCACGGTGTTCCCCCGGGTTGCTGACGGCACGTCGACGCGGGCCACGCTAGCGGAGTGGTCCCGCCGGCCCGGCCCGCGTGGCGCAGCGGTGCGTCAGTTGGTGGAGACGACCACGGTCTTCGCCGCCTTGTCGTGGATGCACTGGCGGTAGGGCTTGTCGAAGACGCCGAACAGGCCGTTGACCAGCCACCACAGGCCGCAGCAGAGCACGGCGGGCAGGGTGTAGACGGCGGCCCGGGTCCAGGCGGCGCCGTTCTGCGGGCTGGAGCCGTCGGCCAGCATGGCGACCCGGACGTTCATCACCTTCTTGCCGACGGTCTGGCCGTCCCGGGAGAGCATCACGCCCTCGTAGATCAGGTACAGCAGGTAGAAGAGCCAGACGCCGCCGGTCCAGCCGTCCCGGTTGCCGAAGCCCGTGAACGGCAGCACCAGGACGAAGGCGATCACCTGGATGATCACGTAGTCGATCACCCGGGCCAGGATCCGGCTCGGCCAGGTGCCGATCGGGGGCATGCCGGTGATCGGACCGCCGGCCGGGGAGCCGGTCGGCGCGCCGCCGCCGTACGGGTCTCCACCGCCGTACGGGTTGCCGCCGCCGTACGGATTGCCGCCGTACGGGTCCGAGCTGCTGCCGTAGGGCGTGCCGCCGTAGGGGTTGCCGCCGTAGGCCGGGGGCTGGTCCTGCGGGGAACCGCCGTACGGCGAACCGTAGGGCGCGCCGTTGGGCGGCGGCTGGGGGGCTGACGGGTTGTCGGCCCCGGTGGGCGGCCGCTTCTCGAAGGAGGGCTTGCCGCCTCCTTCAGAGTCGGCACTCGAAGGGTCATAGCTGCTCATGCGAGCAGTAGATCACCAGAAATCGTATCTTCTGTGGATTTCTCGACCGTTTCGGACGAACTGACCCGGGATCAGCCGCGCACCACCGTGGTCCGGGCCAGCCGGTCCGGCCAGGCGGCGGCACCGGCCAGGCCCAGCACCGTGAGCAGCAGCAGGTGGGCGACCAGCCAACGGCCGCAGGCCCGGCCGGCGCCCGGGGCCTGCCCGGTGCCGGTCCTGACCACCCGCAGCCCGAGCAGCCGCTTGCCGAGGGTGCGGCCGGTCCGGGCGGTCGGCACCACCTCCAGCAGCACGCCGGCCAGCAGCACCGCCCCGAGCACCAGGGCGACCCGGCCGAGCACCGTGCCGTCGATCAGCCAGACGTCCACCTCACGGCGGGTCAGCTGACTGACCGTCCGGGCCTGGTCGAGCTTCTGCTGGAGGTAGGCGGTGGTCCGCACGGCGAGCGGCACGCCGACGGCGGCGCCGACGGCGAGCAGCGGCAGGGTGTCGAGCAGCCGGGCGAGCAGGCGTCGGCGGAACCGCGCGGGCTCCAGGGCGGGACGGGCGGCTCCGGTGCGGGCGACGGCCGCAGGGGCGCGTGTGGTGCGAGTCACCGTGAGGGCGGGCTCGGCTGCGCGAGAAGTCGGCCCGGCCGACTTCCGCGGCACGGGCACCGACCCACCAGGCACCGACCCACCGGACACCACCGCAGGAACCGCGGAAGCCAAAGGCACCGTGGCAGCCAGCGGAGCCGCGGAAGCCGACACCGCCACCGCATCCGTAGCGCACTCCACCACGAGCGCCCCCTGGCCGCCCTCCGCGACCCCCCAACTGACCACCCGCGGCGCCCGACCGGTCTCCAGCAGCCCGCGCTGCTCCTGCGGATCGGCGTGCCAGCCGCCCACCCGCGACCCCACGTCCCCACCCACACCCACGCCCATGCCCCCGCCCGCGTCCGGCCCCAGCGTGAGCACCGCACCGGCCCCGGTCTCGTCCAGGAAGACCGGCCCGGTCTCCTCCGACTCCGACTCCGCCGCCACCGGCACCGGCACCGCCGGCGGCGGCACGTACCGCCCGCCCGGCCGCGGCGCCACCCGATCGGCGAACCGGGGCGCGGCCAGCACCTCACCGTCCGCGGGGGCCGGCCGACTGGTCCCGGGCACCCAGCCGCCGCCGTTCCAGTAGCGGACGAACCCCGGCACCGAGGGGTCCGGGTAGTACCCGGGCGCGGCCGTCGGCTGCTCCGACCGCTCCGCCCGCAACCTCGACGTCCGGTCCGACATCTGATCCGACCACTGGTCCGACATGCAGATCCACTCTCCTGGAGCCTCTGGCGCCTCGGCGGGGCGCACGCCACGTCGCCGGGCAGTCACAAAGGGTAGCCCTTTCGGCCAGTACTCGGCTGAAGTTGCGGATTCTCCGGAATTCGGTCCGGGAAGTTGTGTAAGAGCCCGCCGGGCCCGCCCTCTCAGCGGGTGGAGCGGCCGCAGTGGCCGCGCACCGAGCGAGCGAGAGGAACGTCGCCATGGACACCCGGCACAGCGTGGTGGAGCAGGAACTGCAGCTGAAGCTGGTGCTCTCCCCCGAGCGCAGCGTCCCCGTCCCGGCCCGGCTGTCCTACGGCAGCCACGACCCGTACGCCGTGCACATCACCTTCCACCTGGACACCGGCACCCCGGTGACCTGGGTGTTCTCCCGCGAGCTGCTGGTCGAGGGCACCTTCCGCCCGTGCGGGCAGGGCGATGTCCGGATCTGGCCCTCGCGCAACGGCAGGCAGAGCGTGCTCTGCCTGGCGCTCACCTCCCCCGGCGGGGACGCGCTGCTGGAGGCGCCGCTGCCGGCGGTGGCCTCCTGGCTGGAGCGCTGCCACCGGCTGGTGCCGCCGGGCAGCGAGCTGAACGTGCTGGACCTGGACGGGTCGCTCGCCGAGCTGCTGGCCTGAGGTGGCCGGCTGGAGCGCGGGCTCAGCGCACCGCGGGGGTGCGCTGCTCCTGTGCCACCAGTTCCCGGGGAGTGGGTTCCGCGGTGCGCTGCGGGAAGATCCGCACCGCCGCGGACTGCCCGGCCGCGCGGCGCCGGGCCCGCACCCGCAGTGCGGCCAGTGCGAGGAAGCAGACGCCGATGCCGGGGTAGATCCCGGCCGGCAGCTGCTGGAGCAGGTTGAACCGGTAGTCCGGCATGCCCTTGTGCGGGACCAGCCACATCGCGAAGGAGTAGAAGCCGAGCAGTGTGACCGCGAAGACCGCCCGCCAGCGCTTGTGCCGCAGCCGGGCCGGCCTGGTCCGCTCGGTGTCCGCCTCGGCGGCCAGCAGCACCAGCAGCGGCACGCACCACACCCAGTGGTGGGTCCAGCTGATCGGCGAGAGCAGCAGCGCGGTGACCGCGGTGCAGCAGACCCCCCAGGCCTCGGCGCGCGGCAGCCAGCGCTCGTTGCGCCAGACGTAGACGGCGGTGGCCAGGCCGGCCACCGCGACCACCGCGGCCAGCAGGGTGGCCGGGGCGCCGGGGTTGGCCTGGTGCAGGAAGCGGGCGACCGCGCCGCGCAGCGACTGGTTGTCGACGATCTGGGTCCGGCCGACCCGCGAGGAGTCGTAGAGGTACTTGGTGAAGAAGCCCCAGGTGGCGTGCGGCAGCACCAGCAGGCCGATGCCGAAGGTGCCCAGGAAGGTCAGGCCGGCGGTGAAGGCGGCCCGGACCCGGCCGGTGAGCAGCAGGTAGACCGCGAACAGGCCGGGGGTGAGCTTCATGCCGGCGGCGATGCCGATGCCGACGCCCTTCCAGCGGCTGTCCCGGCCGAGGTTGAGGTCCCAGAGCACCAGGCAGAGCAGCAGCAGGTTGATCTGGCCGTACCGCAGGGTGGTGAAGACCGGCTCCAGCCAGACCCCGGCCCCGGCCACCAGCAGCACGCCGGCCGGGCGCAGCCGCTTGCGCGGCCAGCCGGCCAGCCGGAACGAGAGCAGTCCGGCCAGCGCCAGCAGTCCGGTGTTGCCGAGGGTCACCAGGACCCGCAGCAGGCCGACCGGGAACCAGGTGGTCGACACGAAGAGCATCGCCGCGAACGGCGGGTAGGTGGCCGGCAGGTTCCAGTCGGCCACCCGCAGCGCGTACAGGTCGGTGCCGTTGACCACCGCCGAGCCCTCGGCCCGGTAGACGATCATGTCCACCATGGGGAAGTGCAGCAGGTGCCGGACGAAGGCGTAGGCGAACAGCGAGACGACGGCGAAGGCGCCGGCGGCCAGCACCGACCCCCGGGGCGCCTCGCGGACCGCGCGGATCGGCTCGGTGACCCTGTGTCGCCACTCCCGGGCAGCCGGCGGACCGGGCCGGTGGGCGGCCGGCGCCGCCCGCTGGTCCTCATGCACCACTGTCACTTTGCCCGCTCCATCTCCGACGGCCGATCGACCAGCCATCGACCATACCGGAGGGGTACGGCCGGGGCGTGTGCTGCGCGAGAGGTTGTGGGGACCAGTTCCGGTCGCCTTCCGTCACCGCACACCGCGCCGCCGGGCGGCCCGTGGGGTCCGCCCGGCGGTTGACGGCGGGTCAGCCGGTGTAGCCGCCCAGCGCCTTGGTGAAGTCCAGCGCCCGCTGGTCGATGCTGCTGCAGCTGGCGTCGGCGGTCGGCTTGGCCCCGCCGGCGCAGGGCTGGTCCCGGGTGGCGCTCCACATGGCGAGCCAGGCGAGGTGCTTGCCGCTCGCGAAGGCGGCCAGCTGCTGGGCGTCGGCGACCGTGAAGACCTCGGTGGAGACGTCGTTGACGCCGATCATCGGGGTGACCGCGGTCTTCGCCCAGGCGTCCGCGTCGTCCAGGCCGAGCACGCTCTTCAGCTGGGCCTGGGTGGCGGTGGCCGCGTCGATCGCGTAGGTGCCCATCCGGCCGCTCGGAGCGGGCGCCACCCCGTCGCCGTAGTCCATCGCCATGATGTTGACGGCGCCGATCCGCACCCCGGCGGCCTTCGCCCCGGTGACCAGGGCGATGCCGTCCTGGGTCAGGCCGGTCGGCAGCGCGGGCAGGGTGAAGGAGACGTCCAGCGCCCGGCCCTTGGCCGCGGCGGTCTGCTGGAGCTGGGCGATCGCCTGGTCGCGGCGGGTGTTGGCGGCGGTGTCGGCGAGCGCGCCGCCCTCCACGTCGAAGTCCAGCTTGGTCAGGCCGTAGGCGTCCACCACCTGCTGGTAGGCGGCGGCCAGGTCGGCGGCCGAGCCGCAGGCGGTCGCCAGCTCGCTGCCGTTGGCACCGCCGAACGAGACCCGCACGTCGCCGCCGATCGCCCGCAGCGCGCCGATCTGTCCGGCCACCGGGTCCGAGGCGAGGTCGGTGACTCCGCCCCACTTGGGCACGCAGCCGCCGCCGGACACCACGAAGGCCAGGGTGAAGTTCTTTACGCCGCTCGCCTTGGCGGTGGCCACCAGGTCGTAGGGCGGGTAGAGCGAGGTGTCCACGTAGGGCGCGAACCCGGCACCGCCCGGCGTCCCGGTCGTCGGGGTCGGCACCGGTGTCGGCGTCGAAGTCGGCTTGGGGGTCGGCGTCGGCTTGAGGGTCGGTGCGGGAGTCGAGCTCGGGGTGGGCCGGGCGCTGGTGGCGGGCGCGCTCGGCACGGGGCTCGGCACGGGCGTGCCGGGCCGGCCGGACGGCACCGGCGTGGGCCCGTCGCCCGCCTTGCAGGAGACGTCGTCGATCAGGCAGTTCGCCGGCTCGGCCTGGGCCGCGCCCGCGCCCTGCACCACGAAGCCGACGTCCACGCTCTGCCCGGCGCCGATCCGCCGGTCCCAGGACTCCGGACGGACCGTCACGTGCTGCCCGCTGACCACGTAGACCGCGTTCCACAGCGAGGAGAGCGAGGCGCCGGCCGGCAGGTCGAAGCTGAGCGTCCAGTCGTCGACCGGGCCAGCGTCGCTGCTGATCAGGTACTGGCCGGTGTAGCCGCCGTCCCAGGTGCTGGTGCGGCTGTACACGGCGCCGATGGTGGCGGCGCTGGCGCTGGAGGCCAGCGCCGCGACCCCGCCGGCGACCACGGCGGCCGCGACCGCGCCGGCGCCGATCACCAGTCCCTTGCGGCCACGGCGGCGGTGCCCGGGGCGGCGGGCGGTCTGCTTGGTCATCGGCGCTCCTCGAAACGGCGTCAGGGGCCGCGGGGCGGATGGGCCCGCACGCGGCGCCGCCGACGCTAGCGGGCCGAAATCCGGGCAAGGCGGGCGCTCAGGCTCGGGTAGCCGTCCCTTAGGCCGGAGTTAAGGAAGATCCCGTAGGAGGCCCCCCGTCGCCTGACGGCTGACGGCGCCTCAGCGCGCCTCGCCGGCCCGCTCCTGCTCGCCGCGCCGCCGGGCCCGCCCGAGCCGCCGGGCCGGCGGCTGCGGCAACGTGGTGCCGGCGCCCAGCCGCAGCCGGATCTCGGCCCCGCCGAGCACCGCCGAGCGGCCCAGCGCCAGGTCGCCGCCGGCCGCCTCGGCGAGCTTGCGCACGATGTCCAGGCCGAGGCCGGTGGAGCCCTCGCCGCCGTGGCCGCCGCCGCGCCGCAGCGCCGCCGAGGGGTCGTCGAAGCCCGCCCCGGCGTCGCCGACCAGCACGATCACGGTCCGCTCGGTGGCCAGCACGTCGACGGCGAAGGCGGTGCCGACGGGGGTGTGCCGGAAGACGTTGCCGAGCAGCGCGTCCAGCGCGGCGGCCAGGTCGCCGCGCTGCACCGGCACCGGCGCGGGCGCCTGCGCGCCGTGCAGCTGCCAGGCCCGGCCCTCGTCCTCGGCCAGCGCGGACCAGAAGGCGGCCCGCTCGCGGATCACCTCGGCGGCGTCGCAGCCCACCGTGACGGCGGGCGCGTCGGCGGGGGCGCGGCGGGCCGAGCGGATGATCTGGTCCACCTCGCGCTCCAGCTGGGCCACCGCGTGCCGGGTGGCGTCGGCCGCGTCGCCGTCGCCGAGCGAGGCCGCGTTCAGCCGCAGCACGGTCAGCGGGGTGCGCAGCCGGTGCGAGAGGTCGGCGGCCAGCTCGCGCTCGGCGGCCAGCAGCTGCACCACCCGGTCGGCCATCGCGTTGAAGGCGGTGGCCGCCTCCAGCAGCTCGGCCGGGCTGCCCTCGGCCGCCGGCCCGGTCACCGGCACCCGCACCGCCAGGTCGCCGGCGCCCAGCGCCCGGGCGGCGCCGGCCAGCCGGCGGGCCGAGCCGACCAGTCGGCCGCCCATCCGGTCGGCCACCAGCACGGCGATCGCGACCAGGCCGAGGGCGACCAACGAGAGCACCAGCCAGGCGGTGGTGACGCCCTGGGTGAGGTCGCTCTCGGCGACGTAGACCTCGATCACCGCGACCCTGGTCGGGTCGACCGCGACGGGCTGCAGTCGGGCGTAGCCGCCGGGCACCGCGACGGTGAGCACCCGGCCCTGCTGGGCCGAGCGGACGTCGGCCGGGCCGACCCGGCCGGTGCCGACGGTCGCACCGGCCCCCGCACCGGCCCCCGCACCAGCGTCCGCACCGGCCTCCGCGCCGCCGCTGCCGGCCGGCAGGTGGATCGCGATCCGGCCGCGGGCGCCGGCGTCGGTGCTGGCCAGCGCCCGGGACAGGTCGCCCTGGTCGGTGGTGATGGCCAGGGCCGGGCCGAGCGCGGCGGCCTGCCGGTCGGCGGCGGTGAACGCCCGGTCCCGGGCGGTCTTCTGCACCATCAGCCCGAGCGGGATCAGGAAGGCCAGCGCGACCATGGTCGTCCCGGCCACGGCGGCCTTGACCAGTGCCCAGCGCAGCGGCTCGCCCGACCGGCGGGCCTTCGGCGGCGCGCCCGCGTCCCCCGTCGCGCCGCCGCCGCGGGTCACGGCCGGCGCTCCACGACCGGCGCCGGCGCCTCCAGCCGGACCCCGACGCCGCGCACGGTGTGCAGGTAGCGCGGCTCGGCGGCGGTCTCGCCGAGCTTGCGGCGCAGCCAGGACAGGTGCACGTCGATGGTCTGGTCGCCGCCGTAGGTCTGCCGCCACACCTCGGCCAGGATCTCCTTGCGCGGCACCACCACGCCGGGCCGGGCGGCCAGGAAGGCCAGCAGGTCGAACTCACGGCGGGTCAGGTCCAGCGGCCGCCCGTCCAGCGCCGCCTCGCGCCGCTGCACGTCGATCGCCAGCCCGCCGACCCGCAGCACCGTGGAGGCGGGCGCGCTGCCGCCGCCGAGCCGGCGCAGCACGGCGGTCATCCGGGCCGTCAGGTGCTCCCCGGAGAACGGCTTGACCAGGTAGTCGTCGGCGCCGTCGTTGAGCAGCCGGACGATCTCCGCCTCGTCGTCCCGCGCGGTGGAGATGATCACCGGGACGTCGGTGAGGCCGCGGATCATCTTGAGCGCCTCGCCGCCGTCCAGGTCGGGCAGGCCGAGGTCGAGGATGACCAGGTCGCAGCCGACCTGCGCGACCTCGCGCAGCGCCTCCAGGGCGGTGCCGACGCTGCGGACGGCGTGCCCGGACTCGGACAGGTGGCGGATCAGGGCCGAGCGGACGAACGGGTCGTCCTCGACCACCAGGACTGTTGCCATGGCCCTGCACGGTACGGCATCCCCGTTTTTCACAAGAACCTTGCTCAATCGGGCGGAGCGGGTGCAGGGCCACTGAGCTGCTGGGGCGGCGGATGCGGCAGGATGGCCGTCGATGCGAAGCGGACTGGTTCAGACGGGTGCCTGGGCGGTGGCCACCACGGCCGCGGTGCTGCTCTCCTGGCTGGGCGTCAACGCCGTGCTCTCCGACTCCGCGTTCGAGCCGCCGGCCGCGCTGCCGCTGCGCCACTCCCCCTCGGCCGCCCCGACCACCGTGCCCGGCACCCCGGCCGCCCCGGGCGCCCCCCTCGCCCCGCAGCCCGGCCAGGAGCCGCCGACCCCGCCGGCCGCCCTGCAGAGCGCGCCGACCGGCGGGCACAGCACCCCGCCCGCGGCCACCCGCCGCCCGGCCACCGCCGCCGCGAGCACCCCCGCGGCCGGCGGCGGCACCGGCACGGTGCGCAGCTACCTGGTGCCGGGCGGCCGGGTGGCGCTGGACATGCACCCGGACAGCGCCGAGCTGGTCTCGGCGGTGCCGGACCCGGGCTGGCAGATGCAGATGTGGAACGGCGACCAGTGGATGCGGATCGACTTCTCCCAGGGCCAGAGCACCAACTCGGTCTTCGTCACCTGGAACGGGCACGCGCCGGACGTGCAGACCGTGGTCAACTGACCCGCCGTCGGGCATGCCGAGCGGCCCCGGACCGGCTGGTCCGGGGCCGCTGGTGACGCCCGGGGCGTCGGACGGACCGTCAGAGGTTGCCGCGGCGCTCCTGCTCGCGCTCGATCGCCTCGAACAGCGCCTTGAAGTTGCCCTTGCCGAAGCCCATCGAGCCGTGCCGCTCGATCATCTCGAAGAAGACGGTCGGCTTGTCCTGGACCGGCTTGGTGAAGATCTGCAGCAGGTAGCCGTCCTCGTCGCGGTCGGCGAGGATCTTCAGCTCGCGCAGCTCCTCGATCGGCACCCGGGTCTCGCCGACCCACTCGCCGAGCGTGTCGTAGTAGCTGTCGGGGGTGTCCAGGAACTCGACGCCGGCCGCGCGCATCTGGCGGACCGTGTTGACGATGTCGTTGGTCGCCAGCGCGATGTGCTGCACGCCGGGGCCGCCGTAGAACTCCAGGTACTCGTCGATCTGCGACTTCTTCTTGGCGATGGCCGGCTCGTTGAGCGGGAACTTCACCTTGCGGGTGCCGTCCGCGACGACCTTGGACATCAGCGCCGAGTACTCGGTGGCGATGTCGTCGCCGACGAACTCCTTCATGTTGGTGAAGCCCATCACCCGGTTGTAGAAGCCCACCCAGGTGTCCATCTTGCCGAGCTCGACGTTGCCGACGCAGTGGTCGATGGCCTGGAAGTTGCGCTTGGCCGGCGGCGCGACGATCGGCTCCCGGGAGACGTAGCCGGGCAGGTAGGCGCCGGAGTAGCCGGAGCGGTCCACCAGGGTGTGCCGGGTCTCGCCGTAGGTGGCGATCGCGGCCAGCACCACGGTGCCGTGCTCGTCGCTCTCCTCGTGCGGCTCGGCCAGGCCGGTGGCGCCGTGCTCCAGCGCGTAGGCGTAGGCGGCGTGCACGTCCGGCACCTCGATGGCCAGGTCGATCACGCCGTCGCCGTGGGCGGCCACGTGGCGGTCCAGGAAGGCGCCGCGCTCGGTGGACGCCTTGACCACGGAGGTGAGCACGAACCGGGCCGAGCCGGACTCCAGCACGTAGCTGGCGGTCTCCCGGTGGCCGGTCTCCGGGCCGCGGTACGCGGTGCAGCGCATGCCGAAGGCGGTGGAGTAGTAGTGGGCCGCCTGCTTGGCGTTGCCCACCGCGAACTCGACGGCGTCCATCCCCTTCACCGGGAAGGGGTCGGCCTGGCCCGCGTGGGCGGGGACGGACTGCGCGGCGGTGTCGGTCATGACGGCCTCCCTGTAAGGCTTGGCACCTCGGCGGCCCCGGGGGTGTGAGGACGCCGGTCGGACCCCGTGGCGGCGGGTGGGGTCCGTGCCACGGGGTTGTGGGTGGAGCGTGACGCCGCTCACGCCGCTGCGCAACTGTTCGGTCGAACGCTGGTCAAGCTGTGCACCGTGGTCGGAGAATGCCTCCGACGGCTGTACAGGTTGACCAGTGCTGGAGGCGCACGATGCATCCGCCGGTAATGTCCCGGATCGACCCGTTGGACGCCCGACTCATCGAACTGCTCGCCGTCGAGCCCCGGATCGGCGTGCTGGAGTGCTCCCGCCGGCTCCAGGTGGCCCGCGGCACCGTGCAGGCCAGGCTGGACCGGCTGATCGCCCGCGGGGTGATCGACGGCTTCGGCCCGGACGTCGACCCGGCCGCGCTCGGCTACCCGGTGACCGCCTTCGCCACCCTGGAGATCTCCCAGGGCCAGGGCGCGGACGTCCGGGCCCACCTGGCCTCGGTGCCGGAGGTGCTGGAGCTGCACACCATCACCGGGCAGGGCGACATGCTCTGCCGGATCGTCGCCCGGTCCAACGCCGACCTGCAGCGGGTGATCGACCGGGTGGTCGGCTTCGACGGGATCGTCCGGGCGGCCACCGCGATCGCGCTGGAGAACCCGGTGCCCTACCGGGTGCTGCCGCTGGTCGCCCAGGCCGCCCAGGAGGGGCAGCCGGACGGGGAGTGAGCGGTCAGCAGGCGGGCACCGGGGCGCCGGCCCGCAGGGCGTTCAGCGCGTTCAGCGAGTCGTCCAGCGTGTTGACCGGGATCAGCCGCAGCTGCTTGGGCGTGTTCACCTTGGCGTCCGCGCACTCGGCGCGCGGCACCAGGAAGACGGTGGCGCCGTCCCGGGCGGCCGCCTGGGTCTTCAGCGCCACCCCGCCGACCTGGCCGACCGTGCCGTCGTCGGCGATGGTGCCGGTGCCCGCGATGTTGCGCCCGCCGGTCAGGTCGCCGCCGTGGCCGTCGCCGGCCAGCTTGTCGATGATCGCCAGGCTGAGCATCTGGCCGCCGCTCGGGCCGCCGATGTCGCCCAGGTTCACCGTCACCTTGACCTGGTCGGCGGAGAGGTGCAGGTGGTTCAGCGCGGCCGTGGTGGCGCTGTCCTGAGCCTGCGTCATCTCCTGCGCGGCCTGGGTCAGGTTGCCCTGCGGGTAGACGCTGTCCCGGGGCAGCACCGCCACCTTGGGGTTGAGCCAGCCGGAGAGCGCCTGGTAGAGGCTGACCGACTGGTCCGGCCCGGTGGCCAGGATGGTGGTCACCCGCAGCGAGCCGGTGGTGCCGCGCACCGGCGCGCCGGTGATGGTCAGCACCGGGTTGCCCTCGTAGCTGCCGAGCGCGTCGGCGGTGGCGCCCGGCCAGGTCTTGGTGAACGGCAGCGGGGCGAACGCGGCCACCAGGACCAGGGCGGCCAGCACCGCACCGCAGAGCGCCAGGGCGCGCCGCCGCGGGGTCAGCCGGGTGCCGGTTGGACGGGCGGGCGCAGTCGGATCAGCAGACACAAGGGGAATCCAAACACACCCCGGCTCAGCGCAGGGCGTCCGCCACCTCGGTCGCGGCCTCCACCACCCGCGGGCCGACCCGCTCGGGCACGAGCCCGTTGAGCATCACGACGCCGACGCTGCCCTCGATCCCGCTCAGCCCGACGAGTGCCGCCGCGGCGCCGCTGGCCCCGGACTGCTCCTCCGCGCGGGTGATCACGAAGGCCTGGTCGGGTCTGCGCTGGCCGGGGTACTTGCGGGCCTCCAGGATCGCCCGGCCGGCCGCGCTCTCGTCCAGCGGGTGCCGCAGGCCGGTCCGGTAGGCGACGTGGAAGTCGGTCCAGCTGGGCTCCACGACGGCCACCGCGAGCGCCTCGGTGCCGTCCACCAGGGTCAGGTGGGCGGTGGCGCCGAGGTCCTCGGCCAGGCTGCGCAGCGCGGGCAGCGCGGCCTCGCGCAGCAGCGGGTGCACCCGGTGGGCCAGCCGCAGCACGCCCAGGCCCACCCGGGCCCGGCCGCCGATGTCCCGGCGGACCAGCCCGTGCTGCTCCAGGGTGGCCAGCAGTCGGTAGACGACCGTTCGGTTCACCGCCAGCCGGGCGGCCAGCTCGGTGACGGTCAGGCCGCGCTCGGAGTCGGCCAGCAGTTTGAGGACCCGTACTCCGCGGTCGAGGGTCTGGGAGGTTTCGGCGGTCACGACACGCATTCCTTTCCGCACCGGGAGCCGACCGCGGGGCCGGCCATGGGGCGTTCCCGCGCAGGGGTGGTGGACGCGGCAAGGTCGGCTGCGTCGTCATCGGCACGCTCGACCGTGCGCCCTCCGGTCGCGGTCGTGCCTGCGAGAAGAGCGTGGGGAGAAAGTAGTAAGTGATTCGCCGTGACGGAAGTGGTTGTCCAAAATTCGGTCATGATCGATATTTTGGATCCGGACTTATCGGGGCGATCCTCGGCATTTCGCTGACCCTTTGTGAGCCCCGACTCCCGCTGTGCTCCGGGTAACGGACACCTGGGAGATTTCCGGGAACTCACCCGGCGCGCTCCGAGGAGCGTACGCCGGGTGGTTCCGGGGCGACACGGCGGAACCGTTTCAACGGGCCCATTCCTTGACCTTGGCGATCCGCGCGCGCAGCTGGTTCGCGGTGGCCTGGGCGGTGAGCGGGCCGCCGCACTGGCGGCGCAGCTCGTTGTGGATGGTGCCGTGCGGCTGGCTGGTCCGGTGGTGCCAGGCGGCCACCAGGTTGTTCAGCTCCTTGCGCAGCTCGCGCAGCTCCTGGTGGGTCACCACCGGGCGCTGCTCGGCCGGCAGCTCCAGCAGGTCGGCCTCCTCGGCCGGCTTGGTCCTGGAGCGCTGGATCTGCCGGGTCTGCCGCTTCTGCAGCAGCAGGTGCACCTGGTCCGGCTCCAGCAGGCCCGGGATGCCGAGGTACTCCTCCTCCTCCTCGGAGCCCGGATGCGCCTGCATGCCGAACTCCATGGCGTTGTAGAGCACCCGGTCGAAGACGGCGTCGGAGCCCAGCGCCTCGTAGGAGAGCTCCTCGCCGCCGCCGTCCGGCCCGTCGTCGGCCCGCTCGGCCTCGGCGAGCAGCCGGTCCTCCTCGTCGAAGAGGCCGTCGCCCTCCTTCTTCGGGCGGTCCAGCACGTGGTCGCGCTGCAGTTCCATCTCGTTGGCGAAGCCGAGCAGCATCGGCACCGAGGGGAGGAAGACGGAGGCGGTCTCGCCGCGCTTGCGGGCGCGCACGAAGCGGCCGACCGCCTGGGCGAAGAAGAGCGGGGTGGAGATGGAGGTGGCGTAGACCCCGACCGCCAGCCGGGGGACGTCGACGCCCTCGGACACCATCCGGACCGCGACCATCCAGCGGTCGTCGCCCTCCGAGAAGTCGGAGATCCGCTTGGACGCCTCGGCCTCGTCGGAGAGCACCAGGGTGGCCTTCTGGCCGGTGATCTCGCGGATCATCTTGGCGTAGGCCCGGGCCGCGTTCTGGTCGGTGGCGATCACCAGCGCGCCGGCGTCCGGGATCGCCTTGCGCACCTCGGTGAGCCGCTTGTCGGCGGCCCGCAGCACGTTCGGGATCCACTCGCCCTGGGGGGCCAGCGCGGTCCGCCAGGCCTGCGCGATCAGGTCCTTGGTCATCGGCTCGCCCAGCCGCGCCTCCAGCTCGTCGCCGGCCTTGGTGCGCCAGCGCATGTTGCCGCTGTAGGAGAGGAAGATCACCGGGCGGACCACGTGGTCGGCGAGCGCGTGCCCGTAGCCGTAGGTGTAGTCGGCCACCGACTTGCGCAGGCCGTCGGTGTCCTGCGCGTACTGGACGAACGGGATCGGGTTGGTGTCCGAGCGGAACGGGGTGCCGGTCAGCGCGAGCCGGCGGGTGGCCGGCTCGAACGCCTCGAAGCAGGCCTCGCCCCAGGACTTGGAGTCGCCCGCGTGGTGGATCTCGTCCATGATCACCAGCGTCTTGCGGGCCTCGGTGCGGTTGCGGTGCAGCATCGGGTTGACGCCGACGCCCGCGTAGGTGACCACGATGCCGTGGTAGTCCTTGCTCAGCGGGCCCGAAGAGTAGGCCGGGTCCAGCCGGATGCCTATCCGGGCGGCGGCCTCGGCCCACTGCTTCTTCAGGTGCTCGGTCGGCGCGACCACCGTGACCTGCTGCACCAGGTGGTTGTGCAGCAGGTACGAGGCCAGGGTCAGCGCGAAGGTGGTCTTGCCGGCGCCCGGGGTGGCGACCGCCATGAAGTCCCGGGGCTGCTTCTCGATGTACGTGTCCAGCGCTCCCTGCTGCCAGGCCCGCAGCTTGCCTGCGGTGCCCCAGGGCGCCCGGCCGGGGAAGGCCGGCGACAGGTGCGAGGCGGCGGAGGTGCCGCTGGCCCGGACGGCGTGGTGCGGGTCGGCGGCGTCGGAGAAGAGCGGGGACATGTCGGAAGAGGCGGCAGTACTCACGGTCTCCGGGGGAAGGGATCGTCGCAGGTCAGGGCGGTGAAGCGGCCCCGGCCCACAGTCGGCGGGCGATCGGACAACCCGCCTAGCCTACCGGGCCGGGGCGAACGCCGGGGCCCGACACGAAGGGCTCAGGGCCGGTCCGGCAGGAGGGCCCGCAACCCCTGGGAGATCGTCTTGACCTCCTCCAACTCACCGGTGGCCACCGCGATGACCAGTTCCTCGGCCGCGTCGATGTCCGGCACCAGATCGACGCCGTTGATCGCCAGGAAGGTCACGCAGGACAGCCAGGCGCTGCGCTTGTTGCCGTCGAAGAGCGGATGGTTGATCGCCAGCGACTGCAGCAGCGCGGCGGCCTTGTCGAGCAGGTCGGGGTAGGCCTCCTCGCCGAACATCTCGGCCGCCGGCCGGTGCACGGCGGACTCCAGCAGACCGACGTCCCGGACGACGATCTGCATGTCGTCGCAGGCCGCGGCGGCGACCGCCAGGACGTCCTCGGCTGACAGGTAGAGAAAGGTCACTTCAGCCGATCCATCAGCTCTCGCCACTTGGCGGCCTGCTTGAGCGCGGTCTCCCGCACCAGGGCCTGCTGGGCGGTGCGGGCAAGGTAGTCGTCGACCGCCTTGACCACTATCGCGTTCATGCTGGTGCCCTCCTGCTCGGCACGCTGCTTCAGGGCCTCGGCCTGGTCGTCCCGGAGACGAAGGTTCATTGCCATGCGACCCAGCGTACCTCCATGGGGCCAGAGTGGTACCACCTTTTCGTGACCCAGATCACCCGTTCGCCCGCGTAATCCCCCGCCGCCCCCGCGCTCTCTCCAGGTGCACGCGCCCCACCGCCCCCGAGGAGCCCCCATGCGCAGCACCGTCGTCGAACACCTCGTGCCCGCCCGTCTGATCCTGAGCACCCAGTGCTCCAGCGGACTCACCGTGGTCCTGCGCTACCTGGCGCGGGACCCGCTGGCGGTGCGGATGGCCTTCCCGGCCGAGTACTCGCTGGACGAGGACCGGGCGCCCCGGGACGGCGCCGAGGTGGTCTGGGTGTTCGCCCGGGAGCTGCTGGCCCACGGGCTGGCCCTGCCCAGCGGGCTCGGCGACGTGCACGTGCGGCCCTGCCGGACCCCGCACACCGTGGTCGAGCTGCGCGCCCCGGAGGGCACCGCGCTGCTGCGGTTCGAGTCGGGCGCGCTGCGCCGGTTCCTGGCGGCCAGCTACCGGGCGGTGCCGCAGGGCCGGGAGGCGGCGCTGCTGGACCCGGACCGGGCGCTGGCCGAGCTGCTCGGCTGACGCCCGGTCACCTCACGACGACAGCCGGCGCATCAGCCGCACGCCCTGACCCGGGGTCAGGTGCGGCAGGTAGGCCTTGCCGATCGCCCGGGTGATCGCCGGCAGCGCCGCCGGGTCGGGGTAGACCATGTACATCGGCCGGTACTCGGGCTGGAACTTCGCCTTGAAGGCCAGCAGCGAGCGGAACCCGTAGACCGGCTCCAGGCTGCGCCCTATCCAGTCCAGCATCCGCTGCAGCGCGGTCGGCTCGCCGCCCCGGTCGGCCCGGGCCAGCGGGGCGCCGGAGAGCGAGAGGAACTCGGCGCCCTCCTCCTTGAAGCCGAGCGCGGCGGAGGCGATCAGGAACTCCATCACGCCCCGGAAGGGCTGGTGGGCGCCGTCGCCGCGGGCCTCGGCGCGCCGCCGCATGAAGTCGAGCGTCCAGCCGACCGGCGCGCCGTCCCGGTAGACCGGCATCCAGCTGGTCAGCCCGTGCACGGTGCGGTCCGGGTCGACCGCGACCAGCAGCCGCACGGCCGGGTCGGTCAGCTCGTCCAGCCCGCCCAGGGTGAAGCCCATCTCGGGCAGCCCCTTGTCGGCCACCCACTCCTCGGAGATCGACCGGATCTGGTCGCGCAGCCCGAGCGGCGCGTCCTGCCAGCTCCACCACTCGGCGGTGATGCCCTGCTTGCCGGCCTTGTTCAGCGCGGTCCTGATGTCCTGCCACTTCTTGCCGGTGAAGGCCAGCTCGGGCAGCGGCACCACGGTGTCCTCGGCCACCTGCAGCGAGCGCCAGCCGAGCGCCCCGGCGGCCTGCTCGGTCTGCCCGCTGACGCTGTAGAAGCACGGCGTCCAGCCGCGCGCGTCGCAGTACCGGCCGAAGCCGGCCACCGCCCGTTCGCGGGCCGCCGGCTCGCCGAACGGGTCGCCGGTGGTCAGCGCGACGGTGGCGATCACCCGGTAGGCCACGGCCGCCTCGCCGTGCTCGTCGAACCAGTAGTGGTTGCCGTCCCAGGTGCTCAGGAACGACAGGGTGGAGCCGCCGGAGCGGGTCAGCAGCTGCCGGGCGCGCTGCGCGGCGGCGGCGTCCTGGTGCACCGAGGGCCGGCGGAAGGCGACCAGCAGCACGGCCAGCGTGACCGCCCAGAAGAGCAGCCCGCAGTAGCTGTCCAGGGCCTGTGTGGTGCCGCCGACCGGCACCGGCGCGGCCGGCAGCAGGTCGCTGTAGGCGGGCGGCAGGAACTGCGCGGGCAGGCCCTTGAGCAGCCCGGTGAGGGTGGCGTCCGGCTGGTACTGGTCGCGGACCAGCCAGCCGATCCCGACATAGGCGGTGCAGGCGGCCAGCAGGGTGCCGCCGATCACGGCGGCCAGCCGCCGCACGTCCGGCCGGCGCAGCCGCAGCCCGAACCGCTTGCGGGCGGCCAGCAGCAGCAGGAGCAGCAGCACCGGCAGCAGCAGCGCCTCGCCGACCACCTGCCAGACCACCTGGGTGCCGCCGAGTTCGCCGGCCTGTCCCAGCAGTTCGCTGAGCAGCCAGCTGAGCAGCCCGATCCAGAGCAGCTGCACCAGCACGAGCGAGCACCAGGCCAGCCGCAGCCCGCGCCGCAGCCCTTCGGCGAGGACCACCAGCAGGACCGGGATGAGCGCGGCCATCAGCTGCCCGGGCGAGTCGAAGAAGTGCGCCTGGGCCTTGAGGTGGGCGCACTCCGGGATCGACACCGAGCAGGCGTAGGCGATGTCCTCGGCGCTCGGCGGCCGGGAGAAGTAGAGGTCGCCGAAGGTGTTGAACGGGCCGTCGGCGGCGCTGTAGAGCGAGGCCATCAGCGGTCCGACCGCCGAGCCGACCACGCAGAGCGCGACCAGCACCCGGGCCTCGGCGTTGGTGGCCCGGCGCGGGCGCAGCCAGGCCCCGGAGCGCCGGGCGGCCAGCGCGCCGACGGCCAGCCCGGCCAGCACCCCGGCCATCCGCTGCACGCTCTGCAGGTGCCCGATGTAGACCATCATCACCAGCGGCACGAGCACCACGACGAGTTGCAGCCGGCGCCGCCAGAGCGCGGTGAGCCGGAAGGCGAGCGCGGCGGCCAGCGCGCACAGGCCGACGCTCGGGCCGACGGCGACCTGGTCGCGCAGTCCTTCGGTCCAGGTCTCGCCGGCCGCGATGCCGAGCCGGACCAGCCCGGTGCCGATCAGCGTGCCGGCCAGCTGCCCGCCGACCAGCACGGCGGCCGACCGGGCGATCCCCATCCGGCGCACGGCCAGCGGTCCGACGAGCAGCGCGAACGCACTGGTGCCCAGGTAGGAGGCGATGCCGGTGCACCAGAGCAGCGAGCTGGCGGGGGTCCACCAGTAGCCGGCCGCCAGGCTGGGGATGCCCACCCCGACGTGGGCCAGCAGCCGCGCCGGCGGCCCGTGCCCGAGGCTGCCGGTGAGCGCGCCGACCAGCCAGAGCGCGAGCACCAGCGCCACCGCGAGCGGCGTCTCGCGCAGCGCCCGCACGGGCAGCGCGGCGGCCCGCAGCATCCGCTGCGCCCGGCCGGGCGGGGCCGGGGCGAGCGGCACCTCGGATTCGGTGGGAGCGCTCACCCGGTCAGCCCCGTGGTCTTGGCGATCCACGGCGTCTGGCCGGCCAGCGCGGCCTTGAAGACGCCCCAGTCGTGCCCGCCGGGCACGGAGCCGATCACCGTGGTCATACCGGCCTTGACGGCGGCGGCGTGCACCGTCCGGGTCTGCGGCCCGTAGGTGCCGTCGCCGGCGCCGTAGACGAAGGAGGCACTGGTCTGCGGGAACCGCTGACGGGCCATCACGTGCAGCGGGTCGACGGCGTCGAAGGCGGCCTCGTCGCCGCCGAAGGCCTTGTCGACGGTCTCCTGGTGGCTGCCCAGGGTGGGCTCGTCCTGGCCGGAGATGTCCAGGAAGGAGCCGTACACCTGGGGCGCGTTGACGGCCAGTTGGACGGCGCAGGTGCCGCCGTAGGAGAGCCCGCCGATCATCGTGGCGCCGCGGCCGGTGGCGGTCTGCAGGTTGGCGTGGATCCAGTCCGGCACGTCCTCGGCCAGGTAGGTCTGCGCCTTGGCGATCTTGGAGTCCATGCAGAGCGTGTTGCCGAAGGTGGAGCCGGTCGGGTCGGCGGTGACCACGATCGGCGCCAGCCCGTGGTGCTTGGCGGCGAACGCGTCCATGGTGGCGGCCAGGTCGCCGGAGTTCACCCAGTCGGAGGGGCTGCCGGGCTGTCCGGCCAGCAGCACCACCACCGGCAGCAGCGGGCGCGGGTCGGCCTGGTAGGCGGGCGGCAGGTAGACGTAGGCGTCCCGGCCGGCGTAGCCGGACTTGGTGCCGGGGATCGCGGCGGTCGACACGGTGCCCTTGGCGGGCAGGCCGGCCGGTGCGTGCCAGACGCTCTCCAGCGAGCGGCCGGGCGGCGCGGCGACGGTGTGCGCGACCTTGCCGGTGGTCAGCTTGGTGGTGTGCGCCAGCCAGGGCGCGAGCAGCACCCGCACGGTCGGGTACTCCTGGTAGTGCCGGTTGATCTCGTTGAGCCCCATGGCGAGCACCAGCAGCGCGGCCGCGAAGGCGGCGAACCGGCCGCGCCAGCGCAGCGCGGACATCCGGAAGGCCGCCAGCAGCGGGCCGAGCAGCGCGATCCCGGCCCAGAACTCCACGTCCCGGGGCAGCGGGTCGGGGAACGGCCGCCACCAGTCGTCGACCCAGATGGCCAGCAGTGCGGTGAGCGCGGCGGCCAGCACCACGGCGGTCGGGAAGCGCCGGCTCCACCAGTGCTTGCTGCTGGAGACGGCCAGGCCCACCAGCGCGACCCAGCCCAGCGCGAGCAGCAGCCAGGCCACCGCTCCGGAGACGATCGACCAGTCCAGCGGGCCAGATATGGCGAGGTTCACGCGGCCCTCCGATGACCGGTCAAGTGGGCGTAGACCACCACGTTGCCCTGGTAGCCGGTCGCCTTGCTGTAGCTGCCGCCGCAGGTGATCAGTCGCAGCTGCGGGTCCGGTGACTGACCGTAGACCTGCCGGTCGGGGAAGGCGCTGCGGGGGTAGACCTCGATCGCGTCCACCATGAACCAGGCGGTGCTGCGGTCGGCCCGGGCCACGTCGATCCGGTCGCCGCGGTGCAGCGCGCCGAGGCCGTAGAAGACGGCGGGGCCGTCGGCGGTGTCGACGTGACCGGCCATCAGGGCGGTGCCGCGCTGACCCGGCGTCACCCCGTCCCGGTACCAGCCGGCCAGGTTCCGCTCGCCGTCCGGCGGGGTGGCCAGGTGGCCCGCGGCGTCCAGGCCGACGCCGGTCACCGGGGCGTCCACGCCGATCGCCGGGATGTTGATCCGCACGGGTGCGGAGGCGCTCATCGGGGTGCCGCTGAGCGCCGCCGGCTGCGGCCCGCCGGCCCCCAGCGCCTCGGCCGGCGAGGGCGCGGGCGGCTGGCCGCCGTGGCTGCCGTCCTGCACCAGCCAGGCGCCGAGCACCACCGCCGCGCCCAGCAGCACCGCCCCCGACCAGGGACTTCTGCCCGCACCCACCCCTGCACCTCGCGTCTTCGAAGGAACCTTCGGAAATATCACCCTTGTCCAGCCAATCCGGACGCCCGACGGCCCGCATCGGTTGCGCCGCCGGGCGGGTGAGCGGTTTCGGAGCGCCGGGCGGCCCCTATGCCGAACAGCCTGGGCCGGACCAGGAAGCCCTCGGCCAGCCCGTTGGCGATGGCGATCACCAGCAGCTCGGAGGACTTCTCGTAGAGCACGAACCGGGGTTCCCAGACCGGCTGGTACTTGGCGTTGGCCCGGTACAGCGACTCCAGCTGCCACCAGCGGGAGAGGAACCGCAGCACCGAGCGGAACAGCCGCAGCACCGGCCCGGCGCCGAGCTTGCCGCCGGCCTCGAAGACGTAGCGGAACATCGCGAAGTTCAGTGAGACCCGGGTGACCGGCAGCCCGCCCTGCTCGGCGGCCAGCAGCAGTTCGGTGACCAGGAACTCGACCAGCCCGTTCTCGGACTCCCGGTCGCGCCGCATCAGGTCGAGCGAGAGCCCGTGCGCGCCCCACGGCACGAAGCTGAGCAGCGCGCAGGTGCGGTCGTTCTCGTCCCGGCACTCGGCCAGCACGCAGTCGCCGTCGGTCGGGTCGCCGAGCCGGCCGAGCGCCATGGTGAAGCCGCGTTCGGTGCGGCCGTGCCGCCAGGCGTCGGCCAGGTGCACCAGCTCGGCCATCTCCTGCTCGGGGATGTCCCGGTGACGGCGGATCACCGCCCGGTAGCCGGCCTTGCGGACCCGGTTGTGGGCCTGGCGCAGGGTGCGCATCGAGCGGCCCTGCAGGCTGAAGTCGGCCACCTCGACGATCGCCTCGTCGCCGAACTCCAGCGCGCGCAGCCCGGTGCGCCGGTAGGCGATGCCGGCCTGCTCGCCGGCGCCGGTGACGGCGGGCACCCAGGCGTGGGCGCGGGCCAGCTCGCGCCAGCGCTCGATCGCCCCGGGCCAGGCCTCCGGGTCGCCGATCGGGTCGCCGGAGGCCAGCGCCACGCCGTTGACCACCCGGTAGAGCACGGCGGCCTTGCCGGACGGCGACCAGCAGACCGACTTGTCGCGGCGCAGCGCGAAGTAGCCGAGCGAGTCCCGGGCGCCGTGCCGCTCCAGCAGGGCGCGCAGCCGCTGCTCGTCCTGCGGCTGCAGCCAGACCTTGCCGCGCGGCGAGCGGAAGAAGACCCGCAGCACGATCAGGAAGAGCGCGGCGCCGAGCACGTTGATCGCCAGGTCGGCCCAGCGGGCCACGGTCACCGTGGGCACCAGTTCACCGAAGCCGGAGGTGGTGAAGAGCCGGATCGCGGCGTACCGCACGCTGTCGTCCCAGTCCGGCACGGGCGCCTGGTTGCTGGCCCGGATCAGCACCGCGCCGAGCCCGATCACCAGCGCCCCGCCGACCGCCGCGGTGGTCAGCCCGACCAGCACGTTGCCGCGCGCGCCGCGCACCTGGTAGGCCCGCCGTCCGAGCAGCAGCGCGGCCAGCACGCTGGCGGTGAGCACCGCCGAGACCCAGTTCAGCGCGTGCGCCCGGTCCTCCGGGAGCACCGCCAGGGCCAGCCCGAAGAGCAGCGCGTAGAGCGCCACCACGGTGGTGGCGACGATCCAGGCGGCCCGCTTCTTGCGGCGCAGCATCACGGCCAGCAAGGCGGCGAAGAGCGCGGCGGTGAAGCCGGCGGTGACCAGCACCGGGGTGAAGTAGTCGCCGCTGTTGGCCCGGTGCACCCGGTCACGGAAGGGGGCGATCAGCCCGGCCAGCAGGTTGAGCGCGGCGGCGATCCGCAGGTACCACTCGGCGTAGCCGCCGCAGCGCTGCCGCCAGCGCGGCAGCGGCGGCTCGGGGGGCAGCTCGGGCGGCGCGGCGGGGGCCGGGACGGCGGCGGCAGCGGCCGCGGCGGCCGGCTCGGCGCTGACGTCGGGGGCGCCGGCCAGCAGGTTGTAGGCGGTGGTCTTGACCGTCATCAGCCGGCGGTGCACCCGGGCCTCGCGGCGTTCGGCGCGGGCCATCCGGCGTGGCCGGCTGCGGTAGCGCCAGCGGGCCCAGGGGCTGCCGGGGCGGGCCAGCCGGATCGCGCCGACCACCGCGAGCAGCGGGACCATCACGCCGATCAGGCCGGTCCACAGCTTGCCCTTGAGCAGGCTGACCACGACCAGCACCAGCAGCGCGCCGGCCACCACCAGCTGGCCGGCGGAGGGGCGTCCGGAGAAGCCGCCGAGCGGCAGTTGACCGAGCAGCAACAGGCCGATCAGCGCCACGGCCAGGATCACCGCGTCCACCGACTTGCGGCCCTGCTCCTTCCAGTACACGTCCTCCAGGTGCAGCACCAGGGCGAACTCGTCCAGCACCAGCCCGCAGCCGATGCCGAAGCCGAGCGCCAGCAGCTCCCGGGTGTGGCTGGTCAGCCCGTGCACGGTGAACCCGCCGACGCCGGTGACCAGCATCAGCGCCTGGCCGAAGACCACGTGGTGGATGTGCAGGCCGCCCGGGGTGAGGTTGCCCGGCCACCAGGAGGTGCCGCGGCGGATCAGCCGGGTGCTGAGCCGGATGAAGAGGAAGGAGACGACCAGGCCGAGCAGCAGCAGGAAGAGCGGCTGCCGGCCGGGTTCGACGACTCGGGAGTGGTAGGCGTCCAGTACCGACTGCCACATGGTGACCTTCTGCTCCTCCCGCTGCCTGCGTCCAATCTGAATGATCGTTCGATCCGGCGGTCCCGTCGACACGCCGACCGGCTGGTCCTAACGGGCGGTCCACCGGGCTCCGGCCCGCCGTGGCGGCCCGGGGCGTGCCATCCTTTGGACAAATCAGCACATAACGGCCCATCAGCGGACGCCACGCCAGAAGTCAGGAGCCGCACGGCCGTTGGACCGCACCGCGGTCGCCCGCCACGCCCCTACGACTTGGAGTGACCATGGACGCCCTGCCCCGCCGTTCCCTGCTGGCCGCCGGAGCGGCGGCCGCCGCCACCGCGGCCGCCGGCTGCGCCCGCCGCCCGTCCGCCGCCGGGAGCCGGGGGGCGGCGCAGGCGGGCGCGGCCCCGGAGACCGGCAGCGCCCCCGCCTCCCCCGCGGCGCCGAGCACCCCGGCCAAGCCGCCGGCCACCATGATCGGCGACGGCTCCACCTCCGACACCGGCCCGCAGCCGCACCAGCCGGTCCCCGAACGCATGGAGCCCGGCCAGCGCCCGCCGCAGTTCGTGGTCTTCTCCTGGGACGGCGCCGGCGAGCTGGACGACAAGCTGTTCTCCCGGTTCCGCACCCTGGCCAACGAGCACAACGCCTCGATGACCTTCTTCCTCTCCGGCATCTACCTGCTGCCGGAGGGCAAGAAGGACATGTACCGCCCGCCGCAGCACCGGATCGGCGCCTCCGACATCGGCTACCTGGCCGACCAGCACGTCCACGCCACGCTGAGCCAGGTGGGCGCCGCCTGGCTGGACGGCCACGAGATCGGCACCCACTTCAACGGGCACTTCTGCGGGCCCACCGGCGGCGGGCGGTGGTCGCCGGACGACTGGGACAGCGAGATCCAGCAAGCCATGGACTTCGTGATGAACTGGCGCACCAACACCGGCTTCACCGACCTGCCGGCGCTGCCCTTCGACTACCGCAAGGAGCTGATCGGCGGCCGCACCCCGTGCCTGGAGGGCCAGCGCGGCCTGCTGCCGACCGCCGCCGCGCGCGGCTGGAAGTACGACGCCAGCGGGCCCGGCGGGCTCCAGGTCTGGCCGCAGAAGTTCCAGGGCGGCGCGCTGTGGGACATGCCGCTGCAGTCCATCCCGTTCCCCGGGCACTCCTTCCAGGTGCTCTCGATGGACTACAACATCATGTACAACCAGTCGGGCGACAACACCAAGGGCAACGCGGTGATGCAGGACGCCTGGCAGCGGCAGGCCCGGGACGCCTACCTGGCCGGCTTCGAGCGGGCCTACAACGGCAACCGGGCGCCGATGTACATCGGCAACCACTTCGAGCAGTGGAACGGCGGCATCTACATGAACGCCGTCGAGGAGGTCTTCCGGACCATCGCCGACAAGCCCGAGGTGCGGCTGGTCTCGTTCCGCCAGCTGGTCCAGTGGCTGGAGGCGCAGGACCCGGCCGTGCTGCGCAAGCTCCAGGCCCTGAACGTCGGCGAGTCCCCGGCCGGCGGCTGGTCGAGCTACCTGGCCCCGACCGCCGCCTGACGCCGACCGGGTGCTCCGTCCCCGACCCGTTCGGCGCTACCCGGGGTGAGGAGGCATCACCCCAGGTAGCGGCGGGTTTGGGCGGGCCGGGCCGGGGGTTCTGCGGATGCGCCCGGCCGGGCCGGACCGTACCCCTGGTGTCAGGACCCGGATCCACCTACTTCCCGCGCGGGGACCGCCCCGCGACCGCGTCCTGGGAGAACCCACCATGCGTGCTCGCCACTTCGCCGCCACCGGGCTGCTCGCCCTGGCCGCCGGCCTGGCCGCGGCCGGTACCGCCGCCGCCAACCCGGTCATCATCGAACCGGACCCGGTCTCCCCCGGCAGCCAGTTCACCGTCCTGGACGGCGGCAACTGCGACAGCGCCGGCGGCACGGCCGTCTTCCGCTCCCGCGAGCACGCGCAGGACGACCAGAACGGCCAGAACGGCCAGAACGGCCAGGCCGAGGACATCCCGCAGGCCAAGCTGGGCTCGCTGCGCGGCCTGGTCGGCGCCGTCGTCACCGTGCCCGAGCACGCCCGCCCCGGCGTCTACGACGTGACCGTCAAGTGCACCACCGTCACCAAGAGCGAGGTCACCACCACCATCACGGTGCACGGCGACCCCGGCCGGCCCGACCACACGCAGCCCACCGGTCCGACCGGCCCGAGCCACGCCGGCCTCGGCGGCTCGATCGGCCCGAACCTCCCGGAGACCGCCGCCGGCCTGACCCTGCTGGGCACCTCGGCCGCCGCCGTGCTGCACCACCGGCGCCGCCGCAGCTCCTGAGCCGGCGGGCCTAGGCCCGGGCCGGGCGGACCCGGCCGGCCAGCGCGGCGCCGAGCAGCGCGACCGCCGTCATCACCAGGAAGATGGCGGCGAACGCGCCGCGCGCCCCGCCGCCCGCCCCGGCGCCGGCCGCCGCCACCGCGCCGCCACCGAGCCCGGCGAAGAGCACCCCGGCCAGGCCGACCAGCAGCACGTTGCCGAGCGCGTCGGACATCTGCAGCGAGGCCGAGTTGGCCCCGGCCGCCTCGGGCGGCGAGAGCTTCATCATCAGCACGCTGATGCTGGCGATCGACAGCCCCATCCCGATGCCGCCGAACGCCCAGGCCACCGCCGCCGTCCAGGTCGGCGCGCCGGGCAGCAGCACCAGCGCGGCCCCGCCGATGGCCAGCGCGGTGAGCAGGAAGCCGGCCCGGATCAACTGCTCGCGGTAGCGCTCGGCGCCGGGCCGCCCCTGCAGCCAGGAGCCGAGCGCCCAGGAGAGGCCGCCGCTGGTCAGGGTGAGCCCGGCCAGGGTGGGCGAGAGGTGGCGCTGGGTCACCATCATCAGCGGTATGAAGGCCTCGGCCGCGAAGAACGCCCCGGCCGCGACCCCGCGCAGCAGGATCAGCGTGGGCAGGCCGCGGGCCGCCCGCAGGGTGCCGCCGGGCAGCAGCCGCAGCACCGCCGGCACCAGCAGTCCGGCCCCGGCCGCCGCGGGCAGCAGCGCGAGCAGGTCGCGCCGCTCCCCCGCGTACTGCAGCAGTCCGGCGCCGAGCGCCGCCATCGCGGCCAACCCGATCCGCTGCCAGTTCAGCGCGCCGCCAACCATCGCCGGCTGTTCGCGCTCGGCGCGGCGCAGCGCCGGGCCCATCACCGCGAGCGGCAGCACCACCAGCATCGGGACCGCCAGGAAGACCCAGCGCCAGCCCAGGTGCTGGGTGACCGCCCCGGAGACCACCGGCCCGACGATCGAGGGCAGCACCCAGGCGGCCGAGAAGGCCGCGAAGACGGCCGGCCGCAGCCGCTCCGGGAAGGCCCGCCCGACCACCACGTAGAGCGCGACGATCACCAGCCCGCCGCCGAGCCCCTGGATCGCCCGGCCGCTGACGAAGAGCCACATGTTCGCCGCCGTACCGGCCACCACCAGCCCGCCGGCGAATATCCCGATCCCGGCGAACAGCGGCAGCACCGGCCCGCGCCGGTCGCACCACTCGCCGGAGAGCACCATGGCGAACAGGGTGCTGGTGAAGTAGCCGGAGAACGCGAAGGCGTACAGCCCCACCCCGTGCAGCTGACGGGCCGCCACCGGCATCGCGGTGTTGACCGCGGTCGCCTCGAAGGCGAGCAGCAGCACCACGGAGACGATCCCCAGGGTCAGCGCCCGGTACCGGGCGCCGAGCACGCCGCCCTGGTCAGGCGGGGCGAGGGCAGTCGGCAGCGCGGTGTCGGAAGCGGTCATGACGGCCATGGTAAGCCGCCATGAGCTGATTGACTCCTGACCTTTGGTCCTAGGACTTCATACGGATGTCACATTCGGGCATTGACGGCCCCCACCCGGCGCCGCGTAATATCTTTTCCAGAAGCCCGCAGAAAGCCCGCGGATATCACCGACCGGAGAGGAGCCCGCGATCATGAACCGCCCCGCCCTCTCCTGTTGTCGCACCGCCTGACGCACCATCACGGCCATGTGCCCGAGTGGCTCAGGGAACCGTCTGCAAAGCGGTGTACACGGGTTCGATTCCCGTCATGGCCTCATTCTCCGCATTCCCGTCGGCATGTCGTCCGACCTTCCCCGGCCTTCGGCCGGGGCCCCACCCCGACCCGGCCTCCGGCCGGGGCTCGGCCATGTGCCCGAGTGGTCCCAGGGATCCGCCTGCACAGCGGTTGACGCGGGTTCGAATCCCGTCATGGCCTCGCTTCACACAGTTCCAGCCGGCTGCCGCCCGTCCGAAAAGGAGCCCACCAGCCCGACCGCACCATCCGACCCACCGTCACGGCCGTGTGCCCGAGTGGTCAAGGGGACCGTCTGCAAAACGGTTTTCCACGGGTTCGATTCCCGTCATGGCCTCGTTCCCGGAATTCCGGACGGCGATTTCGCCGCCCGGAATTCCGACGTTCCCAGAAAAGGGAACGGGCGTTCCCGAGGAGCTCGGGAACGCCCGCCGGGGCGGTGACGGGCCTCAGCCCGCCACCGGGCCCACCGGCACCACCGCGTCCTGCGGCGGGATCGGCAGCCGCCCCACCGGCAGCCCGGTGGCTGCCCGGACCGCCGCCGCCACCGCGGCCGGCGCGACCACGGCCGGCACCGCGCTGACCGCCTTGGCGCCGAAGGTGGCGACCACGTCCCGCTCCTCCACCAGCTTGGCGATCCGCACCTCGGGCGTGTCCAGCGAGGTGGGCAGCCGGTAGCCGGTCAGCGAGGGGTTGAGCACCACGCCGCCGGCCGTGCGCAGGTCCTCCAGCAGCGCGGTGCCGATGCCCTGGGCCACCGCGGCCTCGATCCGGTCCTCGATCTGACCCGGGTTCAGCGCCCGGCCGACGTCCTGGGCCACCGTCACGTCGACCACCCGGACCGCGCCCAGCTCGATGTCCACGTCCACCACCGCGCGCATCGCGCAGAACGCGATGGAGACGAAGGCGTCGCCCTGCCCGGCCTCGTCCAGCGGCTCGGTCGGGTGCGGGCGGCACTGCGCGGTCGCCCACAGCTCCTTGCCCTCCAGCGCCTCGGTGACCGGCATGCCGAGCACCCCGTCGTAGGAGGTGATCTTGCCGTCGGCGATCGACAGCAGCTCCACCGACATCCCGAAGTCGGCCGCGATCGGCGCCAGCAGCTGGTGGCGGACCATCAGCGCGGCCCGCTCCACCGCCCCGCCGGAGACCCAGGTGTGCCGGCCGCGGGCGGACGGCCCGGCGATCGACTGGTCGCTGTCCACCGGCGCGATGTAGACCTCGCTGACCCCGAGCACGCTCTGCACGATCTGCCGGGCCAGCGTGGCGAAACCCTGCCCGGCGTCCACCGCCGCGCAGATCACCGTCGCGTGGTCGCCGCTCACCCGCACGGTGGCGGTGGACACCTCGTCGGTGCCCTCCGCCCCCAGCATGTGCACCATGCCGACCGCGTAGCCGATCCCGCGCCGCACCGCCGCCGGGTCGCCGGCCCCGCCCGGTCCGCCGGGCAGCAGCCAGTCGGTGTCCGGCTCGTCCAGCGGCAGCGCGGGCAGCGGCACCTCGGCCACCGCGTCCAGCAGTTCGGCCACCGGCGCCGGGCAGGTGACGGCCTGTCCGGTGGGCAGCGCGTCACCGGTGGCCATCACGTTGCGGCGGCGCACCTCCAGCGGGTCCAGGCCCAGCCGGGCGGCCAGCAGGTCCAGCTGGGACTCGTGCGCGAAGCAGGACTGCATCGCGCCCTCGCCGCGCATCCGGCCGGCCGGCGGGTTGTTGGTGCGCACCGCCCAGGCGTCCACCGAGACGTTCGGGCAGATGTACGGGCCGACGGCGAAGGCGGTGGCGGCGGCCAGCGACTCGGCCGAGGCGTCGGCGTAGGCCCCGCCGTCCAGCAGGATCTGCGCCTCCACCTTGACCAGCTTGCCCTGGGCGTCGGCGTGGTGACGGTAGCGCAGCAGCGCGGGGTGCCGGCCGGCGTGCGCCTGGAAGGACTCCTCCCGGGTCAGCACCATCTTCACCGGCCGGCCGGAGCGCAGCGCCAGCAGTGCCAGCACCACCTGGAAGGAGAGGTCCTCGCGGTCCGCGGTGGCCCCCGGCACGCCGGTCGCCACCAACCGCACCCGGTCCGGGTCCAGGCCGAGCCGGGCCGCGGCCCGCTCCCGGTCGCCGTGCGGGTCGGTGGAGGACAGGTGCAGCTCGACCCCGCCGTCCGGGCGCGGCACGGCCAGCCCGGCCTCCGCCCCGATCGGCGCCGGGTCCTGCCGGCCCACCTGGTAGAGGCCCTCGACCACCACCTCGCCGACCGCCTCCTGGTCGCCGCGGCGCAGCGGCAGGTGGCGCAGCAGGTTCCCGTTCGGGTGCAGGGCTGGGCCGTTGAAGGCCTGCTCGGGGTCGGTCAGCGGCTCCAGCAGCTGGTACTCGACCAGGATCAGCGAGGCGGCCAGCCGGGCGGTGTCCGGGTGGTCGGCGGCCACCGCGGCCACCGGCTCGCCGTGGTGGCGGACCACCTCGGCGGCCAGCACCGGGCGGTCGCCGCCGTCCTGGCCCGGCAGGTCGGCGGCGGTCACCACGGCGTGCACGCCGGGCAGCGCCAGCGCGGCCGAGGTGTCGATGCCGAGGATCCGGGCGTGCGGGTGCGGCGAGCGCAGCACCGAGCCCCAGAGCAGCCCCTCGGCCCACAGGTCGGCGGCGTACGGGTAGATGCCGAGCGCCTTGGGCAGGGCGTCGGTGCGCAGCGGCGAGCTGCCCAGGCCGGTGGGGGGTGCGGTGGCGCCCTCGGTGCGGTCGAGCTGGTCGGTCATGCGTGGTCGTCCTCGGGGAGGAGGAGGCCGTGGGCGGGGGTGCCCGCCTCGGGCGTGCCGGGGGCGGTCTCGTACACGGTGCCGTCGAACGGGCCGGCGGCGGGCACGCCGTGCGCGGGGGTGCCCTGGTGGCCGAGCGGGTCGTAGCCGGGGTAGCCGCCGGCGTACGGGTCGACCGGGTAGGCCGACGGGTCCTGGTAGGACGGGTCCTGGTAGACGGTCCCGTCGAACGGCACGACCGGGATGCCGTGCGCGGGCGTCGGCTCGTACGGCGTCCCCTGCGCCGGGGTGCCGTCGTAGCCCACCACCGGGACGCCCTGCGCGGGGGTCCCGTCGAACGCCACGACCGGGATGCCGTGCGCCGGCGTCGGCACGTACGGGGTGCCCTGCGCCGGGGTGCCCTCGAACGGCGCGGTCGGGGTGCCGTGCGCGGGCGTCGGCTCGTAGCCGGCGCCTGCGGCGTAGACCGTGCCGGGCCCGTAGGCGGTCTGCTCGTAGCCGGGGTAGCCCTGCGCGGGGATCGCGCCGAGGCCGGTGCCGGCGGCGGTCACCCCGGCCTCCTCGGCGGTGATCCAGCCGTCCTCGGCCTCGAAGATCGGCACCTCGCCGACGGTCTGGGTGCCGCTCCAGGCGTCCTGGTAGACCGGCGGGTCGCTCGGGTCCTCGACGGGCGGCACGGGGGCGGCTGACACCGCGTCAGCGGGGCCGGCCGGCTGCTCCGCCGGTTCCGGGTGCTCGGCCTGCCCGGCCTGCCCGGCCTGCTCGGCTTGTCCGGCCTGCTCGGCGGCCTTCCCCGCGGCCTGCTCGGCCGCGACCAGCGCGGCCGTCCGCCCGTCCGAGACGGTCTGCACGGCCGCCAGCACGCTGCGGTAGCCGGTGCACCGGCACAGGTTGCCGCACAGCGCCTGCCGGGCCTCCACCTCGGTCGGCCGGTGGTTGCGCTGCAGCAGGTCGTGCACCGCCATCGCCATCCCGGGCGCGCAGTAGCCGCACTGCACCGCGCCGGAGTCGGCCAGCGCCTGCTGCACGTCGCTGGCCGCGCCGCCGCCCGACAGGCCCTCCACGGTGGCGATCTCGCTGTCCGCGGCGAGCGCCGCCGGCACCAGGCAGCCGGCCACCAGCTGGCCGTCCACCTGCACCGAGCAGGCCCCGCACTCGCCCTGCTCGCAGCCGTTCTTGGCGCCGGCCAGGCCGAGCCGCTCGCGCAGCACGTAGAGCAGGCTCTCGCCGATCCAGGCGTCGCTGACGGGTCGTTCGAAGCCGTTCACCCGCAGGGTGTAGGAGGCGGTGGGCCGCCCGTCCCCCACCTGGGCGGGGTGCATCGTCGGATCGGTCGCCATCTGGGCGATCCCCTCGGCCGTCACTTCAGTGCCCTCCCCAGCGCCCGGCGGGCCAGCACCGCCACGGTACGCCGTAGCGCGGTGGCCGCCGCCGTCGGCCCCTCCGGCTGCAGCACGCCCGGGTCGGCGCCGTAGCCGTCCGGCACGCAGGCGGTGGCCACGTACTCGCCGAAGGCGGCGGCCGCGGCCGGGTCGATGGTGCGGGCGCCGTCCTCGCCGCGGGCCGACCAGTCGATGCAGCCGGCCACCCAGGCCTCCGCCTCCAGCGGGCGCAGCGGCACCGGCGCGACCGCGCCGACCGCGCAGCGCACCCCGCGCCGGGCCGGGTCGAGCACCAGGGCGACCGAGGCGGTGGCCCTGGCCGGGCCGCTGCGGCCGGTGGCCTTGAGGAAGACCTGGGGGGCGTGCAGCAGCGGCACCCGCACCCAGGTGAGCAGTTCGCCGGGGCGGATCGGGTCCATCCCGGTGAGCAGGTGACTGACCGGCACCTCGCGGGTGGCGCCGGGCCGGGCCAGGGTGACCACGGCCTCCAGCGCGGCGAGCACCGGCAGGGTGTCGCCGGTGGGCGCGGCGGTGGCGATGTTGCCGCCCAGGGTGCCGACGTTGCGGGTCTGCGGCGGGCCGGCGGTGCGGGCCGCGTCGGCCAGCGCCGGGATCAGCGCGGCGAAGTCGGGGCGGTCCATCCGGGCCAGGGTGAGGCCGGCGCCGAGCACCGCGGTGCCGCCGTCCTCGTAGCGCCAGCCGCGCAGTTCGGTGATCCGACCGAGGCCGAGCAGCGCGCCGGGGCGCAGTCGCCCGGCGTTGACCGCCTCCATCAGGTCGGTGCCGCCGGCCACCGGCACGGCGGCGGGGTTGGCGCCCAGGGCCTCGACGGCCTCCTCCAGGGAGGTCGGCAGCATGATCGTCCGATTCACCTGGGTCCCACCATGCTCCACTCTCCTGGGCTGCGCCCGGACCGGGCAGCCGGACCGGGCGGCCGTCGACCGGCCGTCCCGCCTGGCACCGCTGCTCGCGGTACCGCCCGTAGAGTACGGGCCCGGGCAGCCGAACAGAAGCCGCCCGCCGGTTCGGCCACTCTGGCACACCCTGCGACGGGGTCCGGCGGCGGTGCTCCCCGGACCGCCGGCCGGCGGGTCGCGCCACCCGGCGGCCCGGCCGTCCACAAGATCATGACGCGTCGGCGGGTCCGGAAGTTCCCGCCGCCCGCCGCCCCGACGCCCGGTCGGCCGCCGCTCAGCGCACCGGCGGCGGCCCGTCCAGCGGGCGGCCCACCACGCCCGGCCACTGCTGCCAGGGGTGCGGGCCGGCCGGCGGGCGGTACCCCACGCCGAGCGCGTCCAGCCGGGCCAGGTGGGTGCGCATCCGCCGCTCGAAGCCGGGCCAGTCGCGCTCGGCCGGGTCGGTGGGCAGCGCCGACCAGGCCACCTCGGCGAGCGCGGCGAGCCGCGGGAAGGCCCGGAAGTCCACCTCCCGGGGGCTGTCGGCGAACTCGGTGAACAGGGTCGCCTGAGTGCCCATCACCTGACGGGCGCTCGCCTCGTCCAGATCGGCCGGCACCGGTTCGAACCGGTAGACGTCCTCCAGGGTGCGCACGAACCCGATCGGGATCGGCTCCTCGGGCCCGCCGCCCTGCCGGTGGTCCAGGTAGACGTGCTGCTCGGGGCAGATCACCACCTGGTGCCCGGCCCGCGCGGCGGCCGTGCCGCCGGCGAAGCCGCGCCAGGAGGAGACGGCGGCGCCGGGGGCCAGCCCGCCCTCCAGGATCTCGTCCCAGCCGATCAGCCGGCGCCCGCGCTCGGCCAGCCAGCGGTCGAAGTGCCGGATCATCCAGCTCTGCAGCCCGTCCTCGTCGCCCACACCGAGCTCCCGGATCCGGGCCTGCGCGGCCGGGCTGGCCCGCCACTCGTCCTTGGGGCACTCGTCCCCGCCGATGTGCACGAACTCCGACGGGAAGACCTCCAGCAGCTCCTCCAGCACGCCCTCGTAGAAGGCCAGGGTGGCGTCCGAGGCGTTCAGCACGTGCTTGCTGACCCCCCAGTCGGTCCACACCCCGAGGCCGGCGGTGTCCACCACGTCGGTGTTGCCGAGTTCCGGGTAGGCGGCGATGGCGGCCTGGTTGTGCCCGGGCAGGTCGATCTCCGGGACCACGGTGATCCCCCGGTCGGCCGCGTAGGCCACCAGTTCGCGCAGGTCGTCCTGGGTGTAGAAGCCGCCGTGCGGGCGGTCGTCCCAGCGCTGCCCGTCGCGGAACCCCACCATCGAGTGGGTCCGCCAGGAGCCGACCTCGGTCAGCCTCGGGCAGCGCTTGACCTCGAACCGCCAGCCCTGGTCGTCCGTCAGGTGCAGGTGCAGCACGTTGAGCTTGTGCGCGGCCAGCAGGTCCACGTAGCGCAGCAGGTCGGGCTTGGGCAGGAAGTGCCGGGCGGTGTCGATCAGCAGGCCGCGCCAGCGGAACCGCGGGGCGTCGGCGATCTCGCCGAGCGGCAGGGCCCAGCCGGTGCGGCGCAGCGGGGCGCGGCGGTGGGCCTCGGGGCCGAGCAGCTGGCGCAGCGTCTGGGCCGCCCAGTGTGCGCCGGCCGGTCCGCCGGCGGTGAGCAGGGCCCGCTCGGCGTCGACGGTGATCCGGTACTCCTCGGCGGCCAGCGCCTCGTCGATCCGCAGTTCGATCAGCGGCCGCGCGGCCGGCGGCAGGGCCAGGCCGGTGGCGGCGCCGAGCTCGGCGCGCAGCCACCGCTCGGCGGCCTCGGTGCCGGGGCCGCCGGAGAGCGTGGCGTCGGGTCCGAGCGGCAGCGTCCGCCGCGGGTCGAGCCGGACAGCGGACGGTGCGGGGATCAGGTCCATGCGGACCATCCTGCCCCGCACCTCCGCAGTGGCATAGACCAATCCCGGGCTTACTTGCCCTGGTTGCCGCCCTTGTCGCCGCCCTTGTCCCCGCCGGCGCCGATGCCCTCGTAGATCTCCTTGCACATCGGGCAGACCGGGTACTTCTTCGGGTCGCGCCCGGGCACCCAGACCTTGCCGCAGAGCGCGACGACCGGGGAGCCGGAGAGCGCGCTCTCCATGATCTTGTCCTTCTGGACGTAGTGCGCGAAGCGCTCGTGGTCACCGTCGCCGTTGGACACCTGCGGGACGGGCTCGACCAGGGTGCCGGTTCCGAGGCCGCGCTCGGGCTCAAGAGTGCTCATGAGGGCCAAGTCTATGGGGGCCGCGGGCGAAACGGAGCCCGTTGCGGCTCGCCCGGTCAGTTCAGCGTGGGGTCCTCGGGGTAGGTGGCGAGCATCGCCAGCGCCCCGGTCTGGCGCCGCAGCACCGCCCGCCACAGGCCCTCCGGGTGCGGGGCGGAGATGTCGCCGGGCTCGGCGTCCACCAGGTACCAGGCGCCCTCGGCGATCTCCTGCTCCAGCTGGCCGGGCGTCCAGCCCGCGTAGCCGGCGAAGACCCGCAGCGCGCCCAGTTCGCCGGCCAGCACCTGGGGCGGCGCCTCCAGGTCGACCAGGCCGATCGCACCGTGCACCCGGCGCCAGCCGAGCGGTTCCTCCGGGCCGGGCTCGCCGGGCACCACGGCGACCGCGAGCGCCGAGTCCAGGCCGACCGGGCCGCCCTGGAAGATCACCTGGGGGTCGCCGGTCAGTTCGGCCCAGCCGTCCAGCACGTCGCAGACCCCGACCTGGGTAGGCCGGTTGAGCACCACGCCGAGCGCGCCCTGCTCGTCGTGGTCGAGCAGCAGCACCACCGACCGGGCGAAGTTCGGGTCGGTGAGCACGGGGGCCGCCACGAGCAGGCGGCCGGTGTGCGAGGGGGCCGCGGTCATGCCCACATGATCCCGCAGTGCGGGCCGCGCGAGTACCGGAACACGGCCCCGGGACCCGGCGGAGCGGCGAAACCTCACGCACCGAATCGAGCAGCCGTTCGGCTGACGGTCCCTCACCGTTCCACCCGGAGAGAGCATGATCACCCTGCGTGGGGACGGGAACCGAACAACCTCCTACTACCATCTACCGAAGGTGGCGCCCGAGCCATGGCTGCGAACCCCCGATTGCGAGAACGATGACCGACGACGTCCTGCTGGTCCACGGCGGAAACCCGCTGGAAGGCGAGATCCGCGTCCGCGGCGCCAAGAACCTGGTGCCCAAGGCGATGGTTGCCGCCCTGCTCGGCCAGGGCCCCAGCAGACTGCGCAACGTCCCGGACATCCGTGACGTCAAGGTGGTGCGCGGTCTGCTCCAGCTGCACGGGGTCACGGTGCGCAGCGGCGAGGAGGAGGGGGAGCTGATCCTCGACCCCTCGCACGTGGAGAGCGCCAACGTCGCCGACATCGACGCGCACGCCGGCTCCTCGCGGATCCCGATCCTGTTCTGCGGCCCGCTGCTGCACCGGCTCGGCCACGCCTTCATCCCGGGCCTGGGCGGCTGCGACATCGGCGGCCGCCCGGTCGACTTCCACTTCGAGGTGCTGCGCCAGTTCGGCGCCACCATCGAGAAGCACCCGCAGGGCACCTACCTGGTGGCCGCCCAGCGGCTGCGCGGCACCAAGATCGAGCTGCCCTACCCCTCGGTCGGCGCGACCGAGCAGGTGCTGCTCACCGCGGTGCTGGCCGAGGGTGACACCGAGCTGCGCAACGCGGCCATCGAGCCGGAGATCGTCGACCTGATCTGCGTGCTGCAGAAGATGGGCGCGATCATCTCGATGGGCACCGACCGGACCATCCTGATCACCGGCGTGGACGAGCTCGGCGGCTACAACCACCGCGCGCTGCCGGACCGGCTGGAGGCCGCCTCCTGGGCCTGCGCGGCGCTGGCCACCAAGGGCGACATCTACGTCCGCGGCGCCCGCCAGCTGGAGATGATGACCTTCCTCAACACCTTCCGGAAGGTCGGCGGCGCCTTCGCGGTGGACGACGAGGGCATCCGGTTCTGGCACCCGGGCGGCGAGCTGAACGCCATCGCCCTGGAGACCGACGTGCACCCGGGCTTCCAGACCGACTGGCAGCAGCCCCTGGTGGTCGCGCTGACCCAGGCGGCCGGCCTGTCGATCGTGCACGAGACGGTCTACGAGTCGCGGCTCGGCTTCACCTCGGCGCTGAACCAGATGGGCGCGCACATCCAGCTGTACCGCGAGTGCCTGGGCGGCACCCCGTGCCGGTTCGGGCAGCGCAACTTCCTGCACTCGGCGGTCGTCTCCGGCCCGTCGAAGCTGCTCGGCGGCGAGCTGGTGATCCCGGACCTGCGCGGCGGCTTCTCCTACCTGATCGCGGCGCTGGCCGCCGAGGGCACCTCCACGGTGCACGGGATCTCGCTGATCAACCGCGGCTACGAGAACTTCCTGGAGAAGCTGCGGGCGCTCGGTGCGCACGTCCAGCTGCCCAGCGAGCAGGAGATGCTCGCGACGGTCTGAGCCGACCTGTGACGAAGCCGGAAGGGCCGCCCCTCGGGGCGGCCCTTCCGCGTCCTCGGACACGTGCTCAGTGGCAGCGCAGCAGCAGCCAGAGCCGGTCGGTGCGGCGGTTCACGGGCGGGCGGCGCTGGCACCGCCGGGCGGCGTCCCACCAGGGGTGTTGGCGATCTGCTGGACGGGCGGCCGCCCCGGTGCTTTTGGGTGGCCGCCGCCCGGCTGCCCGCCCGGGCCGCGGTGGTGGTCGGAGCCGCCCGCGCCGGGCCAGTGCAGCACTCCCAGCAGGTCCTGGTCGGCCTGCTGGACGCCCCCCGCGGCCGGCCGGCCGGCGGCGGGCGGCCGCGGGTGCGAGCCAGGGGCGGCCGCGTCGGCGGCCGGAGCGGCGGGCAGCAGGTACATCAGTCCGGCCACCGCGCCGGCGGCCACCCCCAGGCCGCCGGCCTTCAGCAGCCGCCGTCGCGGCGCGATCTGGGTCCGGTTCGTCATACCCCGCAGCCTTCCAGCGCGGCCGCCCGCTGACGATGCGTCGGGAGGATGAATCGCCGTCCGGCACCCCCGCCATTAGGGGGGCCCGGCCTCGTCCGGCGGGCGCGCGGGAACGACGAAGGCGGGTGTCCCCGTCGGGGACACCCGCCTTCGACCGTTCGCCGAGCAAGCCTCAGCGGACGGTTCAGACGCCCTTGGCGGCTTCCTTGAGCTTGGAGCCGGCGCTCACCTTGGCGCTGTAGCCGGCCGCGATCTGGATCGGCTCACCGGTCTGCGGGTTGCGGGCGGTGCGGGCCGCGCGGTGGGTGCGCTCGAAGGTCAGGAAACCGGGGATGGTGACCTTCTCGTCACCCTTGGCCACAACCTCGCCGACGACCTCGGCGAAGGCCGCCAGAACGGCGTCGGCGTCCTTGCGGGTCACCTCGGCGCGGTCGGCCAGAGCGGCCACCAGCTCACTGCGGTTCATGTGTACTCCTGTGGTCTGTTCGTTGCGGTGCGCGGGGGCCCCATCGGTCGTCCCTCCGGGGGCCACCCGGCTGGGCCGCTGGTCCGCGCACCGTGCTCGTTCAGGCGGCTGGTGGTAGGGGCCCGGCCTCGTGCCCCGGGCCGCGCATCGTGTCAGTCCTGCCACGTGCCTGCCTGGAGACGAATCCTGCCCTTACCGGCCCTGAGAAAGCCAATCGGGCCTCGGCCGTCCACCCCTAACGGCGCCCTCCCCACGCAGCTGTGACGCTCCGTCGGCGCCGGCGGACCGACGCGGGCGGCGGTCGGTGCGACTCGCCGAGTCATCGGGGGACGTTCCGTACTTGTCGGACACGCCTGCCCCGTGCAGGGCTACGGTACGCCCTGACACGGACAAGCCCAAACACGCCCCAGCCCTTGTGTCGCAAGGGCTGGGGCGTCGCGGTCGACAACGGGGGCGGTATTCGGCCAGCTGATCGACCGGATACCACCCCCGGGGGCAGGTTGTACTACAGCTTGACGACCGGGAAAGCCGCGGTGTCCAGCGTCCCCACGATGCCCGGGGTCGGCCGCGAGGGCGCGGTCTCGCCGCCCCCGCCGGCCGCCAGCGCGGCCTCCCGGACCGCCGCGGCGACGGTCTTCGCCACGTCCGGGTGGAAGACGCTCGGGATGATGTAGTTCGCGTTCAGCTGCTCGTCGGTGACCGTGGTGGCCAGCGCCCGGGCGGCGGCGATCATCATCTCGGTGTTCACCGTGCGGCTCTGCGCGTCCAGCAGGCCGCGGAAGACACCCGGGAAGACCAGCACGTTGTTGATCTGGTTCGGGAAGTCGCTGCGGCCGGTGGCGACCACCGCGGCGGTCTGCCGGGCCACCGCCGGGTCCACCTCGGGGTCCGGGTTGGCCAGCGCGAAGACGATCGCGTTGTCGGCCATCGAGGCGATGTCGTCGCCGTCCAGCACGTTCGGGGCGGAGACGCCGATGAAGACGTCGGCGCCGGCCACCGCCTCCTTCAGGGAGCCGGTGCGGCCCGAGCGGTTGGTGTGCTCGGCGATCCAGCGCAGCGAGTCGTTGAGGTCCTCGCGGTCCCGGTGGACCACGCCGTGCACGTCGGCCACCGTGGCGTGCTCCACGCCGGCCGCCAGCAGCAGCTTGAGGATCGCGGTGCCGGCCGCGCCGGCCCCGGACATCACCACCCGGATGTCGCCGATCTCCTTGCCGACCACCCGCAGCGCGTTGGTCAGCGCCGCCAGCACCACGATCGCGGTGCCGTGCTGGTCGTCGTGGAAGACCGGGATGTCCAGGGCCTCGCGCAGCCGGGCCTCGATCTCGAAGCAGCGCGGCGCGGAGATGTCCTCCAGGTTGATCCCGGCGAAGCCCGGGGCGATCGCCTTGACGATCGCGACGATCTCGTCGGCGTCCTGGGTGTCCAGGCAGATCGGCCAGGCGTCGATCCCGGCGAACCGCTTGAACAGCGCCGCCTTGCCCTCCATCACGGGCAGCGCGGCCTGCGGGCCGATGTTGCCCAGGCCGAGCACCGCCGAGCCGTCGGTGACCACGGCGACGCTGTTGCGCTTGATGGTGAGCCGGCGGGCGTCCTCGGGGTTCTCCGCGATCGCCATGCAGACCCGGGCGACACCCGGGGTGTAGATCATGCTCAGGTCGTCACGGTTGCGGATCGGCAGCTTCGAGGACATCTCGATCTTGCCGCCGAGGTGCATCAGGAAGGTCCGGTCGGAGACCTTGCCGATGGTCACGCCGTCGATGGCGCGCAGCTTCTCGACGATCTCCTCGCCGTGCGCCACCGAGGCGGCCGCCACGGTGACGTCGATCCGCAGCGACTCAAGGCCGGAGGCCGTCACGTCGAGGCCGGTCACCGAGCCGCCGGAGGACTCCACGGCGGTCGTGATGTTGCTGACCGCGCCACCGCTGGCCGGGACCTCCAGCCGAACCGTGATCGAGTTGGAGACACTGGGCACCGTCGCCATCGACGTCCTTCTTCCTGTGTTCAACCACGCTTGATTCAACAACTTGTTGAAGCTGTCGCCTCGCGCATCCTAGGCCTCGATCGTCGCACCGACCAGGGGTAAGCCAGAAATATCGTTCATTGATTGCACGGACTCGACAACAGGAGTCGCGGCGCTCCCGGCGCGCCGCCGGGACCGAATCCGGCACCGGGGATTGCCTCACGGGGCCGATGGGTTACATTGGACGAGACACCGGCTCGATCCAAGCCCCCGGGCCCAACCTTAGTCGCTTCGAGCGACCACTTGCCGCGAGGCGAGCATGGCGGGTCGGTGTCACCAACGTACGACTGTGGCCCCCACCTCCGGTGGGGGCCACAGTCGTTGACGCACGGTCGGTTCCTGACGCCGGGTCGGGGAGAGCCGACCCGGCGTCAGGACTCAGCGCAGCAGCGCCGGCACGCCCGCGGTGTCGGGCAGGTCGTCCGGCCCGGAGAGCACGGTGAGCCGCTGGGTGGCCCGGGTCAGCGCGACGTAGAGCACTCGCAGCCCGGCCTCCGACTCCCCCGCGATGCCGGTCGGGTCGGCCACCACCGTGGCGTCGTACTCCAGGCCCTTGGCCTCCAGGCTGCCCAGCGCCACCGCCCGGGCGCCCAGCCCGGCCACCCACTCGGCCGCCTCGGCCCGCCGGTCCATCGGCACCACCACGGCCACCGTGCCCTCGACCTCGGCCAGCAGCCGGACCAGCTCGGCCCGGGCCGCCGCCGCGAAGGCGGCCGGCGCCGGGTCGGCCACCGCGGCGAACCTCGGCACCGTTCCGGTCGAGCGCACGGCGCGCGGCGAGGGCGTGCCGGGCGCGGCGAGCGCCAGCACCTTGGCCGCCACGTCGGCGATCTCCGCCGGGTTGCGGTAGTTCACGGTCAGCGTGTGGCGCCGGCGCGGCTTTCCGCCGAGCACCTCGTCCAGCGCCTCCTGGGCCTCCCGCGGGAACGGCCAGGAGCTCTGCGCCGGGTCGCCGACGATGGTCCAGGTGGCCGAGCGGCTGCGCCGGCCGATCATCCGCCACTGCATCGGGGTGAGGTCCTGCGCCTCGTCCACGATCACGTGCGCGTACTCGGTGCGCTCCACCGGGAGCCTCCCCCAGCCTCCGGCCGGGGGGACCCCCATGCGCGTGCGCGAGGTCCGGTCGGCGAAGGTGGTCACCTCGTCCAGGCCGGTCAGCAGGTCCATCGCGTCCACCTCGCGGACCCTCGGCCGGGCCGGCTCGCCGAGCAGCTGCTGCAGCTCGTCCAGCAGCGCCACGTCGTGCGCCGAGAGCCCGCCCTCGCCGCGGTCGTCCAGGTGCCGCCAGGAGGCGGCCAGCAGCCGGGCCTCCTCGGGCGTGACGGTGCGCCGGGCGATCCGGTTGGTGTGCTTGGCGCTGCGGAGCGAGGCCAGCACCTGACGCGGGGTCAGCACCGGCCACCAGGCCTGCAGGAAGTCCTGGAACGGCTGCTCGTCCGAGACGTACTCGTCGAACGCCTCCTTCTCCTCCTGGCGCTGTTCCCGGCCGTAGTGGTCGGTGGGCTTGGGCAGGTCGCGCACCGCCTCGGACCAGAGCGCGTCCAGCAGCAGCCGGCGGGCCCGCGGGCGCAGCAGGTTGAGCGGGGTCCCGCCGCCGCCCACCACGTTGCCCCGCACGACCCGCAGCCGGGCCGCGTCCAGCCGCAGCACCTCGCCCCGGGCCACCACCTTCAGCTCGGTCGGCGCGCCCAGCTCGACGGACCCCCGGGCGGCCCGGCGCAGCAGCTGGACCATCCGGGCCGAGCCCTTGATCCGGGAGACCTCGGGCGCGTCGTAGCGGTCCGCCTCGATCCCGTCCACCAGGCTGCCGACCGCGCGGATCGCCACCTGGCCCTCCTCGCCGAGCGAGGGCAGCACGCCCTCGGTGTAGGAGACCAGCAGCGGGGTCGGGCTGACCACCAGGATCCCGCCCGCGTACCGCCGGCGGTCCTGGTAGAGCAGGAAGGCGGCCCGGTGCAGCGCGACTGCGGTCTTCCCGGTGCCGGGGCCGCCGGTGACCAGGGTCGCGCCGGCGGCGGGCGCCCGGATCACCTCGTCCTGCTCCTTCTGGATCGAGGAGACGATGTCCCGCATGCTGTGGCTGCGGGCCCGGCCGAGCGAGGCCATCAGCGCGCCGTCGCCGATCACCGCCAGCTCCTCGCCGTCCAGCACCGGGGCCAGGTCGGGGCGGAGCAGGTCGTCCTCGACGCCGATCACCCGGCGGCCCTTGGAGCGGATCACCCGGCGGCGCAGCACCCGGCCCGGCTCCAGCGGGGTGGCCCGGTAGAACGGCGCGGCGGCGGGCGCCCGCCAGTCGATCACCAGCGGGCCGAACTCGGCGTCCAGCACCCCGAGCCGGCCGATGTGCAGGCTCTGCGCCACGTTCGGGTCCGCCGGGTCGAGCGGGGTGAAGGACGGGATGCCGTGCTCCTCCGGCGCGTCGGCCTGTTGCAGGTCGATCCGCCCGAAGAGGAAGTCCTCGAACTCGTTGTTCAGCCGGTTCAGGTGGGCGCCGGCCCGGTAGACCTGGGCGTCGCGCTCGGCGAGCGCGCCAGGTGTACCGACCTGGACCCGCTTGGCGGCGTCCTCCAGGACGTACTCGGCCTCGGCCAGCTTCTCCTCCAGCCGCCGGTAGACGGTGTCGAGGTGCCGCTGCTCGCCGGCGATCTCGCGCTCCCGCAGGCCCTCTGCGGCTGCTGCGGGATCGGCGGTGCTGGTGTCGGCTGCGTGCGGTCTGCCGTGCGCTCCCAAGGGTGCCCCTGAACTACGTCGTGCGATGGATTCTGGCCGGTTGGCGGCGCCGCCGTCCGAAGTCGGCGGACAGAAGATCCTACGGCACGCGGCCGGAAACACGAAGGCCGCCCTCCGGTTGGAAGGCGGCCCGCATGCACATGGGATGGTGGAGATGCCGGGAATCGAACCCGGGTCCAGTGGAGTGGATTCAGGACTTCTCCGAGCGCAGTCCGCTGTGCTTTTCTCGGCCCTGGCGGTCACACGGACAAGCCACCAACAGGCCCAGTTACTGTTTGGTTTCCCAGCCGCCCCCGTAACCGGGGCGGACGGTTCAGTTCCCTAGATTAAGCCAGGATCCGGGTCGGGAACTCCCACGGTCTGACTCCTTGGCTACTCGCTGCTCAGGCAGCGAGCGCGAAGGTCTCGCGCTTAGTATTGGCGATTATTTTTTTGCGACAGATGGTTAACGAGATCATTGCCGCGTTCCTCGGCTCGCTTCTCCTGTTTCGACGTCCCCTGTCGAAACCGATCATCCCCATGTTGTGTTGAGAAACAGCGCCGGTCAGGACCGGTGGTGCTGGGACCATGGTACGCGGACCGCCGGGGGCGGTCCAGCGGGTTACGCCTTGGGGGTGGCGGGGGGCGGGGCCGAGGGGCGGCCCGGCTGCGGGGCCGAGGGCTGGCCCTGGTGCGGGCCCGGGGTGCCGAGCTGCTGGGCCAGCCAGGGCAGGGCCTGGGCGAAGGCCCCGGAGGCGAACTGCCAGACGTGCCGGCCCGGCTCCACCAGCACCTCGGTGCGGATCCCGTCCTTGCGGGCCGCCGCGCCCAGCTCCTTCTGCTGGGTCACGTGGGCGGTCTCCTGGTCGCCGCTCTCGAACCAGCCGGAGACGCCGTCCTTGTACTTGGGGTGGTGGGCCAGCACGGTCATCGGGTCGTGCGCGGCCCAGGCGGCCGCGTCGCCGCCGTACAGCTTGGCGATGGTCTGCTGCTTGTCGCCGGTGTTGGGGCCGAGGTCGCCGGAGATGTCCTCGAAGTGGGTGAACACGCCGGGGTGCTCCACCGTCAGGTCCACCGCGCAGGTTCCGCCCATCGACCAGCCGACCACGCCCCACTTGCGCGGGTCGGTGGCGGTCCCGAAGGTCTTCTCGATGTACGGCGGGACGTCCTTCACCAGGTGGTCCTCGGCCTGCCCGGCCGGGCCGTTCACGCACTCGGTGTCCACCTTGAAGCCGCCGGTGGCGTCCGTGAAGACCATCACCGGGGCGAAACCGCCGTGACCGGCCGCGAAGGCGTCGGCGGTCTGCACCGCGTCGCCGGCCCGCACCCAGTTGTCCGGCGCGGCGAACTCGCCGCCGATCATCTCCAGCACCGGCAGCTTGGGCCGGGTCTTGCTGCGGAACCAGGCCGGCGGCAGGTAGACCAGCTCGGAGCGGTGCGCGAAGCCGCTGGCGGTGTCGGGTATGTCCACCTGGACGATCCGCCCGGTGGTGGTCCTCCCGGTCAGCGAGGACAGCTGGTCCAGGCTCACCTGCTCGGGCAGCGGGGAGCCGGACAGCTCGCCGATCGCGTCGTCCAGGGTCGGGAAGTAGCCGGTGAAGGCGTTCAGCGCGTTGGCCCCCGCGACCAACGCGAGCAGCGCCGCCACCGGTGCCAGCACCCGGCGCCACCACCGCGCGCCGCGCCAGCCGGCGGCCAGCACGGCGAACGCGGTCACGGCCGCGCCGAGCCAGCACCAGAGCGCGAAGGGCACCGGGTCGGTGAGCCCGCCGACCGTGCGGGCCAGCAACCAGAGGAGGGCGGTGGCCGCGACCGCCGCGGCGAGCGCGATCGGGCCGCGGCGCAGCCGCCAGCGACGGTCCCGCCACCCGATCGCACCGAGCAGCGCGGCGGCGGCCGCCAGCTGCACGGTCCACGGGAACCAGCCGTCCAACAACGAGACGTTCATGGGCCGCGATGCTACTGAGCGTAAATGAGCGCGGCCCCGGTTCCCCCGGTCGGCGGACGGTCCTGGGACGAACCTGGTACAGAGGACCGGCCCGACGGGGCCGGCCCGACGACCCGTCAGCCCTGCCGGCGGCGCGCGGCGGCGACCGCGCGGGCGGTCTCCCGGGTGTCCTGCTTCTCGCGCAGGGTCTGGCGCTTGTCGTACAGCTTCTTGCCGACCGCGAGGGCCAGCTCCAGCTTGACCCGGCCGTCCTTGAAGTACAGCGACAGCGGCACCAGGGTGTGGCCGGCGTCCTTGGTCTTCGCCTCCAGCTTGCGGATCTCCAGCTTGTGCAGCAGCAGCTTGCGCTTGCGCCGCGCCGAGTGGTTGGTCCACGTCCCCTGGAAGTACTCCGGGATGAAGACATTGTCGATCCACACCTCGCCGCCCTGGGTGTAGGCGTACCCGTCGACCAGGTTGGCCCGGCCCTCGCGCAGCGACTTCACCTCGGTGCCGGTGAGCACCATTCCGCACTCGTAGGTGTCGAGGATGGTGTACTCGTGTCGCGCCCGCTTGTTCTGCGCGATCAGCTTCTGTCCCGTTTCCTTTGCCATAGCACCGGCCATTCTCGCACCTCGGCCCGGTGCTCGGCAGCCGCTTTACCGGCCGCCCGACGGGTCGGGGCCCAGGCCGGTCAGCACGTGCAGGGCCAGCCGCTCGGCCGCCGCCGGATCGGCCGCCGGCACGTCGGGCAGCAGGCCGGTGCCGTCCGGGGAGCGGCCCTGCGGGGTGTAGTAGCGGCCGACGGTGCGTTCCAGCACCGAGCCGTCGGCCAGCCGGGTCGGCTGCTGCACGGTGCCCTTGCCGAAGGTCCGGGTGCCGACCAGCACCGCGCGGCAGCGGTCCTGCAGCGCGCCGGCCAGCAGTTCGGCCGCGCTCATGGTGCCGCCGTCCACCAGCACCACCAGCGGGGTCGCGGTGTCGCCGCCGGGCGGCGCGGTCAGCTCCCGCAGCTCGCCGCCCACCTGGTAGGAGGCGATCGGCCCGCCGTCCAGGAAGACCGAGGCGGTGGCCGCCGCCTCGTCCAGCAGGCCGCCGGAGTTGCCGCGCAGGTCCAGCAGCACACCGCGGTGCGGGGTGCCGCGCAGCACGTCGCGGACCTGCTCGCCGACGCCGCTGGTGAAGGCGTGCACGCTGATCCGCAGCACCCCGGGGGCCGGCTGGTCCTGCTCGACGTCCTGCGCGGCCAGCACCGCCCGACCCACCGTCAGCTGCCGGACCGGTCCGCCCGGCCGGCGCACCGCCAGCAGCACCGAGGAGCCGGGGACGGCCGGGGCGCCGCCGTCCGCGCGGCCGCGCAGCCGGGCCACCACCTCGGTGACCGGCAGGCCGTCCACCGGGGTCCCGTCCACCGCGAGCAGCCGGTCGCCGGCCGCGATCCCCGCCCGGTCGGCCGGGGAGCCGGCCGGCACCTCGGCGATCACCGTGCCGCCGTCCTGGGCGCGGTCCACGACCAGGCCGACGCCCAGGTACTGGCCGTCCAGCCCGCGGGCGAAGTCGGCGTAGTCCTGGGCGCTGTAGTAGGCGGCCCAGCGGTCGGAGCCGCTGGCCACCAGGTGCTCGGCCTGGTCCGGGGAGAGCGCGGCGGGTGCCGCGTCCGCCGATCCGGGCCGGCCCGGCAGCGGCGCGGCGCGGTCGCCCCAGGCGCCGGCCGCCGACCCGCCGACCAGCAGCAGGCCGAACACCACGGTCAGCCCGGCTCCCCGGCGCGCCGCCCGCCACGAGCTTGCGGTCATGCTCCCGGAGTGTAGGCGCCCGGCCTGCCGCTGGGGCTCCGAACGCCTCAACACCACGGGTGGTGACGGTCCCTCAGACCTTGAGGTACTTGCGCAGGGTGAGGAAGGCCGCCACCGCGGCCATCGCCATGCCGGCCACCATCAGCAGCGGGATCACCTGGAGCACCGAGGAGAGCCCGATGAACTGGATGAACTGCACCCGGTGGGCCAGCCAGTGCTGCACGCCGAAGTTACCCAGCAGCAGCAGGCCGGAGGCCAGTACCGCGCCCAGGAGTGCCGCGAACGCCGCTTCGGCGATGAACGGCATCTGGACGTAGAAGTTGGAGGCGCCGACCAGTCGCATGATGCCGGTCTCACGCCTTCGACTGAAGGCCGACACCCGGACCGTGTTGACGATCAGTAGCAGCGCCACCGAGAGCATCAACAGCATGATCACGAAGGCCGCGGTCTGCAGGCCGTTCAACAGGCCGAACAGGTTCTCCAGGATCTGCCGTTGGTCCTCGACCGAGCGCACGCCCTTCTGCCCGGCGAACTGGCTCTGGATGATGTCGAACCGGGTCGGGTCCTGGAGTTTGACCCGCCAGGAGGACGGGATCGCGTCGGCGCCCAGCACGGAGACCAGGGCGCTGTCCGGATTCATGTCCTTCCAGTGCTTGTAGGCCTCGGCCTGGGTCTCGAAGGTCGAGTTCTTCACCACCGACGGGGTCAGCTTGTCGAGCCCCGCCTTGACCGCGGCGATCTCGTCGTCGGTGGCCGCGCCGTCGGCGCACTGCGGGGCGGTCTTGGCATCCGCCTTCGTACAGAAGTAGATGCTCACCTCGACCTTGTCGTACCAGTACCCCTTCATGGAGTTGACCTGGTCGCGGACGAGGAGGGAGGCCCCGGCGAGGGCGAGGGAGAGCGCGACGCTGACCACGACGGCGATGGTCATGGTCAGGTTGCGGCGGAGACCCACACCGATCTCCGACAGGACGAACTGGGCGCGCATGGCTTTCAATACTCCAAGGTCAAGGCAGGCGTGCTGTGACAGGGCGCCAGCGTCAGTGCTGGTATCCGTAGACGCCGCGGGCCTGGTCGCGGACCAGCAGACCCTTGTCGAGCTCGATGACGCGCTTGCGCATCTGGTCCACGATGGCCTGGTCGTGAGTGGCCATCAGCACCGTGGTCCCGGTGCGGTTGATCCGGTCGAGCAGCTTCATGATGCCGACCGAGTTCTGCGGGTCGAGGTTTCCGGTCGGCTCGTCCGCGATCAGCAGCATCGGACGGTTGACGAAGGCCCGGGCGATCGCCACGCGCTGCTGCTCACCACCGGAGAGCTCACCCGGCATCCGGTCCTCCTTACCGCCGAGGCCGACCAGGTCGAGCACCTCGGGCACCACCTTGTTGATGGCGCTCTTCGGCTTGCCGATGACCTCCAGCGCGAACGCCACGTTCTGCGCCACGGTCTTGTTCGGCAGCAACCGGAAGTCCTGGAACACGGTGCCCAGTTGGCGCCGCATGTGGGGCACCTTCCAGTTGGACAGCTTGCCCAGGTCCTTGCCCAGCACGTGCACCTCGCCGGTGGACGGGCGCTCCTCGCGCAGGCACAGCCGCAGGAAGGTGGACTTGCCCGAGCCGGAGGAGCCGACCAGGAAGACGAACTCGCCCTTCTCGATCTCCAGCGAGACCTCCGACAGGGCGGGGCGGTTCTGCTTGGGATAGGTCTTGGAAACGTTGTCGAATCTGATCACGGCTGCATCACGGAGGCCATCCTAGGTGGAGTCCCCGACCCCACCGTCCGGGCGGGGGCGGGCGGGCGGAGCGGCCCCGGGCCGTCTCCCCCGGCTTGGGACCATACGCGACCGCCACCCGGCCGCGCAGGGTACGCCCACGAAACACCTGACGGATTGTCCAAATCCGTACTGGTATGACCAGAAAATTGCGAGCCATTTCACAGCGCCCCGGCTACCCAGCGCAGTCCGCTTCGACGGCCCGGGCGCCGGAAGCCGGAGAACCTGGCAGAGTAGAGAGGAGAGCCGCGGGTGCGGCGGCCCGATCCGACTCCGCCGAGCGGGGCGGGAACGGGAACCAACCGGCCACCCGGTGCGTTGATATGGGCAGCGCAGTAAAGGCAAGGAGGAGATCGCATGACGTGCGACCATCTGGTGTGCGCCAACTGCGCGGGCCGCGTGAGCGAGGGCCGTTGCCCGGTGTGCCGCGCCCATCGCGCTCGGATGCAGGAGCAGCAGCAGGGCCTGTTCGGCTCGCTGACTCCCGCCGCGCTGCTCGCCCTGCTGGCGGGGCTGTTCGCGGTGGCGCTGATCTGCCGGCAGGCACTGGCCTGACGCCACGGGAAACGTGAAAGGGAGAGGGCCCCAGTCCTGGGGCCCTCTCCCTTTTGTCCACCTGTGCTTACTCGGCGGTCTCGCGCTGCTTGCGCCAGCGGATGCCCGCCTCGATGAAGCCGTCGATGTCGCCGTCCAGCACCGCCTGCGGGTTGCCGACCTCGAACTCGGTGCGCAGGTCCTTGACCATCTGGTACGGGTGCAGCACGTAGGAGCGCATCTGGTTGCCCCAGGAGCTGCCGCCGTCCTTGAGCGCGTCCATCATGGCCTTCTCCTCCTGGCGGCGCCGCTCCAGCAGCTTGGCCTGGAGGACGTTCATCGCCGAGGCCTTGTTCTGGATCTGCGAGCGCTCGTTCTGGCAGGAGACCACGATGCCAGTCGGCAGGTGGGTGATCCGGACCGCCGAGTCGGTGGTGTTGACGCCCTGGCCGCCGGGGCCGGAGGCGCGGTACACGTCCACCCGCAGGTCGCCCTCGTCGATCGCGACGTGGTCGCTCACCTCGACGACCGGGAGCACCTCGACACCGGCGAACGAGGTCTGCCGGCGGCCCTGGTTGTCGAACGGCGAGATGCGGACCAGGCGGTGGGTGCCCTGCTCGACCGAGAGGGTGCCGTAGGCGTAGGGGCTCTTCACGGTGAAGGTGGCGGACTTGATGCCGGCCTCCTCCGCGTAGGAGGTGTCGTAGACCTCGGTCGGGTAGCCGTGCCGCTCGGCCCAGCGCAGGTACATCCGCATCAGCTGCTCGGCGAAGTCGGCGGCGTCGACGCCACCGGCCTCGGCGCGGATGTTCACCAGCGCCTCGCGGGCGTCGTACTCGCCCGAGAGCAGGGTGCGGACCTCAAGCTCCTCGACCGCCTTGCGGACCGAGGCCAGCTCGGTCTCCGCCTCCGCCCGGGTCTCCGCGTCGGCCATCTCCTCGGCCAGCTCGAACAGCACGCCGACGTCCTCGATGCGCTTGCGCATCGTCTCCACCCGGCGCAACTCGCCCTGCAGGAAGGAGAGCCGGCTGGTCACCTTCTGGGCGTTCACCACGTCGTCCCAGAGGTTGGGGGCGGCTGCCTCCTCCTCCAGGCGTTCGATGTCGGCCCGGATCTTGTCCAGGTCGAGGACGGCCTCGATCGACCCCATGGTCGTTTCGAGGTTCTTGAGCTCTTCGGAAGGATCGACGGCTGCCACGCCACCAGCCTAATGGTTAGCCGGGTGCGCCGGGACCGACCGGTACCCCCTGCGCTGCCGGCCCGAGCACCCGGGCCGGTGCGGCGGCCCCCGAGCCGTGCCGGTGGCCGCCGCCGGCGAAGGCGGAGTAGGCGGCCGCCGCCCCGGCCAGCAGCAGCACCACGGCCAGCAGCACCGCGAGCATCCGGCGGCGGCGGACCAGCGCCCGCCGGCCGTTGCGGTGCGCGGCGGCCGGGGCGGTGCGCTGGGCCCGGGACTGGGCCGCGTAGCCGGCCAGTTCCTGCGGCGAGGGCCGGCGCAGGCTGGTGTGGGTGTCCCGGGCGTCCCGGGCCGCGTCGGGGGCGGCGGGCACCAGCGGCACGGCCGGGCCGCGCCGGCGGCGGTGGGCGCCGGTGCCGGTCTCGGCCTCCGCGTAGACCGCCTCGGCCAGCGTGGTGGGCTCGGCGCCGGCCTGGCGGCCGGGGGCCGCCAGCTCGTCGGGGGCGCGCTGGGCCGGCAGCGCCAGCGGCGGGAGGCCGGCCAGTGCGGGCAGTTGCTCGCGCAGGCGGTCGGCCAGTTCGGCCGCGCGCAGCCGGGAGGCCGGGGCCTTGGCCAGGCACTCGGAGATGATCCGCCACAGCCCGTCCGGCAGGCCGGGCACCGGCGGCACGCTCTCGGTGACGTGCCGGCGCAGCACCGCGCCGGTGTGGCCGCCGCCGAACGGCGTGAAGCCGGCCAGCAGTTCGTAGAGCACGGTGGCCAGCGCGTAGATGTCGACGGCGGCGCGCGGCTCCAGGCCCTCGATGATCTCCGGGGCCAGGTAGTCGGGGGTGCCGATGATCCGGGTGGCCCGGGTCCGGCGCGGGGCGTCCACCAGCCGCGCGATGCCGAAGTCGGTCAGCTTGGCCCGGGGCGCGCCGCCCGGGCCGGGCGGCGCGGCCAGGTCGAGCATCACGTTCTCCGGCTTGACGTCCCGGTGCACGATGCCGGCCGCGTGCGCGGCGGCCAGGCCGTCGGCGACGTCGGCGATCACCGAGGCGGCGGCCTGCGGGCTGAGCACGCCCTCGCGCTCCAGCCGGGAGCGCAGATCGGTGCCGTGCACCAGCTCCATCACCAGGGCCAGGTCGTCGCCGTCCACCACCATGTCGCGGACCCCGACCACCCGGGGGTGGTCCAGGCTGGTGAGCGCGGCCCGCTCCTGCACGAAGCGGCCGACCAGCACCTGGTCACCGGCCAGGTCCTCGCGCAGCAGCTTCACGGCGACCGGGCCGTCCGGCCCCTCGCCCAGCCAGACGGTCCCGGCGGAGCCCCGGCCGATCACCTGGTGCACGGTGTACCGGCTGCCGATCTTTCGTGCCAAGGCTGCTCCGTTGGGGCGGCGGGAGCGCTCCGGATGCCGTCCGCCGGCCCCTGAGCACTCGACAGGTCTGTGCGTCGCGGACCAACCTACGCGGATCCGGGGCGGCGGGGGGACCTCCGGACGGCCATTGTCGACAAATTGTCAATCTTGATCGTCCGGTGATGCGGCGTCACTCCCGGTGACGTCACTTCCCGGTGATGGAGTGCCAGGTGCTGCTGACCCAGCCGGACACCTGGTCGTACCAGCCGTGCACGTCGTCCCAGTAGTGCGGGAGCGGGGTGAAGTTCCACAGCGCCAACGCGGCGATCGCCAGGATCAGCAGCACCATCAGGCAGCCCTTGAGACAGCCCAGGCCCGGGATGTACATCCGGTTTCGGCTGCGCGGACGGGGCTCCCGGCGCTGGCGCGGCTCGTGCACCGGCGGCTCCGCCTCGCGCGGGGCCGGCGGCTCGTAGCGGCGCTCCGGCGCCCGGGGCGGCGCGCCGCCGGGGGGCACCTCCCGGCCGCCGGGCTGGGGGCGTCGCTCGGCGTAGCGGTCGGGCTCGCCGTACGAGCCGTTGCCGTAGCGGCCCGGCTCCGGCTGCGGCCGGCGCGCCTGGTACGGCGGCGGGGCCACCGGCGGGCGCTCCGGCCGGCCGCCGGCGGGCTGGCCGCCCTGCTGCGGGCGCGGCGGGCGCTGGCCCGGACCGCCCTGGTAGCCGGCAGGCTGGCCGCCGCCCTGGTAACCGCCGGGCTGGCCGCCCTGGTAGGGGCGCGGGGCCTGCTGCGGCTGCTCGTACTCCTGCGCGGTGAAGACCTGGGTCGCCTGGTTGCGGTCGCGGGCCGCGCGCAGCTGGGTCTGCCACGGGTGCGGGCCGTCCGGCTGGGCCGGCGGCTGCTGCGGCGCCCCGGGGTTCGGCAGCGGCTGGGCGGGCGGCATCAGCCGGGTGCCCTCGGCGCCGGCCGGCATCACCCTGGTCCCGTCCGGCAGGCCCGGCTGCTGGCCGCCGGGCAGCACCTGGGTGGCGGCCGCGGGGTCGTACTGCGGGGCCATCACCCGGGTCGGGTCGCCCGCGCCGTCCGGCAGGGTCGGCTGGTGACCGGTGCCGGGCACCACGGTCGGCTGCGCGGGCGGCAGCAGCAGCGCGCCCACCGCCAGCGCCGCGTCCACCGCGGCCGGCGAGGCGTGCACCCCGACCCCGGCCGCGACCACCCGCAGCGCGTGGGCGAGCGCGGTGGCGCCCGGCCGCTGGCCCGGGTCCTTGCGCAGGCAGCGCTCGACCACGGTCCACAACGGCTCCGGCACGCCGGGCGGGCGGACCGGCTCCTGGGTGAGGTGGGCCTGCAGCACCTGGAGCGCGCCGTCGCCCTGGAACGGCGGGCGGCCGGTGGTCAGCTCGTAGAGCATGATCCCGGCGCCGTAGATGTCGACCGCCTCGGTCTGCGGCCGGCCGGCGGCGGACTCGGGGGCGACGTAGCTGGGGGTGCCGACGAACTCGCTGGTCCTGGTGATCCCCGGGGAGTCGGCGAGCCGGGCGATGCCGAAGTCGGTGAGCAGCGGGCGCAGCACCTCGCCGCCGGCCTCGGACACGGTGGCGAGCAGCACGTTGGCGGGCTTGAGGTCGCGGTGCACCACGCCGTCGGCGTGGCTGGCCGCCAGCGCGTCGGCGATCTGGGCCATCAGCAGCGCGGCGGAGATCGGGCTGAGCGGGCCGTTGGCGCGCAGGTAGCGGTGCAGGTCGGGCCCGTCCACCAGGTCCATCACCAGCGCCAGCAGCTCGCCCTCGACCACCAGGTCGCGGACCCGGACGATGTTGGGGTGGTTGAGCCGCAGCAGCACCGAGCGCTCGCGCAGGAAGCGCAGCACGATGTCCTGGTCGGTGGCGAGCTCCTCCTTGAGCACCTTGATCGCGACCGGCTGGCCGGGGGCCGGCTCGGTCTGGCCGGCGTCCTCGCGGACGCGTCCGCGCCAGACCGTGCCCATGGCACCGCGCCCGAGCGTCTCCTCGATCAGATACTTGCTGCCGACCGGCCGCACGTGGTGCTCTCCTCGCTCTGTGGAGCCTGCCGGCGGGCGGCAGCCCGCGCGTGCGGCAACTCTAACGGTGCCGGGGCCGGTCGGCCCCGGGGAGGCGGGGGCGGTTGCCCCGGGGTGCCTTGACCTGATGGCCCGTCCGCTCCACCATGACCATGATCACAAGATCGTCAAATCCGGTACGGTGCGCGGACGGTCAGCGCCTGGTGGCAGGATGACTCCAGCACCACTGCGGCGCGCTCCTGCGGACCACACTCACTCACGAGCTCGCACTCATCACGAGCAGAGGGGAACCCCGGGCGAGATGCAGATCCGGCTGACGGTCCTCCGGCCCCGCACGGGCCCAGGCGCGCCCGCCACCGCCACCGACGTGCTGGTCACCGCCCCCGTCGGGACGGCGCTCGGGGCGCTCTCGGTGGCGCTGGCCGGCGCGGTCGGCGTGCGGGGGCCGCGCAGCGCCACCCACGTGCACCTCTACGCCGGATCCGAACGGATCGACGACCGCACCCCGCTCGGCCACCCCCCGCTGCTGGACGGCGCACTGCTCTCGCTCGGCGAGCCCGACCCGCAGGCCCAGGCCGCGCCCGCCGGGGCCGCCGCCGAGCTGCGGGTGGTCGGCGGCCCGGACGCCGGCGGCGTGCACCGCCTGCACGGCCGGCAGATCCGCCTCGGCCGGTCCAGCGAGGCCGACGTGCCGCTGGACGACCCGGACGTCTCCCGGATGCACCTCGCGCTCCAGCTCGCCGCCGACGGCTCGGTCACCGTGCACGACCTCGGCTCCACCAACGGCACCCTGCTGGACGGCCGCCCACTGGCCGAGGAGCCGCAGCCGCTGCCTCCCGGCGCGCTGCTGCGGCTCGGCGAGTCGACCGTGGCGCTGGCCGCCGCGCCCGAGCAGGCCCGCGCCACCACGCCCGACGGGCTCGGCCACCTCCAGGTCGGCCCGCCCGCCCCGCCCGCCGTCCGCCCGGCCGGCCAGGCCGAGGAGCAGCCCCCGCCGGCCGCGCCGAGCACCCCCAGCCGCACCCGCTCGCTGCTCTCCCGCACCCTCGGCCGGACCGCCCCGACCGCCGCCCCGGCCGACCCCGCGCTGCAACTGCAGCGGGCCCGGGAGCGCCAGGCCGCCGCGCTGCGCGAGCGCTTCCCCGACCCGGCCGCGCTGCTGCTCGGTGCGCTCGGCCCCGGCCCGCGGCTGTGGGAGCGGTTGCCGGCCCACCCTGACGCCCTGGTGGTCCGGCTCGGCACCGCCGACCTGCCCACCCGGCTCGGCGGCGCGGCCGCAGCCCCGGACGAGGCCCCGGAGGCCCTGCTGCCCGCCGTCCCGGTCACCGTGGAGCTCGCCGCCGGCGGGCTCGGCCTGGCCGGCCCGCGCGAGCGGCTGCTCGGCCTGGCCCGGGCGCTGCTCGCCCAGCTGACCGTGCTGCACCCGCCCAGCGGCCTGAGCCTGGTGGTGATCAGCGCGGACGGCCGGGCGGCCGCGGAGCAGCGCGCCGAGGACTGGTCCTGGGCGCTGTGGCTGCCGCACCTGCGGCCCACCCGGGGCCAGGACTGCCGGCTGCTCTTCGGCCTCGACCCGGCCCAGGCCGAGCAGCGGCTCACCGAGCTGCTGGCCGACCCGGAGCCGGTCGGCCCCACCGTGCTGCTGGTGGACGGCGACCCGGGCTCGGCGGCGGCCCGCGAGGCGCTGGCCCGGCTGCTGCGCGGGGGCCACGCCGTGCACCCGGTCTGCCTGGCCGAGGCCCCCGACCAGTTGCCGCCGGGCCTGGGCGCCACCGCGGTGATCACCGGCGAGGTGGCCACCCAGCTGAGCCTGCGCGGCCCGCGCCCGGTGGAGGGGGCCGCGCTGGACGCCGTCTCGCCCGCCTGGGCCGAGCGGCTGGCCCGGGCGCTGGCACCGCTGCGGGAGACCGCACCGGTCTCCCGCGGGCCGATCCCCGAGGCGCTGCGGCTGCTGGACCTGCTGGAGCTGGACACCGTCACCCCCGCGAAGCTCTCCGCCCGCTGGGCGGGCCTGCCGAGCACCACCGGCACCGCCAGCGCGCTGCTCGGCACCACCCGCGACGACCTGTGCACCGTGGAGCTGGCCAACGCCGAGCTGCCCGAGCAGCAGCACGTGCTGGTCGGCGGGGCGCGCGGGGCCGGCAAGAGCGAGCTGCTGCGCACCCTGGCCGCCTCGCTGGCGGTCGGCGAGCGGCCGGACCGGCTGTCGCTGCTGCTGATCGGCGGCGCGGGCCCCTCGCTGGCCGCCTGCGCCGAACTGCCGCACGTCGGCGCGGTGCTGGACGCCGCCGCCGACCCCCGGCAGGCGCTGCTGACCGCCGAGGCACTGCTGGACGAGCTGACGCACCGTGAGGAGCTGTTCCGCGGGCGTCCGTTCGCGGCCTGGTACGCCGAGCAGGCGCTCAGGAGCACGGTCGTCGCCCCGCGCGGCGCCACACCGGCCACCGGCCCGGCCGCCCCGCCCGCCGCCGTGGCCACCGCCACCGCGCCGCCGCCCCGGCTGGTCGTGGTGGTGGACGACTACGACGAGCTGCTCGCCCCGCAGTCCCCCGCCGGCCGACCGCTGGCCCGGGCGCTGGCCGCGGTGGCGCAGCGCGGCGGCCGGCTCGGCGTGCACCTGGTGGCCGCCACCGGGCGCCCCGAGCTGACGGTCGGCACCGAGGTGGACAACGCCGCGCAGTGGCGGATCGCGCTGCGCACCGACCACCCCGGCGACTCCGACCTGCTGGTGCACGTGGACGACGCCGCCGCGCTGCCCGACAGCACCCCGGGCCGGGGCTACCTGCGCCGGCCGGACGGCGCGGTGCTGGCCTTCCAGACCGCCCGGATCACCGGCCGGATCCCGCGCACCGCGACGCTGCGCCCGACCGTGGTCGCGCTCGACCCGGCCCAGCTCGGCACCCCGCCGACCCGGCGCCCGGTCCGCGAGCTGGGCAACGGGCCGACCGACCTGGCCCTGCTGGCCAGCGCCCTGCAGCGGGCCGCGGCGAGCGGCTAGCCAGGCCCGCGCGGACAGAAAAGCGGCGGGGCCGCACCTCCCTGGGAGGTGCGGCCCCGCCGTTTCGGCTGTCCGGTGTCAGCCCATCGAACCGGTGCGCAGCAGGGTGCGGATCACCCGCATCGCGACCGAGAGGCTGGACAGCTCGTAGGTGTCCGAACCCCTTATGTCGTCGAGGGTGGTCTGCGCGCGGGTCAGCAGGGTGCCGTTCTCCTCGGCCCAGGCCTGGTAGCGCTCGGACGGCGTGGCGCCCTCCGGGCCGCAGGCCAGCACGTCCGCGGTGAGCTGGGAGTGCGCGGCGAACAGGTCCTCGCGGATCGAGGCGCGGGCCATCGAGGACCACCGGTCGGTGCGCGGCAGCTCGATGATCCGGTCCAGCAGGTGGGCGATGCCCAGCCGGTCGCCCAGGTCGTAGTAGAGCTCGGCGACCTCGGTGACGTCCTTGCCGGCCCGGTCCGCGACGACCGTGATGTCCAGGGTCGGGAAGGCCGAGGAGAGGCCCGCGACCCGGGTGGCCAGCGCGTCCGGCACGCCCGCCTCGGTCAGCTCGGAGTGGATCCGCTGGAACCAGGACTGGTCCTCGCCGTGCAGCGGCTTGGGCAGGCTGGTCCACACCTGGTCGACCCGCGCCTGGAAGAACGCGATGGTGGCGGCGATGTCCAGCGGCTGGCGGCGGTTGTTGAGCATCCACCGGGTGGCCCGCTCGACCAGGCGGCGGGAGTGCAGCCGCATCCGGGTCGCCACCTCGGCCGGCACCTGGTTGTCCAGGCCCTCGACCGCGTCCCAGATCTGCTCCAGGCCGAAGACCGCGCGGGCCGCGGTGTGGGTGCGGGCGATCTCCTCGTAGGTCGCGCCGGTCTCCTCGCGCAGCCGGAAGGCGAAGGTGCAGCCACCGCGGTTGATCGTGTCGTTGACGATCAGGGTGGTGATGATCTCCCGGCGCAGCGCGTGGTTGTCCACCGCCTCGGTGAACTTCTCCCGCAGCTTGGTCGGGAAGTAGAGGTGCAGGGTGTCCCGGAAGTACGGGTCGTCCGGCAGCCCGGTGGCCAGCAGCTCCTCGGACAGGGTGATCTTGGTGTAGGCGAGCAGCACCGCGAGCTCGGGCTGGGTGAGCCCGAAGCCGTTGGCCTGACGCTCCTTCAGCTGGCGCTCGCTGGGCAGGAACTCCAGCGCGCGGTCGAGCTGGCCGTCGGCCTCCAGCTTGTTGATCATGCGGGAGTGCACGTTGATCATGCTGTGCGCCTGGGCCACCGCGTTGGCCAGCACCACGTTCTGCGCGTAGTTGTTGCGCAGGACGAGGTGGCCGACCTCCTCGGTCATCTCGGCCAGCAGGGTGTTGCGCTGCTTGACCGTCATGTCGCCGTCGGCGACCACCTGGTTCAGCAGGATCTTGATGTTGACCTCGTGGTCCGAGGTGTCCACGCCGGCCGAGTTGTCGATCGCGTCGGTGTTGATCCAGCCGCCCGAGCCGGCCGGGCCGCCGGCCTGGGCGTACTCGATCCGGCCGAACTGGGTGCAGCCGAGGTTGCCGCCCTCGCCGATCACCCGGGCCCGGACCTGGCCGCCGTTGACCCGGATCGCGTCGTTGGCCTTGTCGCCGACGTCCGCGTTGGTCTCCCGCTCGGCCTTGATGTAGGTGCCGATGCCGCCGTTCCAGAACAGGTCCACCGGGGCCTGCAGGATCGCCTTCATCAGCTCGGCCGGGGTCAGCTTGGCCGTCGCGATGCCGAGCGCCGCCCGGGCCTGCGCGCTGAGCTGGATCGACTTGGCGGAGCGCGGGAAGACGCCGCCGCCGGCCGAGATCAGCGACTTGTCGTAGTCGTCCCAGGAGCTGCGCGGCAGGTCGAAGAGCCGGCGCCGCTCGGCGTAGGAGCCGGCCGCCTCCGGGTTCGGGTCGATGAAGATGTGCCGGTGGTCGAAGGCGGCCACCAGCCGGATGTGCTCGCTGAGCAGCATGCCGTTGCCGAACACGTCACCGGACATGTCGCCGATGCCGACCACGGTGAAGTCCTCGGCCTGGGTGTCCACGCCCAGCTCGCGGAAGTTGCGCTTGACCGACTCCCAGGCGCCGCGGGCGGTGATGCCCATGCCCTTGTGGTCGTAGCCGGCCGAGCCGCCGGAGGCGAACGCGTCGCCCAGCCAGAAGCCGTACTCCTCCGCCACGCCGTTGGCGATGTCGGAGAAGGTGGCGGTGCCCTTGTCGGCGGCGACCACCAGGTAGGTGTCGTCCTCGTCGTGCCGGACCACGTCCACCGGGCGGACGACCTGACCGCCCTTCAGGTTGTCGGTGATGTCCAGCAGCGCCGAGATGAAGGTCTTGTACGCCGAGATGCCCTCGGCCAGCCAGGCGTCCCGGTCCACCGACGGGTCCGGCAGCTGCTTGGCGACGAAGCCGCCCTTGGCGCCGACCGGCACGATCACGGTGTTCTTGACCATCTGGGCCTTGACCAGGCCGAGGATCTCGGTGCGGAAGTCCTCGCGCCGGTCGGACCAGCGCAGGCCGCCGCGGGCGACCTTGCCGAAGCGCAGGTGCACGCCCTCCACCTGGGGCGAGTAGACCCAGATCTCGAAGGCGGGGCGCGGGGCCGGCAGGTCCGGGATGGCGTGCGGGTCGAACTTCATCGACACGTACGCGTGCCACTCGCCGGTCGCGGTGCGCTGGAAGAAGTTGGTCCGCAGGGTGGCCTTGATCAGGTGCAGGAAGGAGCGCAGGATCCGGTCCTCGTCCAGCGAGACGACCTCGTCCAGCGCGCCGGCCAGCTCCTCCAGGATGGCCTCGCCCAGCTCGCCCGCGCCCAGCTGGTGACTGGGGCTCAGCCGGGCCTCGAAGAGGTTGACCAGCAGGCGGGTGGTGTGGGCGTTGTTGCGGAGGGCGTCCTCCATGTAGTCCTGCGAGAAGGTCGAGCCGGCCTGCCGCAGGTACTTGGCGTAGGCGCGCAGCACCATGGCCTGACGCCAGTTCAGCCCGGCGGTCAAGATCAGGCCGTTGAAGCCGTCGTTCTCGGCGCGGCCGGTCCAGGTGGCGGCGAAGGCCTCCTGGAAGCGCTCGCGGGCCTCGTCGGTCAGCTCGGTGGCCTCGCGCAGCTTGAGGCCGAAGTCGTAGACCCACGCGGTGGTGGCGTCCGAGCGGCGCAGCGCGTACGGGTGCTCGTCCAGCACCTCGACGCCGAGCCGCTGCAGCACCGGCAGCACCTCGGTCAGCGAGATCGGGCCGCCGACCCGGTAGATCTTGAAGCGGCGCTCGTCGTCGCCGGCGCCGACCGGCTGGTACAGGTTGAGCCGGAAGTCGCCCTCGCCGTGCAGCGACTCGATCTGCTTGAGGTCGGCCACCGCGGTGCGGGCGGTGAAGTCGGCCCGGTAGCCGTCCGGGAAGGCGTTGGCGTACTTGTGCGCCAGTTCGGCGGCCCGCTCCTCGCCCAGCTCGACGTGCAGCTGGTCGTTGAAGCCGTCCATCCAGAACCGGGCGGCCTCGGCCAGCTTGCCCTCGATCCGCTCGACCTCGGACTCGGTCAGCTCGGTCAGCTCGCTGCCCGGGGCGACCCGGACCACGAAGTGCAGGCGGGTCAGCACCGACTCGGTCGCGTAGACCGTGTAGTCGATCGCGGCGCCGTTCAGCTCCTGCATCAGGATGTCCATCAGGCGCAGCCGGATGCGGGTGGTGTAGCGGTCGCGCGGCAGGTAGACCAGCGCGGAGAAGTAGCGGCCGTACTCGTCCTGGCGCAGGAACAGCCGCAGCTTGCGGCGCTCCTGCAGGTAGAGGACGCTGCCGGCGATCTGCAGCAGCTCCTCGGCCGGGGTCTGGAAGATCTCGTCGCGCGGGAAGGTCTCCAGGATCTGCAGCAGGTCGCGGCCGTCGTGGCTCTCCGAGGAGAAGCCGGAGCCGGTCACCACCTCCTGGACCTTGCGGCGCACCACCGGGATCCGGGTGACCGACTCGGTGTAGGCGGCGGAGGAGAACAGGCCGAGGAAGCGGCGCTCGCCGATCACGTTGCCGTTGGCGTCGAACTTCTTGACGCCGACGTAGTCCAGGTAGGCCGGGCGGTGCACGGTGGCCCGCGAGTTGGCCTTGGTCAGCACCAGCAGCTTCTTCTCGTGCGCCTTGGCGCGCACCGGCGCGGAGAGCCGGCCGAAGGACTCGCTGACCGGGTGGTGGTCGGTGTCGTGGCTGAGCGGGTCGGAGCGCAGGATGCCCAGGCCGGTGCCGGGGATCGCCCGCAGCACCTCCTCGCCCTCGTGCTCGACCAGGTCGTACTCGCGGTAGCCGAGGAAGGTGAAGTGGTCGTCGGCCAGCCAGCGCATCAGCTCCCAGGCCTCGCCGACCTCCTGCTCGGGCAGGTGGGCCGGGGGCTGCTCGGCGAGCTCGTCGGCCAGGCGCAGCGCGGAGGTGCGCATCTTCGCCCAGTCCTCGACCACCTCGCGGACGTCGCCCAGCACCCGGCGCAGGTCGGCCTCGATCTCGCGCAGGTCGGTGCGGTCGCTCTCGCGGTCGATCTCGATGTGCATCCACGACTCGACGGTCGCGTCGGCCGGCCACTCGGTGCCGCCGGCCTGGCTGCGGGCGCAGGCGTCGATGTCCAGGATCTCCAGCAGCTTGCCGGTGATGTCACGGCGGACCACCAGCTGGGGGTGGATCACCAGGTGGATCGCCCGGTCCTGCCGGGACAGCTCGTTGGTGACGGAGTCCACCAGGAACGGCATGTCGTCGGTGACCACCTCGACCACGGTGTGGCCGCTGGACCAGCCGTTCTCGTCCACGGTCGGGGTGGAGACGCGGACCTCGGCGGTGCCCTGCGGGCGCTTCAGGCCGAGCCGGTAGTGCGAGGCCGCCGCACCGTACACGTCCACCGGGTCGCGGTCGACCAGGTCGTCGGGTGCGGTGTGGAGGTAGTAGTGGTGCAGGTACGCGGTCAGAGCGCCGTTGCTCAGACCTTCCCCGGGCGCCGCTCCCCCCACCTGGCTGTGCTCGGCGGCTTCGGCCGCCTTCACGAGCAGTTCGGCCTTGGCCGCGTCCAGCTTGGTCTGCATGGCTTCTTGGCTCCTGTCGCGCGCCGTTGCGTGACTCGGTGGTGTCGGATGTACACCGCCGGCCCGGCCCCATCCTCCCGCACCGACCGGGCGAGAGGCGCTCAAGGCACGCTTAAAGGACACCTCGCCTGGGTACGACAGCCCTTTCGGCCTGTGGGATCCGTCCCGACGACGCCAGCCAGCCTAACCGGACCACAGCGGGGTGTCAGGCGACAGGGAGGCGCAAACCTGCAGGAAGACGGCGGGTTCCTGGACACAATGGCCACATTGGTCGCAGCCGATGGCCACCGTACGGGCGTGACCAGTGACGATTCCGATTCGTGCGCCCGCGCGCCCTCTGAACACGCTTTCACCCCATGTGCGGGTGGCCGACCGCGGTGGGCGGCACGAAGGTCTCCTTGACCGAGCGGGTGGAGGTCCAGCGGAGCAGGTTCTGCGCGGCGCCGGCCTTGTCGTTGGTGCCCGAGGCCCGGGAGCCGCCGAAGGGCTGCTGGCCGACCACCGCGCCGGTCGGCTTGTCGTTCACGTAGAAGTTGCCGGCCGCGAACCGCAGCACCTCCTGGGCCCGTGCGATGGCGAACCGGTCCTGGGCCACCACCGAGCCGGTCAGGCCGTACGGCGCGCCCCGGTCCACCAGGTCCAGCACCTCCTCCCAACCGTCGTCGGGGTAGACGTGCACGGCCAGGATCGGGCCGAAGTACTCGGTCCGGAAGACCTCGTTGCCCGGGTCGGTGCCGACCAGCACGGTCGGGCGGACGAACCAGCCGATCGCGTCGTCGTACTGGCCGCCGGCCACCAGTTCCACCGAGGGGTCGGCCTTGGCCCGCTCGATCGCCTCCCGGCACTTGGCGAAGGCCCGCCGGTCGATCAGCGCACCCATGAAGTTGGACAGGTCGGTGACGTCGCCCACCGTCAGGGCGTCGGTCTCGGCGATCACCCGGTCCCGGATCCGCGCCCACAGGCTGCGCGGCAGGAAGGCCCGGGAGAGCGCCGAGCACTTCTGGCCCTGGTACTCGAAGGCGCCCCGCAGCAGCGCGGTGCGCAGCACTTCCGGGTCGGCCGAGGGGTGCGCGACCAGGAAGTCCTTGCCGCCGGTCTCGCCGACGATCCGCGGGTAGCCGCGGTAGCCGTCGATGTTGTCGCCGATCTGCCGCCAGAGCCGGCGGAAGGTCGCGGTGGAGCCGGTGAAGTGCAGCCCGGCCAGGTGCGGGCTGCCCAGCGCCGCTTCGGAGACCGCCAGGCCGTCGCCGGTCACCAGGTTGATCACGCCGGGCGGCAGGCCGGCCGCCTCCAGCAGCCGCATCAGGTGGTGGGCGGCCAGGGTCTGGGTCGGCGCGGGCTTCCAGACCACGGTGTTGCCCATCAGCGCCGGGGCGGTCGGCAGGTTGCCGGCGATCGCGGTGAAGTTGAACGGGGTGACCGCGTAGACGAAGCCCTCCAGCGGGCGGTGGTCGGCGCGGTTCCACACCCCGGGCGAGGACTCCGGCTGCTCGGCCAGCAGCTGCCGGGCGAAGTGCACGTTGAACCGCCAGAAGTCCACCAGCTCGCAGGGCGCGTCGATCTCGGCCTGCTGCGCGGTCTTGGACTGGCCCAGCATGGTGGCGGCGGCCAGGGTCTCCCGCCAGGGGCCGGCCAGCAGTTCGGCGGCCCGCAGGAAGACCGCCGCCCGGTCGTCGAAGGAGAGCGAGCGCCAGCGCGGGCCCGCGTCCAGTGCGGCGGCCACCGCCTGCCGGGCGTCCTCGGCGGTGGCGTTGCCCAGCACGCCGAGCTTCGCCGCGTGGTGGTGCGGCTGGACCACGTCGATCCGTTCGCCGCCGCCGAGCCGCCGCTCGCCGCCGATGGTCATCGGCAGCGGGACGGGCTCGGCGGCCAGCTCCTCCAGCCGGGCCAGCAGGCGGGCCCGCTCCGGGCTACCGGGGGCGTAGCCGTGCACCGGCTCGTTGGCCGGCACGGGCACCTTGGTCACTGCGTCGAACGGCATGGGCGGGGCTGCTCCTCGCGTCTGGGGTCACGCCCAGACTGACGCGCGGCGGCCGGCCCGGCGCCGCGCGACACACCACCGTTCGGGGTGCGGTGCCCGGGCCGCCGGACGGTCAGACCGCCAGCTGCCGGGCCAGCGCCACCGCCTCGGCCAGCGAGTCCACCACCGGCACGCCGACCGGCTCCAGGTTGGCCCGCACGTGCGAGCCGCCGGTGTACAGCACCGCGTGCACCCCGGCCTCCCGGGCGGCCAGCGCGTCGTCCGCCGCGTCGCCGATCACCACGGTGCGGGACGGGTCCACCGCCTCGCCCAGCGCCCGCAGGTGGCGCACCATGGCGGCCGCCTTCTGCCCGTGCGAGGGGCCGGTGCGGCCGTCCACCCGCAGGAAGCGCGGGCCGATGCCGAACCGCTCGACGGCCGGCAGCAGCCGCTCGTGCTGGTGCATCGACAGCAGCGACTGGGTGTGGCCGTCGGCGGCCCAGCCGGCCAGCAGCTCGGGCACCCCGTCGGCCAGCCCGACGTCCGCGCTCAGCCGGGTGTAGTGCTCCTGGAAGGTGGCGTCCAACGCCTCCCACTGGGTGCCGCTGGGCTGGAAGCCCAGCACCCGCTGGTAGAACCGCGGGATGGGGATCTCGTAGTTCTCCCGGTACTGCGCGACGGTCAGCGGCGCCCCGCCCACCGTGGCGAAGGCCGCGTTGCTGGCGGCGACCACGGCCGCCATGTCGTTGAGGAGGGTCCCGTTCCAGTCCCAGACGATGTGAGTACGCACCCGGGCACGGTAACCGGCCCCGCTGACACCCCGGTTTCCAGGGGGCGAAAGTCAGCCGAGCAGACCGGGGATCTCCTGGGTGGCGAACCAGAGCAGCTCGTGGTCCTCGGCGCCGTCGACGGCGAACTGGGCGTCCGCGTCGCCCGCGTCGGCGGCGACCACCGCACCGGCCGCGGTGGCCACGTCGCCGGTCACCTCGGCCTCGTCGGCGTCGGCGTGCACGGCGGCGGCCTTGGCCAGCAGCACCGGCTCGGCCAGGCTGACCCGGCCCAGTGAGGCCTGGTCCTGGTACTCGTCGCCGCCGAACGGCTTGACCGCGCGGTCCGGCACGTCCAGCGCCACCACCACCCGGCGGCGCGGCGCCCCCGGGTCGGCGGCCAGCAGGCGCAGCGAGGACTGGGCGGCCCGGACCAGCGCCGCGTACTCCAACTCCTCGATGTCGTCGCTGACGTACCACTCGCGCAGCGCCGGGGTGACCGCGTAGGCGGCGGACTGGTCGAGCTCGCCACCGCGGTGCGCCTGGGCCAGCGCGGCCAGGGTGGTGGGTACGTAGACACGCATCGGGGACACGCTCGCTTCCTGCTCCGACAGCTCGGGACCCCCACAGAATACGGCCCGGACGATCACCGGGGTGTCCCCCTTCGAGCGGACCGTCCGGAGCGGTCCGCGCCGGGTGCGGCGCCGCCGACCCCTTGGCGCTCCGGGCCGACGGGGTGTCAAGACGCCGTTCGGGGGACCACTTCGGGGGTGGCGGACGGCCCCTTGAGCCGGACGGCAAGCTGCCGATAGCACGGGTGACGCACCCGATCCGCCCGAACCCGGGGGTACCGACGATGACCCAGACCGCGCTCGCCACACCCATGGTGACGATCCGTCCGCTCGGCCGCGCCGCGACCGGGGAGCACCCGCCGCACCGGCCCGCCGCCGCCAGGACCGCCGCGCCCCGGCAGCCGCTGCGCCCGCACGCCGGCGCCCCCGCGCCCCGCGCGCCGCGCCATCCGCGCAGCGCCTGCGCAATGCCCGCCGACCGCCCCGGCACCGGAAGCGGAAGCGGCACCGGCACCGGCACCGGCACCGACGAGGCCGCCGCCCGCCGCGAACTGGCCCGCCGCTTCGCCCAACGCCTGGTCGAGGTGCTGGCCGGCGCCCGCCCGGCCGGCCAACTCGCCCGGCACACCACGCACGACGGCTACCGCCAGCTGGCCGGCCTGGTCCGCCGCGGCCCGCTGCGCTCGGCCGCCGGCCGCGGCCGGCTCGGCCTCGGCCCGGTGCACGAGTTCTCCCCCGCGCCGGACGCCGTGGAGGTCTGCGTCCGGGTCGCCACCGGCCGCCGCGACCACGTGGTGGCGTTCCGGCTGGAGCGCCACCACCGCACCGAGACCTGGCAGTGCGCGGCCGTGGAGGCCCGCTGAGCGGCCCCGGGAACGCCGCCGCGCCGCCCGGTCGGACCGGACGGCGCGGCGGACGCTGCTGACGGGGTGTTACTTGCGGCGGCGGCCCTTGGCGGCCTTGCGGCGCTCGGCCCGGGTCAGCCCGTCGCCCTCGGCGGCCGGCGCGGCGTCCTCGTCGAAGTCACCCTCGACCACCGTGTCGTCGCCGTCCACCGACGGGGCGGTGTAGTGCAGGCGCTGGCGGGCCGGCGCCTCCAGGCCCTTGGCCTTGATCTCCGGACGGACGTCCTCGACCGCGGCCTCCTCGCCCTCGGCGTCGGCCGGCAGCGGCACCTCCTCGACCTGCTGCTCGACCTGGACCTCCAGGTTGAACAGGTAGCCGACGGACTCCTCCTTGATGCCCTCCATCATGGCGCCGAACATGTCGAAGCCCTCGCGCTGGTACTCGACCAGCGGGTCGCGCTGGGCCATCGCCCGCAGGCCGATGCCCTCCTGCAGGTAGTCCATCTCGTAGAGGTGCTCGCGCCAGCGGCGGTCCAGCACCGAGAGCACCACCCGGCGCTCCAGCTCGCGCATGACCTGCTCGCCGAGCTGGTCCTCGCGGGCGCCGTACTGGGCCTGGATGTCCTCCTGGACCACCTTGGTGAGGAACTCGGGGGTGAGCCCGGCGGTGCCGCCGGCCTCCTCCTCCAGCTCGGCCAGGTCCAGGGTGATCGGGTAGAGCTGCTTGAGCGCGGTCCACAGCTTGTCGAGGTCCCAGTCGTCCTCGAAGCCCTCGCCGGTGGCGGCCTGCACGTACGCCTCGACGGTGTCGTCCATGAAGTGGCCGACCTGCTCCTGCAGGTCCTCGCCCTCCAGCACCCGGCGGCGCTCGCCGTAGATGACCTCGCGCTGGCGGTTCAGCACCTCGTCGTACTTCAGGACGTTCTTGCGGATCTCGAAGTTCTGCTGCTCGACCTGGGTCTGCGCGGAGGCGATCGCCCGGGTGACCATCTTGGACTCGATCGGCACGTCCTCGGGCACGTTGGCCATCGACAGCACGCGCTCGACCATGCCGGCCTTGAACAGGCGCATCAGGTCGTCGCCGAGCGAGAGGTAGAAGCGGGACTCGCCCGGGTCGCCCTGGCGGCCGGAGCGGCCGCGCAGCTGGTTGTCGATCCGGCGGGACTCGTGCCGCTCGGTGCCGAGCACGTAGAGGCCGCCCAGGTCCTGGACCTCCTCCTGCTCGGTCTTGACCGCGGCCTTGGCCTTCTCCAGCGCGTCCGGGAACTCGGCCTGGAACTCGTCCGGGGTCTCCACCGCGCTCAGGCCGCGCTGCGCCAGCTCGGCGGTGGCCAGGTGCTCGGGGTTGCCGCCGAGCATGATGTCGGTGCCGCGGCCGGCCATGTTGGTGGCCACCGTGACCGCGCCCTTGCGGCCGGCCTGGGCGACCACCTGGGCCTCGCGCTCGTGGTGCTTGGCGTTCAGCACCTCGTGCGGGATGCCGCGCTTGCGCAGCTCCTGGGAGAGGTACTCGGACTTCTCCACCGAGACGGTGCCGACCAGCACCGGCTGGCCCTTCTCGTGCCGCTCGGCGATGTCGTCGACCACGGCGGCGAACTTGGCCGGCTCCGACTTGTAGATCAGGTCGGGCTGGTCGATCCGCTTGGGGTTCTTGTTGGTCGGGATCGGCACCACGCCGAGCTTGTAGATCTGGTGGAACTCGGCCGCCTCGGTGGTGGCGGTACCGGTCATGCCGGAGAGCTTGGAGTAGAGGCGGAAGAAGTTCTGCAGGGTGATGGTGGCCAGCGTCTGGTTCTCGTTCTGGACCTCCACCCCCTCCTTCGCCTCGATCGCCTGGTGCATGCCCTCGTTGTAGCGGCGGCCGGCCAGGATTCGGCCGGTGTGCTCGTCGACGATCATGACCTCGCCGTTCATCACGACGTAGTCCTTGTCCGTCTTGTAGAGCTCCTTCGCCTTGATGGCGTTGTTCAGGAACCCGACCAGCGGAGTGTTGACCGACTCGTAGAGGTTGTCGATGCCCAGGTAGTCCTCGACCCGGGTGACACCCTCCTCCAGCACGCCGACGGTGCGCTTCTTCTCGTCGACCTCGTAGTCCCGGTCGCGCTTGAGGCGCAGCACCAGCTTGGCGAAGTCGGTGTACCACTTGGTGGCCTGGTCGGCCGGGCCGGAGATGATCAGCGGGGTGCGGGCCTCGTCGATCAGGATCGAGTCGACCTCGTCGACGACCGCGAAGTTGTGGCCGCGCTGCACCAGTTCGTCCTGCGACCAGGCCATGTTGTCGCGCAGGTAGTCGAAGCCGAACTCGTTGTTCGTGCCGTAGGTGATGTCCATCGCGTACTGGCGACGGCGCTCGGCCGGCGGCATGTTGGCCAGGATCACGCCGACCTCAAGGCCCAGGAAGCGGTGCACCCGGCCCATCCACTCCGAGTCGCGCTCGGCGAGGTAGTCGTTGGTGGTGATCAGGTGCACGCCCTTGCCGGTGAGCGCGTTCAGGTAGGCGGGCAGGGTGCCGACCAGGGTCTTGCCCTCACCGGTGCGCATCTCGGCGACGTAGCCGAGGTGCAGGGCCGCACCGCCCATGATCTGCACGTCGTAGTGGCGCTGGCCGAGCACGCGCTTGGCGGCTTCGCGGACCGTGGCGAAGGCCTCGGGGAGGATGTCGTCCAGCGACTCGCCCTCCTCCAGCCGCGACTTGTACTCCGCGGTCAGCGCGCGCAGCTCGTCGTCCGTCAGGTTCACGAAGTCGTCTTCGATGGAGTTGACCTGGGCAGCAATCCGCTGCAGCTTGCGAAGGATCTTCCCCTCGCCGGCGCGCAGGATCTTGTCGAAGACGGACACTTGAGCGGGCTCCTTGCCTGGATCGGCTCTGGACGACTGCACGGCGGGTCCACCCCGCCGCACGGGCCATCGTATGCGAGGAGTCCAATCCCCCGGGAGGTGCGTCAGCACGCCATTCCGGTGTCACTCCTGAGGGCGGATCGCGCGATAGTCATCGCAACGGTCACAAAACGGGCGGCGAAAACCCGTTGCCGCCCGTGCGGGCCCGCCCGGGATACTTCGGTTCATGAACGAACCGATCACGCCCGTGACCCTGGAGACCGACCGCCTCGTACTGCGCCCGCCCGCACTCGACGACCTGGACGCGGTCACCGCCGCCTGCCAGGACCCGGAGATCCAGCGCTGGACCGTGGTCCCCACTCCCTACCGCCGCGAGGACGCCGAGTTCTTCGTCAACGTGGTCGGCACCAAGGGCTGGGCCTCGGGCTCGCCGACCTGGTGCGTGTTCGAGAAGGCCACCGGCGAGCTGGTCGGCACCCAGGGGCTCACCCACCGCGGCCCGGGCCGGGCCGAGATCGGCTACTGGGCCACCGCCTCGGCCCGCGGCCGCGGCCTGACCCTGGAGGCCACCCGGGCGGTCTGCCGGTGGGGCCTGACCGAGCGCGGGCTGCGCCGGATCGACTGGACCGCCTACGTCGGCAACGAGCCGTCCAAGGCGCTGGCGCTCAGGGCCGGCTTCACCATCGAGGGCGTGCTGCGCTCCTGGGGCGAGCAGCGCGGCCGGTTCCACGACGTGTGGATGGGCTCGCTGCTGGCCGACGAGGCCGACCGCTCGGCCTGACCGGACCGCCGCCGGAACGGCCCGGGCCGTTCCGGCTGTCGCATCCGCCACCTACCCTGTCCGGCATGACCGTTGCCGCTCCCCCGCCGTCCCTGACGCTCAGCGCCGACCAGGCCCGCCGGATCGCCCTGCGGGCCCAGGGCCTGCTCGGCTCGCCGGACCGGCGGGCGGGGGTGCGCGGGGTGCTGCGCCACCTCGGCGCGGTGCAGTTGGACACCATCTCGGTGCTGGCCCGCTCGCACGAACTGGTGCCCTACGCCCGGCTCGGCGCGGTCGGCCGCCCGGCGGTCGAGCAGGCCTACTGGGGCGGCGGGACGAGCTTCGAGTACTGGTCGCACGCGGCCTGCGTGCTGCCCGTCGAGGAGTGGCCGCTGTTCGCCTTCCGCCGCCGGGCCTACCGCGACCGCGGCCGGCTCTGGGACCACCGGGTGAGCGAGTCGGCCTACCGCGCGGTGCTCGACCGGCTGCGCGCCGAGGGCCCGCTGACCAGCACCGAACTCGGCGGCGCCAAGCGCACCGCCGAGTGGTGGGACTGGTCGGAGGGCAAGATCGCGGTGGAGCGCGCGCTGGCCTTCGGCGACGTGGTCTGCACCGAGCGCCGCGGCTGGAAGCGGGTCTACGCGCTGGCCGAACAGGCCGTGCCCGCCGAGCTGTTCGAGCAGGACCCGGACGACCGCAGCTGCCTGTTGCGCCTGGTCGGCCAGGCCGGCCAGGCCCTCGGCGTCGCCACCCGGGCCGACCTGGCCGACTACCACCGCCTGAAGACCAATCAACTCGACTCCGTGCTGGCCGAGTCGGGGCTGGTGCCGGTCGCGGTCGCCGGCTGGGGGGCGGACGGCGGCGAGGGCCCCGCCTGGGCCGATCCGCAGGCCCTGGCGGCGGAGCAGCTGGCCGGCCGGGAGTGCCACCGCACCACGCTGCTCTCGCCGTTCGACTCACTGATCTGGGACCGGGCGCGCACCGAACGGATCTTCGGCATGTCCCACCGGCTGGAGGCGTACACCCCCAAGTCCCGCCGGGTGCACGGCTACTTCGCGATGCCGCTGCTGGCCGCCGGCCGCCTCATCGGCCGGGTGGACCCGGCGCGCGAGGGGCGGGTGCTGGTGGCCCGCCAGGTCTCGCTGCACGGCCGGTCCCAACTGCCCGCGCTGGCCCGGGCGCTGCGTGAGGCGGCGAGCTGGGTGGGCTGCACCGAGGTGCGGGTGGAGGCGCTGCACGACGAGGCCCTGCGGCCGGACCTGGTCCGCCTGTTGGCCGACTAGGCCGCCGCGGCGGACCGGCGGCGGGCCCGCGACGGACCGGCGGTCACCCTATTTCGAGGATCTTCTCCCGCATCGCGTAGACCACCGCCTCCATCCTGGAGTGCAGTTGCAGCTTCTCCAGGATGTTGCGCACGTGGTTCTTCACGGTGTTCTCGCTGATGAACAGCTCCTTGGCGATCTCCCGGTTGTTCATCCCGGTGGCGACCAGCTTGAGCACCTCCAGCTCCCGGTCGGTCAGCCGCGGTGCGGGCACCAACTCCCGGTCGTCGGAGCGCCGTTGGATCATCGACTTGAACTCGGTGAGCAGCTTGGCCGCCATCGAGGGGCTGATCTGCGACTGCCCGTCGGCCACCGCGCGGATCGCGGTGGCCACCTCGTCGGTGGAGATCTCCTTGAGCAGGTAGCCGGTGGCCCCCGCCTTGATCGCCTCGTAGAGGTCGGCCTCCTCGTCGCTTATCGTCAGCATGATGATCTTGGTGCTGGGCGCCACCTCCTTGATCGAGGTGCACGCCTCGATGCCGCTGCGGCGCGGCATCCGAACGTCCATCAGGATGATGTCCGGCAACAAATCGGCGGCCTTGAGCACGGCCTCCGCACCGTCCGCCGCCTCGCCGACCACCCGGATGTCCGGTTCGTCGGCCAGCACGATCTCCAACCCCCGCCGGAAGAGCGCGTGGTCGTCCACCACCAGGACGCGAATGGGCTCGCCGCCGCGCGGCGCGAACTCCGACTCCGGACCCCCGCCGACACCGCCCTCGAACCGCTCCGCCATCCGCCCCTCCCCCTCGCCGAAAGCTCCGGGGGTCATCATTCCACGGTCCACGGGAGCGGACTCACCGCTCGTGCCCGGGGTCCCTCCAACGGGTGCGCCCGGCGCCCGGCGGTCCGCCGGGCGCCGGGCGCGCTCCACTGCCGTCAGCCGTGCCGGTTCACCGCTCGGCTCCGTTGATCGATCCGCCCGCGCCGGCCGCCTCGTCGTCGGGCTCCAGTCCGTCCGACCGCAGGTGGATGACGCCGTAGTCGTAGCCGCGGCGCCGGTAGACCACGCTCGGCAGGCCGCTGTCCTTCTCCACGAAGAGGTAGAAGTCGTGGCCCACCAGCTCCATCGACTCCAACGCCTGGGAGAGCGCCATCGGGTGGGCGACGTGCGTCTTCTCGCGGACCACCAGCGGGCCCTCGCCCTCCACCTCGACCGTGCCCATCACGGTCCGCGGCACCGCCTGCTCGTTCAGCTCCTCCATGGTCGCGGTGCCCTGCTGCGCCGCGATCCGCGCGGTCGCCTGGGCGACGCTGAGCGGCGTGGTGCGGGCCCCGTGGTGCACCCGGCGCCGGTCCGCGGACTTGCGCAGCTGGGCGTCGAGCTTCGCCGCGGCCAGATCCAGGGCCGCGTAGGGGTCACCGGCCGCCGCCTCGGCCCGGATCACCGGGCCACGGGTACGGACAGTGATCTCGACCCGGTCGGACCGCTCGGCCTGGCGCGGGTTGTGTTCCTTGGACACCTCGACGTCGAGGCTGATCACCTTGCCGTCGAACTTCTGGACCTTCTCCAGCTTCTCGGCCACGTGCTCGCGGAACCTCTGGGGCACCTCGGTCTTGCGGCCCTTGACGACGATGTCCACGCAGAACTCCGATCCCTCGTACTGGCGCCGGCCCGGACTACCGGGCCGGGCATGAGACCCAGCCTGACCAGCCGTACTGCCGCCGGTCCGGCACCCGGTCCGCGGACCGGGTGGGGCTGGACCCTCACCCACTTCCTCCCCACCAGAGACGCTTGAAACCCTGGGAGCCTCATCTCACACCCAGCACGGGTTTCCTGCCTCTCCAGCGGGACCTTAGAGGGCGTGCGATCCGGCCGGACAGCTGTTCACCCCTGTCTACCCTCAATGGAGTGAAGTGAGGGTAAATATCTGGACAACTCCGCCCGGACGGCCCACTCTGGCGGCATCACCGAGGGTGATCACCAGGGAGGCTCCGTTGCTGACCGCCGCGCTCGACGTGCTGCTGCCCTCCCCGTGCACCGGCTGCGGGGCGCCCGGCGGTCCGCTCTGCCCCGGCTGCCGGACGGTCCTGGACGCGCTGCGCCCGCACCCGGCCGGCCCGCTCCCCGCACCGCCCGGCCTGCCGCCGCTGCACGCCTGCGCCGGCTACCGCGACCCGGTGCGCCGACTGCTGATCGCCCACAAGGAACGCGGCGCGCTCAGCCTCGCCGGGCCGCTCGGCGAGGTACTGGCCCGGTCCGTCCGCGCGGCGCTGGCCGGGGCCGGTGCCGGTCCCGGCGGGCCGCCGCTGCTGCTGGTGCCGATGCCGTCCGCCCGGCGCGCCGTGCGGGCCCGCGGCCAGGACGCCACCCGCCGACTGGCCCGCGGCGCCGCCCGGGCACTGCGCCGCCAGGGGCTGCCCTGCCGCGTCGCACCGGTGCTCCGCCCGGCCCGCCGGGTGGCCGACCAGAGCGGGCTCGGCGCGGCGGCCCGCCGGGCCAACCTGCACGGGGCCCTGACGGTGCCCCGGCTGACGGCGGACCAGCTGACGGGCCGCCGGCTGGTGCTGGTGGACGACCTGGTGACCACCGGGGCCAGCCTGGCCGAGGCCGCCCGGGCGCTGCGCGCGGCCGGCGCCGAACCGCTGGCCGCCGCGACCGTGGCCGCCACCGCCGCCCCGGCCGGCCTGCCGCGCGCCGTCCACCGGCGCGGGCCGCTCGGCGGACCTCAGCCCGCGTAGGCCGGCTGCCCGCCGTCCTTGGCGGCCACCTTCCACTGCGGCTGCACGGTGCCGAACAGCCGGTAGACGGTGTGGTCGGTGTCCTTGGCGTCGGCCAGCACCGGGTCGGAGCGCGACTCGGAGGCCGCCACCACGCTCATCCCGTCCACCGCCTGCAGGCCATTGGTGTCGATCGCGGTGGAGCCGTCGGTGGACAGGTAGTGCAGCTGCATCACGCTGTCCGCCTCCTTGCCGAGCACCAGCAGGGTGTCCGGGTCGGCCCAGGAGACCGAGGTGACGTCGGCCAGTTGCGGCGGGGAGACCTGGCGCACCGCGGTGATCTCCGCGGTGGGCTGCGTCGGCGTGCCGCCGCGCTGCACCAGGCCGATCGCCAGGGTGTGCCCGCCGCCGTCGGACAGCAGCAGCGCCACCCGGGTGCCGTCGGAGGAGACCCGCAGGCCGTCCACGGTCTGCCCGTCGGCCAGCCCGGCGACCGGGACGGTGACCTTGGCCTGGTTGCGGAGCATCAGCACCTGCGGGGCGGCCGGGTCGCGGTCCACCACGAAGAGGTCGTCGTAGCCGTCCCAGCTGGGCGAGGAGAGGCCCTGGTCGGGGCGCGGGGCGCGGCTGGTGGCCAGCGGGGCGCCGAGCGACTTGGCGGTGTCGTCCAGTCCGGCGACGTACAGCGACTTGCCGTCCTCGCTGACCACGGCGGCGGCCTTGTCGTCCCGGCGCACCGCGTACTGCCCGTTCACCTTGCCGCCCGAGGGCTGCAGCGCGGGCGGCAGCTTGGCGGCGCCGAGCACGCCGGGCACCGGGTTGCTCTGGCCGGGGCTGTCGCCGAGCGGCAGCCGGGCCAGCTGGCCGTTGTCGGCGTCCCGGACGTAGGCCAGGCCGGTGCCGGCCAGGTTGCCCGGCTGGTACGACGAGTTCTTGGCCTGCGTGGAGTTCATGCTGGCGCTGCCGCGCCGACCGGTCACCGTGACCGACTCGATCGCGGTGGGGCCGTTCACGCTGACCAGGGTGAAGTAGAGCTGCGCGGCGATCTGCCGGCACTGGCGCTCGCTGACCACGCAGTCCACCCCGTCCAGCCGGAGCTTGGGGTTGTGCGGGTCGTCGCTCGTCACCGTGTCGGCCGGGTGCACGCTGTCGTCGAAGGCGGAGTGGACCGCCGGGGCGAGCCACTGGGACGGGCCCTCGGCGAGCGCCCGCGCGGCGGCCGAGTCCGGGTCGACCCGGCGGCGCAGGTAGATCGGGTCCGGCACCAGCACCGGGTCCTGGTCCGGGCCGGGCGCCTGCGGGTCGTCCTTGGTGAAGTAGTAGCGGTCCACCTGCTGGTAGGCGTTGCGGAAGCTCACCTGGTCCAGCACCAGGCCGGTGGGCAGCTGGGAGATCCGCCACTCGGCCCGGGCGGCGGCCTCCTTCGGGTCCTTGGTGTCCTTGGCGTCCTTGGCCGTGTTCACCAGGGTGAACGTGCCGGTGTACTGCTGGTCGGTGGCCCGGTAGGTGTGCTGGGCGTCCAGCTGGCCGATCTGGTGCGAGCTGATCGTCAGCACCACCTGGTCGGTGGCGGTCGAGTCGTCGTCGACGGGCGGCTTCTGCTGCGCGGTGCTCTTGAGCACCACCGCGCCGCTGTCCGGCTGCCAGCTGGTCAGCGCGTCGCCGGTCAGGTACTGCTTGGCGGTCTTGTAGTTCGCCTCGTCGGCGATCGACGCGTCGAGGAAGTTCTGCAGCACCTCGGCGGGGTTCAGCCCGTCGCGCGGCGGGAACGGCAGCACCCGCACCTGGATGCCCTGGTCGGCGCCGGCGCCCTGGGGCGGGGCCACCGCCTCCGGGTCGCCGCTGTCCGGCATGGTGGCGCAGCCGGCCGCCAGCAGGACGGTCAGCGCCGCCGCCAGCGCGCCGGACCAGCGCCGGCCGGGCCGAACCGGCTCACTGAGGCTCCGCACTCCCCGCCCCCTCCGCGTTGGTCCCCTCGGCGCCCTGTGCGCCCTGTTGCGCGCCGCCCGGTGCCCGTCCCCGGTCCACCACCACGTGCGCGCCGGTCGCACCGTACCCGCCGCCCGCCGTGCTGACGTCGGACGGGTCGGCCACCGGCCCCCTCGCCAGCCGCTGCGGGCCGAGTCCCCCGGTGATCGCCAGCACCCCGCCCAGCCCGGGGCCGAGCCCGCCGCCCGCGCCGCCCGGGGTCTCCGGGATCACCGACAGCTCGCCGCTGGCGGTCAGCGCGGTCGCGCCGGACGGCAGCGCCCGCCGGTACGGGGTCCCCTGGGCCCGCAGCCCGCGGTTGTGCCGGGAGTCCTCCGGCTCCAGCCGGAACGGCGCCCGGCCTATGTCCCCGCCGCGGGTGCGCGGCAGGGTGAGCCGGAAGTGCGAGCCGCCGCCCGGCTCGCCCCAGGCCTGCAGCCAGCCGCCGTGCAGGTGCGCGTCCTCCACCGCAATGGACAGCCCCAGGCCGGTGCCGCCGGTGGTCCGCACCCGGGACGGGTCGGCCCGCCAGAACCGGTGGAACACCCGGGAGGCCTCGCCCGGCTTGAGCCCGATGCCGTAGTCGCGCACGCCGACGGCCACCGCGCCCTCGGCCGAGCCGAGCCGGATCACCACGTCCCGGCCCTCGCCGTGCTCCAGCGCGTTGACCACCAGGTTGCGCAGGATCCGCTCGATCCGGCGCTGGTCCACCTCGGCGACCACCGGAACGTCGGCGTCGCGCAGCACCACGGCGCTGCCCTTCAACCGGGCCAGCGGGTCGGCCGCCTCGACCACCCGGTTGACGATGTCGCGCAGGTCCACCGGCTCGGCGTCCAGGATCGCCGCGCCCGCGTCGAACCGGCTGATCTCCAGCAGGTCGGCGAGCAGCGACTCGAAGCGGTCCAGCTGGCCCTGGAGCAGCTCGGCGGAGCGGGCCGCCATCGGGTCCAGGTCCTCGCGCGAGTCGTAGATCAGGTCGGCGGCCATCCGGACCGTGGTCAGCGGGGTGCGCAGCTCGTGCGAGACGTCCGAGACGAACCGGCGCTGCACCCGGGAGAGCTCCTCCAGCTGGTGGATCTGCGCCTGCAGCGCCCCGGCCATCCGGTTGAAGGACTCACCGAGGCGGGCGATGTCGTCCGTCCCGGTGACCTTCATCCGCTCCTCCAGGTGCCCGTCGGCCAGCCGCTCGGCGATGCCGGCCGCCATCCGCACCGGGGTGACCACCTGACGGACCACCAGCCAGGCGATGCAGCCCATCAGCATCACGATGAACAGACCGGCGGTGGCCACCGTGCCGGTGACCAGGGCCAGGGTCTGGTCCTCCTGGGCGAAGGAGAAGGCGAAGTAGAGCTGGTAGGGCTTGTTGTCCGGGCCGTTGAGCTGCTTGCCGATCACCAGGCCGGGCTCGGAGACCGCAGAGCCGTTCGCGGCGATCCGGTGGATCGTGGTCGCCTGCTCGTGCGGCACGTTCGAATTCTTCGCCACGTCGGCCGCGAGCTGCGGGGAGATGCTGCTCAGCGAGATGTCCTCGGAGGCACGGGCGCTCTCCGGCGCGGTGACGCTGCTGGCCACCGCGCTCTGGTCGGTGGCCGGCACGGTGCCGATCACCACGTAGACGCCCTGGCCGCCGCTGGCCAGGCTGGCCACCTGGGTGGTCAGCCAGCTGTTGCTCTCGCCCTGGTCGGTGCCGGTGCCGGCCTGCTTGGCGGCCTCGTCGGCCTGCTGCTGACCGTCGCTCAGCTTCTGCGCGGTGGTGAACCCGCCGAAGGCCTGGCCCAGCGCGGCGTGCTTCTTGCTGTCCAGCAGGCCCTGGCGCACCTGGGCCATCACCACCACGCCGAGCACCACCACCAGCGCCACCGAGAGCGCCAGGGTCGCGGCGACCACCCGCAGCTGGATCGAGCGGCGATACAGCGCGGCGAGCCGCAGGAACGGGCTGCGCAGCCGGCGCGTCAGCAGACCGAAGGGGGAACCGGCGTCCCGCGTCTGCGGGGCCGGATCCCCGGTGTGCGCCTCCCCGGCCGCGTTCGGGGCCGGGGAGGGGTGGATCTGATCCGTCACGTCAGCTGGGCCCGGCCTTGTAGCCGACACCGCGGACGGTGACCACGATCTCCGGGCGCTCCGGATCCTTCTCGATCTTCGAGCGCAGGCGCTGCACGTGCACGTTCACCAGACGGGTGTCGGCGGCGTGCCGGTAGCCCCAGACCTGCTCCAGCAGCACCTCGCGGGTGAACACCTGCCAGGGCTTGCGGGCCAGCGCGACCAGCAGGTCGAACTCCAGCGGGGTCAGCGGGATGCCCCGGCCGTCCCGCTTGACCGAGTGGCCGGCGACGTCGATCACCAGGTCGCCGATGGTCAGCTGCTCGGGGGTGGGCTCCTCGGCCCGGCGCAGCCGCGCACGGACCCGGGCCACCAGTTCCTTGGGCTTGAACGGCTTGACCACGTAGTCGTCGGCACCGGACTCCAGGCCCACCACGATGTCGACCGTGTCGGTCTTCGCGGTGAGCATGACGATCGGGACTCCCGACTCGGACCTGATCTGCCGGCAGACGTCGATCCCGTCCCGCCCGGGCAGCATCAGATCGAGCAGCACCAGGTCCGGCTTGACCTCGCGGAACGCGGCCAGGGCCTTGTCCCCGTCCGCGACGAAGCTCGGCTCGAAACCCTCTCCACGCAGCACGATGCCGAGCATCTCGGCGAGTGCGGTGTCGTCATCGACGACCAGGACGCGACCTTTCATGCGCCCATCCTCTCATTACGCGAATGTGACCTGTCGCACACCCGCGCCAATTCCCCCGCCGGTTCCCCGGCCAGACGACCCATATCCACCCAAACTCCCAACTTCCTCGGTCCTGCCGACTCCGTTGTCGATCAGCAACCAGGCACCCCTGGGGCGCCTGCCGACACCATGGCACGATGGTCGGCACGCATGCGCCACCCACCATCCTGGGGCCCGACGCCCCACCGAGGAGCAGTGATGACCGACACCCCGGGCTGGGTCTCGCCCGGCTCGTCCCCGTCCGACCCCGAGGACGGCCGGGCGCCCGCGAGCGCGCCCGCCGCACCGGAGTCCCCCCGCCCGGAGGGTGGGGCAGGGACGTCGGCCGCACCCGCGGACGCCACTGCACCCGCGCCGGCGCCCGCCGCCTCCGCCGCGCCGCCGTACGCCGGCGCCTACGGACAGCCGGGCGCCCAGGTGCCCCCGCAGCAGGGCTTCGCGCCGCCGCCCGGTTGGGGCCGGCCGCCGCACCAGCAGCAGGTCGGCTGGGGCCAACCCGGCTGGAGCCAACCCGGCTGGGGGCAGCCCGGCTGGCAGCCGCAGTGGGGCAGTCAGCCGCTCACCCCGAAGCCCGGGGTGATCCCGCTGCGCCCGCTCGGCGTCGGCGAGATCCTGGACGGCGCGATCACCACCAGCCGCAAGCACTGGCGCACCGTGCTGCCGCTCTCACTGGGCGTCGCCGTGCTCACCCAGGGCACCTCGGTCGCGATCCAGTGGTACGCCCAGAGCAACGACACCCCCGGGCTGGCGGCCGTCCTGCTGCTGGGCGTCGGATTCCTGATCAGCGCGGTGGCGAGCCTGGTGATGAGCGCGCTGCTCACCATGGTGGTCAGCAAGGCCATCCTGGGCGAGCCGGTCACCGCCGGTGCGGCCTGGCGGGCCGCCCGTCCGCAGTTCTGGCGACTGCTGGGGCTGAGCCTGCTGATCGCGCTGATCTGCGTCGGGATCGTGGTGCTCGGCCTGCTACCCGCCCTGATCATCGGCCTGGCCAGCGACAACACCTCCGCCGCCGCGGCCACCGCCGTGCTCGGCCTCCTCGTGGCCGGCTTGGTGGCGACCTGGATGTACGTCCGGCTCAGCCTCGCCACGCCCGCGCTGATGCTGGAGAAGCAGGGCATCAAGGCCGCACTGGCCCGCTCCCGCAAGCTCACCCGGGACAGCTGGTGGCGGATCTTCGGCATCTCCGTGCTCGGCGTGGTGCTCACCGCCATCATCGCCGGGCTGATCGCCGCGCCGTTCACCATCGGGGCGGGCGTGGCGAGCAACCCGTTCGCCCAGCTCAACGACCCGAACCAGCCGGTGACGCTGTCCTTCCTCGCCCTGCTGCTGACCGGCGTCGGCGGCGTGCTCGGCGCCACCATCACCGTCCCGGTCCGGGCCGGCATCAACGTGCTGCTCTACGTCGACCAGCGGATCCGCCGCGAGGCGCTCGACCTGGAGCTGGCCCGCGCCGCCGGCCTGCCCGAGTACGGCGGCACCGGCTGGGCCGGGCAGCCGGGCCAACCGCCCACCGGGGCGGCCTGACCCGATGCACGTCTGGGGGGACTGGGGGCGCGCCGTGATCACGGCCGACGGCGCGCCGGTGACCGAGCTGCGCGACCCGGCCAGGAACGCCGCCCGCGAGGAGCTGCTCAAGCCGGCCTACCACCGGCACGACCCGACGCTGGTGCAGCGGATCAGCAGCTGGGTCTGGGACCAGCTGGGCAAGCTCCTGGACCGGCTGGGCTCGGTGGTCGGCGGCGACGGCACCACCGGCCTGGTGCTCTTCCTGGTGCTGTTCGCGCTGCTCGCCGGCGGCTTGTGGTGGCGGTTCGGGCGGCCGCGCCGCTCGGCCGCCCGGGCCGGCGCGCTGTTCGCGGCCGACGGCCCGCTCACCGCCGAGCAGCACCGCGCCGCCGCGGCCGGGCACGCCGCCGCCGGCCGGTGGGCCGAGGCGGTCCGCGAGCAGCTGCGCGCCCTGATCCGCTCGCTGGAGGAGCGCACCCTGCTCGACCACCGCCCGGGCCGCACCGCCGACGAGGCCGCCCGCGAGGCCGGCCGCCAGCTGCCCGAGCACGCGGCCGAGCTGATCGCGGCGGCCCGGCTCTTCGACGACATCGCCTTCGGCGAGCGCCCCGCCGACCAGGCCGCCCACCAGCGGCTGGCCGAGCTCGACGAGCGCCTGCGCCGCACCCGCCCGGCCCCGCTCTCTCCGGCCGGAGGTGCCGCATGAGCACCACCGCACTCTCCCCGACGGCACGTCAACTGTGGCTGCGATCGCGCTGGTTCCTGCTCGGCACGGTGGTGCTGCTGCTCGGCGGCCTGCTGGTCGCCGGGCTTAACAACAGCCCCTCCTACCCGGCGCTGGACCCGCGCTCCCCGGACGCCGACGGCACCCTGGCCGCCGTCCAGCTGCTCCGCGACCGGGGCGTCACGGTGACCACCACCGCCGATCCGAGCGCCTTGGCGGCCACCCCCGCCGGGGACGACACCGTGGTGGTCCCGCTGCCCGACCTGCTCAGCGACGACCAGTTGGACGCGCTGGCCCGGGCCGGCCACCGCCGCCTGGTGCTGATCTCCCCCGGTCCGCAGGCGCTCTACCGGCTGGCCACCGGCGTCCAGACCTTCGGGCCCGACGATCCGCCGGTCACCGTGGCCTCCGCGAGCGCCCCGGGCGACTGCACCCTGGCGGAGGCCCAGCGGGCCGGCACCGCCGAGGGCGGCGGCCGGCTCTACCAGGTGGCGTCCGGGGCCACCGGCTGTTACCCGCGGCTCGGCCACCCGACCCTGGTCCGCACCACCGGCCCGGTCGGCGGCGAGGTGATCGTGCTGGGCTCCGGCCGGTTCCTCAGCAACCAGCGGCTGGCCCAGGACGGCAACGCCTCGCTCGCCCTCGGCGTGCTCGGCGCCCAGCCGCACCTGACCTGGTTCCTGCCCGACTACGCGGCCGCCGAGGCCGCCGCGGGGCCGCAGCAGAAGAGCTTCGTCCAGCTGATCCCGGACGGCTGGAAGTGGGCCCTCGTCCAGCTCGCGCTGGCGGCCCTGCTGGCGATGGCCTGGCGGGCCCGGCGGCTCGGCCCGGTGGTCCCGGAGAACCTGCCGGTGGTGGTCCGGGCCGCCGAGACCACCGAGGGCCGGGGCCGGCTCTACCAGCAGGCCAAGGCCCGCGGCCGGGCCGCCGACGCGCTGCGCCGGGCCACCCGGCAGCGCTTGGCCGCCCTGCTCGCCGTGCCGGTGCGGCACGGCGAGCCCGACCGCGACGCGCTGGCGGCCGCACTCGCCGCCCGGCTGGCCGACGGCCGCGCCCCGGGCGAGCTCGCCGGGCTGCTGCACGGCCCGCCGCCCACCGACGACGCCGCCCTGCTGCGGCTCGCCGACGACCTCGACGCCCTGGAAAGGCAGGTACGACAGCCGTGACGGCCGACTCGGTACACACCACGGACACCACGGACGCGGTGACCACGGACGCGGTTGCCCCCGCGCAGGACCCCCGGCAGGCCCTCGGCGCGCTGCGCGCCGAGATCGGCAAGGCCGTGGTCGGCCAGGACGCCGCCGTGACCGGGTTGGTGGTCGCGCTGCTCTGCGGCGGCCACGTGCTGCTCGAAGGCGTTCCCGGGGTCGCCAAGACCCTGCTGATCCGCGCCCTGTCCACCGCGCTCGACCTGGAGACCAAGCGGATCCAGTTCACCCCCGACCTGATGCCCGGCGACGTCACCGGCTCGCTGGTCTACGACGCCCGCACCGCCGAGTTCTCCTTCCAGCCCGGCCCGGTCTTCACCAACCTGCTGCTGGCGGACGAGATCAACCGCACCCCGCCGAAGACCCAGGCCTCGCTGCTGGAGGCCATGGAGGAGCGCCAGGTCACGGTGGACGGCGAGCCGCGCCCGCTGCCCGAGCCGTTCCTGGTCGCCGCCACCCAGAACCCGCTGGAGTACGAGGGCACCTACCCGCTGCCCGAGGCCCAGCTGGACCGCTTCCTGCTCAAGCTGGTGCTGCCGCTGCCCGACCGGGAGCAGGAGTTCCAGGTGCTCAGCCGACACGCGTCCGGCTTCGACCCGCGCGACCTGGCCGCCGCCGGCATCCGCCCGGTGGCCGGGCCGGCCGACCTGGCCGCCGCCCGGGCCGCGATCGCCCGGCTCACCGTCTCTCCCGAGGTGCTGGCCTACATCGTCGACCTGTGCCGGGCCACCCGGCAGTCGCCCTCGCTCTCGATGGGCGTCTCGCCGCGCGGCGCCACCGCGCTGCTCAACGCCTCCCGGGCCTGGGCCTGGCTGGCCGGGCGGGACTACGTCAGCCCGGACGACGTCAAGGCGCTGGCCCTGCCCACCCTGCGGCACCGGGTGCGGCTGCGGGCCGAGGCCGAGATGGAGGGCGTCACCGCCGACTCGGTGATCCAGGCCGTGCTCGCCCAGACCCCCGCACCCCGCTGAGCTAGGAGTACCCCGTGGCCCTGACCGGCCGTACCGCGCTGCTGGCCGCCCTGGGCAGCCTGATCACGGGTCTGCTGCTGCCCTCCTGGGCGGGGATCGGCCTGGTCTGCGGTCTCCTGCTGCTCGCCGTCCTGCTCGACCTGCTGCTCGCGGCTCCGGTCCGCTCGCTGCAACTGGTCCGGGGCGGCGACCGCTCGGTCCGGCTCGGCGAGCCGGCCAGCGTCGAGCTGACCGTCGCCAACCCTTCCGGGCGCCCGCTGCGCGCCCGGATCCGGGACGCCTGGGCGCCTTCGGCCTTCGCGCCGGGCACCGAGCTGACGGCCGCCCGGCACCAGTTGCTGGTCCCGGCCGGCGAGCGGCGCCGGGTCCACACGGCATTGCGGCCGACCCGGCGCGGCGACCACCGCAGCCTGCGGGTGACGGTCCGTTCGCTCGGGCCGCTCGGCCTGGCGGGCCGTCAGGGCTCGCACCAGGCGGCCTGGACACTGCGGGCGCTGCCGCCGTTCACCAGCCGCAAGCACCTGCCCTCCCGACTCGCCAGGCTGCGCGAACTGGACGGCCGCACCTCACTGCTGACGCGGGGCCAGGGCACCGAGTTCGACAGCCTGCGCGAGTACCTGCCGGGCGACGACGTCCGCTCGATCGACTGGCGGGCCAGCGCCCGGCGGAACACCGTCGCGGTCCGCACCTGGCGTCCGGAGCGCGACCGGCACATCCTGATCGTGCTGGACACCGGCCGCACCTCGGCCGGCCGGGTCGGCGACGCCCCCAGGCTGGACGCCGCCCTGGACTCGGCACTGCTGCTCACCGCGCTGGCCACCCGGGCCGGCGACCGGGTCGACCTGCTCGCCCACGATCTGGCCCAGCGCGTGGCCGTGGTCGGCCGCACCGCCGGGGACGTGCTGCCCGCCTTCACCCAGGCGATGGCCATGCTCGAACCCGCCCTGGTCGAGACCGACCAGCGCCGCCTCAGCACCGCCGCGCTCCGCCTCGCCCCGCGCCGCTCGCTGATCGTGCTCCTCACCGGCCTGGACGCCGGCTCCGCCGAGGACGGCCTGCTGCCCGCGCTCCCCCTGCTCACCAAGCGCCACGAGGTGATCGTGGCGGCCGTCGCCGATCCCCGCCTCGACGAACTGGCGGCCGGCCGCGGCAGCACCCAGGCCGTGTACGCCGCCGCAGCCGCCGAGCAGACCCGGGCCGACCGCCGCGCCGTCGCCGACCGCCTCACCCACCTCGGCGCCACCGTCCTCGACGCTCCCCCGGCCACCCTGCCCCCGGCGCTCGCCGACACCTACCTCGCCCTCAAGGCCGCCGGCCGCCTGTAAGCGCCCCAACCCAACCCTCCGGGCCCGCCTGCGCAGCACTCCTGCGCAGGCGGGCCCTTTGCCTCTCCCCTGACCTCCCCCAGCCGCCCTCCCCCAGCCGCCCTGGATAGCGCCACACGGCGGCGCCCAGCGACCGGACTACGGGTCCCCTCCAGCCAGCCCTAAACAAGCCTCCACCGCCCGCTCCGACAGCGCGGACAGTATGCCGGGGAAGTTCTGGAGGCCCATGAATCCGCTTTTCCCGGAAACGCGAAGAAGCCCCCATCACCAAGTGATGGGGGCTTCTCCACAAAGATTGTTCGGCGGCGTCCTACTCTCCCACAGGGTCCCCCCTGCAGTACCATCGGCGCTGTAAGGCTTAGCTTCCGGGTTCGGAATGTAACCGGGCGTTTCCCTCACGCTATGACCACCGAAACACTATGAAACTGTCAACCGCACCCACCCAACACTAACGGTGGGGGTCGTTGTTTCAGAACAACACAGTGGACGCGAGCAACTGAGGACAAGCCCTCGGCCTATTAGTACCGGTCAGCTCCACCCCTTACAGGGCTTCCACATCCGGCCTATCAACCCAGTCGTCTACTGGGAGCCTTACCCTCTCAAGGAGGTGGGAGTGCTCATCTCGAAGCAGGCTTCCCGCTTAGATGCTTTCAGCGGTTATCCCTCCCGAACGTAGCCAACCAGCCATGCCCTTGGCAGGACAACTGGCACACCAGAGGTTCGTCCGTCCCGGTCCTCTCGTACTAGGGACAGCCCTTCTCAACACTCCTACGCGCACAGCGGATAGGGACCGAACTGTCTCACGACGTTCTAAACCCAGCTCGCGTACCGCTTTAATGGGCGAACAGCCCAACCCTTGGGACCTACTCCAGCCCCAGGATGCGACGAGCCGACATCGAGGTGCCAAACCATCCCGTCGATATGGACTCTTGGGGAAGATCAGCCTGTTATCCCCGGGGTACCTTTTATCCGTTGAGCGACGGCGCTTCCACAAGCCACCGCCGGATCACTAGTCCCTGCTTTCGCACCTGCTCGACCCGTCGGTCTCACAGTCAAGCTCCCTTGTGCACTTACACTCAACACCTGATTGCCAACCAGGCTGAGGGAACCTTTGGGCGCCTCCGTTACTCTTTAGGAGGCAACCGCCCCAGTTAAACTACCCACCAGACACTGTCCCTGATCCGGATCACGGACCCAGGTTAGACATCCAGCACGACCAGAGTGGTATTTCAACGGCGACTCCACAATGACTGGCGTCACTGCTTCAAAGTCTCCCACCTATCCTACACAAGCCGAACCGAACACCAATATCAAGCTATAGTAAAGGTCCCGGGGTCTTTCCGTCCTGCTGCGCGAAACGAGCATCTTTACTCGTAATGCAATTTCACCGGGCCTATGGTTGAGACAGTCGAGAAGTCGTTACGCCATTCGTGCAGGTCGGAACTTACCCGACAAGGAATTTCGCTACCTTAGGATGGTTATAGTTACCACCGCCGTTTACTGGCGCTTAAGTTCTCAGCTTCGCCTGGACGAATCCAAGCTAACCGGTCCCCTTAACGTTCCAGCACCGGGCAGGCGTCAGTCCGTATACATCGCCTTACGGCTTCGCACGGACCTGTGTTTTTAGTAAACAGTCGCTTCTCGCTGGTCTCTGCGGCCGGCCCCAGCTCAAGCAGCAAGTGCCATCACCAGTTCCGGCCCCCCTTCTCCCGAAGTTACGGGGGCATTTTGCCGAGTTCCTTAACCATAGTTCACCCGAACGCCTCGGTATTCTCTACCTGACCACCTGAGTCGGTTTGGGGTACGGGCCGCCATGAAACTCGCTAGAGGCTTTTCTCGACAGCATAGGATCATCCACTTCACCACAATCGGCTCGGCATCAGGTCTCAGACTATATGCAAGGCGGATTTGCCTACCTTGCGTCCTACACCCTTACCCCGGGACAACCACCGCCCGGGCTGGACTACCTTCCTGCGTCACCCCATCGCTCACCTACTACCCTGTTGGATCAGCGGCTCCACCACGTCCCTTCGTCCGAAGACTCCAGGCCGGCTTCACGGCTTTAGCATTCAGAGGTTCAGCGTTGGCGCTTCAAAGCGGGTACGGGAATATCAACCCGTTGTCCATCGACTACGCCTGTCGGCCTCGCCTTAGGTCCCGACTTACCCTGGGCAGATCAGCTTGACCCAGGAACCCTTGGTCAATCGGCGCAAGAGTTTCCCACTCTTGTATCGCTACTCATGCCTGCATTCTCACTCGTATACCGTCCACGACTCGATTCCTCGGCCGCTTCACCCGGCACACGACGCTCCCCTACCCATCACAGCGGGCGTTGGCCCTCATGCTGCAATGACACGACTTCGGTGGTGTACTTGAGCCCCGCTACATTGTCGGCGCGGAATCACTTGACCAGTGAGCTATTACGCACTCTTTCAAGGGTGGCTGCTTCTAAGCCAACCTCCTGGTTGTCTCTGCGACTCCACATCCTTTCCCACTTAGCACACGCTTAGGGACCTTAGTCGGTGTTCTGGGCTGTTTCCCTCTCGACCATGGAGCTTATCCCCCACAGTCTCACTGCCGCGCTCTCACTTACCGGCATTCGGAGTTTGGCTAAGGTCAGTAACCCGGTGAGGCCCATCGCCTATCCAGTGCTCTACCTCCGGCAAGAAACACGCGACGCTGCACCTAAATGCATTTCGGGGAGAACCAGCTATCACGGAGTTTGATTGGCCTTTCACCCCTAACCACAGGTCATCCCCCAGGTTTTCAACCCTGGTGGGTTCGGTCCTCCACACGGTCTTACCCGCGCTTCAACCTGCCCATGGCTAGATCACTCCGCTTCGGGTCTTGGGCATGCAACTCAAACGCCCTATTCGGACTCGCTTTCGCTACGGCTACCCCACACGGGTTAACCTCGCTACACACCGCAAACTCGCAGGCTCATTCTTCAAAAGGCACGCAGTCACGGCCCGCCAGCAAGCTGACGAACGACGCTCCCACGGCTTGTAGGCACACGGTTTCAGGTACTATTTCACTCCGCTCCCGCGGTACTTTTCACCATTCCCTCACGGTACTATCCGCTATCGGTCACCAGGGAATATTTAGGCTTAGCGGGTGGTCCCGCCAGATTCACACGGAATTTCTCGGGCTCCGTGCTACTTGGGAGAAGCTCAAGTGAGCCGTACAGATTTCGCCTACGGGGGTCTTACCCTCTACGCCGGACCTTTCGCATGTCCTTCGACTATCCATACGGTTTCTGACTCACCCAGCCGCCGGCAGACGACTGAAGAACTTTCCCACGACCCCGAAGTGGCAACCCCTGCCGGGTCTCACACCACTACGGTTTAGCCTCATCCGGTTTCGCTCGCCACTACTCCCGGAATCACGGTTGTTTTCTCTTCCTGCGGGTACTGAGATGTTTCACTTCCCCGCGTTCCCTCCACATACCCTATGTGTTCAGGTATGGGTGACAGCCCATGACGACTGCCGGGTTTCCCCATTCGGACACCCCCGGATCAAAGCTCGGTTGACAGCTCCCCGGGGCCTATCGCGGCCTCCCACGTCCTTCATCGGTTCCTGGTGCCAAGGCATCCACCGTGCGCCCTTAAAAACTTGGCCACAGATGCTCGCGTCCACTGTGCAGTTCTCAAACAACGACCAGACACTCATGCTCAACACCCGAAGGCGCCTCACAAGAGACCGGCACTGAGACAACGTTTCCGTTCCCTCAGGACCCAACAACGTGCCCGACACACCCGATCACTCGAACCCGTTCCACGCCGAAGCAGTACTAGGAGACAACCAACCAAGTGTGCCGAATAGTCAACGTTCCACCCATGAGCAAGCACTCCAGGACATTCGCCCGAAGCTGCCATGTGCTCCTTAGAAAGGAGGTGATCCAGCCGCACCTTCCGGTACGGCTACCTTGTTACGACTTCGTCCCAATCGCTGGTCCCACCTTCGACGGCTCCCTCCCAAGGGTTAGGCCACCGGCTTCGGGTGTTACCGACTTTCGTGACGTGACGGGCGGTGTGTACAAGGCCCGGGAACGTATTCACCGCAGCATGCTGATCTGCGATTACTAGCAACTCCAACTTCATGGGGTCGAGTTGCAGACCCCAATCCGAACTGAGACCGGCTTTTTGGGATTCGCTCCACCTCACGGTATCGCAGCCCTTTGTACCGGCCATTGTAGCACGTGTGCAGCCCAAGACATAAGGGGCATGATGATTTGACGTCGTCCCCACCTTCCTCCGAGTTGACCCCGGCAGTCTCCTGTGAGTCCCCGACATTACTCGCTGGCAACACAGAACAAGGGTTGCGCTCGTTGCGGGACTTAACCCAACATCTCACGACACGAGCTGACGACAACCATGCACCACCTGTATACCGACCACAAGGGGGCGCCTATCTCTAGACGTTTCCGGCATATGTCAAGCCTTGGTAAGGTTCTTCGCGTTGCGTCGAATTAAGCCACATGCTCCGCTGCTTGTGCGGGCCCCCGTCAATTCCTTTGAGTTTTAGCCTTGCGGCCGTACTCCCCAGGCGGGGAACTTAATGCGTTAGCTGCGGCACCGACGACGTGGAATGTCGCCAACACCTAGTTCCCAACGTTTACGGCGTGGACTACCAGGGTATCTAATCCTGTTCGCTCCCCACGCTTTCGCTCCTCAGCGTCAGTAATGGCCCAGAGATCCGCCTTCGCCACCGGTGTTCCTCCTGATATCTGCGCATTTCACCGCTACACCAGGAATTCCGATCTCCCCTACCACACTCTAGCCTGCCCGTATCGAATGCAGACCCGGGGTTAAGCCCCGGGCTTTCACATCCGACGCGACAGGCCGCCTACGAGCTCTTTACGCCCAATAATTCCGGACAACGCTCGCACCCTACGTATTACCGCGGCTGCTGGCACGTAGTTAGCCGGTGCTTCTTCTGCAGGTACCGTCACTTGCGCTTCTTCCCTGCTGAAAGAGGTTTACAACCCGAAGGCCGTCATCCCTCACGCGGCGTCGCTGCATCAGGCTTGCGCCCATTGTGCAATATTCCCCACTGCTGCCTCCCGTAGGAGTCTGGGCCGTGTCTCAGTCCCAGTGTGGCCGGTCGCCCTCTCAGGCCGGCTACCCGTCGTCGCCTTGGTAGGCCATTACCCCACCAACAAGCTGATAGGCCGCGGGCTCATCCTGCACCGCCGGAGCTTTCCACCAACCCCCATGCAGAGGAAGGTAATATCCGGTATTAGACCCCGTTTCCAGGGCTTGTCCCAGAGTGCAGGGCAGATTGCCCACGTGTTACTCACCCGTTCGCCACTGATCCACCCCGAAGGGCTTCACCGTTCGACTTGCATGTGTTAAGCACGCCGCCAGCGTTCGTCCTGAGCCAGGATCAAACTCTCCGTGAATGTCTCCCCGCAATCGGGGCGAACACCCGCGCAGAGCGGCACAGCAACCACCGGAATAGGGCGGCCCCGTGCACTGCGTCCTCGCTAGTGTTTTTGTTACTAAAGGAATCTCCAACCCCGATCAGAAGACCGAGGCCGGGGATGTCAACATATCTGGCGTTGACTTTTGGCACGCTGTTGAGTTCTCAAGGAACGGACGCTTCCTTCGAAATCGTTCTCGCGATTTCTCCGGGCGCTTCGTTCTTTCGTGTTCTCAGCTTATCAGATCCGATCCGCGCCGTTTACCGGCCGTTTTCCGATCCGAATTTCCCGCTGAGGGAGGAGGGCTTACCGGACTGCATTCTCGCGAATGTTTCGCCTCGGCTTGCCGTGTCGTAGACACTACGCCTGGTTCGGGCTCGTTGTCCAGCCCGTCCCAACCGTTCGAATCTACTAGCCCGTCAGTTCCGTGTCAACGGTTCTGGCGGCGTGAAGAGAACATTACCAGCTCCCAGGGGGTCATCCCGCCACGGGCTGGAGGTCGCCGCGGTCGGTCGCCTCCACGTCGCCGATCTCGCCGGCGGCGGCGGCGCGGCGGCCGAGGACCAGGGCGTAGAGCAGGAAGAGCAGCTCGGCCAGGACACCGATGCCGATGCGGGCCCAGGTGGGGAGGCCGGAGGGGGTGACGAAGGCCTCCAGGCAACCGCTGACGAAGAGGACCGCGGCGAGTCCGATCGCCATGCCGATCACCGAGCGGCCCTCCTCGGCGAGGGCGACGGAGCGGGTGCGCGGGCCGGGGTCGATCACCGTCCAGCCGAGGCGCAGGCCGAGGCCCGCGGCGACGAAGACGGCGGTGAGTTCGAGCAGGCCGTGCGGCAGCAGGAGGCCGAGGAAGAGGTCGAGGTGGCCGGCCGAGGACATCAGGCCGATCCCGACGCCCAGGTTGAGGACGTTCTGGAACAGCACCCAGAGCACGGGTATCCCGAGGAAGACGCCGAACACCAGGCACATCGCGGCGATCTCCGCGTTGTTCGTCCAGACCTGGGCGGCGAAGGAGCTGGCCGGGCGGTCGGTGTAGTAGGTCTGGTACTCGCCGCCGGGGCGGGTCATGTCCCGCAGTTGCTCGGGGGAGGCGATGCTGTCGCGGACCTCGGGGTGGCTGGAGACCCACCAGGCGATCAGTGCGGCGACGAGCAGCGAGACCACCGCGATCGGGATCCACCAGCGCCGCGAGCGGTAGAGCGCGGCCGGGAAGCTGACGGTGAAGTAGCGCACGGCGTCCCGCCAGCCGGCCGTGCGGCTGCCGGTGACCGCGTTGCGGCCGCGGGCCACCAGGGTGGTCAGCCGGGAGACCAGCGCCGGGTCGGGTGCGGTGGCCTGGACCCGGGCCAGGTGACCGGTGGTCCGCTGGTAGAGCAGGACGAGTTCGTCGGCCTCCTCCCCGGTGAGCCGGCGTCGCTTGCTCAGGGTCTCCAGTCGGGCCCACTGCGCTTGGTGGGCGGCGACGAAGACATCCAGGTCCATGACGGGCTCACTCCAGATCACGGCGGCGGGTTGGCGTGGGGTCAGCTTGCCAGACGCCCGCGCCCGGGGGACGGGCCTTTCCGCCCCGGAGGCCGCCCCGTATGTTGGGCGCGGACGGCGGGGGCGGCGCGAGCGGCGCACACCCGCGTGAAGCTAGCGGAACGGGCGGGTGCAGTGAGCGACCTGGTGACGGGTGAGGCCGTGGTCCTCGGTCTGCGGACGGCGAAGCTGCCGAGCAGGGCGTTGGCCGCCGTCATCGACCTGGTGGTGGAGTTCGTCGCCTTCTTCGCGGTCACGTTGCTGCTGCTGGCGGTGCTGGACGGCCTGGACGACGCGGCCTCGGCGGCGCTGGTGATCTGCCTGATGGTCTTCTTCCTGGTCGGCCTGCCGGTGCTGGTGGAGACGCTGAGCCGGGGGCGGTCGCTGGGGAAGCTGGCGCTGGGGCTGCGGGTGGTGCGCACCGACGGTGGGCCGGTGCGGTTCCGGCACTCGCTGGTCCGGGGCCTGGTCGGGGTGGTCGAGGTGGTCCTGCTCACCGGTGTGCCGGCCGTCATCACCTCGCTGATCTCCACGGACGGGCGCCGGCTGGGCGACATCTTCGGCGGCACCGTGGTGGTCCGGGAGCGGGTGCCGGGTGGGCGGAACCTGGCGCAGGTGCCCCCGCCGCCGCCTCAGGTGCTGGCCGCGCTGGGCGGTGACCTGGTCCGGCTGGACTTCTCGGCGGTGCCGCCGGGGCTCTGGCTGGCCTGCCGTCAGCTGCTGGTCCGGTCCGGCGAGTTGGACGCGTCCGCGGCGCTGCGGATGGCGGACCAGCTGGCCGCGGACGTGGCGGCGCGGGTGCAGTGGCCGGTGCCGCCCGGGCTGCACCCGGCGCTCTACCTCGGCGCGGTGCTCACCGAGCGGCAGCGGCGCGACTGGCAGCGGACGAACGAGGCGCAGCTGGGCGCGGTGCCCTTCGGAGCACCGCCGTTCGCGCCATCGCCGTTCGCACCGCCGCAGTTCGCACCACCGCAGTTCGGTGTGCCGCAGTTCGGTGCGCCGCAGCCGCCGGTGGTGGCTGCCCCGATGCCGCCGAGCCTCCAGCAGCCCCAGTCCCAGTCCCAGCCGGCGGCGCCCGCGCCCGCGGCCGAGCCGCGGGACAACGGCGGGTTCGCGCTCCCCGGCTAGCGCGGCCAGGGGTTCGGCGGGCTGTCCAGCGATTCGAGTTCGATGCCCGGCGCGGACAGCACCACGTCCCCGGCGAGGTGCACCTCGTGCTGCTCGCCGGTTTCCAGGTCGGCCACCAGGTAGCGCTCGACCCGCAGCGGCCCGCTGTCGGTCGGGTGCTCCTCCGTCCCCGCGAAGGTCCAGCCCTGGTCGAAGGTCCGCGGGGCCAGTGCGGCACCGCTGAAGGAGACCAGCCGGACCCGGGCCGCGGCGCCCTCGGCGAGGTCGAGCAGCCGCGCGGTGGCGATCAGGAAGGCGGGCGAGTCGCCCGCGAAGCCGTGCGCCCGGTCGTGCCCCTCGACGGCGGCCGCGCCGCCCGGGTCGGCGGCGTCGGTGCGCACCCAGGCGACCCCGTCCACCGCTCCCCCGCGCACCTGCCAGCCGCCGGCCCGCAGTTCCATCCGCAGCGGCCGGCTGCGCGAGTCCAGGGTGAGGTCCACGCTGCCCAGCACCGCACCGTCCGGCGCGTAGCTCTTGGCCACGTAGCGCCAGCCGGCCGGCCCGGGGGCGCAGCTGAACCGCTCCTCGCCGAGGAGCGTGCCGTGGTGCGGGTCGTGCAGCGAGTAACGGCCGTTGGGCATGGGTCAGAAGCCTACGGGCAGGAAGCCGGAAGGCCGGCCGCACCCGCCCAGGGGTGCGACCGGCCTCCACGGTGTGTCAGTAGCGGTACTGCTCCGCCTTGTACGGGCCCTCGACCGGGACGCCGATGTAGTCGGCCTGGTCCTTGGACAGGGTGGTGAGCTTGACGCCCAGCGCGGCCAGGTGGAGGCGCGCGACCTTCTCGTCCAGGTGCTTCGGCAGCACGTACACGCCGACCGGGTACTCCTCGGTCTTGGTGAACAGCTCGATCTGCGCGATGGTCTGGTTCGCGAAGGAGTTGGACATCACGAACGACGGGTGGCCGGTCGCGTTGCCCAGGTTCAGCAGGCGGCCCTCGGAGAGCACGATGATGGTGCGGCCGTCGGCCTTGCGCCACTCGTGGACCTGCGGCTTGACCTCGGTCTTCACCACGCCGGGCAGCTTCGCCAGGCCGGCCATGTCGATCTCGTTGTCGAAGTGGCCGATGTTGCCGACGATCGCCTGGTGCTTCATCCGCTCCATGTGCGGAGCCATGATGATGTCCTTGTTGCCGGTGGTGGTGATGAAGATGTCGGCGATCTCCACCACCTCCTCCAGGGTGGTGACCTGGTAGCCGTCCATCGCCGCCTGCAGCGCGCAGATCGGGTCGATCTCGGTGACGATGACCCGGGCGCCCTGGCCGCGCAGCGACTCGGCGCAGCCCTTGCCCACGTCGCCGTAGCCGCAGACCACGGCGACCTTGCCGCCGATCAGGACGTCGGTGGCGCGGTTGATGCCGTCGATCAGCGAGTGGCGGCAGCCGTACTTGTTGTCGAACTTCGACTTGGTCACCGAGTCGTTGACGTTGATGGCCGGGAACAGCAGCTTGCCGTCGCGGTGCATCTCGTACAGGCGGTGGACGCCGGTGGTGGTCTCCTCGGTCACGCCCTTGATGGTGGCGGCGACCTCGGTCCACTTCTTCGGCGACTCGGTCAGGGTGCGGTTGAGCAGCTCCAGGATGATCCGGAACTCGTCGTTGTCCGCGGTGGACGGGTCCGGCGCGGCGCCGGCCTTCTCGAACTCGACGCCCTTGTGGATCAGCAGGGTGGCGTCACCGCCGTCGTCCAGGATCATGTTCGGGGTCTGGCCGTTCGGCCAGGTCAGCGCCTGCTCGGTGCACCACCAGTACTCCTCCAGCGTCTCGCCCTTCCAGGCGAAGACCGGGACGCCCTGCGGGTTCTCCGGGGTGCCCTCGGGGCCGACCGCGATGGCGGCGGCGGCGTGGTCCTGGGTGGAGAAGATGTTGCAGGAGCACCAGCGGACCTCGGCGCCCAGCGCGGTGAGGGTCTCGATCAGCACCGCGGTCTGCACGGTCATGTGCAGCGAGCCGGTGATCCGGGCGCCGGCCAGCGGCTGGCTCTCGGCGAACTCCTTGCGGATCGACATCAGGCCGGGCATCTCGTGCTCGGCGAGCTGGATCTCCTTGCGGCCGAACGGGGCCAGGGAGAGGTCGGCGACCTTGAAGTCACCAGTGGTGTTCGACATGCGGGGTTGCTCCTCGCTGCGTGGTCGGTCGGAACGGGTGTGCTGAACGGCGGGGCGGCCCGGGACGGGACGCTCCGCTGCGCGGCACAATCCGTCGGAGGACCTCTCTCCCTCGACCCGCTCCCGGATCGACCGCCATCAGCAGCGACGTTTGGCACCGCCAACGAACATACACCGAGCCGACTCGGCGGCGGGGGCACACGGCCGGATTGCGCCGGCCGGGTGCCCGCGGCGGAGCCGCCGGACCAGGTGCCGGCCCCGGGGCCGGACCTGGCGCCGGGTCAGAGCGTGACGGTGGCGCGGAAGACGGTGCCGGTGCCGGTCAGCCGGGTGTCCCCGCCGGTGGCCGGCAGGTAGGCGGACTGGCCCCGGCCCAGCTCGATCTCCTGGCCGTCCGACCCGGTCAGCCGCACCGTGCCGTCAGTGCAGAGCAGGATCTGCGCGGCCCGGCCGTCCACCCGGCGCTGCTCGCCGCCGGTCAGCACGAACCGGGAGAGCCGGAACTCGTCGATCGGGACCGGGAAGAGCTCCTCGCCCTCGGCGTCGGCCTGCGGGCGCAGCACCCCGGGGTCGCCGGCCCGGAAGACCACGACCTTCAGCAGTTCGGGCACGTCGATGTGCTTCGGGGTCAGGCCGCAGCGCAGCACGTTGTCCGAGTTGGCCATGATCTCGATGCCGGTGCCGTGCAGGTAGGCATGCGGCACGCCGGCGCCCAGGTAGAGCGCCTCGCCGGCCTGCAGCCGGACCACGTTGAGCAGCAGGGCGGCCAGCACGCCGGCGTCGCCCGGGAAGTGCCGGGCGGCGTAGGCGTAGCCGGCCCAGGTCAGCGCGCGCGGCGAGTCGGGGTGGGCGGCCAGCAGCCGGTCCAGCGCCTCGGCCAGCTCGCCGACGATCGCGGCGGCCACCGTCGGGTCGGTGGAGAGCAGGGTGGCCAGCGTCTCGCGCAGCGCCTGCTCGGCGGGCTTGGTGCGCATCAGGTCGATCAGCGGGGCGAGGCCGGGAACGGCCAGCTCCTCCATCAGGTCGGCCGTGGCCAGCGGGTCGCGGAAGCCGCAGAGCCCGTCGAACTCCTCCAGCGCGCAGATCAGTTCGGGCTTGTGGTTGGCGTCCCGGTAGTTGCGGTGACCGGCCCCGGCCGGCACCCCGGCGGCCTCCTCGGCCGCGAAGCCGGCCTCGGCCTGGGCCCGGGACGGGTGCACCTGCAGGGAGAGCGGCAGCTCGGCGGCGAGCACCTTGAGCAGGAACGGCAGGCTCGGACCGAACTTGGCCACCGACTCGGCGCCCAGCTCGCCCACCGGGTCGGCGGCGATCAGCCGGGACAGCTCGACCCGGTCCGCGCCGCGCTCCACCCGGGAGGAGTCACCGGGGTGCGCGCCCAGCCAGAGCTCGGCCTGCGGCTCGCCGCTCGGCTGCTCGCCGAGCAGTGCCGGGATCGCGGTGGTCGAGCCCCAGGCGTACGGGCGGACGGTGTTCACGAGGCGGTCCATGGTGCTGCCCTGCTCCTGGTCTCGGTCGACGTGTTTCTGCGTCAGAGACCCTAGCCGACCTGGCCTCAGTGGCCGGACACACCCGCCAGGCCCAGGTAGACGGCCGCGAAGTCGCCCAGCGAGACCAGCTCCGCCAGCGCCGCCAGCGGTTCCGCACCGACCCCGGCGAGCTCGGTGAACCGCACCTCGTGCGCCTCGGCGAGCCGGCGGGCCCGGCGCACCGCCGGGCCGGCCTCGGCCGGCTCGGCGGGCTCCTGCTGGGCGCCCGGGGTGTGCCGCAGCACCAGCACCTCCAGGGCGAGCGGCTCCGGCTCCTCCACCCGGTCCCGGAAGAAGTCCTCCGGGTCGGCGCCGGCCCCGAGCTGGCCGGTGAGCATGCCGTGGTGGTCGGTGAGCGCCTGCGGCAGCCGCCCGCTGACGGCGGGTCGGCCGGCCCGGTCGGCGAGCACCGCGGCCAGCCGCTCGGCCGCCACCGCCGCCACCTCGCCGTCGCCCCAGAGCAGCGGCACGGTGCCGGCCAGCTGGGCGGCCAGGCCCTTGGCGGGGTTGCGGTAGGCGTCGGCGTCCGGCCGGTGACGGACCGCCAGTTCGTCCAGCAGGTCGGCCAGCCGGGACAGTTCACCGGGTGCCAGGCGGAGCAGCCCGATCCGGTCGGCGAGCGCCAGCAGCGGGGTCAGGAAGGCCCAGAGCGCCCCCGGGTCCTCGGCCGGCAGGTCCGGCTCGGCGCCCCGGCCGGTCGGCTCCTCGACCGCGCTCGGCACGTAGGGCAGCGGCAGTGCGCGGACCTGCGGCGCGGCCTCGGCCAGCGGCCGGTCCTCGGGGGCGATCACGACGATCGAGCAGCCCCGGGCGTAGGCCTGCTGGGCGAGGCGGATCAGCCCCTCCTCGACGCCCTCGGCGCTGGCCAGCACCACCAGGTCGAGCGGTCCGGCCCAGCCCGGCAGCTGCCAGCCGAAGCCGGCCTCGAACGGGTCGCTGGGCAGTGCCTCGGTCGGGGCCAGCGGGTGCACCAGCACGGCGCCGCCGGTCAGCGCGGCCAGTGCCTGGCCCGCGGTGCGGGCGCTGCGCTGCCCGGCGACCAGTACGGCCCGGGGGCGTCCCTCGGGGTTCAGCTCGGCCAGCCCGGCCGCCTCGGTCAGCCGCAGCGCGGTGCGGACCCGGGCGCCGGCACCGGCCAGTGCGAGCAGCGCGTGGTCGCGGTCGGCGCGCTGGAGGGCGGCCGGGTCGTCGAGCAGGGTGTCGTCGAGCATGCGCTGGACCTCCGGGTCCGCTCGGGTGACGCGGGGTCGGACGATCAGGCGGTGCGGCGGGCCTCGTCGACGAGCAGCACCGGGATGCCGTCGCGGACGTCGTAGCGCAGGCCGCAGTCGGTGCCGCCGCAGACCAGCTCGGGGGCTTCCTCGGTGCCGCCCTCGGTCAGCCGCGAGTGGCACTGCGGGCAGACCAGGATCTCCAGCAGGAAGGGTTCGAGCGTCATGGGGTGCGGCTCCGTGGTGTCGATGCGGCGGCCGGAAAGGGTGCGCCCCGGCCGGTAGTCACCCTACCGGCCGGGGCGCGTCCGCAGGACGATCAGGCCCGCACGATCGCCAGCACCGCGTCGCGCAGTTCGGCCATCTTCGCCGGGTCCTTGGCCTCGACGTTGAGGCGCAGCAGCGGCTCGGTGTTGGAGGCGCGCAGGTTGAACCACCAGTCGGCGCCGGCCACGGTCAGGCCGTCCAGCTCGTCCACGGTGACGCCGTCCAGGGTGCCGTAGGCGGCCTTGACCTCGGCGGACTTGGCGGCCTGGTCGGCGACCTCGCTGTTGATCTCGCCGGAGGCGGCGTACCGGTCGTACTCCTCGGTCAGCGCGGACAGCGTGCCGGGCTGGCCGCCGAGCGCGGCGAGCACGTGCAGCGCGGCCAGCATGCCGGTGTCGGCGCGCCAGAAGTCGCGGAAGTAGTAGTGCGCGGAGTGCTCGCCGCCGAAGACGGCGTCGGTCTCGGCCATCCGCTGCTTGATGAAGGAGTGGCCGACCCGGGTGCGCACCGCGGTGCCGCCGTGCTCCGCGACCACCTCGGGGACGGTCCAGGAGGTGATCAGGTTGTGGATGATGGTCGGGCTCTGCTCGCCGGCCGCCTTGGCGCGGGCCAGCTCGCGGACCGCGACCAGGGCGGTGATCGCGGACGGGGAGACCGGCTCGCCGCGCTCGTCGATCACGAAGCAGCGGTCGGCGTCGCCGTCGAAGGCCAGACCGAGGTCGGCGCCGACCTCCTTGACCTTGGCCTGCAGGTCGACCAGGTTCTTCGGGTCGAGCGGGTTGGCCTCGTGGTTCGGGAAGGTGCCGTCGAGCTCGAAGTACATCGGGACGACGTCCAGCGGCAGGCCGTCGAAGACGGTCGGCACGGTGTGGCCGCCCATGCCGTTGCCGGCGTCCACCGCGACCTTGAGCGGGCGGATGGCGGTCAGGTCGACCAGGCCGAGCAGGTGGTCGGCGTAGCCGCGCAGGGTGTCCTGCCGGCTGAGCTCGCCCTGCTTCGCCTCCACCTCGGGGACGGTGACGGTGTCGTCCTCGTTGATCCAGCTCTGCACCAGCTCGCGGATCTCGGCCAGGCCGGTGTCCTCGCCGACCGGGGCCGCGCCCGCGCGGCACATCTTGATGCCGTTGTACTGGGCCGGGTTGTGGCTCGCGGTGAACATCGCGCCGGGCAGGTCGAGCTTGCCGCTGGCGTAGTAGAGCTGGTCGGTGGAGCAGAGGCCGATCTCGGTGACGTCGGCGCCGCGGGCGGCCGCGCCCTCGGCGAAGGCCCGGGACAGGCTCGGCGAGGACGGGCGCATGTCGTGGCCGACCACGATCGCCGTGGCGCCGGTGACCTGCACGAATGCGGCGCCGAAGGCACGGGAGAGGGTCTCGTCCCACTGGTCCGGGACCACGCCTCGGACGTCGTAAGCCTTCACGAGCTGCTTGAGGTCGCGCACTGCGGCTCCACCTTGTTGTGTGTCTTCCAGGACCCGGTCGGCCCCACGGTCACGATATGTCGACCCGGCGGCGGGGTGTGCCCGAGGGTGCGGCGCCGAGAGGGCAGCAGCGTACCCGGTGTGGGTGGCGGGTTCGAGAACGCGGCGTGAGCGCTGTGGCCGACGGGTCGTCAGTGGACCTACGTGGTCAGTTGTCCGGCGACCGGAGCACCCTGAGGTGGCCGCGCCGACCCGCCTCGGTGGGGTCGCCGTCGCCGCCGCGCACCGGGCGCGGGCCGCGCTCCTGCGGCCGGGCGGCCTCCCGGACGGCGTTGGCGAGCGCCTCCAGGTCGTCGCTGCTGCGGCGCAGCGGCGCGCTGTCGGTGGCCAGCCGGACGACCTCCCAGCCGCGCGGGGCGGTGAGGCGCTCGGCGTGCTCGGCGCACAGGTCGTAGCAGTGCGGCTCGGCGTAGGTGGCCAGCGGGCCGAGCACCGCGGTGGAGTCCGCGTACACGTACGTCAGGGTCGCCACGGCCGGACGGCCGCACGCGGTCCGCGAACAACGACGTACAGGGCTCACGAGGGTGGACGGTACCGCACCATCGGCCGACTGGCTAAGACCGGCCGGTCGGGGACGGTTCGTGTCGCGTCCGAACGGGGCCGGATCGGTGTTCGTGTGGTCCAATTCCTGGCCTCCAAGGACTACGCTCGTCATTGATATGGACAGCTCCGCACCGCAACCACCGGCCGCACCGCCACCCTCCGGTCCGCCGCGCCCCCGGCGCCGCGACCGCCACGGGCGGGGCCTGCGCGGGCCGCTGGCACCGCCTCAGGTCCCGATCTCGCTGACCAGGTCCGAGCTGTTCGAGGACTACATCCGCGAGTCGGTGGAACGGCTGGAGCGCCGCTGGCCGCAGCTGGTCGACGTCGAGTTCGAGGTCGCCGAGGTGCCCGAGGAGGCCGCGCTGAGCGGCCCGCTGCCGGACGGCGTGCCGCTCGGCCGGGTGGTCGTCGCGCAGCCGGGCCAGAGCCAGAAGAGCCGGATCACCATCTACCGCCGCCCGGTGGAGATCCGGGCCAAGGCCCGGGAGGACCGGGCGGCGCTGGTGCACGAGATCCTGATCGAGCAGGTCGCCGAGCTGCTCGGGCTCTCGCCGGACGCCATCGACCCCCGCTACGACGAGGACTGACGGCGCCCGGCCCACCCGGCGGTCAGTGCACCAGCACGCCCGGGTCCTGCGCGGTCTGCGGCACCTGCACGTAGCTGTGGTCGTCCTGCAGCTCCTGGACGGTGAACATCGGGACGTTGTTGGTGTTGACCGCGAGCACCCGGGCCGCCACCACGCCGGAGCCCGAGGTGGTCTCCAGGGTGACCGCGAAACTGCCGTTGCCGCCGCCCGGTTCGGGTGAGGCCAGGCCCACCGTGGAGCCGGCCGGGATCGGCACGGTCTTGGTGGTCGGGGTGCCGCCGCCGGTGCTCGCCGAGGCCGTCACCTGGACGGTGGCGGCGTCACCCGTGGCGGTGAGCAGCAGGGTCGACGTCCCGCCGCCGCGGGAGTCCGCGACGGTGGCCCGCTTGCCGACCGGGGCGGCCCCGGTGATCCACGCCGAGTCGGTCTTCCCGCCGCCGCCCCGGTCCACCCGGATGGTGGCGATCACCGGGGTCGGGTGGGACGGGTCGCTCGGGGTGAGCCGGACCGCCGAGACCTGCTGGCGGTTGACCTGGCCCAGGTCGACGGCGGTGACCATGCCCGCCTTCACGTGGATGGTCTCGTGGCCGGCCGGGGTGAACCAGCCGTTCTGGCTGGAGAGCTGGACCTTCAGGTCGGCGTCGTCGTCCGAGCCCGGGGCGGCCACGATCAGCCGGGCCGCGCTGAGGTCGGCGGGCAGGCCCGGCAGCACCGCCGAGGGGGCCGGATCGGTCGAGGCCGGGATCCAGTCGGAGCCGGCCGAGCCGTCGGAGGCGTGCAGGTAGGCGCCGAGCCGGCCGCTGCGCACCGTCACCTCGACCGCCAGGTCGGTCACCTGATCGGTGGTCAGGGTGGTGAGCAGCACGTCCGTCGAGGTGCCCGGGTCCACCTTGATGCCGGTGCCGGCGTCGCCGGTGTCGATCGGGCCCTGGTCGCCGTAGAGGTGGATGTCGACCACGGCGGCCGTCGTCTGATCGTTGTTCAGCGAGACGTAGTCCTTGCGGTCGCCGGCCGTGCCGGCGCCGGCGAACCAGAAGTGGGTGCCGGCCGGCTGGCAGGTCACCCCGGACATGCCCTGGCCGCGCTGGTCGGTCACCGAGGTCACCTGGGTGACGGTGAAGCCGGGGGCCAGCGAACCGGTGGCGACGGCCGACGCGCCGTTGGCGGTGTCGCCGGAGTCGGCCTGGCCGGCCACCGGCACGCCCGGCTTGGCCAACGTGATCCGGGCGTCGTTGGGCTGGCCGGCCGCCGGGGCGGCGGGCGCGGAGCCGCTCGGCGCGGGGCTGCCCGAGGGGGCGCCGCTCGCCGGGGCGACGGTGGACGGCGGGGTGAGCACCCGCACCGTCGCGGTGCCGTTGCCGGAGCCGCCGGCGTCCGCCGGGGTGACCGCGGTGATCTGGGTGGTGCCGGTCATGCCCTGCATGGGCTGCGGGCAGACCGCGCTGGTCCGCTCGACCTGGGCGCCGACCGGCGCCCCGGTGGGCCGGCCGCTGGGCGGGGCCGGCGGGCGCAGCTCGGCCACGCCGAGCACGACGGCCAGCACGGCGGCGCCGGCCAGCAGGGAGCGGCCGGTGCGGCCGGCGGCGCTCGGGGAGAGGGCGGGCAGCTTCATCGCTGGTCGGCTCCGTCCTGGTGCGGGTGGCCGCCGTAGGCGGGGTCGTCGGGGTGCGGCTGGCCAGGCAGCCAGGGCTGCTGCGGCTGGGCGTACGGGTCGACCGGCTGCTGGTAGCCGGTGTAGCCGTACTCCGCCGGGTATTGCTGAGGCTGGGCTTGCTGGGGTTGGGCGTACGGGTCGACCGGCTGCTGGTAGCCGGGCTCGGCGTACTCCGCGGGGTACTCGGTGTAGCCCTCGCCCGCGTACTGCGGGGCGTAGCCCTGGTAGGCCTGCTGGGCCGCGTACGGGTCGTAGCCGTACGGGTCGGCCTGCTGGTACTCGCCGCCCTGGTAGGGCTGCTGGGCGTACGGGTCCTGGAGCGCGGCGCTCGGCTCCGGCACCGCGGCGGGCTCGTCCACGGCCTGGGCCGGGATCACCGCCTGGGTGCCGTAGACGCCCTCGTCCGGCTCCTCGGCGGACGGGCCGCCCTCCCCGCGCTCGGCCATCCGGCGGGCCCGGCGGCTGCCGGGGGCCGGCGGTGCGGCCTGCGCCTGGGCGGCCAGCGCGGCGGCGGCCACCACCTCCTCGGGCAGGTCGTCGTCCTTGGTGGAGCGGCGGCCGGGCAGCGCCAGCACCAGCACCACCAGGCCGAGCAGCAGCTGGGCGGCGATCCAGCCGGTGTGCAGCAGCGGCGTGTCGCGGGTGACCGCGAGGGTGCCGCCGCCGGCGGGCAGCTGGAAGCCCTGCGCCCAGCCGTCCACGGTGACCGGCTGCAGCTTGCTGCCGTTCAGGGTGGCCTGCCAGCCGGGGTCGGCCTGCTCGGCCAGCCGCAGCACCCGCCCGGCCGGGCCGGCCGGGATGGTGGCGTGCACCGCCTGGGCGGCGGAGGGCACGCTGACCGGCTGCGCACCGGGGGCGGTGATCAGCACCCGGGCGGCCGGGGTGCCGGTGACCTGCCAGACCGTGTGGCCGGAGTCCGCGCCCGCGTCGAGCAGGCCCGGGGTGGTGTCCAGCACGTCCCGGACCTTGTTCGTCAGCGGGTCCTGGACCAGCACGTAGGCGACGCCGTAGCCGGCCAGCGCACTGGCCTGGTCGGCGCCGGAGCCGGCCAGCAGGCTGCCGACCAGCTTGTCCAGCCCGTCCTTGGTGGTGCCGCCGGGGTCCACCGTGCCCTCGGTCTGACCGAGCGTCAGGCCGGAGCCGCGGACCAGCGCGTAGCGCACCGAGTCGGCGCCCGCGTCACCGGAGAGCACCAGGGTGCGGGCGCGGTCCGGGGTGACCGCCTCGACCGCGATGAAGGCCGGCAGCTGGCCGGCCGAGGTGCGGTGCAGCGGGCCGTCCGCGCCCGACACGGCCCACCACAGGCCGGTGCCGAGCGGGGCCAGCACGGCCGAGAGCACCACCAGGGCGGCCACCGGCTGGCGCCAGCCGAAGGCGATGCCGGCCACTCGGGCGTTGGCGCCGTCGGCGCCGATCGCCGCGGCGGCCAGCAGCGCGACGCCGGCCAGCAGGGTCGCCGGGCCGGACCAGGCGGCCACCGGCAGGCCGCCGGAGGCCGGGGTGACGCTGGTGCCGGCGACCACGGCGGTGAAGAGCAGTCCGGCCGCGGCGGCGCCCCAGGCGGCCAGCACCGCGCGGCGCCGGTCGGAGCGCAGCAGCGCGGCCAGTGCGGCCAGCAGCACGCCGGCCGAGAGCCAGACCGGCGGCACGCCGGCCCCGCCCGGGTTGAGCAGCAGCAGGCCGACCGGCCCGGCCCGGTGGCCGTCGAAGCCGGGCAGGCCGGCCTCCAGCAGCAGCCGGGACGGGTGGCTCAGCAGCTGCAGCGACCAGGGCGCCAGCACCACCAGCGGGAGCAGCAGCATCGCCAGCACCCGGGGGCCGAGGGTGCGCAGGGCGGCCGGTCCGGCACCGTAGGCACCGCCGCGCAGCACCGCGACGACCAGCGCGGCCAGCGCCAGCGGCACCGCGACGGCCCAGCTGAGCGGCACGAAGGCGGTGCAGACGCTGAGCAGGGTGACGGTCATCCAGGTGGACCGCCAGCCGGGCCGCAGGCCCCGCGCGGCGGTCTCCCGGCGGATCCCGAGGCCGGCCGCGATCGCGGCGGCGCGGGCCAGCGGCGGCAGCAGCACCACCAGCACGGCGGTGCCGATCCGGCCCTGGGCGATCGCACCGGTGGCGGCGGGCAGCAGCGCGTAGCTGGCGCTGGCCCAGGCGCGGACCAGCTTGGAGCCGATCAGCGGGCGGGAGACCAGGTAGGCGCTGACCGCGGCGAGCGGCACCGACAGCACGAACACCAGGGTGACGGCCAGGTCGGCGTGGTCGAAGAACAGCCAGGAGAGGACCGAGAGCACCACCAGGTACGGCGGGGCGGTGGCGGTGGAGCCGGTGCCGACGCCGTGCCAGCTGCCGGCGTACATGTCCCACAGGCCCGACGCACCGTCACCGGCGGGCAGCAGCGCGCCGCCGAGCAGGTTCCCGCTGCCGAGCAGGTTGCGTCCGGCGACCAGGGTGAGCAGCAGCAGGACCGCGAAGAGCAGCGGCGCGGGGCGCCGGGCGAGCTTCTTGACCAGCGCGAACTGCTCGACCTCCAGGACCTCCTGGTCCTCGTCGCCGCCGGTGGCCTCGCCGCCGCCGTGCCGGCCGATGGTGCTGTCGTCGCTGCCGCCGATGCCGAGCGAGGCGATCGCGCCCTCGACGGCGAGCCGGGCGGTGGCGCCGGGCGGCGGGAAGAGGCTGCGGTCGTCGAGCGCGTCCACCGAGCGGGTCTGGGCGCGGCGCTTGCGGGCGAGCAGCAGCCGGGGCAGCCGGACCAGTTCGTGGCCGAGACCGGTGATCTCGTCGTAGGCCTGCCGGGGGTCCTTGCCGACCAGGTTGGCGAGCACCCGCAGCACGGTGCCGAGCACCAGCCGCAGCAGCACGTAGGGGAGGACCAGGCCGCGGGAGTTGGCGAGCAGGGTGTAGACCGCGCCGGCCTTGTCGACCCGGTGCGGGTGGTTGGCGGCGCAGTCGATCGCGCGGCGCTCCCGGCTGGCCGCCTCGGCGTGCCGCAGCACCGCGTCGGGGGCGATGACCACCCGGTGGCCGGCCGCGTTGACCCGCCAGCAGAAGTCGGCGTCGTCGCGCATCAGCGGCAGCGCCCGGTCGAAGCCGCCGAGCTGCTCGAAGACGTCGCGGCGGACCAGCATGCCCGCGGTGGAGACCGCGAGGACCGGGCGGACCTGGTCGTGCTGGCCCTGGTCCTGCTCGCGCCGGTCCAGGCCGGTCCAGCGGCGGCCGGAGCGGGCGATGGTGATGCCGACCTCCAGCAGCTGGCGCCGGTCGTACCAGCTGCGCAGCTTGGGGCCGACCACGGCGGCGGACGGCGTGGAGTCGGCCACCTGGAGCAGTCGGCGCAGCGCGTCGGTCTGCGGTTCGCAGTCGTCGTGCAGCAGCCAGAGCCACTCGACCGGCTGGGTCTCGCGCTGGCTGCCGGCGTTGAAGTCGTCCTCGTCGGCCAGCGGGTCGCCGAAGTCGTCCCAGCCGCCGGTGACCGGGTCGTAGCCGGACGGGTCGAGGCTGTAGGGCAGGTCCTCGGGGCGCAGCGGCGGGCTGTTGAAGACGGCCTCGGCGACCGCGGTGCCGAAGCCGGCCCGGCGGCCGAGCACGGTCGGCCCGGATTCGGGCAGCCAGTCGCCGAGGGTGTCGCGGAGCAGTTGCGGCGACGCGTCGGTGCTGCCGGTGTCCACGGCCAGGATGCGCTGCACCTGGCGGTCCTGGCCGAGCAGGCCGGCCAACGCCTGGGGCAGCCAGCGGGCGCCGTCATGGCTGACGACGACGGCGGTGACCAGATGGCGCGGGTAGGCGGGCGGCCGGTTGGAGCCGCCGTGGGGCAGCGGGCCGGACGACGGCTGGTCTGGGTAGCCGTGCTGGTGGCTGTAGGCAGTCATCGAGTGCGCAGGCCCCGGTTCCGAGTTGGACGGCAGGTGGCGCACCACACTAACGGCTTCGGCTGAGCCGCCTGCCCACCGGTGGGGGCTTGGGGCGCGGAGCGGGCCCGGGGCGCGGGGAATTGCAAAAGCGCCCCGCCATTGTGGCGAGGCGCTTGCACAACTCCGGTGAACTCTTTGGGAGAGGGCCGCAGGGATTCCGCGCAGGGGAAATACGGATGAACGATCGGACGGTCAGCCGGCGCTCTTTCAGACGGCGCTCTTCTTGAGCCGGCGACGCTCGCGTTCCGACAGGCCTCCCCAGATGCCGAAGCGCTCGTCGTTGGCGAGGGCGTACTCAAGGCATTCGGATCGCACCTCGCAGGCCAGGCAGACCTTCTTGGCCTCGCGGGTGGAGCCGCCCTTCTCCGGGAAGAAGGACTCGGGGTCGGTCTGGGCGCACAGCGCCCGCTCCTGCCAGCCGAGTTCCTCTTCCTCTTCGATGCCCTCACCGATCAACAGCTCAAAGAGCTCGCTCATTGGCGCGCCTCCTCTGCCCCTCTTGGCGTCCCCGTGCGGGTGGCCGCCGGCTGGCTCAGCCGGACGACACGACTGAAATTACATGTGCGTCACTCTGGCTCAGTCAAGCCGAGCTCTGGTATTGACCGCCGAATTCACTCCCCGGAACCAAGCCACTACAAATAGTGTACATATCCGGACAGAACGGACTTTCCGCAGCTCGCGACGGATGCAGCGGGTCCGAACCGGTCCCGGCCTCCGCTCCTGGGGACGACTCCTCGCCCCGCTCCGGTTGCCGATGGCACCCGAGCGGGCCAGGACCACCCGCACCCGGGGCCGAGCCGACCGGAAGCGGTCGCCGGCAGACCGGAGCAGCAGGGGATCAACCCGACCAACGCCCTGCCTTCCCGGCCTTTGGCGCATCCAAACATCGAGCAGGACTTATCGCCTGATCCAGTGTTTCGCACCGAATGTCCCCCTGATGGCGGTACGGGCGGACTTGACACGAAGCCCGGCGACCATGTCTCCTGTACCGCATGTCAGAGTCCATCGCGCCCCGGAGCCGCCAGGCCGTGCTCCGCCGTGCCGCGAGCACTCTGTGTTGTCGTCGCCACTCCTGTTGTCGCTAGGCGCGTCGGCCGTCCCCCTCCCTGCGGGACCCCTTCTCGGCGCGCCTGTCCAGGACCGACCGGGCCGCCCGCGCTGCTGACTGCTCCCGCTCCCTCGCGGTTGCCGGCCCACCACCGACGACCAGACCCGCGAGGACCTCCGATGCGCAGCCGCCTCCGCCCCCGCAAGCGCAACCGCGACCGCAACAAGCTCGCCCGCCGCGCCGCCACGGCCCCGTCCACCGCCCCGACGGCGCTGCCCTCGGCGCGCAGCTGGGCCGACGGGCTGAGCGACGTCAGCATCGCCGGCGACCCGCTGGCCTTCCCCCACCTGGCGCGCACCGACCTGCCCGGCCACCCCACCACCGTGGCCGGCTACGCCCGGCTGGTCCGGGAGATCGCCGCTGACCGCGACCGCTGGGCCCCGCTGGTCCGCTACGACGCGCTGACCCGCTGGTACGCCCGGCTGGAGACCGGCCCCGGCTACGAGGTCTGGCTGCTCAGCTGGCTGCCCGGCCAGAGCAGCGGGATGCACGACCACGGCCGGTCCTCCGGCGTGCTGACGGTGGTTCAGGGCGAGCTGGTGGAGCGCTCGCTCGGCTCGGCCGGCGAGGGCACCCGCACCCTGTCGCCGGGGAGCCGCCGGGTGATCTCCCCCGGCTACCTGCACGAGGTGGTCAACGCCTCGCTGGAGCCGGCCGTCAGCATCCACCTGTACTCCCCCGGGCTGACCGAGATGAACCAGTACCGCTCGCTGGCCGCCGAGTTGGCCCCCGAGGTGCCGTAGCCCGGCGGCCGGGCTGGCAATATGAGCCCATGCGTATCGTGGCACTGGCAGGCGGGATCGGCGGGGCTCGGTTCCTGCGCGGCCTCAAGGACGTGGTGGCCCCCGGCGACGAGATCACCGTGGTCGGCAACACCGGGGACGACATCCACCTCTTCGGTCTGAAGGTCTGTCCGGACCTGGACACCGTGATGTACACCCTGGGCGGCGGGATCCACGAGGGCCAGGGCTGGGGCCGGGCCGAGGAGACCTTCGCGGTCAAGGAGGAGCTGGCCGCCTACGGCGTCGGCCCGTCCTGGTTCGGGCTCGGCGACAAGGACTTCGCCACCCACATCGTGCGCACCCAGATGCTGGACGCCGGCTACCCGCTGAGCGCGGTCACCGAGGCGCTCTGCGACCGCTGGCAGCCCGGGGTGCGGCTGCTGCCGATGAGCGACGACCGGGTGGAGACCCACGTCCGGATCACCGACGCGCAGGGCACCCGGGCGATCCACTTCCAGGAGTACTGGGTCAAGCTGCACGCCGCGGTGGACGCCGAGGCGATCATCCCGGTCGGCGCGGACACCGCCAAGCCCGCGCCCGGCGTGCTGGAGGCGATCGCCGCCGCCGACGTGATCCTCTTCCCGCCGTCCAACCCGGTGGTCTCGATCGGCACCGTCCTGGCCGTGCCGGGCGTGCGGGCCGCGGTGGCCGCGGCCGCCGCGCCGGTGGTCGGGCTCTCCCCGATCATCGGCGGCGCGCCGGTGCGCGGGATGGCCGACAAGGTGCTGGCCGCGGTCGGGGTGGAGGCCTCGGCCGCCGCCGTCGCGCTGCACTACGGCGCCGACCTGCTGGACGGCTGGCTGGTGGACGAGGCGGACGAGGCGGCCGTCGAGCCGGTCTCGGCCGCCGGGATCGCCTGCCGGGCGGTGCCGCTGCTGATGACCGATCAGGCCGCCACCGCCGCGATGGCCCGGGCCGCGCTGGAGCTCGCCGAGCAGGTGCGCCGGTGACCGCCCTGACGGTCCTGCCCGTGCCCGGCCTGCCGGAGGTCGAGCCCGGCGCCGACCTGGGCGAGCTGATCGCCAAGTCGGTGGAGCTGCTCCCCGGTGACGTCGTGGTGGTCACCTCGAAGATCGTCAGCAAGGCCGAGGGCCGGATCGTGCGGGCCGAGGACCGGGAGGCGGCGATCGACGCCGAGGCGGTCCGGGTGGTGGCCCGGCGCGGCCGGACCCGGATCGTGGAGAACCGCAACGGCCTGGTGATGGCCGCCGCCGGGGTGGACGCCTCGAACACCGCGCCCGGCACCGTGCTGCTGCTGCCCGAGGACCCGGACGCCTCGGCGCGGGAGATCCGGGCCCGGCTGCGGGAGCTGACCGGCCGTCAGGTGGGCGTGCTGATCACCGACACCTTCGGCCGGCCCTGGCGCAACGGCCTGACCGACGTGGCGATCGGCGCGGCCGGGGTGGCCGTGCTGGAGGACCACCGGGGGCGGGTGGACAGCCACGGCAACGAGCTGGCCCTCACCGTGACCGCCACCGCCGACGAGCTCGCCGCCGCCGCCGACCTGGTGAAGGGCAAGGCCACCGGCACCCCGGTCGCGGTGGTGCGCGGCCTGCCGGGCGCGGTCACCGAGGAGGACGGCGCCGGGGTGCGGCCGCTGATCCGGCCGGTCGAGGACGACATGTTCCGGCTCGGCACCTCGGAGGCGGTCCGGGCCGCGGTCACCCTGCGGCGGACCGTGCGCGAGTTCAGCGACCAGCCGGTGCACGGCGACGCGGTGCGCCGGGCGGTGGCCGCCGCCGTCACCGCGCCGGCCCCGCACCACACCCAGCCCTGGCGGTTCGTGCTGCTGGAGTCGGAGCGGGCCAGGGGCGAACTGCTGGACGCGATGCTCGACGCCTGGCGGCGCGACCTGCGCGAGCTGGACGGCTGGGACGAGGCGCGGATCGCGCGGCGCACCGCGCGCGGGGACGTGCTGCGCCGGGCGCCCTACCTGGTGGTGCCCTGCCTGGTGATGGACGGCTCGCACAGCTACCCGGACGCGCGGCGGGCGGCCGCCGAGCGGGAGATGTTCACGGTGGCGCTCGGCGCGGCGGTGCAGAACCTGCTGGTGACGCTGAGCGGCGAGGGCTACGGGACGGCCTGGGTGTCGTCCACCATGTTCTGCCGCGACGTGGTGCGCGAGGTGCTGGGGCTGCCGCAGGGGTGGGACCCGATGGGCGCCGTCGCCGTCGGACGCCCCGTCACCCCGCCGGCCGACCGCCCGGAGCGGGACGTCGAGCCGTTCGTGCTGGTGCGCTGAACCCCGGCCCCGGCGGCCCCGGGCGGCCGGTCAGCGCGACCGGTGGTCGTTCGGGGCCAGCCGGGGGCCGTACTTCGGGGCCGTCAGGCCCGTCAGCCCGACCAGCCGGCAGACCCGGTGCCGGTGCGGGGTGAACGGGGCGAGCAGGGTGAGCAGTTCGGCGTCGGTCGAGCGGGGGCGGCCGACCATCGCCCAGCCGACGTGGTTGGCGAGGTGGAAGTCGCCGACCGAGACGGCGTCGGCGTCGCCGTTGCTGCGCTGCAGGGTCTCGGCGGCGGTCCACTCGCCGATCCCGGGCACGGCGGTGAGCCGGGCGAAGGCGTCCGCGTGGGTCATCGCGGAGGCCTCCTCCAGGCGCGGGGCGAGCCGGACCGCGCGCAGGACGGTGGCCGAGCGCTTGGGGTCGACGCCGGCGCGGTGCCACTCCCAGGACGGGATCGACGCCCACTCCCGGGCGCTCGGCGGCACCCGCAGCCGCGGGTCGGGGCCGGGGGCCGGGGTGCCGTAGGCGTGCAGCAGCTGCCGCCAGGCCCGGTAGGCCTCGTCGGTGGTGACCTTCTGCTCCAGGACCGCCGGCACCAGCGACTCCATCACCAGCCCGGTCCGGCACAGCCGCAGCCCGGGGTTGGCCCGCTGGGCCTCGCGCAGCGGCCCGGGCGGCAGGCGCAGCCCGGACGGATCGTCAGCCGCCCCCAGCAGCACGGGCAGCCGCTCCAGCAGCCACTCGGCGCCCGGCCCCCACGCCCGCGCCCGGACGGCGCCGCCGCCGGCCTCGATCCGCAGCGTGCCCGGCCCTGCGGGGGTGCGCGAGGCGCGCCACACCGTGCCGTCCCGGTCCAGCCGGCAGGCGGGGTCGGCGGGGCCGCGCCGCAGCGGGAAGAGGGTGCGGCGCAGGTCGAGCGGGTGGTCCGGGCGCCAGTCGCGCTCCCGGGTCGGTTCGGTCACCCGTCCAGTCTGGCCCGGACCTCCGACAGCCCGCGCCTACCGGCGGCCCTGGAGGTGGGCGGCCCAGCCGCGGATCGCGGGCAGCTTGTCGAAGAGCTGGTCGCCGGGGCAGTCGGTGTTGAAGGCGTCCCGGTGGCCGGAGACGGCGGCGAAGGTGTGGCTGGTGCCGGCCTGGAAGCGGCTGCCGCTGTTGGCGGAGGTGAGCACGGTGCTGCCGCTCGCGTCCCGCCCGGTCAGGCCGAGCTTCCAGGCGGCGATCTTGGCGATGCCGTCGAGCTCGGCCTGCGGCGCGGCGGCGCTGCTGTAGGTGCCGAGCGCGGCCACGCCGGACGAGTCGGTGTTGAAGCCGAGGGTGTGCGCGCCCAGCACCGCGCGGGAGACCCCGCCGGCCCGGCCCTCGAAGATCGTGCCGCACTTGTCGACCAGGAAGTTGTAGCCGATGTCCCGCCAGCCGTTGGTCTTCACGTGGTACTGGTAGATCGCCCGGATCAGCTTGGGGCTGTCGGAGCAGCTGTAGCCGTTGCCGGTGTCGGTGTGGTGGACGAAGACCACCCGGACGTCACCGGTGTAGGCGTACCCCGGCTGGCGCAGCGACTCGTCGGCGCCCCAGCCCGAGCGGGTGACGATGCCGGGCCGCGGCGCCTGGTGGTCGACGGCGGGCAGCAGGCGGCCCTGGGGCTGTTCGGCGGCCGCGCCGCGCGGGCGCTCTGACGCACCGTCACCGGGTGCCACCAGGTCCACCCGCAGCCCGGTCGGCAGCGTGCCGGCGCCGGCCACCCGGACCTCGACCCCGTCGCTGGGGCCGACCCAGAGCGGGGCGGTGGCGCCGCGGGCGCCCGGGGCGTCGGCCTCGGCGGCGTCCGGGCGGTCCTCGGAATCGGCCTCCAGGGCACGCCAGTCGCTCCATCGCCCGGCGCTGCGGGTGCGGACCTGGACGGTGCCGTTCAGCGCGGCGGCCGGGTCGTCCCAGCTGACGCCGAGCAGCGAGTAGCCGGTGGTGGCACGGGCGGGCAGGCCGAGCAGCAGGGTGCCGCCGGACCGGTCGCCGGGGAGCGCGCCGAGCGGCAGCGCGGTCGTGCGGCCGGCCGGGCCGGGGTCGGCGGCGGGCGCGGGAGCGGCGGGGCTCTGGCAGAGCAGGGTCAGGGCGCAGCCGGCGCCCAGCAGGGTCATGGAACGAATCAGCATAAAACGGATAATCAACCCGTTCTTCGGCCGTCGCCACCGGGTTTCTGACGCCCAGTCGACAACCACCCGTCACCCGCAACCCGCCCAGGACCCCCTCCCCCGGCCGCTCGGCCAGGCCGTAGGCTGGAGGGCACCATGACTGCGCCCTTCGCTGCCGACGCCCTCACCCCCGCCGAGCTGCTGCGAGCCGCCCTCGGTGAGGACCCCGCCCGCCCACTGGTCACCTTCTACGACGACCGGTCCGGCGAGCGGGTCGAACTCTCGGTCAAGACCTTCGACAACTGGGTCGCCAAGACCGCCAACCTGCTCCAGGACGAGCTGAACGCGGGCCCCGAGGACCGCGCGGCGCTGCTGCTGCCGGCCCACTGGCAGAGCGCGGTCTGGCTGCTGGCCTGCTGGTCGGTCGGGGTCACCGCGGTGCCGGGCGGCGACCCGGCCGAGACCGAGCTGGTGGTCAGCGGTCCGGACGGGCTGGCCGCGGCCGAGGCCTGCACCGGCGAACGGGTGGCGCTGGCGCTGCGCCCGCTGGGCGGCCGGTTCCCGCAGCGGCCGGACGGGTTCCTGGACTACGCGGCCGAGGTGCCGGGCCAGGGCGACCGGTTCGCGCCCTACTCCCCGGTGGTGGCCGACTCGCCGGCGCTGGAGACCGTGGTGGACGGGCTGCCGCTGAAGCTGACCGGCGAGCAGACCGTGCGGCTGGCCCGGGAGGGCGCCGCCCGGCTGGGCCTGGAGCGCGGCTCCCGGGTGCTCAGCACCCTCTCCTACGACGACTGGGCCGGGCTGGAGGCGGGCCTGCTGGCCCCGCTGGCGGCCGGCGGCTCGGTGGTGCTCTGCCGCAACTCCGAGGAGTTGACGGATGATCAGTGGCAGCGCCGGATCGAGGCCGAACGAGTGACCGTTCGCCTGGGATGACCCCGTGTCAGGTGGTCACCCGGCATCTCGGGCGACCACCTGACCCCTCGTCAGCGCGCCGGCTCGCGCTCGGCGGCGGTGTTCGCGGCGGTCGGGGCGGGCGCGGTGGAGGCGATCACCCGGTTCGCCAGCTTGCGCGGCGAGGTGAGGAACCCGAAGCCCCAGCTGAAGTGCATGGTGGCCAGCGCCACCGGCAGCTGCAGCCGGGCCCGGGCCGACAGGCCGCGCCCGGCCGGCACCGAGCCGCCGAGGATGCCGACGGCGTAGAGCCCCGGCACCGCGAAGAAGAGCGGGTGCACCGCGGCGCCGAGCACCAGGCCGAGCAGGCACGCGGTGAGCGCCGCCGGCGGGGCCAGGTAGCGCAGGTTGACGGAGCCGCGGTGGTAGCGCGTCACCACCCGGCGCCAACGGCCGTAGTCCTTGTACTGCTTGGCCAGTGCCCGCACGCTGGGGCGCGGCCGGTAGGTCACCTTCAGCTGCGGGGTGAACCAGATCAGCCCGCCGTCCTGGCGGATCCGGTAGTTCAGCTCCCAGTCCTGGGCGCGGATGAACTCCTCGTTGTAGCCGCCGAGCCGCTCCAGCACCTCGCGCCGGAACACCCCGAGGTAGACCGTCTCGGCCGGGCCGGCCAGGCCGCCGGTGTGGAAGGCCGCGTTGCCCACGCCGATCTTGGCGGTCATCGCGGCGGCGACCGCCTTCTCCCACTCGGTCTCGCCCTCGGCGTGCATGATGCCGCCGACGTTGGCCGCCTCCATCTCGCCGAGCAGCCGCACGGCGGTGGCGACGTAGCCCGGGGTCAGCAGTCCGTGGCCGTCCACCCGCACCACTATCGGGTGCCGGGACTCCCGGATCGCCGCGTTCAGCCCGGCGGGGGTGCGCCCGGTGGGGTTGGGCACGGTGCGCACCCGGGGGTCCTCCGCGACCAGTTCGGCGGCGATGGCGTCGGTCCGGTCGGTGGACGGACCGAGCGCGATCACCACCTCCATGGCGCCGGCGTAGTCCTGCTCCAGGATCCGCCGCACGGCCGTGCGCAGGTGTCGTTCCTCGTTCAGCACCGGCATGATCACGGAGACCGCCGGCAGCTCCTCAGCAGCCTTGGTGTTCATCGCCGCCAACGGTACCGGACCCGGCTGAACCCCCGCTGAACGGCTGCGGGCCGGGCGCCCCTCCCCTGTGGGGGCGCCCGGCCCGTGCGCTCTGACGGGTGGTCAGCCGCTGGCGATGGCCGCCAGCACGTTCATCCGCCCGGCCCGGAAGGCCGGCAGCAGCGCGGCCAGCAGGCCGACCACCGCGGAGCCGATCAGCACCGTGACGATGGTGGAGACCGGCACGCTGAGCACGCTCAGCCCCGAGCCCTTCAGCACCCGCTGGGCGGTGATGCCCCAGGCCAGGCCGAGGCCGATGCCGAGCACCGCGCCGAAGAGCGCGATCACCACCGACTCCAGCCGGATCATCCGGCGCAGCTGGCGGCGGGACATGCCGACCGCCCGCAGCAGGCCGATCTCCCGGGTCCGCTCGACCACCGAGAGCGCCAGGGTGTTGACCACCCCGAGCACCGCGACCACGATCGCCAGGCCGAGCAGGCCGTAGATCAGGGTGAGCAGCCCGTTGATGCTCTGCTGCACCAGCTGCTTGTAGCCGGCCTGGTCCTTCACCATCACCTGCGGGTAGGCGTTGAAGGAGTCCTGCAGCGCGGCCAGGGTCTTGGCCTTGTCCGCGCCGACCGCCGCCCGGCCGTAGATCTGGTCGTCCAGCGACTGCTGGTCGGCCGGCAGCACCTTGGTGACGGTGTCGATGGTGGCGATGGTCGCCCCGTCGAACAGGCCGCCCTTGGCGGTGACCAGGGTGATCGGCAGCTGCTGGGTGTGGCCCTGGCCGTAGTCGACCTTGAGGGTGTCCCCGACGGCGAGCTTGTGGCTGGTGGCGAAGTCCTGGCCCACCGCGATGCCGCCGGCCATCAGGGCGTTCGCGCTGCCGGCGCTGACCGGCACGGTGAAGTCCTCGGCGAAGGTCGGCGAGACCGCGGTGACCACCTGCTTCTTCAGCACCGTGCCGTCGGGCAGGGTGAGGACGGCCGGCTCCTCGCGCTGCTCGGTGACGTGGGCGATCCCGGGGGTGTTGCGGGCCGCGTCCACCATCGGCTGGGTCAGGCCGTTGTTGGTCTGGATGATGTAGTCGGCGCCGACCTGCTTGTCGATCTGCGAGCTGGTCGAGCTGACCATCGAGCTGGTGACCACCGAGGCCCCGGTGACCAGCGAGAGGCCGATCATCAGCGCGGCGGCGGTGGCGCCGGTGCGGCGCGGGCTGCGCAGCGCGTTGCGCTTGGCCAGCGTGCCGGCCGACCCGAAGGCCGGCAGCACCGCGCCGATCACCCGGACCACGCCGGCGGCCAGCAGCGGACCGAGCACCACCAGGCCGACCAGCGTGAGCACCACGCCCAGCCCCAGGTCGGAGCCGGCCCGGGCGAGCTCGGAGCTGCTCGCGCCGGCCGCCAGCAGCCCGGCGCCGCCCAGCGTGAGCAGCAGGCCGATGCCGATCCGCCACTTGTTGGTGCGCCCCTCGACGGGGGTGCCGTGGTCGCTGAGCGCCGCCATCGGGGAGACCTTGCCGGCCCGCCAGGCGGGGAACCAGGCGGCCAGCAGGGTGATCACGATGCCGACCAGGTAGGAGGCGATCGGCACCGAGGCGGTGATCTCCAGCGAGCCGCTGAGCGTCATGCCGACCGACTTCATCAGCGTGATCAGCAGCTCGGCCAGGCCCAGGCCGGCCAGCATGCCCAGGGTCGAGCCGACGACGCCGAGCACCAGCGCCTCCGTCAGCACGGAGTTGTTGACCTGGGCGCGGCTGCCGCCGAGGGCGCGCAGCAGGCCCAACTCCCGGGTGCGCTGGGCGACCAGCATGGAGAAGGTGTTGATGATCAGGAAGGTGCCGACCAGCAGCGAGATGCCGGCGAAGCCGAGCATGATGTATTTCATGTAGGTGAGGACACTGCCGATGCCCTTGTTGTTGTCGGCCTGCTGCTCGGCCGCCGTCTTCAGCTGGTAGCCGCTGCCGAGCGCGCTCGCGGCCTCGGCCTTGAGCTGGTCGTTGGTCCTGGTGCCGTCGCCGTCGAGGTTCACCGAGGTGAGCCGGTCGGTGGCGCCGAGCAGGTCCTGCTGGGCGGTGGGCAGGTCCAGGAAGGCCAGGGCCGCACCCGGGTTGGTGCCGTTGAAGGTGGCGATGCCCGAGATGGTGAAGTCGAAGGTGCCCTTCTCGCCGATGATCCGGATCGGGTCGCCGAGGCCGAGCTTGGCCTTCTTCGCGGTGTCCGCGTCCAGCATCAGCTGGTTCGGGCCGGCCGGCGCGCTGCCCGAGGTGATCGTCATCGCGGGGCGCGGGCCCGGGGTCCAGCTGCCGGCGATGGTCGGGGCGCCGCTGGTCGGGCCGACCGCCTTGTTGGTCTTCGGGTTGACCAGGGTGGAGGTCTGCGAGGTGACGTCCGGCCGGGCGGTCTTCACCCCGGGCAGCGACTGCACCTGCTGCAGGGTCGAGGCCGCGATGGTGGCCGTGCGGCCGCCCCTGGCCCCGCTGCTGCCGCTGTCGTCGCCGTCGGCGGGGGCCGGGCTGACCGCCACGTCCGAGGCGGTGGAGGCGAAGAGCTTGTTGAAGGTACTGGTGGCGGTGGCCGAGAAGACCAGGGTGCCGGCGACGAAGGCCACCGAGAGCACCACCGCGAGCAGGGAGAGCGCGACCCGGCCCTTGTGGGCCATCAGGTTGCGCAGTGAGGTCTTGAGCAGCATGGTTACTGACCCCGCCTCAGCTGGTGCGCTTGCCGTCGAAACGGCGCATCCGGTCCAGCACCGCGTCGGCCGTGGGCGAGTGCATCTCGTCCACGATCACGCCGTCGGCGAGGAAGAGCACCCGGTCCGCGTAGGAGGCGGCGACCGGGTCGTGGGTGACCATCACGATGGTCTGGCCCAGGTCGTCCACCGAGCGGCGCAGGAAGTCCAGCACCTCGGCGCCGGAGCGCGAGTCCAGGTTCCCGGTCGGCTCGTCACCGAAGATGATCTCGGGGCGGGAGGCGAGGGCGCGGGCCACCGCGACGCGCTGCTGCTGGCCGCCGGAGAGCTGGGTCGGACGGTGCTTCAGCCGGTCGCCCAGACCGACGGTGGAGACCACCTGGTCGAGCCAGGCCTGGTCGGGCTTGCGGCCGGCTATGTCCATCGGCAGCGTGATGTTCTCGATCGCGTTGAGCGTCGGCAGCAGGTTGAAGGCCTGGAAGATGAAGCCGATCTTGTCCCGGCGCAGCCGGGTGAGCTGCTTGTCGTTCAGCCCGGTGATCTCGGTGTCGCCGACCCAGATCCGGCCCTCGGTCACGCTGTCCAGACCGGCCAGACAGTGCATCAGGGTCGACTTGCCGGAGCCGGACGGGCCCATGATCGCGGTGAACCGGCCGCGCTGGATGTCCACATCGACCGCGTTGAGCGCCGTGACCCGGGTCTCCCCGGCTCCGTACGCCTTGGTGACCTGCCGGGCTGATGCGGCGTTGGCGGACGGGCCGCCCGGGTTGTCTGTCTGCACGGCTGCGGATGCCGTCGTCACGGTGCACTCCTTGGTCGATGTTCCCCCGGACCCCGACCCGTGTGCACACGGGATCGAGTCGATGCCACCAACGTAGGGCCTGCCTCCCGGCGCATCGTCATCCGCCGGGAGGAGGGTCGGTACCCATAGGGAGTACGGGTCGCGGCGGGCCTCCCCCTAGGGGACCAGGACCCCCCTCTCAGGGCTCCCGGGGACCCCCGCTCAGGGGTGGCTGACCAGGGCGGGTACGGACTGTCGCCGCAGGGCGTCGGCGAAGGCCGACACCACCGGCGCGAGCAGCACGTCGGTCTCCCGCTCGATCACCGTGCCGCCGTCCTCCCCGGTCGAGATGTGACGGTCCAGCACGAACCAGCCCTGGGTGACGTGCTGGGCGCCCATCGAGCTGAGCACCGGGCGCAGCGCGTAGTCCACCGCGAGGACGTGCGCGGTGGAGCCGCCGGTGGCCAGCGGCAGCACCGTCTTGCCGGTCAGCGCGTACTGCGGCAGCAGGTCGAGCAGGGTCTTCAGCAGGCCGGAGTAGGCGGCCTTGTAGACCGGGGTGCCGACCACCAGGCCGTCCGCCTCGGCGACCAGCCGGACGGCCCGGGCGATCTCCGGGTCGTCGGTGTCGGCGCCGAGCAGGGCGGCGGCGGGCAGGTCGCGGACGTCCAGCCGGACCACCTCGTGGCCCAGTTCGGTGAGCCGGTCGCCGACGTGGGCGACCAGGCGGGTGGTGCGGGAGGTCGGGGAGGGGGAGCCGGAGAGGGCGAGGACACGGGCCATGGGGTTCACCTCGGGCAGGGCGGAGGAACGGCGTGGGGTGCCGTCGTGCACGTGCTGCGTGCGGCTCGGGGGTTCAGCCGCGGTGGAGGGAACGACACAGCGAGCCGGAGACACGCTGCAGGTCGACGTGCCGCCGACGCGTGAGACTCCACTGCTGGTCCATGCCTCATGACAACACGCACCCGAACGGGTGGTCAAGATCCGTCCGATCCGGTGACCATGCGGCCGGACCGTCGCACCGGTGCATCAACTCTGCTACAGACCCCCTGGTCGGGGTCGGGCCGGGACTCGAACCGGGATCCTTCGGGCATCCTCGACGGCATGGAGAACTGGCAGCAGGGCCGCCCGGCGGGCGGCGGGCGTGGACCCGGTCCGGGCGGTGCGGCCGGTGGCGGCGAACCGCCGCTGCCGCCCGGCCTGAGCCCGCGCGGCGGCGGGAACGGCGGTGCGAACGGCGGCGGGAACGGCGCTGGGAACGGCGGCGGCCGGGTGGCCGGCCACGCGTCCGGCGGGGCGGCGCCGCGCCGGCGCCGCTCGCGCAAGCGGATCGCGGCCTACGTGGCGCTCGGGGTGGTCGGCGCGCTGCTGGCCACCGCGGTGGGCACCTACGCCTGGGCCGACTCCAAGCTGAACCAGCAGAACGTGCTGCAGGACTACGACGGGCGCCCGGCGGCCGGCAAGGGCACCAACTGGCTGATCGTCGGCTCGGACAGCCGGGACGGTCTCACCGACTCGCAGAAGCAGCAGCTGCACACCGGCTCGGACGACGGCAAGCGCAGCGACTCGATGATGGTCCTGCACATCGGGAGCAACGGGGACACCCTGATGAGCATCCCGCGCGACTCCTGGGTGCCGATCCCGGCGCACCTGGACACCGCGGGCACCGGCAAGACCATCCCGGCCACCACCAACAAGATCAACTCGGCCTTCAACAACGGCGGCGGCCCGCTGCTGGTGCAGACCGTGGAGAAGAACACCGGCCTGCACATCGACCACTACGCCGAGGTGGGCTTCGCCGGGTTCGTCAACATCGTGGACGCGGTGGGCGGTGTGCACATGTGCATCGACAAGGACATCCAGGACAAGGACTCCGGGCTGAACCTGAAGGCCGGCTGCCAGACCCTGAACGGCCAGCAGTCGCTCGCCTTCGTCCGCCAGCGGCACCAGATGGCCGACCAGGACCTGGGGCGGATGCGCAACCAGCAGAAGTTCCTCTCCGCGCTGGCCCACCAGGCGGTCACCCCGGGCACCATGCTCAACCCGTTCGAGGTCTACCCGCTGATCGGCTCCGGCCTGGACACCCTGATCGTGGACAAGGGCACCGGGCTGACCGACCTGGCCAACCTCTTCGAGGCGATGCGCTCGGTCAGCGGGGGTTCCGGACGGAGCATCACCATCCCGATCGGCAACCCGGATTACCACACGCCCGACGGGCAGTCGGCGGTGAAGTGGGACCCGGTGAAGTCCAAGCAGGTCTTCGACGCGCTGAAGAACGACACCCCGGTGGCGAACGTCTGAGCCGGGCGGGCGTCTGAGCCGGGCGGGCGTCTGAGCCGGGCGGGCGCGCGCAGGTGGATCGCACGCCCCCGATCCGCGCGTCTGCCCGGCCGGCGGGGTCCGGCTGGCCAGAATGGCCCCATGTCTCTGGTGACCTCGCTGATCTACCGCCGCCGCCACCCGGTGTACGGCCGCCTGGCGCGCGAACTCCTCGCGCTGTACGGCGTGGAGGTCCCGCCGGCCGCCGAGATCGGCCCCGGCCTGCGGGTCTACCACCGCGGCTTCGGCACCGTGCTGCACCCGTTCACCACGCTCGGCGCCGGGGTCACCCTCTACAACGGGGTGACCATCGGCCGGGCCGACCCGTGGGTGCCGCAGCAGCGCAGCGCGATGGAGCGGGTGGTGCTGGAGGACGAGGTGGTGGTGTGCGCCGGGGCGAAGATCGTCTGCAAGCGCGGGGTGCTCACCGTCGGCGCGGGGACGGTGGTCGGCGCCAACGCGGTGCTCACCCGCTCGACCGGTCCGGACGAGATCTGGGCCGGGGTGCCGGCCCGCCGGGTCGGCTTCCGCACCGACCGGACCGGGCGGGCCGCCGGACAGGCCGCGGGTCAGTCCGCGGGGCTGGCCGCCGCCGGCTGAGCCAACAGGGCGGCCGCACAGGCTGGTTGAGCAGGCGTGATTCTCGGTGGCTGGTCCGGCTTCCCGGTTCATATACTGGCGCCCCGCCCGCAGTTGCCCATCCCGAGGATCCGCCATGACCGCCCGCAGTGCCGGTCCGACCGACGAGTTCGGATTCCCGATCATCCCGGCCCCGGTGGACTCCTCCGAGCGCAAGCGCCGCACGATCATCGACGCGGCGCTGGCCGAATTCCTGCGCGAGGGCTACGCGGCCGCCTCGGTGGACGCCATCACCGCCCGCTCCGGGGTCTCCAAGGCCACCATCTACAAGCACTTCGGCAACAAGGAGCGGCTCTTCCTGGCGGCGGTGGGCAGCTTCCTGCCGAGCAGCTACGCCGAACTGGAGCCCGGCATCAGCGGCCTGGCCGACGCCCCCGACCTGCGCGCGGCGCTGATCACCCTGGCGGTCGACTGGGCCCGGCTGCTGATGCACCCCCAGGTGCTCTCGCTGCGCCGGCTGGTGATCGGCGAGATCGACCGCTTCCCGCAACTCGGCCGGCTCTGGTACCGGGTCACCTACGACCTGAACAACGGCCCACTGGTGGACACCTTCGCCGAACTCCACCGGCGCGGCGCCCTGCGGGTGCCGGACCTGCCGCTGGCCGTCCAGCAGTTGGTCGCCGCCACGGTCGGCGTCCCGCTGCTGATCCGCACCTTCAACCCGGACGCCGAGTTCGACGACGCCGAGCTCACCCGCCAGATGACCTCGGGCGTCGACCTCTTCCTGGCCGGCTACGCGGCCCGCTGAACACCCGTGGGGTGAACCGCCGTCCGACGGTTCACCCCACGGGGCGTCAGCTGTCTACACGTCAGGCGGTCGGCAGGTTGCGGGCCATGACGATGCGCTGGACCTGGTTGGTGCCCTCGTAGATCTGGGTGATCTTGGCGTCGCGCATCATGCGCTCGACCGGGTAGTCGCGGGTGTAGCCGTAGCCGCCGAGCAGCTGGACCGCGTCGGTGGTGACCTCCATCGCGACGTCGGAGGCGAAGCACTTGGCGGCCGCGCCGAAGAAGGTGAGGTCGGCGTCGACGCGCTCGGACTTGGCGGCGGCGGCGTAGGTGAGCTGGCGGGCGGCCTCGATCTTCATCGCCATGTCGGCGAGCATGAACTGGACGCCCTGGAAGTCGGCGATCGGCTTGCCGAACTGCTTGCGCTCCTTGACGTAGCCGGCGGCGTAGTCGAGGGCGCCCTGGGCGACGCCGAGGGCCTGGGCGGCGATGGTGATCCGGGTGTGGTCCAGGGTCTTCATCGCGGTGGCGAAGCCGGTGCCCTCGGCGCCGATCATCCGGTCGGCCGGGATCCGGACGTTGTCCAGGTAGACCTCGCGGGTCGGCGAGCCCTTGATGCCGAGCTTCTTCTCCGGCGCGCCGAAGGAGACGCCCTCGTCGCCCTTCTCGACGACGAAGGCGGAGATGCCCTTGGAGCGCTTCTCCGGGTCGGTCACGGCCATCACGGTGTAGAACTCGGAGACGCCCGCGTTGGTGATCCACCGCTTGACGCCGTTCAGCACCCAGAAGTCGCCGTCGCGGACCGCGCGGGTCTTCATCCCGGCCGCGTCCGAGCCGGCGTCCGGCTCGGAGAGGCAGTAGGAGAACATGCCCTCGCCGCGGGCCAGCGCGCCCAGGTACTTGGCCTTGAGCTCCTCGGAGCCGGAGAGCTGCACGGGCAGCGAGCCGAGCTTGTTGACGGCGGGGATCAGCGAGGAGGAGCAGCAGACCCGGGCGACCTCCTCGATCACCAGGACGGTGGCCAGCGCGTCGGCCCCGGCGCCGCCGAACTCCTCCGGCACGTGGACGGCGTGCAGGTCGTTGGCCTCCAGCGCGTCACGGGCCTCCTGCGGGAACCGGCTGTGCTCATCGACGTCGGCGGCGAACGGCGCGATCTTGGCCTCGGCCAGGGCGCGGACGGTCTCGCGGAGCATCTCGTGCTCCTCGGAGAGCCGGAAGAGGTCGAAGTCGGCACTGCTGGCCATGGTGTGCGCCCCTCTGCGGTGAATTGTCGGATTCGACACCGTTTCAGATGTTTTCCGACGTTAGTTACTGTTAAGTAGGTCCTCATTCTAGGCCTTTGCGGGCCCGATCGAGGACGTGACGTGGGTGACACGGAGCCAGCCGATACCATCGGTGACGCACGTCAGCCCGCGCCGGTGGGGACCCTCCCCGGCAACCCGTGAAGGGGAACCCCTGTGGCCCTGCGCATCTCGGTCATCGGCACCGGCTACCTCGGCGCGACCCACGCCGCCTGCCTGGCCGAGCTCGGCTTCGAGGTCCTCGGTCTCGACGTGGACCGCGACAAACTCGCCGCACTGGCCGCCGGCCAGGTGCCGATGTACGAGCCCGGCCTGGCCGAACTGCTGGTCAAGCACGTCGTCGGGCACCCCGGCTCGACCGGGCGGCTGCGCTTCACCGACTCCCCGGCGGAGCTGGCCGAGTTCGCCGACGTGCACTTCGTCTGCGTGAACACCCCGCAGCGCCGCGGCGAGTTCGCCGCCGACATGTCGCACGTGGACGCCGCGGTGGACGCGCTCGCCCCGCACCTGACCCGGCCGGTCCTGGTGGTCGGCAAGTCCACCGTGCCGGTCGGCAGCGCCGGCCGGATCGCCGAGCGGCTGGCCGCGCTGGCCCCGGTCGGCGACCAGGTCGAGCTGGCCTGGAACCCGGAGTTCCTGCGCGAGGGCTTCGCGGTCGGCGACACCCTGCACCCGGACCGGATCGTCATCGGGGTGCGCCCGGGCGGGCGGGCCGAGGAGCTGCTGCGCGAGGTCTACGCGACCCCGCTGGCCGAGGGCGTGCCGATGGTGGTCACCGACTACCCGACGGCCGAGCTGGTCAAGGCCGCCGCCAACTCCTTCCTGGCCACCAAGATCTCCTTCATCAACGCGATGGCCGAGGTCTGCGAGGCCTCCGGCGCGGACGTCACCCTGCTCAGCAAGGCGCTGGCCTACGACGAGCGGATCGGCGGCCGGTTCCTCAACGCCGGGCTCGGCTTCGGCGGCGGCTGCCTGCCCAAGGACATCCGGGCCTTCATGGCCCGGGCCGGCGAGCTGGGCGCCGACCAGGCGCTGACCTTCCTGCGCGAGGTCGACTCGATCAACATGCGCCGCCGCTCCCGGATGGTCGAGCTGGCCCGCGAGCAGTGCGGCGGCGGCTTCCTGGACCGCCGGGTCGCGGTGCTGGGCGCCGCCTTCAAGCCCAACTCGGACGACATCCGGGACTCGCCCGCGCTCAACGTGGCCGGGCAGATCCAGCTGCAGGGCGCCCAGGTGACCGTCTACGACCCGCGTGCGATGGACAACGCCCGCAAGATGTTCCCCTCGCTCTCCTACGCCGCCTCGGCCACCGAGGCCGCGGTCGGCGCCCACGTGGTGCTGCACCTGACGGAGTGGCAGGAGTTCCGCGAGCTCGACCCGACCGCGCTCGGCGAGGTGGTCGCCGAGCGCCGGATGCTGGACGGCCGCAACGTGCTGGACGGCGCCGCCTGGCGCGCGGCCGGCTGGAGCTACCGCGCGATGGGGCGCCCGTTCACCGAGTGAGCCGCCGCGGGCGGGCCTGCTGAGCCGACCCGGCGGCCCGACAAGCCCGACAAGCCCAGCGGCCCCGGCTCAGCTCAGCAGGCCCCGCTTGTAGCCCTCGGCCACGGCCGCCGCGCGGTCCCGCACGCCCAGCTTGGCGTAGAGGTGCAGCAGGTGGGTCTTGACGGTGGCCTCGCTGATGAAGAGCCGGCGGGCCGACTCCTTGTTGGTGCTGCCGTCCGCGACCAGCCGCAGCACCTCCAGCTCCCGCTCGGTCAACGCCTCCACCGGCGCGGCGGGCGCGGGCGCGCGCATCCGGCCGAGCAGCGCGGCCGCCACCGTCGGCGCCAGCACCGTCTGCCCCTGCGCGGTCGCCCGGACGGCCCGGACCAGCTCCTCGCGCGGTGCGTCCTTCAGCAGGTAACCGGTGGCGCCGGCCTCCACGGCGGGCAGCACGTCGGCCTCGCTGTCGTAGGTGGTGAGCACCAGCACCCGTAGCGCGGGGGCCAGCTCGCGCAGCCGGCGGATCGCCTCCACCCCTCCGGTGCCCGCCATCCGCAGGTCCATCAGCACCACGTCGGGCGCCAGGGCGAGGGCCTGCCGCACCCCCTCGGCACCGTCCCCCGCCTCGCCGGCCACCTCGAAGTCGGGGTCGCCCTCGAAGACGCCGCGCAGGCCGTCCCGGACGATGGGGTGGTCATCGACGATCAGCAGACGAATGGTCACGGTGCATTCTCCACCTGCCCGGACGAGGCCGTGATCCCGGGACCGGGCACCCGCAGCGCCGGCACGCTGACGCTGAGCGCGGTGCCCTCCCCCGGGCCGCTCTCCACCGCCAGGCTCCCGCCCACCTGTTTCAGCCGCTGCCGCATCGCGGTCAGCCCGTAGCTCTCCCCGCCGGCCGCCTCGGTGGCCACGGGGTCGAAGCCGACCCCGTCGTCCAGCACGTCCAGCAGCACCACCTCGTGGGTGTAGCTGAGGGTCAGTCCGACCCGGTCGGCGCGGGCGTGCTTGGCGATGTTGGCCAGCCCCTCCTGGGCGGCCCGGAACAGCACCACCTCCAGCGTGGGCGACAGCGGGAACGGCACGCCCGTGACGGTCACCCCGGCCGTCACTCCGGAGACCGCGGTCCAGCGCGCGGCCAAGTCCTGCACGGCCTCCGGCAGGTGGGCCTCGGCCAGCGGACCTGGCCGCAGCGCCTGCACCGAGCGGCGGGCCTCGGCCAGGCTCTCCCGGGCCAGCCTGCGGGCGGTCGCCAGGTGGTGCAGACGCCGCTCGGGGTCGTGGTCGAAGCGCTCGGCGGCCTCCAGCTGGGTGACGATCCCGGTGAGCCCCTGGGCGATGGTGTCGTGGATCTCGCCGGCCATCCGCTGCCGCTCGTCCAGCACGCCGGCCTCGCGGGCCTGCACCACCAACTGGGCGTGCAGGCCGGCGTTCTCCTCCATGGTCTCCCGCAGCTGCCGGTTGGCCTCGGCCAACTCGTCGATGTGGGCAGCCCGTTGGCGGCTGCGCCGGTCCTCGTCGATGCTCTGCTGGGTGAGCGCGCCGGCGATCACCAGGTTGACCAGCACCAGGCCGGCGTAGAGGCCGAGCACCGTCCCGTGCAGGTTCTGCACGCCGCCGACCTGGGTGGTCGCCATCAGCGCGGCGGTGACCGCGACCCCCAGCCACCAGAACCGCCGGGGCAGCGCCGCCACGTGCAGGTAGCCGCTGAAGGCGAAGAAGCCGTAGAACGGGCTGAGCACCACCAGTACCCCGATCAGCACCAGCAGACCGACGTAGAAGACCACCGCCTTGACCGGCCGAGGCTCGCCCGGCGCGGCCGGGACGACCGGGACGGCCATCAGCCACTGCCAGAGCGCGGCGAGCCCGGAGACCGCCAGCACCGCCACCCGGTAGCGGGTCGAGCTGCCCGGGCCGAGGCCGAACGCGAGCACCGTCGAGAAGGCCAGCCCCGCGTAGGGCAGATAGCGCTGGACCCGGACCGATCGCCCCTCGGTGCCGTCCGGCCGCTCGGCCGCTCGATCGCCCTGCTGCACGGTGACCATCTCCCGTCCTCCCCCGCCGACCCGTACTCACTCCCAGCGGAAGGTGCGGGCGGCGACCACGCTGCCGAGCACCGTCCAACCGGCCAGTACCAGCAGATGCTGCCAGAGCGGGCCCCGGCCGGCCCAGGCGGCGGTCACCGCGCCGAACGGGATCACCTCGCACACCTGCTGCAGCCACCGCGGCAGCTCCTCGACCGGGATGTAGAGGCCGCTGGCGAAGAAGTTGAGCACCATCAGCGGCACCCCGAACCCGCTGGCCGCGGCGCCGGTGCGGGCCCGGGCGGCGATCACCAGGCCGAGCGCGAGCACCGCCGCCGAGCCGAGCACGAAGGAGCCGAGCACCGCGACCGCGCCGCCCGGCAGCGCGACGCCGAAGGCCAGCATGCCGATCGCCGTGATCACCGCCACCCCGGCGGCGGCCAGCGCGGCGATCACCGCGACCAGCCCGGCCAGCATCCCGGCCGCCGGCACGGGGCTGACGGAGAGCCGGCGCAGCACGTCCTTCTCACGCCAGGCGGCCATGGTCATCGGCAGCGCGGTGCAGGCCAGGAACAGCGGGACCATCGCGGCCAGGGTCGGCACGTAGACGTCGATCACCCGCTTGCCGCCGAGCGCGGCGGTGGGGTGCAGGAAGGACGGGATGTTGCCGAAGACCACCACCAGCAGCACCGGCACGCCCAGCCAGATCAGCGCGACCGGCTCGCGCAGCAGCAGCCGGGCCTGGGTGGTGGTGAGGGTGCGCAGGCCGCCGCGCGGCAGGCCGAAGGTGAGGGACACGGGGCGCTCCTTGGAACGGAGGACGGGCAGGGAACGGGCGGCGGGCTGGGATCGGAGGACGGACCGGGAACCGGCTCGACCGGACGGCTGCGGGGCCACGGTCACTCCCGCCCGCCGGTGAGGGCGACGAACGCGTCGTCCAGGCTGGCCTGGTCCACCCGCAGGTCGGCGGCGATGATCTGACGGCGCGCCAGCTGCGCGGTGACCACCTGCACCAGGTTCCCGGTGCCGGTGATCTCCACCACCGGGCCGTGCCAGACCAGCCCCGCCACCTCGGGCAGCGCCCGCAGCAGCTCCTCGTCCAGCGGACCGGAGGGCCGGAACCGCATCCGCTGCTGCTGCCCGGCGCGGGCGGCCAGCCCGGCCGGGGTGTCCACCGCGACCACCCGGCCCCGGTCGATCAGCGCCACCCGGTCGCAGAGCCGCTCGGCCTCCTCCATGAAGTGGGTGACCAGCAGCACCGTGACCCCGCTCGCCCGCACCTGCTCGACCAACTCCCAGACGGTGCGCCGGGCGTGCGGGTCGAGCCCGGTGGTGAGCTCGTCCAGGATCACCACCTCGGGGTTGCCGATCAGCGCGAGGGCGATCGCCAGCCGCTGCTGCTGCCCGCCGGAGAGCCGCTTGTACCGCTCGCCGGCCTTCTCGGCCAGCCCCAGACGGTGCATCAGCTCCACCGGATCGGCGGGCCGGCGGTAGAAGGACGCGTACAGCTCCAGCGCCTCGCGCACCTTGAGCCGGTCCGGCAGCCCGGCCTGCTGCAACTGCACGCCGAGCACCTGCCGCAGGTCCTCCCGCTGCCGCACCGGGTCCAGCCCGAGCACCGAGATCCGCCCGCCGTCCGGCGCGCGCAGCCCGGAGAGGCACTCGACGGTGGTGGTCTTGCCCGCGCCGTTCGGCCCGAGGATCCCGAAGACCTCGCCCTCGCCGACCTCGAAGGACACCTCGTCCACCGCCGTGAACCGCCCGTACCGCTTGTGCAACCGCTCGACCTCGATGACCGCCATGGCCACCGCCCCCTTCCGCCGCCGTTCCCGCCGTTCCTGACGTGCTCCAATCTCCCGCGGCGGCCCGGTCCGGCGGATCGACCACCCGGCTGCTCCTGCATGGCCGAACGGATGAGGCCCGGCATCAACCGTTCGGTTGATGCCGGGCCCGGAATGCCCTGCGGAACGGGCCGGTTGGCACCGTCATGACTGACTACCGCGACCAGCAGACGGCCCACGACATCCTCACCGGCTCGGGTGACACCTGGGCCGTCGTCGGGCTCTCCACCAACCGGATGCGGGCCGCCTACGGCGTGGCCCAGGCGCTCCAGCGGTTCGGCAAGCGGATCGTCCCGGTCCACCCGAAGGCGGAGGCGGTGTTCGGCGAGCAGGGGTACGCCAGCCTCGCCGACATCCCCTTCCCGGTCGACGTGGTGGACGTCTTCGTCAACAGCTCGCTGGCCGGCCCGGTCGCCGACCAGGCGGTGGAGATCGGCGCCAAGGCGGTCTGGTTCCAGCTCGACGTGATCGACCGGGAGGCCTTCGACCGCACCACCGCGGCCGGGCTGAAGATGGTCATGGACCGCTGCCCGGCCCAGGAGATCCCGCAGCTCAAGTGACGCACCGTCAGCCGTCTAACTCGACGCACCGTCAGCTGTCCAACTCGACGCACCGTCAGCCGTCCGGCTCGACGACCCGTCAGCCGTCCAGCTCGGCCAGGGTGGCCAGCGAGGGCCCGCGGGTGGCGCTCAGGTCGCGGGCGACGTCCTCGGCCGAGCGCAGCACCCGCATCGCGTTCTGCCAGGTCAGCTTGGACAGGTCGGCCTGCGACCAGCCGCGGTGGAGCAGTTCGGCCAGCAGGTTCGGGTAGCCGGAGACGTCGTCCAGGCCGGCCGGGGTGAACGCCACCCCGTCGAAGTCGCCGCCCAGGCCCAGGTGGTCGATGCCGGCCACCTCCCGCATGTGGTCCAGGTGGTCGGCGACGGTGGCCGCATTGGTGACCGGCCGCGGAACCCGCTCCTCGTAGGCGTGCAGCACCTTCATCGCCTCCGGGCTGTTCGCCAGCGCGTGGAGGCCGTGCGCGGCCAGCTCCTCGGACGCCCCGGCCACCCAGACGGTGGCCCGGGCGTCGATGAACTGCGGCACGAAGGTGGCCATCGCCACTCCCCCGTTGGCCGGCAGCTGGGCCAGCACGTCGTCGGGGATGTTGCGCGGGTGGTCGTTGACCGCGCGGGAGGAGGAGTGCGAGAAGACCACCGGCGCCGCCGTCACCCGCAGCGCGGCCCGCATGGTGTCGGGCGAGGTGTGCGAGAGGTCCACCAGCATGCCGATCCGGTTCATCTCCCGCACCACCTCCTCGCCGAACCGGGTCAGCCCGCCGGCTGACGGGGTGTCGGTCGCCGAGTCCGCCCACGGCACGTTGTCGTTGTGAGTGAGCGTCAGGTAGCGCACGCCCAGGGCGAAGAGCGCCCGCAGCGTGGCCAGCGAGGAGTTGATGCTGTGTCCGCCCTCGGCGCCCATCAGCGAGGCGATCCGCCCGTCGGCCCGGGCCTGCTCGGCCTGGTCGGCGGTGAGCGCCAGCCGCAGCCGGTCCGGGAACCGGTCCACCAGCGCGTGGACGAAGTCGATCTGTTCCAGGGTGGCGCTGACCGCCGTGTCCCCGGCCAGCCGGGAGGGCACGAAGACGGACCAGAACTGCGCACCGACCCCGCCGGCGGTGAGCCGGTCGAGGTCGGTGTGCAGCCGGTGCCGCTGGTCGGCGGCGAGGTCGACGGCGCCCAGGTCGTAGCCGGCCAGTTGGCGCATCGCCCAGGGCAGGTCGTTGTGCCCGTCCACCACCGGTGCGATGGCGAGCACGGCCCGGGCCTCGTCGAGCAGTTCTGCGGGAGGAGTCATCCCCCCATGGAACTACTTGCTGAAGCCGAAGGAGGAAGAACCCGCCACTTTGGCGCGCAGCTTCTTGCCCTTCTCGGTGGCCTGGGTGTTCAGGTCGTGCTGGAAGTCGACCATCTTCTCGGAGAGTTCCTGGTCGAAGGCGGCCACCATGCGCACCGCCAGCAGGCCGGCGTTGCGGGCACCGGCCACCGAGACGGTGGCCACCGGCACGCCGGCCGGCATCTGGACGATGGAGAGCAGGCTGTCCATCCCGTCCAGGTAGCGCAGCGGCACCGGAACGCCGATCACCGGCAGCGGGGTCACCGAGGCGAGCATGCCCGGCAGGTGCGCGGCGCCGCCGGCCCCGGCGATGATCGCCTTCAGGCCGCGGGTGTGCGCCTGCTCGCCGTAGGCGATCATCTCGCGCGGCATCCGGTGCGCGGAGAGCACGTTCACCTCGTAGGGCACCTCGAACTCGTCGAGGGCCTGGGCCGCCGCCTCCATCACCGACCAGTCGGAGTCGGAGCCCATCGCGATGCCGACGACGGGGATGTCGCTGTTGCTAATCACTCGGTGATCGTGCCTCTCAGGTAAGCGGCCGCGTGGCGCGCCCGCTCGCGCACGTCTTCGAGGTCGTCCCCGAAGACGGTGACGTGGCCCACCTTGCGGCCGGGCTTCACGTCCTTGCCGTACATGTGGATCCGCAGGCCCGGGTCGCGGGCCATGCAGTGCAGGAAGGCGTGGTACATGTCCGGGTAGTCACCGCCGAGCACGTTGACCATCACGGTCCACCTGGCCCGCGGGCGCGGATCGCCGAGCGGCAGGTCCAGCACGGCGCGCAGGTGGTTCTCGAACTGCGAGGTGACGGCGCCGTCGATCGACCAGTGGCCGGAGTTGTGCGGGCGCATGGCCAGTTCGTTGACCAGGATCCGGCCGTCCCGGGTCTGGAACAGCTCGACCGCCAGGTGGCCGGTGATGTCCAGCTCACCGGCGATCCGCAGGGCCAGGCCCTGCGCCTCGGCGGCCAGCGCCGGGTCCAGGTCGGGGGCCGGGGCGGTGACCTCGGCGCAGACGCCGTTCTCCTGGACGCTCTCCACCACCGGGTAGGCGACCGCCTGACCGCTGGGCGAGCGGACCACGTTGGCGGCCAGCTCGCGGACGAAGTCCACCTTCTCCTCGGCCAGCACCGGAACGCCGGCCAGGAACGGCGCGGCGGCCTGCGCCTCGTCGTCCACCACCCAGACGCCCTTGCCGTCGTAGCCGCCGCGCACCGTCTTGAGCACCACGGGGTAGCCGGTGCCCTCGTCGGCGAAGGCGGTCACGTCGGCCGGGTCGGCAACCAGCCGGTGCCGCGGGCAGGGCACCCCGATCGAGTCCAGCTTGGCCCGCATCACGCCCTTGTCCTGGGCGTTCACCAACGCGTCCGGACCGGGGCGGACGACCACGCCCTCGGCCTGCAGCGCCCGCAGGTGCTCGGTCGGCACGTGCTCGTGGTCGAAGGTGACCACGTCGCAGCCGGCCGCGAACCGGCGCAGCGTCTCCAGGTCCCGGTAGTCACCGAGCACCGTGTCGGCCACCACCTGGGCCGCCGAATCCTGCGGGGTGTCCGCCAGGATCCTGAAGCGCACCCCGAGCGGGATGCCGGACTGATGTGCCATGCGTGACAGCTGTCCGCCGCCCACCATGCCAACCACTGGAAATTTCGCGCTGCCCGGGAAAGTCACGCTGCCAGGATATCGGGGCCGGTCAAGGCGGGTGCCGCGGCGCCCGCCGGTCCCGGGACGGGATCGGGGGCGGGCCCGGGGGCGGACGCGGGCCCAGGGAACTCTCATCGGGAGCCGGTAGCCTGGACGGCTCCAGTGTCGGAATCAGGAGAACTCCTCGGATGTCCAAGACCGGTGTGCACCGCCGCCCCACTCTCGCCCAGCGACTTCGCGGTGTCTCGGGCGAGGTCGTGCAGTTCGCGATAGTCGGCCTGATCGGCATCGCGGTGAACTTCGGCGTGTCCAACGCCGTGCTGCACATCACCCACTGGCCGGCGGTCCGCTCCTCGGTGGTCGGCACCCTGGTCGCGATCGTGGTGAACTACGTCGGCTACCGCTACTGGGTCTACCGGGACAGCGACGCCGCCTCCCGCCGCCGGGAGATCACCCTGTTCCTGGTGTTCAGCGGCATCGGGCTGCTGATCGAGAACGGCACCCTCTGGTTCACCACCTACACCCTGGGCATGACCAGCACCCTGGCCTACAACGGCGCCAAGGTGGCGGGCACCGGGATCGCCACGCTGTTCCGCTTCTTCTCCTACCGGACCTGGGTGTTCAAGACGATCCCCGAACTGCCCGAGCCGGCCACCGTGGTGGAGCAGGCCGAGCGGATCCTGGCCGGCGAGCGGGTCGAGTACACCACGAGCTGACCGGCGGCCCTACTCCTCGGCCGCGCCGCCGCCGCGCGCCAGGCTCCCCCGCTGGTCATCCGCCGTCCGCGGCAGGAACAGCGCGAACACCGGCGGCTTGAGCGAGAGCAGTTCCAGCCGCCCGCCGTCCGCCTCCGCCAGGTCGCGGGCCACCGCCAGGCCGATGCCGGTGGAGTTGCGCCCGCTGACGGTCCGTTCGAAGACCCGGTTGCCCAGCTCGGCCGGCACGCCCGCGCCCTCGTCCTGCACCTCCACCACCACCGAGCTGCCGGACGGCCGCACCCGCACCGTCACGGTGCCGCCGCCGTGCATCAGCGAGTTCTCGATCAGCGTGGCCAGCACCTGGGAGACGGTGCCGGGGGTGCCGGTGGCCGTCACGTGGCTCAGGCCCTCGGTCACCAGCCGCCGGCCCCGGCCGCGCAGCGTGGCCGACCACTCCCCGACCTGCTGCTTGATCACCTCGTCCAGGTCGAAGCCCCGGGTGGCGGTCGGACCGTGGGTGTCCCGCTGGTTGGTGAGCAGCCGCTGCACCACGTCGGTCAGCCGCTCCACCTGCTGCAGCGCGATGGTGGCCTCCTCGCGCACCGTCTCCGGCTGGTGGGCCAGCGCGGTGATCTCCTCCAGCCGCATGGAGAGCGCGGTCAGCGGGGTGCGCAGTTGGTGCGAGGCGTCGGCGGCGAGCCGGCGTTCGGCGGTGAGCATCCGGCCGATCCGCTCGGCGCTGGCGTCCAGCACCTCGGCCACCCGGTCCAGTTCGGGCACGCCGTAGCGGCGGTCGCGCGGGCGGGGGTCGCCGGAGCCGAGCCGTTCGGCGGTCTCGGCCAGGTCGATCAGCGGCCGGGTCAGCCGGCGGGCCTGCCAGAGCGCCAGGGCCACCGCGGCCAGCACCGCCAGCAGCGCGACCAGGCCGAGCAGCAGCAGCATGTTGGCGGTGTCCCGGTCCACGTCGCGGCTGGACTGCTCGACGGTGACGGTCTCGCCGTGCGGGCCGGTCTCGGTGGCGGTCAGCAGGTGGGCGCCGGTGGGCCGCTGGCCGATCGTCACCAGGGCCTGGCCGGGCACGGTGATCTCGGCGTAGTCGCCCTCCACCACCCCGGAGCCGATCCGCTCGCCGGTGACCGGTTCGTCGGCCGCCAGCCGGGTCTCCACCAGGCCGAGCAGCCGCACCGCCGCCGCGTCGACCCGGTTCTGGGCGTTGTTGACGATGCTCTGCTTCTCGACCAGGGCGAGCGGCACGCAGAACACCGCCACCACCACCAGGACCACGCCCAACAGCGAGTTGATCATGCGGCGCTTCACGCGGTCGGGTCCTGCTCTCGGGGTCGATCAGCGGTGGGGCGGTGGGGGCGGGCCGCCCGGGGGCTGCCGGCGGCCGTCAGTTCTTCTCGAACCGGAAGCCGACCCCGCGCACGGTGGCGATGTAGCGCGGGTTGGTGGCGTCGTCGCCGAGCTTCTTGCGCAGCCAGGAGATGTGCATGTCGAGCGTCTTGGTCGAGGTCCACCAGGTGGTGTCCCAGACCTGGCGCATGATGTCCTCCCGGGTGACCACCCGGCCGGCGTCCCGCACCAGCACCCGCAGGAGTTCGAACTCCTTCGCGGAGAGGGTGAGTTCCTCCTCCCCGACCCAGGCGCGGTGGGACTCGATGTCGATCCGCACGCCGTGCGCCCCGGTGGAGAGCGAGTCCACGTTGCCGCGCCGCAGCAGCGCCCGGACCCGGGCGAGCAGTTCGGCCAGCCGGAACGGCTTGGTCACGTAGTCGTCCGCGCCGGCGTCCAGGCCAACCACGGTGTCCACCTCGTCCGCCCGGGCGGTGAGCACCAGGACCGGGCAGCTGCGGCCGTCCGCGCGCAGCCGGCGGCAGACCTCCAGTCCGTCCATCTCCGGCAGGCCCAGGTCGAGGACGATCAGGTCGATCTCCTCCTCCAGGCCGGCTTCGAGCGCGGCCGGGCCGTCCTCGCGGACCAGCACCTCGTAGCCCTCGCGGCGCAGCGCACGGGCCAGCGGTTCCGAGATTGCCGGATCGTCCTCGGCGAGCAGCACACAGGTCATGGGGCGATGGTAGTCCGCCCGGGGCCCGGTGATCAGTCCCGGCGGGCCCGCCGACCGTGGCGCGCGCCGGTCGCGGGTCGCGCGGACGGCGCGATCGCGCCGCTCCCGCGACTCGCCCGGGTACGGAGCAATGGGGTGTGAACTCTTTCACACTGGGTAGTCGCGCGGCCGGGGGCCGGTCACGCCCAACTCTCCTGCGGGACACCCGCAGTGGGCACAGATTCTCCGGTCATACCTTTGCTTCGAAGGATTCAGTGGCGTACCGCCATCGATTTACCATCACACTTGAGTCTTCTTTGACCGTTCCGTTATCCCATTGGCACCTTTTGCCCGGCCAAATCACGGAATAGCTGGACGTACAGTGGTCCGGTCCCCACGACACAGCGTGCGGTGTCCCCTGCCCGAGCAGCGAGCAGGAACCGCACGATGCTCGGACGCCCCCTGCCGCACCCCCCTAGGCAGGGGGCGTCCCACCAGTCAGGCAAGGAACACCACTGATGGCGTCAACCACCACCCTGGACACCGGCGTGCAGCCGGGCGCTCCTTCTGGCGGCAAGACCTTCTTCGGGCACCCCCGAGGACTCGCCACGCTCTTCATGACCGAGATGTGGGAGCGGTTCAGCTTCTACGGCATGCGAGCCCTGTTGGTCCTCTACATGACCAACTCGACCACCGGCGGCCTGGCGATGAAGGTGGCGCTGGCCACCGCGATCTACAGCGTCTACAACGCGATGGTCTACCTGCTCGCCCTCCCGGGCGGCTGGATCGCCGACCGCTTCTGGGGCGCCCGCAAGACGGTCGCCGTCGGCGGCAGCATCATCATGATCGGCCACTTCCTGCTGGCCGTGCCGTTCAAGGGCGCGTTCTTCGCCGGCCTCGGCTGCATCGCGCTGGGCTCGGGCCTGCTCAAGGCGAACATCTCGACGATGGTCGGCCACCTCTACGACGGGCCGAACGACCCGCGCCGGGACGGCGGCTTCACCATCTTCTACATGGGCATCAACCTCGGTGCCTTCGCCGCTCCGCTGGTCATCGGGACCGTCGGCCAGAAGGTCGACTGGCACCTGGGCTTCGCCATGGCCGGTGTCGGCATGGCGCTGGGCCTGGGTCAGTACCTGCTCGGCAGCCGCCACCTGAGCAAGAAGAGCGACGTGGTCACCTCGCCGATCTCGCCCGAGGAGAAGAGCGCGCTGCTGCGCAAGGCCGGCATGTGGCTGGGCGCCGCGGTGGTCTTCTACGGTGCGCTGGTCGCCTCCGGCCAGTTCAGCGTCAACTGGGCGGTCTGGCCGCTGTCGATCGCCGGCATCGCGATCCCGGTCGTGGTGTTCACCCGGATCAAGCGGGACAAGGACCTGTCCCCGACCGACCACACCAAGATCCGCGGTTACATCTGGTTCTTCGTGGTCGCCGCGGTCTTCTGGATGATCTACGACCAGTCCGGTTCCACGCTGAGCGTCTTCGCCGACAACAGCACGAACCTGTCGGTCTTCGGCTGGCACTTCCCGTCCAGCTGGTTCCAGTCGCTGAACCCGCTCTACATCATGGCGCTGGCCCCGGTCTTCGCCTGGCTCTGGGTCTGGCTGTCGCGCCGCGCAAAGAACCCGAGCACCACGGTGAAGTTCGCCATCGGCCTGCTGATGATCGGCTTCTCCTTCATCGTGATGATGCTCGCGATGGCGGCGGCCTCGGGCGGTCACAAGACCACCCCGCTCTGGCTGACCATCGTGTACCTGATCCAGACCGTCGGTGAGCTGACCCTCTCCCCCGTCGGCCTCTCGGTCACCACCAAGCTGGCGCCGGCCAAGTACGCCTCGCAGATGATGGGCATCTGGTTCCTCGCCGTCACCGCGGGCGACTGCGTGGCCGCGGTCATCCAGCTCGGCCTCGGCAACGCCACCGGCTCCACCTGGTACTTCGCCATCCAGGGCATCGCAGCCCTGATCGCGGGCGCGGCCCTGTGGATGTACCGGAAGAACGTCATCAAGCTGATGGGCGACGTGCACTGACGCACGGCTCCGACAGCTAGTACGGACGGCCCGGCTCGCACTGGCGAGCCGGGCCACCGTTGTTCCCACATGGTTACGCTGAGGTCATGGACTACGCGCGCCTGCGGGCCGTCGCCGACGAGCTCATGGACCAGTACGGTGACCTGGCTCAGAAGATCGAGATCCAGGGCGGCGTGATCACCATGATGATGTCGCCGTCGATGCCCCACGAACTGAACGTGCTGCGCCTTCAGCGCCAGCTGTTCCGGCAGATCACAGGAGATCTGGTGGCCCTGGCCGGGGGTGAGATCGAAGACGTCGGGCTGGGCATACTGCGGCGGCCCGACTTGATCGTCGCCTCGGAAGCCGTCCTTGAGACGTTCGACGACAAGGCCGACCCTCACGTCCTGCTGCTGGTCGCCGAGATGGTCTCGCCGTCGAACCATCCCAATGACTACGTCGAGAAGATGCAGGACTACCCCGCCATGGGCATCCCGCTCTACCTGCTCGTCGATCCGCGCAACGGCACCCTCCGGGTCTCCAGCGATCCGAGCGACGGCCCCGACGGGCCGCGCTACCGGGCCACCCACGACTACGTCTTCGGCGACCAGGTGAAGGTCGGCGACTGGACCATCGACTCCGGCGAGTTCAAGCGCTACACCCCGCGCTGATCACCCGTCAGGGCGAACCCCTGAGGGCCGGTACCCGCTCCACGCGGGTACCGGCCCTCAGGGGTTCCTACGGGCCGTCAGACCTCGCGGATGCCCGCCCGCCAGACGGCTGCCGTCAGCGGGACGCCCGGGCGGTAGGCCAGGTGGACCGGGGAGGGCGCGTCCAGGAGGAGCAGGTCGGCGCGGGCGCCGGGGGCGATGTGGCCCACGTCGGTGCGGCGCAGGGCGCGGGCACCGCCGGCGGTGGCGGCGTGCACCGCCTCGTCCGGGGTCATGCCCATCTCGCGGACGGCGACGGCGATGCAGAAGGCCATCGAGCTGGTGAAGCTGGAGCCCGGGTTGCAGTCCGTGGACAGCGCCACGGTGGCACCCGCGTCCAGCAGTCGGCGGGCGTCCGGGTAGTCGGCCCGGGTGGAGAACTCGGCGCCGGGCAGCAGGGTGGCCACCGTGCCGGACCCGGCCAGCGCGGCGACGTCCGCGTCGGTCAGGTGGGTGCAGTGGTCGGCCGAGGCCGCGCCGAGCTCCACCGCGAGCTGCACGCCGGGGCCGTGGCTGAGCTGGTTGGCGTGCACCCGGGGGATCAGGCCGCGCTCGATGCCGGCGGTCAGCACGGCCCGCGCCTGGTCGCCGTCGAAGGCGCCCCGCTCGCAGAACACGTCCACCCAGCGGGCGTGCGGCGCGCAGGCGTCCAGCATCTTGCCGGTCACCAGGTCCACGTAGCCGGCCGGGTCGTCGGCGTACTCGGGGGCGACCACGTGCGCGCCCAGGTAGGTGGTCTCCGGGGTGTGCCGGGCGGCGATCCGCAGGGCCCGGGCCTCGTCCTCCACGGTGAGCCCGTAACCGGACTTGACCTCCACCGTGGTGGTGCCCTGCCGGAGCATCTCCCGGACGAACCGGTCGACCTGGGCGTCCAGTTGCTCGTCGCTCGCCGCCCGGGTGGCGGCCACCGTGGTGCGGATGCCGCCCGCGCTGTAGGCCTGGCCGGACATCCGGGCGTTGAACTCGGCGGTGCGGTCGCCGGCGAAGACCAGGTGCGCGTGCGAGTCGACGAAGCCGGGCAGCAGCGCCCGGCCGTCGGCGTCGAACCGCCGGTCGGCCGCGGGCGCCTCGGCGGCCCGGCCGGTCCAGGTGACCACCGAGCCGTCGATGACCACCGCGGCGTCCTCGACCGTCCCGAGCAGGCCGGGATGTGACGGGTCGTTGGTGACCAGGGTGCCGATGTTGGTGATGAGCGTGCTGGTCATGAGCCCCTCACGGTGCAGATGGAGTGCTTGAGCGCGGCGGCGACGTCGGGCACCAGGGCGTGCACGCCGTCGACGACGACCCGCCGGCCGCCGACCACGACGTGGCGCACGTCGGCCGCCGAGGCGGCGAAGACGGCGGTCTCGGCGCCCAGCCGCGGGGTGGGCCCGGCGGTGCGCACCGAGTCGAGCGCCAGCACCGTGAAGTCGGCCAGCGCCCCGGCCTCGATCCGGCCGGCCTCCGGCCAGCCGAGCGAGGCGTGCCCGTCCTCGGTGCCGGCCCGCAGCAGCGCGTTGGCGGTCCAGTGACCGCGGGTGCGGGTGCGCAGCCGCTCGTTGAGTTCGAGCGCCCGGGCCTCCTCGAAGGGGTCGATCACCGCGTGGCTGTCGCTGCCCAGGGTGACCGGGCAGCCGGCGCTGGCCAGCTGCCGGGCCGGGCCGATGCCGTCGGCCAGGTCCCGCTCGGTGGTCGGGCACATGCAGATCACCGTGGAGGAGTCGGAGAGCAGCTTGACGTCCTCGGCGGTCAGGTGGGTCGCGTGCACCGCGCTGGTGCGCGGGCCGAGCACGCCGTGGTCGTGCAGCAGCCGGGTCGGGGTGACGCCGTGCGCGGTCAGGCAGGCGTCGTTCTCCGCGGTCTGCTCGGACAGGTGCACGTGCAGCGGCGCCTTGCGCATCGCGGCCCAGTGCGCCACGGTGCCCAGCTGCTCGGCCGGCACCGCGCGCACCGAGTGGACGGCCGCGCCGATCCGGGCGTGCGGACGGGCCGTCAGGGCGTCGGCCCGGGCGGCCCAGGCGTCCGCGTCGCCGTCGCCGAACCGCAGCTGGGGCTTGGTCAGTTCGGCGCCGAAGCCGGCGGACAGGTAGCAGGTGTCCAGCAGGGTGATCCGGATGCCGGCCCGGTCGGCGGCCTCGATCAGCGCCTCGCCCATCGCGTTCGGGTCGGCGTAGCGGACCCCGCCGGGGGCGTGGTGCAGGTAGTGGAACTCGCCGACGGCGGTGATCCCGGCCAGCGCCATCTCGGCGTAGACCGCGGTGGCCAGCGCCAGGTAGCTGTCCGGGTCGAGCGCGCCGGCGAACCGGTACATGGTGTCGCGCCAGGTCCAGAAGGTGCCGGAGCCGACCTGCACGGTGCCGCGAAGCGCCCGGTGGAAGGCGTGCGAGTGGCTGTTGGCCTGGCCGGGCACCAGCAGGCCGGCCAGCCGGACGGCGCCGGGCGGGCAGGGCCCGCTGTCCGGCACCACCCGGGCGAACCGCCCGTCGGCCCCCACCTCGATCAGCACGTCGGGCTCCACCACCGGCCCGTTGACGTGCGGCAGCCAGGCGTGCTCGGCCCAGTACGTCTGCGCTGCTACTGCGCTGCTGACATGCATGCCAGGTCCTCCAGGACGTCCGCGAGGGCCGAGACGCCGGCCAGGCAGTCGGGCAGTTCGGCGTGCTCGGTCGGGGAGTGCGAGACCCCGCTCGGGTTACGTACGAACAGCATGGCGGTCGGCACGGTGGATGCCAGGATTCCGGCGTCGTGTCCCGCTCCGGTCGGCAGCACCGGCACGCCCCCGAGGGTGGCGGCGATCCGGTCGCGCAGCGGCCCGTCGAAGTCCACCACCGGGGTGTAGGACTCGCGGACCAGCTCGACCTTCACGCCGTCGCGCTCGCCGCGCTCCACCGCCGCCGCGCGGATCTCCTCCACCAGCTCGGCGAGCACCGACTCGTCGGCCGCCCGGGAGTCCAGCCAGCCGCGCACCAGCGAGGCGATCGCGTTGGTGCCGTTGGGCTCCACCGCGACCTTGCCGAAGGTGGCCAGCGCGCCGGCCAGCCGGGCCTTCTTGCGGGCCGCGAGCACGGTGTTGGCGTAGGTGAGCATCGGGTCGCGGCGGTCCTCGATCCGGGTGGTCCCGGCGTGGTTGGCCTCGCCGTGGAAGTCGAACCGCCAGCGGCCGTGCGGCCAGATCGCCGAGGCCACGCCGACCGGCTGACCCTCGCCCAGGTAGCGGCCCTGCTCCACGTGCAGCTCGACGAACGCGCCGATCCGGGCCAGCCGGCCGGGGTCGGCGCCGATCGCGGTCGGGTCCTGGCCGGCCCGCTCCATCGCGTCGGGCAGCCGCACGCCGTCGGCGTCGCGCAGCTCGCGGGCCTGATCGGCCGTCAGCACGCCGGTGGCGAGCCGGGAGCCGACGCAGGCGACGCCGAACCGGGCGCCCTCCTCGTCGCCGAAGTTGACGATCGCCAGGGGCTTGGCGAACCGCGCTCCCCGCCCGCGCAGTTCGTCCAGCGCGGCGAACGAGGAGACCACGCCGAGCGGGCCGTCGAAGGCGCCGCCGTCCGGCACCGAGTCCAGGTGCGAGCCGGTGACGATCGCACCGTCGCCGTCCGGGTCGCCCAGCCAGGCCCACTGGTTGCCGTTGCGGTCCCGCTCGTAGTGCAGGCCGCGGTCGCGGGCCTGCTGCTCGAACCAGGCCCGGCACTCGGCGTCCGCGCCGTTCCAGGCGTACCGGCGGTAGCCGCCGGAGGAGGCGGAGCGGCCCACGGGGAGCAGCTCCGCCCACATCTCTTCGAAGGACGGCAGGGTCACAGCTCGCCCATGGGGCTGTGCTCGTTCATGGGAACCCGCACGCCGCGCTCGCCGGCGACCTCGACCGCGCGGTCGTAGCCGGCGTCCACGTGCCGGATCACGCCCATGCCCGGGTCGTTGGTGAGCACCCGGCGGATCTTCTCGCCGGCCAGCGCGGTGCCGTCGGCCACCGTGACCTGGCCGGCGTGGATCGAGCGGCCGATGCCGACGCCGCCGCCGTGGTGGATGGAGACCCAGGAGGCGCCGGAGGCCACGTTGACCATGGCGTTGATCAGCGGCCAGTCGGCGATCGCGTCCGAGCCGTCCAGCATCGCCTCGGTCTCGCGGTACGGGGAGGCGACCGAGCCGCAGTCCAGGTGGTCGCGGCCGATCACGATCGGCGCGGACAGCTCGCCCGAGGCGACCATGTCGTTGAACCGCTCGCCGGCCTTGTCGCGCTCGCCGTAGCCGAGCCAGCAGATCCGCGCGGGCAGGCCCTGGAAGTGCACCTTCTCCTGGGCCATCTTGATCCAGCGGTGCAGCGACTCGTTCTCCGGGAACAGGTCGAGCACGGCCTTGTCGGTCTTGGCGATGTCCTTCGGGTCACCGGACAGCGCGGCCCAGCGGAACGGGCCCTTGCCCTCGCAGAACAGCGGCCGGATGTAGGCCGGCACGAAGCCGGGGAAGGCGAAGGCGCGGTCGTAGCCGGCCAGCTGGGCCTCGCCGCGGATCGAGTTGCCGTAGTCGAAGACCTCGCAGCCGCGGTCCAGGAAGCCGACCATCGCCTCGACGTGCTTGGCCATCGACTCGCGCGAGCGCTGGGTGAACTCGGCGGGCTTCTCGGCCGCGTAGGTCGCCATGTCGTCGAAGGCGACGCCGATCGGCAGGTAGCTCAGCGGGTCGTGGGCGCTGGTCTGGTCGGTGACGATGTCGATCGGCGCGTCCATCGCGAGCAGCTGCGGGAAGACCTCGGCGGCGTTGCCGAGCAGGCCGATGGAGAGCGGCTGCTTCTTGTCCCGGGCGGCGGTGGCCAGCTCCAGGGCGTGCTCCAGGCTGTTCGCCTCGACGTCCAGGTAGCGGTGCTCGATCCGGCGGGAGATCCGGGACGGGTCGCAGTCCACGCAGATCGCCACGCCGCCGTTCATGGTGACGGCCAGCGGCTGGGCGCCGCCCATGCCGCCGAGGCCGGCGGTGAGCGTGATGGTGCCTTCGAGCGAGCCGTTGTAGCGCTTGTTGGCGACCGCGGCGAAGGTCTCGTAGGTGCCCTGGAGGATGCCCTGGGTGCCGATGTAGATCCAGGAGCCGGCGGTCATCTGGCCGTACATGGTGAGCCCGAGGCTCTCCAGCCGGCGGAACTCCTCCCAGTTGGCCCAGTCGCCGACCAGGTTGGAGTTGGCGATCAGCACCCGGGGCGCCCACTCGTGGGTCTGCATCACGCCGACCGGGCGGCCGGACTGGACCAGCATGGTCTCGTCCTGCTTCAGCCCCTGGAGCGTGCGCACCATCGCGTCGAAGGAGCGCCAGTCGCGCGCCGCCTTGCCGGTGCCGCCGTAGACGACCAGCTTCGACGGGTGCTCGGCCACCTCCGGGTCGAGGTTGTTCATCAGCATCCGCAGGGCGGCCTCCTGCTGCCAGCCCTGCGCGGTCAGGTTGGTCCCGCGCGCCGCACGCACCTCGCGCGCCCCGCTGATCTGCTGCTCCGCCATGGCGGCCTCCTTGCGGATGGATTCATTCAGGAATGAGCAGTCTGAATATATCCAATCAGCCGAAGGGCGGCCAGAGGCGGGCGGATCCGATCGGCGCCCGAGTCCCACTTCCAGCGAGGGACGGTCCGAAACCGGCGAGCACCGGCACCGAACCGGCGGGCTCCGAACCGGCGACTTTCCCGACTACGGAAGCTGACGCCCCGTCAAGCCGCCTCCCCGTCCCCCCAGTCGATGCCGATCTCGGCCAGCCAGGCGCGGTCGGCGGCGGCCGTGGCGGCGGGGTCGGCGGGGAGCATCGGGAGGTTGGGCGGGCGGGGGATCTCCTGGATCGGGCCGAGGCCGTAGGGCTCGCCCGGGTTGCGGACGGCGCCGCCGGGGGTGTTCAGGCCGATGTGCACGGCGGCCTCGTCGCCCGGGTCCAGCACGGTGACGCCGGGCTCCGGCGGGCCGGCCAGCGCGACCCGGCGGCCGCAGCTGGGGCAGGCCCACTCCTGGGCGCCGGAGGCGAGCCGGCCGACCTGCCTCATCTCGTGGATCTCGCGCACGGCCGTCCACCCCCCGTCGGTCCTGTCAAGGGGATGCCCGGTTTACTCCAGGAACAGTCCTCGGGCCGCCGCCGACTGCTCGATCTCCTCCAACCGGGCTTCGGCGTCCGGCAGTTCGTCGCACATCGTCTGCAACAGGACCCGGCCCAGCACCATCGGCGCGCAGGCGGTGTCGAAGACCAGTCCGGTGCCCACCTCGGCCGGCAGGATCAGGTCGGAGAGCTTGGCCACCGGCGCGAAGACGCTGTCCGCCACGGTCAGCACGGTCAGCCCGCAGTCCCGGGCCACCGCCAGGGCGTCCATCAGCTCCCGGGGGTAGCGGGGCAGCGCGAAGCAGAGCAGCGCGCTGGCACCGGCCGCCGCGCACCGCTCGATCCGGTCGGCCAGCATCGAGCCGCCCTCGTCCAGCAGCCGGATGTCGGGGTGCACCTTGGCGGCGAAGTAGGCGAAGCCGTGCGCCTGCGCCGAGGCGGCCCGCAGGCCCAGCACCGGCAGCGGCCGGGAGGCGGCGAGCAGCCGGGCCGCCCGGACGATCGGCTCCGGGTCGGCCAGCAGTTCGGCGAGCCGGCGCAGGTGGGCGATCTCGGCCAGCACCGCCTGCTGGTGCTCGTTGCGCACCGCGTCGCCGGGGCTCTCGGGCGGGGCCGGCTCGCCGCCCAGTTCGCGCAGCCGGCGGCGCAGCGCCGGGTAGCCGTCGTAGCCGAGCGCCACCGCGAACCGGGTGACCGAGGGCTGGCTGACGCCGGCCAGTTCGGCCACCTCGACGCTGGACAGGAACGGCGCCTCGGCGGCGTGCCGGACCAGCGCGTGCGCGATCCGCCGCTGGGTCGGGGTGAGCCGGTGTCCGTCGAAGAGTTCCAGCAGGCGGGCGGACGGGCCCAGGGACGACTCGGTCATCTGCGGGGGTCCCTTCGGGCGGTGGATGTCCGATCGACTGTGCAGCAGGGGCGGCACGACCGGCAATGATGTCTCGCACCCCGGACTGCCGACGCGGCGGGGGCGGGTGCTCTCAGGGTCACCCTGATTTCCCCCTGAGCGGCCGGGTGCGGACTGGACCGGGCGGCGTCCGGTGCCCGAACCTGTCTGCATGCAGCCTTCCGCGCCCGGACTCCCCGGACAGCACCACCGCACCGAGCTCCGCAAGGACCTGGACGCCGCCATCGAGACCCGCCGCGAGCTCGGGCCGGAGTACGAGTCCGAGCTGGTCGACGCCTTCCTGGCGCGGATCGACTCCCGGCTGGACGCCCGGGTCGAGCAGCGGGTGGCCGAGCGGCTGGCCGAGCTGGGCCACGAGCAGCCACGCCGCCACGGCAAGTTCGGTTCGCTCGGCTACCTGCCCTACACCTCGCTGGTGATGGCGGTCCCGCTGACCGGCATCGGCGTGGCGGTGATGGGCGGCTTCGGCGTGGTGGTCGCCTGGGCCGGGATCGTCGGCGTCAACCTGGCGGCCGCGCTCGGCGGGCAGCGGGAGCAGGAGCAGCGGCGCCGGACCGCCGCCCGGAGCGAGTGGGCCTGACGGATCGCCAGGCCCACTCGCTGTCGGGCGGGCGTCAGGCCAGCGGGCCGGTGACCGACTCGACGGCCGTGACCAGGGCGCCGGAGGCGACCAGGGCCTCGGCGGCGTCCAGGTCGGGCGCCAGGAAGCGGTCCCGCCCGGCACCGCCGACGCCGGCCGCCCGGGCCGCGGCGAGCGCGGCGGCGCTGGCCGGCGCCAGGGTGGCGGCGGAGTCGGCGGTGCGGATCTCCAGCGCGCGGGCGGCGGCGGTCAGCTCGACGGCCAGGATCCGACCGAGGTTGTCGACCGCCTGGCGCAGCTTGCGGGCCGCGGACCAGCCCATCGAGACGTGGTCCTCCTGCATCGCCGAGGACGGGATGGAGTCCACCGAGGCGGGCACGGCGAGCCGCTTGTTCTCGCTGACCAGGGCGGCCTGGGTGTACTGAGCGATCATCAGACCGGAGTCCACGCCCGGGTCGTCGGCCAGGAAGGCCGGCAGGCCGTGCGAGCGGGCCTTGTCGAGCAGCCGGTCGGTGCGCCGCTCGGAGATCGAGCCGAGGTCGGCGGCGGCGATCGCCAGGAAGTCCAGCACGTAGGCGACCGGGGCGCCGTGGAAGTTGCCGTTCGACTCGACCCGGCCGTCCGGCAGCACCACCGGGTTGTCGACCGAGGCGGCGAGCTCGCGCTCGGCCACCGTGCGGGCGTGCGCCAGGGTGTCCCGGCCCGCGCCGGCCACCTGCGGGGCGCAGCGGATCGAGTAGGCGTCCTGCACCCGGGGGGCGTCGTCCTGGTGGTGCCCGGTCAGGCCGGAGCCCTGGAGCACGGCGAGCATGTTGGCGGCGCTGAGGGCCTGGCCGGGGTGCGGGCGGATCGGCGCGTGCAGCTCGGGGGCGAGCACCTTCTCCGAGCCGAGCAGCGCCTCCAGGGTCATGGCGGCGGTGATGTCGGCGGTGGTGAACAGCCGGGAGAGGTCGGCGATGGCCATCACCAGCATGCCGAGCATGCCGTCGGTGCCGTTGATGAGGGCCAGGCCCTCCTTCTCCAGCAGCTCGACCGGGCTGATGCCGGCCGCGGCGAGCAGCTCGCCGGCCGGGTGCTCGGCGCCGTCCGGGCCGTAGGCGAGGCCCTCGCCCATCAGCACCAGGGCGCAGTGCGAGAGCGGCGCGAGGTCGCCGGAGCAGCCCAGCGAGCCGTACTCGCGGACCACCGGGGTGATGCCGGCGTTCAGGATCGCGGCCATGGTCTCGGCGACCAGCGGGCGCACGCCGGTGCGGCCGGAGGCCAGGGTCTTCAGCCGCAGGAACATCAGCGCGCGGGTCACCTCGCGCTCGACCGCCGGGCCCATGCCGGCGGCGTGCGAGCGGACCAGCGAGCGCTGGAGCTGGGCGCGCAGCTCGGGGCTGATGTGGCGCACGGCGAGCGCGCCGAAACCGGTGGAGACGCCGTAGACCGGGCGCGGCTCGGCGGCCAGCGCGTCGATCCGGGCGCGCGAGACGGCCATCTCGGCCAGCGCGTCCGGGCCGAGCTCGATCCGGGCGTTGCCGCGCGCGACCGCGAGCACGTCCTCGGCGGTGACGTCGGCCTTGCCGACCTGAACGACCGGCGCGTCAGCGGCCGGAGCACTGTGCATATCCATATGCACTATCAGATCAGCTGAATGAAGATATGACAACTATGCGAGAGCAAGGTTCACCCATGCCTCATCCTGGTCCACGAAGGGTCGGCACGACGGAAGGCGGAGGCGATGACACGGGCGACGGCACGGCGCCGGGTGGTGCGGCTGCGCGGGGCGGAACACGGCAGCCGGCCGGACACCCTGGCAGCCGAGGAGCCGCTGGAGATCCGGATCGGCGGCGAGCCGCTCACCGTCACCATGCGCACCCCGGGCCAGGACTTCGACCTGGTGGCCGGCTTCCTGGTCGGCGAGGGCCTGCTGCACCGCACCGACCAGTTGGCCGCACTGCGCTACTGCGCCGGCACCGACGAGGCCGGCGCCAACACCTACAACGTGGTGGACGCGACCCTGCGCGGCGCCCCCGCGCTGCCGCTCTCCGCCCACCGCACCCTGCTCACCACCAGCGCCTGCGGCCTGTGCGGCCGGGACACCGTGGACGCCGTGCGCACCCACGTGCGCTGGCCGGTGGCCGCCGACCCGCTCACCGTGGACCCCGCGGTGCTCTACGCCCTGCCGGAGCGCCTGCGGGCCGCCCAGCGCACCTTCGACTCCACCGGCGGACTGCACGCGGCCGGCCTGTTCACCGCCGCGGGCGAACTGCTCTGCGCCCGCGAGGACGTCGGGCGGCACAACGCGGTGGACAAGGTGATCGGCTGGGCGCTGCGCGAGGGCCGGCTGCCGCTCACCGGGCACCTGCTGCTGGTCAGCGGGCGGGCCTCGTTCGAGCTGACCCAGAAGGCCGCGCTGGCCGGGCTGCCGCTGCTGGCCGCCGTCTCGGCCCCCTCCTCGCTCGCCGCCGACCTGGCCGAGGAGCTGGGCCTGACCCTGGTCGGCTTCCTGCGCGGCGAGCAGGCCAACGTCTACACCCGGCCCGAACGCATCGTCGGCTGACCCGCCGTCAGGAGGGCGGCGGCGAGGCCGGGCCGGCCAGCGCCACCGCGACCAGCGCCCGCAGCGCCGCGGCCGCCTGGCCCAGCGGCAGCGTGGCGTCGTCCGCGAACAGCTCGACCAGCCAGCCGCCCGCCGGGTTCGCCCCGCCGGCCGCGACCATCCCCTGGTAGCCGCCGACCACCAGCACCGCCTCCTCGGCCGGGTCGTTGCCGGCCGCCCCGGTGCGCAGCGCGAAGCTGCCGCCGAGCACGGCGCGCCGGGTGAGCGGGTAGTGGTCGAGGTCGAAGACCGCGTCCGGGGCCTCGATCCGGGCCCGCTGGTTCTCCGCCCGGCGGGCGGCGGCGGGGGTGAGCGTGCCGTCGGGGCCGCTGGTCATCCGGTAGACCGCGTGCTGCGCGGTGTGCATCAGCAGGGAGCCGGGCGGCACGTAGGAGATCCACCAGGCCACCGCGTCCAGCAGCCGGGCGGCGGTCTCGGCCACCACCACGAGCCGGCCCATGGTGTCGGCCGGGTGCAGCGCCGGGCCGCCGCCGTCCTGGTCCAGCGCGGCCAGCACCGTGGCCAGCAGCTGGCCCGGGTCGGCGCTGTGCGCAGCGCCGCGGAACCGCCGCCGGTCGCCGTGCGGGCCGCGCACCGCGCCGGCCGCCGGGCGGCCCCGGCCGTCGGCCCGGTGCTGCGGGTCGGCCGAGTCGGCGAGCAGCACGGTCGGGTCGGGGGCGCTGCCGGGGCCGTGGCTGCGCCCGGCCACCACCGGGTGCGGGGCCCGGGCGGCCTTGGCCCGGTACTGCGCCGCGTCGGCCAGCCGGAACAGCCGGTCGGGGGTGGAGACCGGGCCGATCGCGTCGCCGGTGGAGGCGATCCCGCAGGCCACCCCCTCGCCGTCGGCCAGCAGCAGCGCCCGGGCGCACAGCTCCTCGGCCACCTCGACCACCTCGTCCGCCTTCTGACCCTGCGCCAGCAGGCAGAACTCGTCCCCGCCGAGCCGGGCGGCGAGCGAGCCGGGCAGCTTGGCGCCGGCCATCGAGAGCTGGTTGGCGAAGCGCTCCAGCAGCCGGTCGCCCATCTCGTGGCCGTGCCGGTCGTTGATCCGCTTGAGCCCGTTGACGTCGCAGACCACCAGCGAGACGACCGTGCCGTCCTGGTTGTGCGCGGCCAGCGCGGACTCCAGCCGGGCGTCCACCGCGCGGCGGTTGGCCAGGCCGGTCAGCGGGTCGGTGAAGGCCAGCCGGCGCAGGTCGGCCAGCCGCTCGGTCTGCGCCAGGCCGGCCGAGACCTGGGCGGCCAGCAGGGTGGCGTACTGCGCGTCGGTCTCGGTGAAGACCGGCAGCCCGGCGCCGCGGGCCAGGTAGAGCTCGCCCCAGGCCTGGCCGTGCAGCACGATCGGCGCGACCAGGCAGCAGGACCGCCCGCGGCGGCGCAGCCCGGCGGCCCGCTCCCGGCAGAACGCGGCGGCGCCGGCGAACCCGGCCTGCTCGCCCGGCAGCGCGTCCTCGGCGGTCTGCACCCAGGCCCGGGGCAGCTTGCCGGTGGTCCAGTGCTCGTCCAGGTAGGTGACGATCTCCGGGAAGTCCGCCACCGGGTAGGACTCGTCGTCCGGGATCTCCTCCTCGCCGGCCGCCAGTTGCCCGTGGTTGACCAGCACCCGCAGCCGCCCGGACTCGCGGTCCCAGACCGAGATCGCCGCCATCGTGGCGTCCAGCGCCGCGGTGGCCCGGGTGGCGGCCGCGCGCACCGCCTCCAGCGCGCTCTGCGCCCCGGCCATGTCCTGGGCCAGCTCCACCACGGCCTGCAGCCGTCGGTCCAGCCCACGGGCCGTCAGTTCGTCGGGGGCCGGGCTCTGAGGGTGTTCCAGGTCCGCCATCACGGCACCAGAGTAGGGCGAATCACCCGGATCGGGGCGGATCCCCCGAAAACCACCAGGAGACCCGCGCACTCAGTGGGTCGGCGACTTGATCCACCGGGTCAGCAGCCAGGGTTCGACCAGCCCGAGCCCGCGGACCGGCCGGCGCCACATCGCCTGCAGGTGGAACCGCGGCGAACCGGTGCCGGGGGCCGGCGGGCCGACCAGGCCGAGCGGCGAGCCGGAGGCCGCGGCCAGCGCCTCGGCCAGCTGCGACTGGGTGGTGCCGGTGCCGTCCTGCGCGCCCTGGGCGCCGGCCCCGGCCTGCTCCAGCACGGCGGCGAACTCGCCGTCGATCAGCACCGCGTCGCGCTGCGCGATCGAGGTCAGCCGGCTGGCCAGGTTGACCGTGGTGCCGAAGACGTCGCCCATCCGGGAGGTGACGGTGCCGAAGGCCATGCCGACCCGCAGTGCCGGGATCGCCTCGTCCTGGGTCAGCGTCTCGACCAGCCCGAGCGCGATCTCCGCGGCGGTCACCGGGTCCTCGGAGACGAAGAGGATCTCGTCGCCCAGGGTCTTGATCAGCCGGCCGCCCTGACCCGCGATCAGGTCGGCGCAGGTGGACTCGAAGGTCTCGACCAGCGAGCCGAGCTCCTCCTCCTCCAGCCGCCGGGAGAGCCGGGTGAAGCCGACCAGGTCGGCGAAGCCCACCGCGAGCCGGCCGCTGGTGATCTCGGTGTCCTCGGCGACCTGCACCACCCGGCCGGTGACCGCGGCCAGCTGGCGGCGCCAGACGTAGACCAGGAACTGCTCCAGCTCCGGCAGCAGCAGCTCGACCAGCGGGTAGGCCACCTCGGCCCGGGAGAGCCCGGGCTCGGCGGCCTGGGTGAGGTTCTCCAGGAAGGTGTCCATCTGCCAGCCGGCCAGCCTGGCGGTGGTCTGGCCGGTGGACCGGGCCACCTGGATCGCCATCGCCTCGTTGATCAGCCCGGACTCCACCAGGCCGGCCAGGCGGCGCAGTGCGATCACGTCGCCGTCGTTCAGCGCCCGGGACTGGCCGATGTCGGGGAAGCCCATGGCGCGCCAGAACCGGGTGGCCAGCTCCATCGGCACCTCGGCGGTGCGGGCGGCCTGGTAGGGGGTGTAGCGGCGCGGGGCCCCCAGGATCAGCTCCTCCAGGTCGAGCGCCACGTTCGGGTCCGCCGCGCCCGAATCACCGCCGCGCGCACCGTCCTCGGGCGCCTGCCCGTCGTCGTCTGCCACCGGTCCGTCCCCGTGCGGTCGCCGCACTTGCCGTAGGTCCCATCCGTGTGAGCACCCCGCCGCCCGCGGACAGTGGCGCGCCTCACACCGTGCAGGGGGAATCGTCGCACGGAATTCGCCGATCCGGAGCATCCGGAGGGTAAAGGCCGTGGTTGCGGCAGGTCCGCCACGCGCCGGGCGCGCCCCGGCGCGGGCTCAGCGCGGCTGCGGCCGCACGTGCACCACGTCGCCCGCGCCGACGGCCTGACGGCTGCCGTCGGCGGTGCGCACCACCAGGCGGCCGTCGGTGTCCAGCGCCACCGCCTCGCCCAGCAGCTCCCGCTCGCCGGGCAGTTGCACCCGCACCTGGCGGCCGAGCGTGGTGCAGCGCGCGGTGTAGGCCGGCAGCAGGCCGCTGGCCTGCGGGTCGCCGGCCGCCGCCTGCCACTCGCCGTACAGCTCGGCGAACTCGCGCAGCAGCGCCCGCAGCAGGGTGTCCCGGTCGGTGACCTCGGCGCCGGCCAGCGCCAGCGAGGCGGCGGTGGGCACCGGCAGCTCCTCCTGGCGCAGCGTCACGTTCAGGCCCAGGCCCGCCACCACGGCGTCGCCGGTCAGCTCGGTGAGGATGCCGCCGAGCTTGCGCTCGGTGCCGTCGACCTCCGCCTGGAGGTCGTTGGGCCACTTCAGGCCGACCTGCACCCCGGCCACCCGGTGGACCGTGGTGGCCACCGAGACCCCGATCAGGATCGGCAGCCAGCCGAGGCGCTCGCGCGGCACGGTGGGGCGCAGCAGCACCGACAGGAAGAGGCCGGAGCGGGCGGGGGCGGACCAGCGGCGGTCCAGCCGGCCGCGCCCGGCGTCCTGCCGCTCGGCGACCAGCACGGCGCCCTCGGGCGCGCCGGTCCGCGAGCGCTCGGTCAGGTCGGTGTTGGTGGAGCCGGTCAGCTCGACCACGTCCAGCGCGGTCCACAGGCCGCCGGGGACCACCAGGTCGCGGCGCAGCGCCGCGGCGTCCAGCGGCGGGCGGTCCAGGTCGGTCCAGGGGGACGGGCCGGCGTGGCCGAAACCACGCAGCCCGCTGCGGCGGGGACGGTCGGCGTCGGTCATGGCCCCACACTAGAGGGGCGCACCGCGACGGCGTGCGACGCAGGCCGTAGGCCGCCCCATCGTGCCGCAGAACGGTCGGTTGACACACTGTGTCGCTGGCCATAACGCCCGGGGCACCGGGCTGGTTAGGCTACCCGGCGGTAGACCGTGGGCACCGCCCTGCCCCGGCCCTCCGTCACCCTCCACCGCGTCGCTCACGTGAGGAACTCCCCCGGATGACCGACCTGTCCACCTCTGCGGACCCCCACACCACCGCCGGCAAGCTCGCCGATCTGCGCCGGCGGATCGACGAGGCGGTGCACTCCGGCTCGGCCGCGGCGGTCGAGAAGCAGCACGCCAAGGGCAAGCTGACGGCCCGTGAGCGAGTGCTCGAACTGCTGGACGAGGACTCCTTCGTGGAGTTCGACGAGTTCGCCCGGCACCGCTCGACCAACTTCGGCCAGCAGAAGAACCGCCCGTACGGCGACGGCGTGGTGACCGGCTACGGCACCGTGGACGGCCGTCAGGTCGCGGTCTTCGCCCAGGACTTCACGGTCTTCGGCGGCTCGCTCGGCGAGGTCTTCGGCGAGAAGATCGTCAAGGTGATGGACTTCGCCCTGAAGACCGGCGTCCCGGTGATCGGGATCAACGACTCCGGCGGCGCCCGGATCCAGGAGGGCGTGGTCTCGCTCGGCCTGTACGGCGAGATCTTCCGCCGCAACGTGCACGCCTCCGGGGTGATCCCGCAGATCTCGCTGATCATGGGCCCGTGCGCGGGCGGCGCGGTCTACTCCCCCGCGATCACCGACTTCGTGGTGATGGCCGATCAGACCTCGCACATGTTCATCACCGGCCCCGACGTGATCAAGACGGTCACCGGCGAGGACGTCGGGATGGAGGAGCTGGGCGGCGCCCGGGCCCACAACACCAAGTCCGGCAACGCGCACTACCTGGCCGCGGACGAGAAGGAGGCGATCGACTACGTCAAGAGCCTGCTCTCGTACCTGCCCTCGAACAACCTCAGCGACCCGCCGGCCTACCCCGAGCAGGCCGACCTGGAGGTCTCCGAGCTGGACCTGGAGCTGGACACCATCGTCCCGGACTCCGCCAACCAGCCGTACGACATGCGCAAGGTGATCGAGCACGTGCTCGACGACGGTGACTTCCTGGAGACCCAGCCGCTCTACGCCGGCAACATCGTCACCGGCTTCGGCCGGGTCGAGGGCCACCCGGTCGGCGTGGTCGGCAACCAGCCGATGGACCTGGCCGGCTGCCTGGACATCGCGGCCAGCGAGAAGGCCGCCCGGTTCGTGCGCACCTGCGACAGCTTCAACATCCCGGTGCTGACCTTCGTGGACGTGCCCGGCTTCCTGCCCGGCACCGGCCAGGAGTGGGACGGCATCATCCGCCGCGGCGCCAAGCTGATCTACGCCTACGCCGAGGCCACCGTGCCGCTGATCACCGTGATCACCCGCAAGGCCTTCGGCGGCGCCTACGACGTGATGGGCTCCAAGCACCTGGGCGCCGACCTCAACCTGGCCTGGCCGACCGCGCAGATCGCGGTGATGGGCGCGCAGGGCGCGGCCAACATCGTCTACCGCCGGGAGCTGGCCGAGGCCGCCGCGGCCGGGCAGGACGTCGAGGCCCGCCGCGCCGAGCTGGTCGCCGACTACGAGGACACCCTGCTCAACCCGTACCTGGCGGCCGAGCGCGGCTACGTGGACGCGGTGATCGCGCCCTCCGAGACCCGCAAGCACATCGTCCGGGGCCTGCGGGCGCTGCGCGGCAAGCGCGAGGTGCTGCCGCCGAAGAAGCACGGCAACATCCCCCTGTAGGCCCGCGACCCGGAACCCCCGGAAGGACAGCCGATGCCCGAGATCCACGTGCTGCACGGGCAGCCGACCCCCGAGGAGCTGGCCACCGTCCTGGCGGTGGTCCATTCCCGGGCCGCCGCCGCACAGGCCGCCGCCGAGGCGGCCCGCCGGACGGCCGGCGGCCCGGCCTCCCCGTGGACCGACCGTTCGCGCGCCATGCGCCGGATGCCCGCCGCCGGGCCGAACGCCTGGCGCACCTCCGGCTGGGCCCGCTGACGGCCGGGCCCGCCGACGGCCGCGCCTGAGTACCCGTACTCAGGCGTTTCCGGGCGGATCGGGGCAGACTGGCGCAATGCTCTGGTCCGATCCGCCCGACGAGGCCTCCCCGCAGGCCCGCCGGACCGCCGCGCTGCTGCGCCGCACCGCCCGCCTGCTCGCCCTCGCCGTGGTCCTGCTGGCCCTGGCCCTGATGATCCACTGATCCCGGGTCCGGCCGGGCCGCCGGCTGCCTGGCCCTAGGGTTGGGCCATGACTGATCGTCGGACCCTGGTCCTCGCCTCCGCCTCCCCCGCCCGGCTGGGTCTGCTCCGGCAGGCCGGCCTCGACCCGCAGGTGATCGTCAGCGGGGTGGACGAGTCCGCGCTGACCGCCGCCACCCCCGCCGAGCTGGCCCTGGTGCTGGCCGAGGCGAAGGCCGCCGCGGTGGCCGGGCAGCTGACGGACGGCCAGCTGGTGGTCGGCTGCGACTCGGTGCTGGAGCTGGACGGCCAGGCGCTCGGCAAGCCGGCCGACGCCGAGGAGGCGGTGGCCCGCTGGCGGGCGATGCGCGGGCGCAGCGGCGTGCTGCGCACCGGCCACTGCGTGATCGACACCGCGAACGGCCGCAGCTCCTCGGCCACCGCCTCCACCACCGTGCACTTCGGCCAGCCGGACGACGCCGAGGTCGCCGCCTACGTGGCCAGCGGCGAGCCGCTGCACGTGGCCGGCGCGTTCACCCTGGACGGCCGCTCGGCGCCGTTCGTCACCGGCATCGAGGGCGACCCGGGCAACGTGATCGGCCTCTCGCTGCCGCTGCTGCGCTCGCTGCTGGCCGACCTGGACGTCCGGATCACCGACCTCTGGGCCGACTGACCCGCGTCCGCCGGGCAGCGGCCCGGCGGACACCGGACCGGTGGCCCTGGGAGCCGGGCCACCCCGCCGCTAGGCTGGCGGGCGGGCGGCGTCCAGGGGAGGGGCCGATGAAGGACATCCTGCTCAACATCGCGATCGGGCTGGCGACCAGCGCGATCGGCGCGGTGGCCGGCCTGCTGCTGCAGTCGGCGCTGCGCCGCCGGGCCGCGGCGCGCCGGCAGGCCTTCTTCGGGCTGCCCGCCGGCACCGAGTGCCTGCTGGTGGTCCCCCGCTACATGGGCGGCTCCGGCAACCGCAGCGTGCACCGGGACGACGTCAGCGCGCTGATGGAGCTGGCCGTGCTGGTCGAGTCCTGCTCGGCCCGGCCGGAGATCGTCTCCCACGACCAGGTCCGCCAGGGCCTCGGCCGGCAGGCCGAGTTCTGCCTGGGCGGGCCGACCAGCAACGAGCGCACGGTGGCCCACCTGGGCTGGCGGCTGCCGGGCGTGCGCTTCGACTACGACCCGGACCGGCCCGACCCGGGCGCGATCGTGGTCGGCGACCGGGAGTTCCGCGAGGAGCCCACCGGCCCCGACGCACCGGGCTGCCGCTACGCCCTGCTGGCCCGGCTGGACCCGGAGGGCGGCGGCCGGCCGGTCTTCCTGATAGCCGGTCAGAACGCCGTCGCCAACCACGCCGCGGTCCGCTACCTGACCAACTCCCAGCGGGACCTGGTCCACCGTCAAGGAGCGCACGGTACCTTCGCGGTGGTACTGCGAGTGGTCAATCCGGAGCGTTACGGACCGGACGTGGTCGAGTTCGTGGCGGACGTGACCGCGAGCGCGACCGCGACCCCCGCCGCGGCCGCTCCGGCCCGCGCGAGCTGATGTGGCGAAGGCCACGGCGGCGGCGCCCCGGACGGGCGCGGGCCCGGCCCGCCGGGGGCTACGGTTGCCACCTGCGGTGTTCCCGCTGGGTGCGCGGACGGTCACGATCTGCGTCACGCTCCGTGTGGGCAAGCTCACCACCAGGGTCTACTCGCCGGTACCACCCCGTCATCCCTAGACTCCATCGAGGTTCAAGAAGGGAGCCACAGTGCGCAAGGTGCTCATCGCCAACCGCGGAGAAATCGCCGTCCGCGTCGCCAGGGCCTGCTCGGACGCCGGTATCGCCAGTGTCGCCGTCTACGCCGAGCCGGACCGGGACGCGCTGCACGTCCGCGCGGCCGACGAGGCCTACGCCCTCGGCGGCGACACCCCGGCGACCAGCTACCTGGACATCGCCAAGGTCCTCAAGGCGGCCGCCGACTCCGGGGCCGACGCCGTCCACCCCGGTTACGGCTTCCTGTCCGAGAACGCCGAGTTCGCCCAGGCCGTGCTGGACGCCGGCCTGATCTGGATCGGCCCGCCGCCGCAGGCGATCCGCGACCTCGGCGACAAGGTCACCGCCCGTCACGTCGCGCAGCGCGCCGGCGCCCCGCTGGTGGCCGGCACCCCCGACCCGGTCTCCGGGCCGGACGAGGTCGTCGCGTTCGCGACCGAGCACGGTCTGCCGGTGGCCATCAAGGCCGCCTTCGGCGGTGGCGGCCGCGGCCTCAAGGTCGCCCGCACCCTGGAGGAGATCCCGGAGCTGTTCGAGTCGGCGGTCCGCGAGGCGGTCGCCGCCTTCGGTCGCGGCGAGTGCTTCGTCGAGCGCTACCTGGACAACCCGCGGCACGTCGAGACCCAGTGCCTGGCCGACCAGCACGGCAACGTGGTGGTCGTCTCCACCCGTGACTGCTCGCTGCAGCGCCGGCACCAGAAGCTGGTCGAGGAGGCCCCGGCGCCGTTCCTGACCGAGGAGCAGAACGCCGAGCTGTACCGCGCCTCCAAGGCGATCCTGCGCGAGGCGGGCTACGTCGGCGCCGGCACCTGCGAGTTCCTGGTCGCCCTCGACGGCACCATCTCCTTCCTGGAGGTGAACACCCGCCTGCAGGTCGAGCACCCGGTCACCGAGGAGGTCACCGGCATCGACCTGGTCCGCGAGATGTTCCGGATCGCGGACGGCGAGGAGCTCGGCTACGACGACCCGAAGGTCTCGAAGCACTCCTTCGAGTTCCGGATCAACGGCGAGGACCCGGGCCGCAACTTCCTGCCCGCCCCCGGCACCGTGACCCTGTTCGCCCCGCCGTCCGGCCCGGGCGTGCGGCTGGACTCCGGCGTCGAGAGCGGCTCGGTGATCGGCCCCGCCTGGGACTCGCTGCTGGCCAAGCTGATCGTCACCGGCCGGGACCGCAAGCAGGCCCTGGAGCGGGCCCGGCGCGCGCTGGCCGAGTTCAAGGTGGAGGGCATGGCCACCGCCCTGCCGTTCCACCAGGCCGTGGTCGTGGACCCGGCGTTCGCGCCCGAGGTGCACGGCTCGGACGCCCCGTTCAGCGTCTACACCCGCTGGATCGAGACCGAGTTCGTCAACACCATCCCGCCGTTCGCCGGCGGTGCGGTGGACGGCGAGGAGCCGGACGGCCGGGAGACCGTGGTGGTCGAGGTCGGCGGCAAGCGGATCGAGGTCTCGCTGCCCGCCTCGCTCGGCGTGGGCAGCGCCCCCGCCGCGGGTGCCGGCCCGGCGACGGCCAAGGCCAAGCGCCGGGTGGGCCCGAAGAAGGCCGGCTCGGCGGTGTCCGGCGACACCCTGGCCTCGCCGATGCAGGGCACCATCGTGAAGGTCGCCGTGGCGGAGGGTCAGACCGTCGCCGAGGGCGAGCTGATCGTGGTCCTGGAGGCCATGAAGATGGAGCAGCCGCTCAACGCCCACAAGGCCGGCACCATCGTCGGCCTGAAGGCGGAGGTCGGCGCGAGCGTCAGCAGCGGCGCCGCGCTCTGCGAGATCAAGGACTGACCGGGATCGAGGGCTGACGCCCGGTCAGCCGCAGTACCCCGAGTGGCCCGCTGGTTGCGACCGGCGGGCCACCGGTGTCAGCGGGCGCCGGCCAGCCTGGTCGGCAGGTGGCCCGGGCCGGGCGGCGGACCGCCGTGGGTACCGGGGCGGCGCTGGCCGGGCAGCGGGGCGCCGCCGGGGCCGCGCCGCAGGCCGGGCTGCTGGGCCTGCTGCGGGTGCCGCTCCAGGCCCTGGTGGCCCGGTGGCTCGGCGGCCAGCCCGAGCGGCGCCAGGGCGATCTGCACCCCGCAGTCGGCCAACGCGTCGAGCTCGCGGGCGGTCGGGTCGTGGCCGGCCGCGTGCTCGTCGGTGACCAGCCGGGTCACCGCGTCGGTGGGCACCGTCTGGAACATGCTGTCCGTGCCGAGCTTGGTGTGGTCGGCGAGGACGATGACCTCGGCGGCCGACTGCACCAGAGCCCGGTCCACGCTCGCGGACAGCATGTTGGCGGTGGAGAGACCGCGCTCGGCGGTCAGCCCGCTGCCCGAGATGAAGGCCTTGGAGACCCTCAGCCCGTGCAGCGACTGCTCGGCTCCGCTGCCCACCAGGGCGTAGTTGGAACCGCGCAGGGTGCCGCCGGTCATCACCACCTCCACCCGGTTGGCGTGCGCGAGGGCCTGGGCGACCAGCAGGGAGTTGGTGACCACCGTCAGGCCCGGCACCCGGGCGAGGCGGCGGGCCAGCTCCTGGGTGGTCGTGCCGGCCCCGATCACCACCGCGTCGCCCTCTTCGACCAGGGTGGCCGCGAGGTCGGCGATGGCACTCTTCTCGGCGGCGGCGAGGTGGGTCTTCTGCGGGTACCCGGGCTCTCGGCTGAAGCCTCCGGGGAGCACCGCGCCGCCGTGCCGGCGGTCGAGCAGCCCTTCGGCCTCCAGCGCCCGCACGTCCCGCCGGACGGTGACTTCGGAGGTCTGGACGACGCGGGCAAGCTCGCGGAGCGACACGGCTCCGTTGGCCCGCACCATTTCGAGGATCAACTGGCGACGTTCTGCAGCAAACACAGAACCGACGGTAACCCCCATGACGGTCGGCTTTCAGGCGTTTGCCGCTAGTAACAGGAACTGCTCACCCTTACGCGGCGCGCACCCTTACAATGCGCGCCGACATGCCCCGGCGCACCCCCGCCGTCCGGGCGAACCACCCGGGCGACGGGGTGAAACGATCAGGATTCGCTCTCGGCCCGCTTGCGAATGTGCAGCTGGCGAGCCGCTTCGGCGGTCGAACCGGACAGCGAGGGGTAGACCGTGAAGGCGCTCGCCACCTGCTCGACCGTCAAGCTGTTGTCGACCGCGAGCGAAATCGAGTGAATCAGTTCGCTCGCGCGCGGCGCGACCACCACGCCGCCGACCACGATGCCGGTGCCGGGGCGGCAGAACAGCTTCACGAAGCCGTCCCGGATGCCCTGCATCTTGGCCCGCGGGTTGCCGCGCAGCGGGAGCTTCACCTCGACCGCGTCCATCTTTCCGCAGGAGACGTCGGCGGCGGTGTAGCCGACCGTGGCGATCTCCGGGTCGGTGAAGATGTTGGAGGCGATGGTCTTCAGGTTCAGCGGCTGCACCGCGTCGCCGAGCGCGTGGTACATCGCGATCCGGCCCTGCATGGCGGCCACCGAGGCGAGCATGAAGACGCCGGTGCAGTCGCCGGCCGCGTAGACGCCGGGGGCGGAGGTGCGGGAGACCCGGTCCACCTTGATCTGGCCCCACTCGGTCAGCTTGACGCCGGCCTCCTCCAGGCCGAGCCCGGCGGTGTTGGGAATGGAGCCGATCGCGATCAGGCAGTGCGTGCCGCTGATCACCTCGCCGTTGGAGAGGGTCACCTCGACCCGGTCGCCCACTCGCTTGGCGCGCTCGGCGCGCAGCCGGCTCATCACGTTCATGCCGCGGCGGCGGAAGACGTCCTCCAGCACGCCGGCCGCGTCCGGGTCCTCGCCCGGGAGCACCCGGTCGCGGCTGGAGACCAGGGTGACGCTGGAGCCGAGCGCCTGGTAGGCGCCGGCGAACTCGGCGCCGGTGACGCCGGAGCCGACCACGATCAGCTCGGCGGGCAGCTCCTCCAGGTCGTAGAGCTGGGTCCAGTTGAGGATCCGCTCGCCGTCCGGGCGGGCGTCGGGCGCCTCCCGGGGGTGCACGCCGGTGGCGATCAGCACCGCGTCGGCGCGCAGCGACTGGGTGCTGCCGTCGGGGGCGGTGACCAGGACCTCGCGCGAGCCGTCGGCCGACTGGCCGCCGCCGCCGAGCCGGCCGGTGCCGCGCAGCACGGTGACGCCGGCCCGGGTGACCGACTGGGTGATGTCGTGCGACTGGGCGATCGCCAGCCGCTTGACCCGTCGGTTGACCTTGCCGAGGTCCACGCTGATCGGGCGCTCGTTCTCGCCGTCCAGGGTGATGCCGAGCTCCTGGTAGGAGGCGTCGAAACCGGTCATCACCTCGGCGGTGGCGATCAGGGTCTTGGACGGCACGCAGTCGGTCAGCACCGCCGCCCCGCCCAGACCGTCGCGATCGACGACGGTCACCTCCGCGCCGAGCTGGGCCGCCACCAGGGCCGCCTCGTAGCCGCCGGGTCCGCCACCGATGATCACGATCCGAGTCACGTGCACCATTGTCCCGCACGCCGCGTCAGGTGCGAACAGCGGGCTCCCGCTTGGCGCAGCGCCCGGGCGGGCGTGTCGGGTGCCGCGCCGCCGGGGCGGTCGGGCCGGCGGGCGGGCGGCGACCGGGCCGCCGGTCAACTCCCGTAGGCTGGCGCCCATGTCGCTCTACGCCGCGTATGCCACGAACCTCGACGCCCGGCAGATGAGCCGGCGCGCCCCGCACTCCCCGCTGCGCGGAACGGGCTGGCTGGACGGCTGGCGGCTGACCTTCGGCGGCGAGCAGCTGGGCTGGGAGGGCTCGCTGGCCACCGTGGTGGAGGACGAGAAGGAGCAGGTCTTCGTCTCGCTCTACGACATCGCCCCGATGGACCTGGAGGGCCTGGACCGCTGGGAGGGCCTGCAGCTCGGCATCTACCGCAAGGTGCGGCTGCGGGCGCACACCCTGGACGGCGAGGTGCCGGTCTGGACCTACGTGCTGAACGACTACGAGGGCGGCCTGCCCGCCGCCCGCTACCTCGGCCTGATCGCGGACGCCGCGGAGAGCGCCGGCGCCCCGCACGACTACGTGCTGGACCTGCGCCGCCGCCCCTGCTGAGCCGGGTGGCGCGGGCCACCGCGGGGACAACTGGAGTTTCCTCCGAAGCGGGTTGTCGTACACCGGCCAAAGCAGGTGCTTTCGGGTCAACCTGGTAACGATCCGGCATGGTGGAGCAGGTTGTTCTACGCGCGTAGGAATTTCTTGTCTATCCTCGGCGGTGTGAACGCTTCTCCTCAGACCGCCGTGTCCGCCGACCCCTATGCCGCCGCCCAGGCCGCCGCTGCCCGCCTGCGCGAGCTGACCGGTGCCGAGCGCCACGACGTCGCCCTGGTGATGGGCTCCGGCTGGGTGCCGGCCGCCGATGCCCTGGGCGAGACGGTGGCGGAAATCTCCGTCACCGACCTGCCGGGCTTCCCGGCCCCCGCCGTGGCCGGCCACGCGGGCAAGATCCGCTCCGTGAAGATCGCCAGCGAGGATTCGGGCGACAAGCGCGCGCTGATCTTCCTCGGCCGCAACCACTACTACGAGGGCCACGGCGTGGCCACCGTGGTGCACGGCGTGCGCACCGCCGCCGCGGCCGGCTGCGGGACCATCGTGCTGACCAACGGCTGCGGCGGCCTGCGCCAGGGCTGGGTGCCCGGCCAGCCGGTGCTGATCAGCGACCACATCAACCTGACCGCGGACTCCCCGATCGTCGGCGCCAACTTCGTCGACCTGACCGACCTCTACTCCAAGCGGCTGCGCGCGCTCTGCAAGGAGGTCGACCCGACCCTGGACGAGGCCGTCTACGTGCAGTTCCGCGGCCCGCACTACGAGACCCCGGCCGAGGTCAACATGGCCCGGGTGATCGGCGGCGAGCTGGTCGGCATGTCCACCACGCTGGAGGCGATCGCCGCCCGCGAGGCCGGCTCCGAGGTGCTGGGCATCTCGCTGGTCACCAACCTGGCCGCCGGCATCACCGGCGAGCCGCTCAACCACGCCGAGGTGCTGGAGGCCGGCAAGGCCTCCGCCGAGCGGATGGGCGAGCTGCTGGCGAAGGTGCTGGAGCGGATCTGACGCCGCACCAGGCCCGGGTGCCCCTGAGGGGCCCCGGGCCGTTCCCGTTCCCTGACCACTGACGACCACCGAGTAGCGGAGTTAGCGATGGCCGACACCACCACCCTCAAGGCCCGGGTCCAGCAGTGGCTGGCCGAGGACCCCGACCCGGCGACCCGCACCGAGCTGGCCGGTCTGCTGGCCGCCGCCGAGGCGGGCGACGACTGGGCCGGGCTGGCCGAGCGGTTCGCCGACCGCCTGCAGTTCGGCACCGCCGGCCTGCGCGGCGAGCTGGGCGCCGGACCGATGCGGATGAACCGCGCCGTGGTGATCCGGGCCGCCGCCGGGCTGGCCGCCCACCTGCGCGCCACCGGCGCGGGCGACCTGGTGGTGATCGGCTACGACGCCCGGCACATGTCCGCCGAGTTCGCCCGGGACACCGCCGCCGTGATGGTCGGCGCCGGGCTGCGCGCCGCGCTGCTGCCCCGCCCGCTGCCCACCCCGGTGCTGGCGTTCGCGATCCGCGAGCTCGGCGCGGCGGCCGGCGTGATGGTGACGGCCAGTCACAACCCGCCGCAGGACAACGGCTACAAGGTGTACCTGGGCGACGGTTCGCAGATCGTGCCGCCGGCGGACGGGCAGATCGCCGCCGAGATCGACGCGATCGCCTCGCTCGACCAGGTGCCGCTGGCCGACGAGACCGCCGCCGGTTGGCAGCTGCTCGGTGACGAGGTGCTGGACGCCTACCTGGCCCGCGCCGCCACCGTGCTCGACCCGGACGGCCCGCGCGCCCTGGAGGTCGTCTACACCCCGCTGCACGGCGTCGGCCGGGACACCCTGCTGACCGCCTGGAAGCAGGCCGGCTTCCCGGCCCCGACCGTGGTCGCCGCGCAGGCCGAGCCGGACCCCGAGTTCCCGACCGTGGCCTTCCCCAACCCGGAGGAGCCGGGCGCGATGGACCTGTCCTTCGCGACCGCCGCCGAGGTCCGCCCCGACCTGGTGATCGCCAACGACCCGGACGCCGACCGCTGCGCGGTGGCCGTGCCGGACGCCGCCGCGCCGGGCGGCTGGCGGATGCTGCGCGGCGACGAGGTCGGCGCGCTGCTCGGCGCCGCGCTGGCCGCCAAGGGCGCCGCCGGCACCTTCGCCACCACCATCGTCTCGGCCACCCTGCTGGGCCGGATCGCCGAGTCGGCCGGCCTGGACTACGCGGAGACGCTGACCGGCTTCAAGTGGATCGCCCGGGCCGAGGGCCTGCGCTACGGCTACGAGGAGGCGCTCGGCTACTGCGTGGACCCGCAGGGCGTGCGCGACAAGGACGGCATCACCGCCGCGCTGGTGGTCGCCGAGCTGGCCGCCGGCCTCAAGCGGGACGGCCGCACGCTGACCGACCTGCTGGACGAGCTCGCGCTGACCCACGGCCTGCACGCCACCGACCAGCTGTCCGCCCGGGTCGAGGACCTCTCGCTGATCGGCGCCGCGATGCGCCGGCTGCGCGAGCGGCCGCCGACGGCGCTGGCCGGGCTGGCGGTCACCCGGGCCGACGACCTGGCGGCGGGTTCGGCCGAGCTGCCGCCCACCGACGGGCTGCGCTACTACCTGGCCGGCGAGGGCGTGCGCGGGGCCCGGATCGTGGTCCGGCCGTCCGGCACCGAGCCGAAGCTGAAGTGCTACCTGGAGGTCGTGCTGCCGGTCGGCGCGGCCGACGAGCTGGCCGGGGCGCGGGAGCGGGCGGCCGGGCTGCTGGGCGCGCTGAAGCGGGACCTGGCGGCGGCTGCCGGGATCTGACCGGTCCTCATATGCCGAAAGGGCCCCCGTCGGGGGCCCTTTCGGCATATGGAGCGGTTGGTCAGACCGCGATCAGCACGATCAGCACGGCGAGCGCGGCCAGGGTGGGCGCGATCACCCACCAGCACCAGCGGACCACGACCTCGCCCTTGGCGGTCGGCCGCACGGCGTTGCGCTCGGCCTGCTCGCGGATGATGTCCACCACCTGGTCGGACCAGGCGCGGTTCGGGTCCGGCGCGCCGGGGACGGCGCCGCGGCGGGGCTTGGGGCCCTGGCGGGGGTCGGCCACCCGGTCCATCGCGACCCGGCGGTTGGCCTTGTTCCGCTGGCGCAGCGAGACCGGGACGGCCCACATCTGGAAGGTCCGCCCGCCGGCGGTCACCTCGGCCGAGTACCCGGCGCGCAGCCCGTCCAGCGCGGCCCACGGCACGACGACGGTGCGCAGCGGGTTGCGCACCAGCAACTGGTCCAGGCCCAGCTGCACGGACGGGCGCAGCGTGTAGGCGATCACCGGGAAGGCGAACACCGGCGCGGCCGCCAGCGCGACCCAGGGGGTCTTGCCGGTGCTGGACACCATGGCGTCGACGACCAGCCAGCCGGCCACGAGCAGCAGCAGGACACCGGAGATCATGCCGGGCGTGGAGCGGAACACCTGGTCGGCGTAGCTCGACTCGGCTTTGGGGGCGGCTCTGCCGGGGTCGGGCTTGCCGTCGGATTCGGTCATGCTGACGATTCTGCCGCATGGCCCCCCGCAGCCCTGGAGGCGGCGGGATCACTTTTCGGCTGCGACCCGGCAACCGATCGGTCAGCGCGGCCGGCGGCCGCCCGTTCAGCCCCGCAGCCGCCGGACCAGCACGATCCCGCCGTAGAGCAGCAGGGCCAGCCCGCCCGCCACTGCCACCCGGGCCAGCTCGGCCGCGACCGCGAGCACGGTGCCGTCGGCGCCGAGGATCCGCGGTCCGGCGTCGGCCACCGCGATCAGGCCGCCCACCCCCGGCAGCCACTCCAGGTGGCTCGGCCGTTGCGGCGCGCGCAGCCTGCGGTGCCGGTGCGAGCGCACGGTGACGGCCAGGCGCACGCTCACGGCGATCAGCAGGAACCCGCTCCACACCAACGGCCACTGCGACGACTCCGGCACGGTGCCACCTCCCCCAAGCCGACCTCCCCTTGTCAGGGACGCTACCCCCGTCGAACACACACCTACCCGGCCGAGGGGTGGATCTGTGCGAGATTTGAGCTTTCCTCATCCTTCCGGTGACACCGGCAGCCACCTCTGGCATATTCGCCCCCTGTCGGGGGAGAGCAGTGCGGCGAGCGGGGGCGCGCGATGAAGTGGCATGACGCCAAGGGCAACAAGTGGACGCTGCGGCAGCGGCGGCTCGCCTGGTTCCGCCGGGTCAACCCCGGCCCCGCGGTCGACATGCTGCCGGACGGCCTCGGGGACGACCCGATCTCCCTGCTGATCGGGCTGCCGGCGCTGATCGCGATCACCGTGATGAGCGCGCTGTGGCTGGTCGAGTTCGCCCTGCGGCTGGCGCTCGCGCCGTTCGCGGCGGTGCTGCGGCTGGTCGGCGTGCTGCCGTACCGGATCGAGTTGTTCTGCAAGGGCCAGCAGGTGGAGATGTGGCTGCCGCGCGGGCGCGGCGCGCGGCGCAGGCTGATCAACGAGGTGCGGCGTTAGCGGGTGCCTGGTGGGTGCCGGGCGGGTGCTGAGTGGACCTCAGGTGGTTCCGACGCCGCTCTCGTAGGCGCGCAGGGTGTCGACGAAGAGCAGGCGCTGAGCGGGCGTCAGGTCGGCGAGCGCGCCGCGCCAGGCCGCGGCCCCCGGCGAGAGCCACCGCTCGATCGCGGGCCGCGCGGATCCGGTGATGCTGACGATCCGGCGGCGGCGGTCGGTCTCGTCGGCGCGGCGCTCCAGCACGCCCTTCTCGCTGAGCTCGGCGAGCAGCAGGCTCACCGTGGTCGGGGCGACCTCCAGCCGGGCGGCGAGCTCGTTGACCGTCATCGGGCCATCGAGCAGTAGGTAGGAGAGCAGCGAGAGGTGGCGCGGCCCGAGGGCGAGCGGCTGCAGCGGCTCGGGGACGGGCAGCCGCTTGGCCCGGGCGACAAGCCGGGGCATGAGCAGCAGCAGGGCGCGCACCGCGTCGTCCAGGTCGTCCAGGTCGGGCGTGTCCGGTGTGTCCCGGGCTTCTGTTGACACTTCGTCAGCCTCCAATTTACCTTTGCAGTCAAAGATATATTGCTCCATTCGACAGGAGTCGCGATGACCATCCTCGTCACCGGAGCCCGGGGCAACCTCGGCGGGCGACTGTTCAGGCTGTTGGCGCAGCGCGGGCACGCGGTGCGCGGGTCCGCCCGGGCGGCGGCGGGCGGGGACGGGCTCGTCGAGCTGGACCTCACCGCCCCGGCCGAGCAGGCGGAACGGGCGCTGCGCGGCGTCGAGGCGGTCTTCCTCTACCCGGCGCGCGGCCCCGTCGACGGGTTCCTCCGCGCGGCGGGCGAGGCCGGCGTGCGGCACGTGGTGCTGCTCTCCTCCCCCGCCGCCTACGAGGCGCACGAGCACGACCGGGCGCTCGGGCTGGCCCACCGGGCGGTCGAACGGGCCCTGGACGCCTCCGGGTTGGGGTACACGGTGCTGTACCCGAGCTGGCTGGCGACCAACGCGGCGCGGGACTGGGCGGGTTCCGTCGGGTCCACGGGCACGGTCGAAATCGCCTTTCCCGAGGCGCAGTTCAACCCGATCCACCCGGACGACGTGGCCGCGGTGGCGGCCGAGCTGCTGACCGGCCGGGCGCACCGGGCCCGGATGCAGGTGCTGACCGGCCCGCGCTCGATGCGGCTGCGCGAGGTGGTCGCCGAGCTGGGCGCGGCACTCGGACGGGAGCTGCGGGTCGAGGAGTTGAGCCGGGAGCAGGCCCTGGAGCGGCGCGCGGCGTGGCTGCCCGAGCCAGTGCTGAGCGCCCTGCTGGACGCGGCCGAGGCCGCCGTCGGCGTACCGGCGCCGGTGACCAACGCGGTGGAGCGGATCACCGGGCGCCCGGCGCGGAGTTTCGGGGAGTGGGCGGCGGCCAATCGGGAACCGTTCGAGGGGCTCAGTTGATCTTCTAGCATGACACCGCATCAGTGACAGGGGGGGTTCGGCGTGGTGACCGACAAGCTCGGTTCGATGAGACCGGTCAAGAGTTACGATCCGGTGCGGTTCCTGCTGGTGGCCGCGTTCGCGCTGTTCTTCGCACTGGAGGCCCCCGGGCTGTTCATGCCGTCGATCGGCGGGAAGGTGTTCTCGGCGGTCCTCGGGTTCTTCTGCCTGACCTTCTGCTTCCTGATGGCGCGCCTGGGGCTGGTCATCGACCGGAACGGCCTGACTGAGCGGAACGGCTTCCGCCCCCGGCGCACCGGCTGGCAGGACGTCGAGGAGGTGGCGATCCGCGACGGCCGGCGGAGCAACGGGACCGACTTCTGGCTGATCGTGCTGCGACTGCGCGACGGCCGGGAGCTGTCGGTGCGGTCCACGGTGGGCCAGGACCGGAAGAAGGTGGAGGCGGTCGGCCGGCGGATCCTCGCGATGCGCACCGCCGCTGTCGGGCGCCGAGGTGCCACCGGGCCGGCCACCTTGGCCGTGCTGGCCGGGAACCCGGACCAGATGGACGGGAAGCCGCTGCAGGAACCGGTCGTCGGGCCGGACGGCGTCCCGGTGACGGTCCGGCTGCGCGGTCCCAACGGAGTGCACCTCAACTGGAGCGCCACGATCCTCCCCGACGGCATCCTGGTCGGGCTGGTGGCCGCCGTGCTGCTCGCCGTCGGGACCGTGGTGGCGGTCATCGTGCGCCGGATCCGCAAGCGGCCGGGCTACCGGCTGACCGTCGAGGTCGGCGGACCGGAACCGCGCAGCCTCACCCTGGCGTTCCACTCCCGTTCGCGGGCCGTGCGGCACGTCCGCGAGCTGGTCGCCGCCGTCGGCGAGCGGGGCGCGGCCGCCGTGCCGCGTGCTGCGATGGCCGGGTAGGTGCGGGCGAAATCCGTTTGGCGGGTGGGGGCGGGCGCTGCTACCTTGCCGGTGACCGTGCGAGAGAACGAGGAGGTGGTACCCGTGAACGCAGTAACGACATGGGTGCTCCTCTCCGGGGTCACGGTCGGGCGATAGGTCGTCCGGGAGCGCCGTTTTCACGAGCACTCCCGAAAGGTACGACCATGGACCTTCACTTCACCGCCGAGCAGCGCCACGACGACGGCACTCTCGAACGCGAGTTCATCCTCGGGGAGATCCCCGGCACCCTGTGGACGCCCGGATCCGTGTCCGACCCGGCTCCGCTGATCCTGATGGCGCACAACAACGGCCTGCCCAAGTCGGAGCCCCGCCTGGTGGCCCGCGCCCGGACCACCGCCGCCCACGGGTACACCGTGGCCAGCATCGACGCCGCCGGCTGCGGCGCCCGCCCCCACTCCGCCGCCGCTATGCAGGCCCGCGCCGACCTCCGCCGCGCGATGCAGGCCGGCGAGCCGGTCGACGAGATCTTCGAGTCCCTCGTCGGCCCGCTGGTCGAGGGGGCCGTCCCGGAATGGCGGACCGCCCTGGACGCGCTGCTCGAACTGCCCGGGCTCAACGGTCCCGTCGGGTACTCGGGTTGGACCGCCCTCGGCATCCGGCTCGCCGTGACCGAACCGCGCATCACGGCCGCCGGTTTCTTCGCGGGGGGCTACGTGCCCCGCGCTCAGCGTGAGGAGGCCCGGCAGCTGACGATTCCGCTGCGGTTCCTGCTGCAGTGGGACGACGAGGGCAACCCCCGGCAGCGGGCACTGGACCTGTTCGACGCGTTCGGCAGCAAGGAGAAGACGCTGAGCGCCAACATGGGCGGGCACGTCGGCACCCCGGCGTTCGAGCTGGCGGAGGGGGTCGGGTTCTTCGGGCGGCACCTGAAGTGACGTCGGCCGTAGGCGGCAGATGAGGCCGGCCGGGACACCGCTCGCGAGGGCGGGTCCCGGCCGTCCTCGGTGGTGGGGTCATCAGGGTTCCCCGGGGTGCGTCTCCTCGATGAGGGCGAGGAGGTTGAGGAGGGTTGAACGGTCTTCCGCATGCAACGCCAGCGTGTAGTGCGCGCTCGTGAGCAACGCACTACACAGCCTTCGCCCATGAAGCGGACTCCCGAACGTTTCTCTCCGGGTGGTGCCCTTCAGCGCTGGTGTCATCCCCAGCCCCAGCGAGAACTTCGTCTTCGCAGCAGGGTCGATCCCGGAGCTGGACACCTCGCAGATGGACACTGGCCACGGCAATGCCACGGCGCTCTCGGAGGAGGGCTCACGAGAGTTGATTCAATCCTTGAAAGAAGAGAAGGAGCAGAGACATGGCTAGCGCAGGATGGCAGAAGTCCAGCTACTCGGGTTCGAGCGACAACTGCATCGAGGTTCGCACTGCCGACGGAATGGTCGAACTCCGCGAGTCGGAAGAGGGCGAGGTCATCGTCCGCACCACCCCGATCAAGTTCGCCAAGTTCCTCCAGGGCGTCAAAGACGGCGAGTTCGACCACGTCGCCGAGTGACACCGAAGCGGTTGAGCCGTGGCCTCCTCGCACGCCACGGCTCGGCCCTCGCCCATCAGCTCGGGGACGCGAGCGCATCCGCCACGAACGCCGGCGCTGCGGCTCCCCGAGCAGCCCCCTGTACGAGCCGTTCGAAGGCTCGGGCGTGTCCTGCGTTCGGTTCACTCGCCGTACTTGGCCCACCAGTCCGCGAACGGCTCGGCAGCCGTGAGGGCCGCGTCGCGGTAGGCGCGGAATTCGGCGACCCGCTCGCCTACGACGAAATCGACCCCGAGGTACCGGCCGTTTCCGTCGTAGTTCATGGCGGCGGCAGTGTGGTCGTCGAACAGCCAGAAGTCCGGTGCTGCGGGGATCGGGTTCTCGCAGTCGGTGGTGTCGAGGATGAAGAACTCCTCGCCCGCTGCCGCGTTCCGCCGGTAACCCCAGCCGAGTTCGAAGCGGAGGTAGGGCGTGAGCGGGCGCGACAGGATGTGGACGCGGCACATGCGCTTCCCGGAGCGCGTTGCGTCGCCCACGGTCGTGACCCAACTGGAGTTCTTGTAGTCCTCGGGCTGTTCTTGACCCGCGAGGAATGCCTGGTACGCATCGAGCCCACCGGACTGGCTGTAGTCGTCCAGGGTCTCCAGACGGAACGCGTCCCGGTCGAACTGCGAGAACCAGTCTCCGAGTGTCCTAGATGAGGTTGTCACGAACGGCCTTTCGGATGAGCTCGATCGGGATCTCGACGAGGGCTTCGTGAGCCGGGATCCGAAGGCCGTGCTCCGTCACGCGCTCTCCCTGTACCGCGAGCGTTCCCCGGTCGGTCAGGTACAGGGTCGGGCATTCGCCCTCATCGCACGAACCTACGAGCCGTGTCAGTCGCACTGGCGCTCCCTCCGCCGGTTCCGATGTCGCTTTCGATCCTCCGGTCCCACTCAAGGCCGCGCAAGGGGCCCGAGTTTCCGTTACTGGAAACCCTGGCTCCGCCGCCTGGCGCTCGACCCAGCAGTCGCCTAGAGATCCCTGCGGTAGAACTCCGCCCACTCGTGCAACTGCTCCCCGGCCTGCTCGCCGAAGAGCGCGGTGCGCTCGTAGAGTGCGAAGACCTGACGGTGCTTCGCCACGTCTGCGGGGTCCTGGAACACCATCCGGTCGGTGAAGGTCTCGACCGTGGCCAGCCGATCGTCGTAGACGGTGAAGGTGTTCATGGGCCCCTGGCCGAGGCGCGAGCCGAGCGGGACCACTCCGAGGCGGATGTTCGGGAGCTGCGAGAGGTTCGCCAGGTGTTCGATCTGGACGGACATGGCCAGTGGCCCCACCACCGCCCATCTGACGGCCTGTTCGGTGAGGACGAACGTGAACGCCTTCGACGTGTCGTGGAGGACCGCCTGTCGCTCAAGCTTGCGTGCGACCGTCTTCGAGACGTCGCCCGGCAGGTGGCCGAGGCTCGCCCTGATGTACTCCGGCGTGCTCAGCAGGCCGGTGATCATGGCCGGGAGGAAGTACCGCAGTTCGCGGGCGGCTGTCTCCAGCGCCGCCAACTCGGCCTGTCGCCTCTCCAGCCCGAGTTCCTCGGGATCCTGTGTCATTCGATGCCTTCGATCAGTGCCCGACTGACGAACCGGCAGTCACGTTAGCGCTACCTCTGGTGGACCGTCCACGGATCTTCCGTACCCGGTGCTTGACCCTCACGTGGCGTGATGGCGCATAGTCCTCGGCATGGAAGAGCACCTGACCGTGGGGCGGGTGGCCGAGTTGGCCGATGTGACCGTCCGGACGCTGCACCACTACGACGAGGTCGGCCTCGTTCAGCCGTCCGCGCGGACTGCCGGCGGGTACCGGGCGTACTCGGCGCAGGACGTGGAGCGGTTGCGGGAGGTGCTCGCCTATCGGCGGTTGGGGTTCGGGTTGCGGGAGATCGCGCGGCTGGTGGATGACCCGGCCGGGGATGCTGTGGCGCGGTTGCGGCGGTTGCGCGGGTTGTTGGCCGAGCAGCGGGACCGGGCGGCGGCGATGGTGACGGCGATCGACCGCGAGCTCCAGGCGCGGGCCATGGGGATCAGGACTACACCGGAGGAGCAACTCATGATGGTTGGCGCGCAGTTGTACGAGGTCATCGGGTCGGACTATCCGGCGACGCGGCGCACCGAGCCGCGGATCGCCGCGCAGGTGTGGAGCGCGCTCGGGGACGCACGGACGGTGTTGAACGTCGGGGCCGGTACCGGTTCGTACGAGCCGGTGGACCGGGAGGTGACGGCGGTGGAGCCGTCGGCCGTGATGCGGGCGCAGCGTCCGGCGGACGCGGCGCCGTGCGTGGCCGCCAGCGCGGAGCGGCTGCCGTTCGCGGACCAGTCCTTCGACGCCGCGATGGCGTTCAGCACGATCCACCACTGGCAGGACCCGATCGCGGGGCTGCGCGAGATGCGGCGGGTGGCCCGGCGGGTGGTGGTGTTCACGCACGACTCCAGCGAGGCCGGGTGGCTGAACCGGTTCTGGCTCAGCCGGGACTACCTGCCCGAGGTCGGTGAACTCATCGTCGGGCGGCCCTCGGTGAACGAGCTGGCCGAGGCGATCGGGGCGCGGATCGAGCCGGTGCTGATCCCGTGGGACTGCGCCGACGGGTTCTTCGAGGCCTACTGGCGGCGCCCGGAGGCGTACTTGGAGGAGCACGTGCGCCGGGCGGTGTCGGTGTGGACCAGGGTCGGGCCGCAGGCCGAGCGGCGGGCGGTGGAGCAGCTGCGCGATGACCTGACCTCGGGCCGGTGGGCCGAGCGCAACCCCGAGTTGGCGGACCTGGACGCGGCGGAGCTCGGCCTGCGGCTGCTGGTCGCCTGAGTCCGCGTCAGCCGGCGGACCCTGGGCGATCGAGGCGTTCGAGGGTCTCCCGGAACCCGGCGAGCAGCGCGGCCAGGCCGAGTTCGAAGGTGCGGTCGCGGTGGTCCGGCGGCGGGTTCAGCAACGGGTCGAGGCCGGGCGGCAGTTCGGCCGCCGCCGGCAGGTCGTGCGGCCGCTCCTCGGTCGAGGCGGTGGCGATGATCAGGCTCTCCACCGCGTGCACGACCGGCAGCAGGTACTCCTCGGGCCACCCGGCCGTGCGCAGCATGGCGAAGGCGTCGGCGTAGCCCTGGAGGGCGGACGGGGACTGCGGGGGCCGGGAGCGGAAGAGCGGCACCGCATTGGCGTGGGCGGTGAGCACGGCCCGGTAGCGGCGGGCCCAGGTGTCCAGGGCGGCGGTCCACGGGCGGACGGTCATGTCGAGGTCCATCTCGGCGACGATGAGCTCGCAGATGCCGTCGATGATCTCGCCGCGCCCGGAGACGTGGTTGTAGAGCGAGGGCCCCTTCACGCCGAGCCGGGCGGCGACCCGGGGCGTTGACAGGGCGTCGGGCCCTTCCTCGTCGACGAGCGCGAGGGCGGCCTGCATGATCCGCTCCTTGGTCACCAGGGGCCGCGCGGGTCTGCCCACCTGTGGTCCTCTCCGTCCGGCGGGTCGGTCCCCCTCACCTGAGCCCGTGTCTGATCCCGCAGTTGAGCCGCGAGTTCGGGCCAGTGTACGTTCTCGCTCAGCTAAAACTACTGCCTGTAGTTTTAGACCGTCCCGCCTCTACCCGCCGAAGGTGACCCTCCGCGTGAAAATGCGCACCCTCGCCCTGCCCGCGCTGGCCGCGTCCGTCGTGCTCGCGCTCAGCGCCTGCGACCCGTCGACGCCGGGCCCCGGCGCCGCCCCCGGCGCCGCCCCCGGCGCGAACGACGCCGCGGCCGCCCCGACCACCGGCACCCTGGCCACGGCCGACCCGCAGGTGGTCCTGGTGCCCCCGGCCGCGGCCCGGCCGGCGGCCGGCTCGACGCCGAGCGCGAAGCCGACCGCCGGCGCCACCGCCCGCGCCACCGCGGCCCCGTCCGGTCAGCCGGTCGCGGCCGGCGGCTCCGCCGTCAAGCTCGACTCCTACGACCAGCGGACCGGCAAGGTGGTCCTCGCGGCCACGGCCGGCACCGCCGCTCCCACCCCTTCCGCAAGCACCTCCGCAAGCACCTCCGCGAGCACCTCGGCCACCCCCACGGCCACCGCATCGGCCGGCGCCACCGCCACCGCCGCGCCCAGCGCGGCCGTCCAGGTCGGCCAGCTGATCGACAGCCCGCCCACCCCGGCCGCCCCGCACGGCGCCCTGCTCGCGATCACCGGTGTCGCACCGGCGCAGGGCGGCAAGGTCGAGGCCGACACCCGGCCGGCCACCATCTCCGAACTGCTCGGCCAGGCCTCGGCCGACCTGAAGACGGCGCTCGACCCGCACTCGATCACCGTCACCCCGCAGATCAAGGACCTGAAGACCTCCTACCTGCCCGGGCCCGACGGCGCCACCGGCTCCGCCTCGGCCACCCTGCGGCTCGACGCGAACGACAGCGTCCCGCTGCCGGGCGGCAACCGGGCCACCCTCAGCGGCTCGCTGGAGCTCGACCCGAGCCTCGCCTTCAGCTACCAGGGCGCGCACGGCGTGCTCGCCGCCGACCGCGCCAAGGTCGGCTTCGACCTGGGCGCGCACGCGAACTGGCACCTCACCGCCGGGCTCACCGGCAGCGCCGGCAGCGCGCCGGTGAAGATACCGATCGCGAACCTCACGGCGACGCCGACCATCATGGTCGCCCAACTCCCGGTCGTGATCAGCCTCGACCTCACGGTCTACGCCGAGATCTCCGCCGACGGCAGCGTCACGGTGGACGCCCAGCAGACCATCGACGGCGACTGGGGCGTGCACGCCGACTACACCAAGGCCGCCGGCTGGACCTCCGCCACCGAGCCGGTCCGCACCCAGGTCTCCCCGGTCAAGGCCGCGTTCACCGGCACCGCCGACGTCCGCACCGGCCTGGTGGCCGAGGGCTCGGTGGCGCTCTACGACGCGGTGGGCGTGAAGGCCACCGTCGAGCCCTACCTGCGGGCCCAGGTGAACGGCGCCGTCACCATCGACTCGGGCGCCGGCAAGCCCGTCGTCACCGGCCGGGCCGGCCTCTACGGCGGGCTGGAGGTGGACGGCGACGTGATGGCCCGGATCGCCGTCCTCGGCACGCCGCTGCTGGAGAAGGACATCCCGTTCACGGTCTACCGCAACGAGTGGCCGATCGCGACGGCGGCCGCCGGGGCTACCCCGACCAGCTGACCCGGAACTCCAGCGGCAGCCCGTCCAAGGCGCCCAGCTCGGCGGACAGTTCGGGAGCGGACTCGTCGAGCGGGCGCCTCTCCAGCAGTGGGGCGCTGCGGTAGAGCTTGCGCAGCGCGAAGCCGCCGCCCGGCTCGGGCGTGACCCGCAGGCGGTGCGGCTCGTAGTGCAGCCGGGCGGTCTCGGCCCGGGTGGCGGCGCAGGCGTCGAGGGCGGACCAGAACTGATGGTCGGTCATCCGGGCCAGCTGCTCCGGGGTGACCGGGGAGTCCGCCAGCAGCCGGCCGGCCAGGCCGCGCACCACCGCGCTCGGGCCCACGCTGTTCCACGAGGTGTGCAGCCGCGCCTCGGCGCACACCAGGGCGACCAGAGCCGCAGCATCCTCGCGGGCGTCGGCCGAGACGGCGTGGCCGACCAGGGTGAGCCGGCGCAGCAGGGCGGCCGGGTCGGTCTCCAGCCAGCCGCCGGAGCGGCCGCTGCGCACGAACGAGTCGAGGTGGTCGAGGCTGAGCAGCCCGGCGGGCGGGTGCTCGGCGAGGGCGGCGGTGACGGCGTCCGGGCGGATGCCGTGCTCGGCCAGCACCGGGCGGATCGGGTCGCCGTCCAGCAGCCGCAGGCCGATGGCGTGGTGGTCGAGGCCGGCCAGCCCCTCGAAGGTGTGGCTCAGCGGCAGGTGGCCGACGTCGTGCAGCAGCGCGGCGACCCGCAGCGCCGCGTCCGTCGGCCGGAAGTGCGCGACCAGGGCGAGCACCCCGAGGGTGTGCTCCAGCCTGGAGTACGACTGCAGGGTGGTCAGCGCGGAGGCGCCGCCGTGCACGACGAAGTGCAGGCGCCGCAGCGGCTCGGTGCGCAGCAGCGCCGACTCCACCGGGTTCAGCCGCACCCGGACCCGCCAGAGCGGGTCGGTGAACTCCGGGCGGGCGCCGACCGCGCCGGCGGGGACGTGGGTCGCAGCAAGGTCGTCGTCCGAGAACATCGCGCAAGTGTCGGCCACCGCTCCCACCCGCACAACCGGATTACGGACCGTCAGGGATCGTGACGCGAAAGATGGTTGGGCGGCATGCGCGTGTGGCCACAAGGGCGCGCTGGGGCACGAGGGGCGCTCTTTAGCCCCCCCTAAGCCCCCGCTCCTAGCGTCGCAGCCCGATGGAGCGGTCGTCGCGTCGGTGCCCCCGGTACCCAACCGCCCCGTCGCCGATCGGCGGTGCGCGTACGGCAGCGCGCACCGCCGGTGCGGCTGCGGATGCGGCGGGTCGGCCGACCGGTGGTCCCGGCGCGCCCGCGGGCCGCCGCCGTCGCGTGCCCGCCGTGGAGTTCACGGACTCGAGACAAGGACCTGATCCCTTGAGAATCACCGGCCTCAGCGAGGTGCTGCCGGGCGAACCCGTCACCAATCGGGACATGGCGGAGCGCTTCGGCCTGCACGAGAAGTGGTTGGAGAAGATGACCGGCAACCGCAGCCGGTACTTCTGCGAGCCCGACAGCGCCAGCGGCGTCCCGAAGAACACCGGTGACCTGGCGACCGCCGCCGGCGAGCGGGCGCTCGCGGCGGCCGGCGCGGACCCGGCCTCGATCGACTTCCTGATCCTGACCACCGGCTCCCCCGACCACCTGATGCCCTCCACGGCCAACCTGGTCGCGGACCGGCTCGGCCTCGACGACCTGCCGACCTTCCAGCTCGCCTCCGGCTGCGCGGGCGCCCTGCAGGGCCTCTTCACCGCCCGGGCGCTGCTGCACAGCGGGCTGCGCCGCGGCCTGGTGATCGGCGCGGACAGCGTGGTCAAGCTGTGGCCCGCCGACCGGGACATCCAGCGGATCAGCTCCGCCGAGCTGGCCAACTTCGCGCTGTTCGGCGACGGCGCCGGCGCGGCCGTGGTCGACGCCGACCCGGACGGGCCCGGCCTGCTGGTCGAGCACCTCTTCCTGCGCACCGTCGGCAAGGGCCGCGCGCCCGCCCAGGTGGTCCGCTGGTACGGCGCCGACGGCGCGCCGATGATCACCGGGCCGAACGGCCGGACCGTGCGCGAGCCGATGGGCGAGGAGGACTACAAGGCGATCGCCGAGCACGTGCCGGGCCTTGCCGCGACCGTGCTGGACGAGCTGGTCGCCGCCACCGGCTGGCCGCTGGCCGAGGTCGAGCACGTGCTGGTGCCGCAGCTCAACGGCGCGATGTCGGAGCAGATCCGGCACTCCCTGGGCGTGCGCCCCGAGCAGGCCGTCCAGGTGGTCGCCGAGACCGGCAACAACGGCAACGCCCTGCCGTTCATCCAACTGCACCGCGCCCAGCGGCGGTTCGCCGAGGGCGAGAGCGGCGACCGGGTGTTCGTCGCCACCATCGAGTCCTCCAAGTGGGTCATCTCCGGCCTCGCGCTGCGCCGCCAGGACGAGGCGGGCACCCGTGCCTGAGACCACCACCCCGCTGGCCGAACTACGCGCCCTCAAGCGCGCCGGACTCGCCACCGCCGACGCCCGCGACCGGGTGCACCGGCTGCTCGGCGAGCTCGCCGAGCACGGCGACGCGCTCGACCTGGAGGCGGCCGGCGCGCTGCTGCTCGGCGCCGCGCCGCGCGCCCAGCTGGCCGAGGCCGGCGGCCACCGCGCCCAGCGGATCGCCCTGCTGGGCAGCTCCACGCTGGACGCGCTGCCCGCCCTGCTCACCGCCGCGCTGCTGCCGCTCGGCGTGCTGCCCGAGATCCGCAGCGCCGGCTTCAACCAGTGGCGGTTCGAGATCCTGACCGGCGCGCCGAACCTGACGGACCACCGGCCCGAGCTCACCGCCCTGCTGCTGGACGACGCGGCCGTGCTCGACGGCGTCACCGACCCGCTGGACCTCGACGAGGTCGAGGCCCGCTGCGCCACCTTCCCCGCCGAACTGGCCGGCTGGGTGGGGGCCTGCCGGGAGGCGCTGGGCGACGGCACGCTGGTGCTCACCACCGTGCCGCTCGGCCCGCTGCGCCGCGACCGGATCATCGACTACCGGAACAAGGCCCGGCTGGACGCCGCCTGGCACCGGATGAACGCGGCCCTGCTCGACCTGGCCGACCGCTCCACCGTGGTGCTCCCCGCCGACGGCATCGCGGCGCACGCCGGCACCGTCTTCGCCGCCCACCGGATGCGGCACGCCGCCGGGCACGTCTACGCGCCCGACTACCTGCGCGCCTACGCGCAGGAGCTGACCCGGGTGGTCCGGGCGCAGGCCGGGCGGGCCGCCAAGTGCCTGGTGCTGGACCTGGACAACACGCTGTGGGGCGGGGTGGTCGGCGACGACGGCGTCGCCGGACTCAAGCTCGGCGGCGGCTACCCGGGCTCGGCGCACCGCGAACTCCAGGCGCTGGCGAAGGACCTGATGCGCCAGGGCGTGATGCTGACGGTCTGTTCGAAGAACGACGAGGCGATCGCCCGGGAGGCCATCGCCACCCATCCCGAGATGCTGCTCGGGCCGGACTCCTTCGTCGCGGTCAGCGCGAGCTGGGACCCCAAGCCACAGGCCGTGCGGGAGCAGGCGCAGCGGCTGAACATCGGCGCGGACGCCATGGTCTTCGTCGACGACAACCCGGTCGAGCGCGGCCTGATGCGGGAGTTGCTGCCGCAGGTGGCCACCGTCGAGCTGCCCGCCGACCCGGCCGACTACGCGGCCCGCCTCGCCGCCCGCGGCGACTTCAACCTGCTGCGGCTCACCGAGGAGGACCGGGGCCGCACCGCGCTCTACCGGGCCCAGGAGCAGCGGGCCGACCTGGAGCGCGGCGCCGCCAGCCTGACGGACTACCTGCTCGGGCTCGGCTCCCGGCTCACGGTCGAGCCGCTGGGGCCGCTCAACTCCGCGCGGATCAGCCAACTCTTCGGCAAGACCAACCAGTTCAACCTGACCGGGCTGCGCTACCCGGAGCCCGAGACGGCCCGGCGCGGCGCGGACGGCAGCGGCGCCTTCCTCGGCGCCCGGTTGGCCGACCGGTTCGGCGACAACGGCCTGATCGCCGCGCTCGCACTCGGCCGGGACCCGGACGGCGCCTGGCGGATCGAGAACATGGTGCTCAGCTGCCGGGTCTTCTCCCGCAGCGTCGAGGACGCCGTGGTCGGGCTGCTGCTGCGGGCCGCCCGGGCCGCCGGGGCGCCCGCCGTGCGCGGCCGGTTCGCCCCGACCGCGCGCAACGGCAAGTTCGCCGGCTTCTACCCGGCCCTCGGCTTCACCGAGCTGCCCGGGACCGGCGACGACGGCACCGACCACCAGCACGACCTGCGCGAGCTCGCCGACCTGCCGCGCTGGATCAGCGTCACACCCCAGGACGAGGAGACCCTCCGTGCTTTCTGACCAGGCCGTCAAGGACGTGCTCGCGCAACTGCTCGACCTCGATGAGACGACCCTCACCCCGGACCGGGCACTGGCCGAACTCGACGGCTGGGACTCGGTGAACGCGCTGCGGGTGCTGGTCTTCCTGGAGCGCGAGCTCGGCACCTCGATCGACTACGAGCGGTTCATGGCCGCCGGGTCGCTCGGCGAGCTCACCGCGCTGGTCGCGGACACCGGCACCGGGGTGCGCCCGTGAGCGCCACCGTCAGACCGCTGCCGGCCGCCCGCAAGGGCACCTACACCTTCCTGCGGGACGCCCGGAACACCTGCCACGTCTACCTGGTGGCCGACGTGGACGCCACCCGGCTGCGCGAGGCCCGGGCCGCCACCGACGGCAGGGCCAGCTACGTCAGCTTCGTGGTCAAGGCCGCCGCCGAGGTGATCGCACGGACCCCGGCGGCCCGCTCGGTGCTCACCGACGGCCTGCGGCCCAAGGTCGCCGAGCTCGACGAGATCCACGCCAAGGTGCTCTTCGACAAGACCGTGGACGGCACCCGCTGCGTGGTCTCCGGCACCGTCGAGTCGGTGCAGGACCGCTCGCTGCTGGAGGTGCAGGACCGGATCGACACCTACAAGAACGCGGCGCTGGACGATCCTGACGGTCCGTTCGCCCGGCTGCGCAAGGTGCAGAAGCTGCCGCTGCCGCTGGCCGGGCTGCTCTACCGGCTGGCCATGCGCGACCCGCTGCGCCGGGCCGCCCTGCAGGGCGTCTTCTCGGTCACCTCGGTCGGCCACGAGCCGGTCCGGGCGATCTTCCCGATGATCTCCGGCACGCTCGGCTTCGGCATCGGCCGGATCGTCGACACCCCCGTGGCGGTCGACGGCGAGGTGCGCGTCGCCCCGGTCCTCACGCTGTCCCTCGCCTTCGACCACCGGGTGCTCGACGGCGCCGCCGCCTCCGAGGTCCTCGCCCGCACCAAGCACCTGCTCGAAACCTGGGAGATGCCATGACCGTCCCGGCCACGACGGACGTCCTGATCGTCGGCGGCGGCCCCGCCGGCGCCCTGCTCGGCTGCCTGCTGGCCCGCCGCGGCATCGAAGTGCTGGTGGTGGAGAAGCAGCAGGGCCTGGAGCGCGACTTCCGCGGCGAGACGCTGGCCGCGCCGTCCGCCGTCACGCTGCGCCGGCTCGGCTTCGGACCTGCGCTGACCGAACACGGCTACCTGGAGACCACCGCGGTCAGCATGCGGATGGAGGGGCGGCAGGTCTTCCGCGTCGACTACAGCCGCTTCCCGGTCGGCGTGCTGCCGATCGACATCCCGCAGCCCGCCCTGATCGGCATGTTCAACGAGGCGGCCGCCGGCCTGCCCGGCCACACCTACGCCGCCGGCACCGCCTTCACCGGGCTGCTCCAGCAGGACGGCGCGGTGCACGGCGCGGTGCTCAAACTGCCCGACGGCTCCCGGGCCGAGGTGCGCACCCGGCTGCTGGTCGGCGCCGACGGCCGGTTCTCCAAGGTGCGCAAGGCCGCCGGGCTGGCCGCCGACGTCCGGCCGATGCAGCGCGACTTCCTCTCCTTCAAGCTGCCCCGCCCGGCCGACTGGGGCACCGAGGCCGAGCTGGTGGTGCTGCGGGACAAGCACCTGGTGGTGCTGCCGACCTTCCCCGACTACCTGCGGGTGGGCCACAACCTGCCCAAGCGCGGGCTCGGCGACCTGCGCAAGGAGGGCTTCGAGGCGTTCCGGGACGGCATCGCCGCGATCGACCCGCGGCTCGCGCCGCTGCTCGCCGAGCACCTGCTCTCCTGGGACGACACCAGCTTCCTGGAGATCTTCACCGCCGAGGTGCCGACCTGGTCCCGGGACGGCCTGGTGCTGCTCGGCGACGCCTCGCACACCGTCACGCCGATCCTCGGGCAGGGCGTCAACCTGGCGATCCAGGACGCCGTCTGCCTCGCGCCGGTGATCGCCCGGGCGCTGGGCGGCACCGGCACCGTCGTGCCGGGCTCCGCCTTCGACGAGTTCGCGGCGGGCCGGCGCAGGCACAAGGCCTTCGTGACCAGGTTCCAGCGGATGCAGGAGGCCGCGCTGGCCCAGCACACCCCGCTGCGGACCGCGCTGCGCCGGCTGCGCTTCCGCACCCTGAACAGCCTGCCGGCCAAGTACCGGATCTTCGACAAGGTGATCAACGCCCCGCACCCGATCGACCCGGTCGACCTGCGGACCACCGAACCCGCCCCGGCCCCCGCCGCCTGACCTTCCAGCGACCGCGACCTGAGGGACCATCACCATGCACGCAGACGAACCCACCAACGACCCCGGACAGCTCGTCGCCGTCGTCGGCATGGCCGGCCGCTTCCCCGGCGCCCCGGACATCGAGAGCTTCTGGCAGCTGCTGATGGAGCGCGGGGACGCGATCGGCCCGGTGCCCGCCGACCGGTGGGACGCGTCCGCGCAGCTCGACCCGGAGAAGTCCGTGCAGGCCGTGGGCGGCTTCCTGACCGGCGTCGACCTGTTCGACCCGACCTTCTTCGGCATCTCCCCGCGGGAGGCCGACGACATCGACCCGCAGCACCGGCTGGTGCTGGAGGCCGCCTGGCGGGCCCTGGAGGACGCCGGCCGGCCCGCCGCCGGGCTGCGCGGCTCGCGCACCGGCGTCTACGTCGGGGCCTCGTGGCACGACTACGAGATCCTGCGCAAGGACCGGGGCGCGGGCGCCAGCCAGCACAGCGCGGTGGGCAACGCGCTGGACGTGGCCGCCGCCCGGGTCTCCTACTTCCTCGGGCTCACCGGCCCCAGCCTGACCGTGGAGACCGGCTGCTCCTCCGCGCTGGTGGCGCTGCACCTGGCCGCCCAGGCGCTGCGGGCCGGCGAGGTCGAGGGCGCGCTGGTCGGCGGCGTCAACCTGATCCTGGCCCCCGACGTGTCGATCGGCCTGACCCACTTCGGCGGCCTCTCCCCCACCGGCCGCTGCCACGCCTTCTCGGCCGACGCCGACGGCTTCGTGCGCGGCGAGGGCGTGGTGGCGCTCTACCTCAAGACCCTGGACCGGGCGCTGGCCGACGGCGACCGGGTGCACGGCGTGATCGCGCGCACCGTGGTGAACAACGACGGCGGCGGCGAGAGCCTGGTCACCCCCAACCCGGACGGCCAGCGGGCACTGCTCGAAGCCGCCTACGGCGACGGCGCGATCCCGCTGGACCGGCTCGCCTACGTCGAGGCGCACGGCACCGGCACCCGGCGCGGCGACCCGGTCGAGGCCGGCGGCATCGGCGAGGTGCTCGGCCGCAGGCGCGACCGCGCGCTCGGCCCGCTCGGGATCGGCTCGGCCAAGACCAACATCGGCCACCTGGAGGCCGCCGCCGGCATCGCCGGGCTGGTGAAGGGGCTGCTCTCGCTGGAGCACGGCGTCGTCCCGCCCAGCCTGCACGCCGAGCGGCTCAACCCCGACATCCCGTTCGAGGAGCTCGGCGTCGAGGTGGTGCGCGAGCCGCTGGCGCTGCCGAGCGACGGCCGGCCGGTCTACCTGGGCGTCAACTCCTTCGGCTGGGGGGGCACCAACGCGCACGTGGTGCTGATGAGCGCGCCGCCCGCGCCCGCCGCCGAGCCGGCCGGGGAAGTGGCGGGCCCGGTGCTGCTGCCGCTCTCCGCCCGGACCGAGGAGGTGCTGCGGCAGCGGGCGGGCGAACTGGCCGAGGTGCTCGGCGGGGAGTGCGCACCCGAGCCGCGCGCGCTGGCCGGCACGCTGGCCCGGCGCCGCGACCACTTCCCGGCGCGGGCCGCGTTCAGCGGCGCCACGGCCGCCGAACTCGCCGATCAGCTGCGGCAGTTCGCCGCAGACCCGGAGGCCGAGGTCGAGGGCGCGGTGACCGGCCGGGCCCGCGAGCGCGGCCTGACCGCCTTCGTCTTCCCCGGCCAGGGCTCGCAGTGGGCCGGCATGGGCCGCGAGCTCCACCGCAGCAGCCCCGTCTTCGCGGCCGTCGTCCGGCGCTGCGCGCGGGCGCTGGCGCCGCACGTCGACTGGGACCTGTCGGCGATCGTGGCCGGCGAGGCCGGCGAGGAGTGGCTGACCCGGATCGACATGCTCCAGCCGGTGCTCTGGGCGGTCTCCCTGGGCCTGGCCGAGCTGTGGCGCGAGGCCGGGATCGAGCCGGACGTGGTGATCGGCCACAGCCAGGGCGAGGTGACCGCCGCCACGCTGGCCGGCATCCTCTCCTACGAGGACGGCGCGCTGGTGATGGCCCGGCGCAGCGCGATCGCCCGCCGCACCTCCGGCCAGGGCCGGATGCTCGCCGTCGACCTCGACGTCGCGGGCGCCGAGCGGGCGCTGGAGGGCTTCGAGGAACTCGTCTCACTGGCCGTCAACAACGGCCCCAGCTCCTGCGTGCTCTCCGGTGACGAGGACGCGGTGCTCACCCTCAAGGAGATCCTGGAGGCCGACGGCGTCTTCTGCCGGCTGGTCAACGTCGACTACGCCTCGCACAGCCCGCAGATGGACCCGCTGCGCGAGGACCTGCTGGCCGCCCTGGCGCCGGTGCGGCCGCGGGCGGGCGAGGTGCCGCTGATGTCGACGGTGCGCCTGAGCCGCCTCGACGGACCCGAGATGGACACCGCCTACTGGGTGGAGAACCTGCGCCGCCCGGTGCTGTTCGCCGACGCCATGAGCGCGCTCTTCGACCAGGGCGTCACCCACGTGGTGGAGATCAGCCCGCACACCGTGCTGGTGCCCGCGATCGAGCAGCTCGCCGCGCTGCGCCCCGAGCCGCCGGCGGTGCTCGGCACCCTGCGCCGGGACGCCGGCGCGCCCGCCGACCTGGCCCGCGCCTTCGCGCACGGCTACGTGCGCGGCCTGGAGCCGTTCGCCACGCTGCCCGCCGACGCGCTGGTGCCGGCGCCGGGCTACCCGTGGCAGCGGGCCAGCCACTGGCCCGAGCCCGGTCGGCGCCGCGCCGCCACCGCGCCGAGTGGTCTGGAGGTCGCGCTGCTGCCGGCCGCCGGCGAACCGGACGCCTGGCAGGGCGCGTTGGAGCTGGGCCCGGACGAGCACCCCTGGCTGACCGACCACCGGGTGCACGACGCGGTGGTGCTGCCCGCCGCCGCCATGCTGGCGCTCGCCCTCTCCACCGCCCGGGCCCGCACCGGCGCGCTGCCCGGCACGCTGACCGGCCTCGCCTTCACCAGCGACCTGACGCTCGGTCAAGAGCCGGCCCGACTGGCCGTGCACTGGCGCGACGACGTCACCGAGGGCGGCAGCTTCACCCTGCGCTCGCTGCCGACCGGCGCCACCGCCTGGACCGAGCACGCCGCCGGCCGGGTCCGGCAGCACCGCGACCCGGTCGAACCGGCCGGGTTCCCGCAGCAGTTGGCCGCGCTGGAGGCGGGCGATCCGGCGGACTTCTACACCGCCTGCACCGCGCGCGGCCTGAACTACGGCCCGGCGTTCCAAGGCGTGCGGGAGCTGCGGCAGGCCGACGGCGCCGCGCTCGGCCTGGTCCGGCTGCCCGAGCGCTGCCGCGCCGGCCTGCGCCCGCACTCGCTGCACCCTGCGCTGTGGGACGCGGCGCTGCAGGTGTCGCTCGCGCTCTTCGCGGGCGAGCGGGCGGTGGTGCCGGTGGCCGTCGAGCGGATCCGGCTGTTCGGCGAACTGGCCGAGCCGGTGGACGCGTTGTGGTCGCACGCGGTGCGCCGCGACGCCACCCGGGTGGACCTGCACCTGTTCGACACCGAGCACCGTCCGCTGCTCACCATGGAGGGCCTGACCCTGCACGAGCTGGCGCTCGCCGAGCAGGCCGACGGCGAGGGCGAGCTGGTGCACCGGCTGCGCCTGCGCCCCGCCGCCCGGCCCGAGCCGGCCGGCCCGGCCGGGCGGTGGGCGGTCTGCGGTGGCGGCGCCACCGCGCAGCTGCTCGCCACGGCGCTGGGTGCCACGGTGATCGAACTCGCTCCGGATGCCGCCGAGTTGACCGGCACCCCGGACGGCGTGGCCTTCGTCGCCCCCGACGCCGAGGCCGGGCTCGACGCACAGCGCCGCGCCCTGCTGGATCTCACCGCGCTGGTGCGGGCCGCCCTGGCGCTCGCCACCCCGCCGCGCCTGGCCGTGGTGACCACCGGCGCGCAGGCCGTCACCCCCGCCGACCGGGCCGACCCGGGCGCGGCGCTGTTCTGGGGCTTCACCCGGGTGCTGCGCCGCGAGCACCCGGAACTCCAGCCGCTGATAGTCGACCTGGCGCCGGGTCAGCTCTTCGACTTCGACTGGGCCGCCGACGCCGCCGCCGAACTGCTGGCGGGCGACGGCGAGGACCAGGTGGTGCTGCGCGACGGGCTGCGGCTGGTCGGCCGGCTGGTGCGCGGCGAGGAGTCCTTCGAGGAGTCCTTCGACGGCGCCGGCCAGGACCAGCAGCCCGTGCCCTGGCGGACCCCCGCCCAGCCGTTCCGGCTCAGCCCGGACCGGCCCGGCTTCTGGGACGGCCTGCGCTACCGCCCGCTGGCCCGGCGCACGCCGCAGCAGGGCGAGATCGAGATCGCGGTGACCGCGGCGGCGGCCAACTTCATCGACGTGATGAAGGCCATGGGCACCTACCCCGACCCCTCGGGCGGCGCCGACCTGCTCGGCGGCGAGTGCGCCGGCACGGTCACCGCCGTCGGCCCGGACGTCACCGGCCTGCGGGTCGGCGACCGGGTGGTCGCCTGCGCCTTCGGCTCGATGGCCTCGCACGTGACGGTGCGCGCCGACCACGCGCAGCCCGTGCCCGGGCACCTCGACGACGAGGCCGCCGCCGCGCTGCCGCTGGTGCTGACCACCGCCTGGTACGGACTGGTGGAGCTGGCCCGGCTGGCCCCGGGCGAGACCGTGCTGGTGCACTCGGCGGCCGGCGGCCTGGGCCTGGCGGCGGTGCGGATCGCCCGGGCGCTGGGCGCGCGGGTGATCGCCACGGCCGGCAGCGAGGAGAAGCGCGCGCACCTGCGCGCACTCGGCGTCGAGCAGGTGTACGACTCCCGCGACCTGTCCTGGGCCGACCAGGTGCGCGCGGCCACCGACGGCCACGGCGTCGACGTGGTGCTCAACTCGCTGACCGGCGCCGCCATCCCGCTCGGCCTGGAGGCGCTGGCCGAGGACGGCCGGTTCATCGAGGTCGGCAAGAAGGACATCTACGGCGGGCGGCCGATCAGCCTGGCCGCCTTCCGCAAGGGCATCACGCTGGCCTCGGTGGACCTGGCCGGCCTGATGGCCCGGCGGCCCGAGCGCTTCGCCCGGCTGTTCCGGGAGGCCTGGACGGAGGTGGTCGAGGGCCGGATCGAGCCGCTGCCGGTGCTGACCTACCCGTTCGCCGCGGCGGCCGAGGCGCTGCGCGAGATGTCCCGGGGCAGCCACATCGGCAAGTTCGTGCTGAGCGACCCCGCGAGCGTCACCGGGATCGCCCCGCAGCCGCTGGCCGGCGGCCGGCTGCGCGCCGACGGCAGCTACCTGGTCACCGGCGGCCTCGGCGCCCTCGGCCTCTCGCTGGCCGGCTTCCTGGCCGACCGGGGCGCGGGCGCGGTGGCCCTGCTGGGCCGCTCCGAGCCGAGCGCCGAGGCGGCCGAGCGGATCGCCGAACTGCGCGCCCGCGGCGTCCAGGTGGTCACCGCCCGGGTCGACGTGACGGACCGCCAGGCCCTCACCGAGGCGCTCGACAAGCTGCGGGCCGGCCTGCCGCCGCTGCGCGGCGTCTTCCACGCGGCCGGCCTGCTGGACGACGCCACCGTACTCAACCTGACGCCCGGTCAGCTGGAGCGGGTGCTCGCGCCGAAGGTCGACGGCGCCCGCCACCTGGACGCCGCCACCGCCGAGGACCCGCTGGACCTGTTCGTGCTGTTCTCCTCCGCCGCCGCCCTGTTCGGCAACGCCGGCCAGGCCGCCTACGCCGCCGGCAACGCCTACCTGGACGCGCTGGCCCAGGACCGCCGCCGCCGCGGCCGGCCCGGACTCAGCGTCCAGTGGGGCCCGTTCGAGCAGATCGGCCTGGCCGCGCAGGACGCCAACCGCGGCGCCCGGCTGGCCGAGCGCGGCATGGGCGGCTTCACCGCCGAGCAGGCCTGGGCGGCGCTGGCCCGGTTCCTGGAGCGCGAGGAGCAGGTGGTGGGCTACGTGCCGCTGAACCTGCGCCAGTGGTTCGACGCCTACCCCGACACCGCGGCGCAGCGCAGCTGGCAGCTGCTGCGCGAGGCCTCCCGGGAGGGCGGCGGCGCGGTGGCCGGCAGCGAGTTCCTGGCCGGCCTGGCCGGCGCCCCGCAGGCCGAGTGGCCGCCGCTGGTCGAGGCCAAGGTGCGGGAGCTGGCCGGCCGGGTGCTGCGGCTGGACGCCGCGGCGATCGACCGGGAGACGCCGTTCAAGGCGCTCGGCCTCGACTCGCTGATGGGCCTGGAGCTGCGCAACCGGCTGGAGGCGGCCTTCGGGCTGAAGCTCTCGCCGACCCTGCTGTGGAGCTTCGGCACCGCGGCGGCGCTCTCCGGGGTGCTCTGCGAGCGGCTCGGCGAAGCCGCAGCCGCAGCCGACGCGGTAGCCCCGAACGCCGGTTAGTCCCCGCCGAGTTCTCCGGGCCCTCCCCTCCGCCGGACGGGGAGGGCCCTTCGGCCCGCCCCTCCCCTACGTCCCTCTCCGCCCGCCCGACCCACGGAAGCGAGCAGCCCTGCCGTGACCACACAGACCCCCATGACCCGCGCCATGGAGACGATCAAGCGTCTGCGCGCCCAGCTCGACGCCGCGGCCGGCGCCCAGCCGCTCGCGGTGGTCGGCGTGGGCCTGCGCCTGCCCGGCGGCATCCACGACCTCGACGGCTACTGGGAGGCCCTGGCCACCGGGCGCGACCTGGTGCAGCCCCTGCCGCACTCCCGCAAGGGCCCGTTCGCCGAGCAGTGGGAGGGCCTGCCGCAGCGCGGCGGCTTCCTCGACGAGGTGCTGGAGTTCGACGCCGAGGCCTTCGGCATCAGCCCCCGGGAGGCCCGCGGGCTGGACCCGCAGCACCGCCTGCTGCTGGAGGTCACGGCGGAGGCGCTCGACGACGCCGCGCTGCCCCGGGACCGGATGCAGGACACCCGTGCGGGCCTCTACATCGGCATCACCGGCCAGGACTACCGCGACTGGATGGCCGGCGAGCCCGACGCCTCCTGGGCCACCGGCAACGGCCACTGCTTCGCCGCCGGCCGGATCGCCTACACGATGGGCCTCACCGGCCCGGCCGTGGCGCTCGACACCGCATGCTCCTCCTCGCTGGTCGCCGTCCACCTGGCCCGGCAGGCGCTGCGCCGCGGCGAGTGCGACCTGGCCATCGCCGGCGGGGTCAACCTGGTGCTCTCGCCCCGCTCGACCCGGCTGGTCGAGCAGACCCGCTCGCTCGCCCCCGACGGGCTGTGCAAGAGCTTCGACGCCCGGGCCAACGGCTTCACCCGGGGCGAGGGCGCGGGCGTGGTGGTGCTCAAGCGGCTGGACGACGCGCTGCGCGACGGCGACCGGGTGCACGCGGTGGTGCGCGGCTCCGCCGTCAACCAGGACGGGCGCTCCACCGGCTTCACCGCGCCCAACGTGCTGGCCCAGATCGCGCTGATCCGGGCGGCCCTGGCCGACGCCGAACTCACCCCCGCCGACATCGGCCTGGTCGAGGCGCACGGCACCGGCACCGCGCTCGGCGACCCGATCGAGATGGAGGCCGTGCTGGAGGCGCTCGGGCGGCGCAACGGCGGCGCCCGGCTGCACGTCGGCTCGGTCAAGGCCAACCTGGGCCACCTGGAGTCGGCCGCCGGGATCGCCGGGCTGCTGAAGGGCATCCTCTGCCTGCAACGGCGTCAGGTGCCGCCGCTGGTGCACTTCCGGACCCTGAACCCGCGGATCGACCTGGCCGGCACCGGCGTCGCGCTGGCCGGCGCGCTGGAGCCGTGGGGGCCGGCGGGCGACTGCGCCGGCGTCAGCTCCTTCGGCATGAGCGGGACCAACGCGCACGTGATCCTCGGGCCGGCCGGGGCGCCGGCGGCGGTCGCCGAGGAGGAGCCGGTGACCGGCTTCGAGCTCTCCGCCCGCACCCCCGAGGCGCTGCGCGCGCTGGCCGGCCGGCTCGGCGGGCACCTGGCCGGCGCGCCCGCCGCCGACTACCCCGCCTTCGCCTACACGGTGACCGCCGGCCGCCCCCGGTTCGCCGAGCGCGCCCGGATCACCGCCGCCGATCCGCTGGCGGCCGGGGCGGCGCTCGCCGCGCTGGCCGCCGACGAGCCGTCAGCCGCCGTCAGCCGCCCCGGGTCGGAGGAGGAGGCGCTCGCCGTGCCGGCCCGCCGGGTGGTGAGCCTGCCCGGGTACCCGTGGCAGCGGCAGCGGTACGCGCCCGAGCCGGCGAGCGTGGAGCCGATGAGCCCTGAGCTGACGGGGCACGAGCTTGCTTGGCGTCAGGCCGTGCTGCCCGAGCCGGCGGCGGACGCCCACGCGCTGGTGCTGGCCGGCGACGACGCCGAGCTGCTGGAGCTGCTGGCCCGTCAGGCGAGCGCGCTGGGCCTGCGGGGCGTGCTGCTCGGCGGGGCGCCGGTGCCCGGCTGGGAGCACGCCGCCCTGCCGGACGGCGCCGACTCCTGGTCAGCGTTCTGGGCCGGCCGTCCGGCCGGCGAGCGGGTGGCCCTGGTGCTCGCCTTCGCGGCCACCCCGCTGCCCGCCGAGCTCGGCGCGGGGCCCGACCCCGCCGCCCGCGGCGCGGCCCTGTGCACCGCGGTCACCGCCGCCGTGCACGGCCTGGACCGGGGCTCGGCGGCCGGCGCCGCGTGGGCCGTCACCCGGGGAGCCCGCCAGGTGACCGGCGCCGACCCGGTCGCGGCGACCGACCACGGCCTGCTGCACGGCCTCGCGCCCGCGCTCGGCCTGGAGTTCCCGGCGAGCTGGGGCGGCGTCTGCGACCTGCCCGCCGCCCCCGGTGCGGCGGATGCCGCCGCGCTGCTGCGGCTGGTCCGCCAGGACGGCGGCGAGGACCTGGCCGCCGTGCGCGGCGGCGGCGTCCTGGTCGGCCGGCTCCGCGAGGTGGCGGTGCGCCGGTCCGACGCGCCGGCGATCCGGCCGGACGCGAGCTACCTGGTCACCGGCGGGCTCGGGGCGATCGGCCGGGAGGCCGTCACCGAGCTGGTCCGGCGCGGTGCCCGCCACCTGCTGCTGATCGGCCGCACCCCGCAGGAGCGGCTGGCGGGCGAGGCCGAGGCGCTGCTGCGGCGGCTGCGCGCCGACGGCGTGGACGTCCGCTACCGCAGCGCCGACTGCGACTCGGCCGCCGAACTCGCCGAGGCCTGCCGGGAGACCGCCGACCTGCCGCCGGTGCGCGGGGTGGTGCACACGGCCGGCGCGCTGCCGCGCCAGCCGCTCGCCGAGGCCGACGCCGACACCTTCGCCACCGCCCTGCGCGGCAAGTTCACCGGCGCCTGGTGGCTGCACCTGATCGGCCGGGACTGGCCGCTGGACTTCTTCACCCAGACCTCCTCGGTCTCCGCGCTCTGGGGCACCGAGGGCTACGGCGCCTACGGGGCCGCCAACGGCGGGCTCGACGCGCTCGCCGAGCACCGCGCCGCCGCCGGGCGGCCGGCGGTCAGCGTGGCCTTCGGCCCGTGGGCGCTGGCCGGCATGGCGGACGCCGCCGAGCGGGCCGAGCTGGCTCGCCTCGGCGTCGGCGCGCTGGACGGGCCGACCGGGCGCGCGCACCTGCTCGACCGACCGGCCGGTGCCGGGCGGCTGGCCGTCGCCTGCCCGGTGGACTGGGCACGGTTCGCTGAGGTGACGGCCGTGCGCCGGCGACGGCCGCTGTTCGAGGAGCTGGCGCCTGCTCAGGAGTCGATCGTTGATGTGACGTCCAATCAAGTAGCCCTAGTGGCAGAAGAGTTGCTCGCGCTGCCCGAGCTGGCCCGGCCGGCCGCCGCCCGTGGGCGGGTCGCCGGGCTGGTGGCGGCGGTGCTCGGCCACGCCGAGGGCCACCCGCTCCGCGAGGACGTGGGCTTCTTCGACCTCGGCCTGGACTCGATCATGGCGGTGGACCTGGAGCGCGAGCTGTCAGCGGTGTTCGGCGTGCGGGTGCCGGTCGCGGAGATCTTCGACCACCCGACGGTGGCCCGGCTGGCGGACCACGTGCTCGCGCTGCTCACGCCGAGACCGGTGGCTCCGCGACCCGTTGAGACCCCGCCACCGCTCCCCGCGCCTGCGGCTACGCCCGCGCCTGTGCCCGTGGCTGCCGCTGGGCCCGCTCCCGCAGTCGCCGCCGAGCCGATCGCCATCGTCGGCATGGCCGGGCGCTTCCCCGGCGCGGACTCGGTGGAGGAGTTCTGGCAGCTGCTGATCGAGGGCCGCGACGGCGTCGGCCCGGTGCCGGACCGGGTCTGGGACCGCGCCGCGCTCACCGATGCCGACCCGCTGCGCCCCGGCACCATCACCACCGACCAGGGCGGCTTCCTGCGCGACCCGGCCCGGTTCGACGCCGCCTTCTTCGACATCCCCGCCCGCGAGGCGGAGAGCCTGGACCCGCAGCACCGGCTGCTGCTGGAGGTCGCCTGGCACGCGCTGGAGGACGGCCGGATCGACCCGCGCGCCCTGCGCGACAGCAGCACCGGCGTCTGGCTCGGCATCTCCAACTCCGACTACGCCCGGCTGCTCGAACAGGGCGGACCGGAGCAGCTGGACGCCTACTTCAGCACCGGCACCGCGCTCAACGCCGCCGCCGGCCGGCTCTCCTACCTGCTCGGGCTGACCGGGCCCGCGCTCGCGGTGGACACCGCCTGCTCCTCCTCGCTGGTCGCGCTGCACCTGGCGATCCGCTCGCTGCGCTCCGGCGAGACCGACTGCGCGATCACCGCCGGGGTCAACGTGATCGCCGCACCCGCCGCCTCGGTCGCGGTCAGCCGGGCCCACATGCTCTCGCCCGACGGCCGCTGCAAGACCTTCTCCGCCGAGGCCGACGGCTTCGTCCGGTCCGAGGGCTGCGGCGTGCTGGTGCTCAAGCGGCTCGGCGACGCCCGGCGCGACGGCGACCGGGTCCTCGCGCTGCTGCACGGCAGCGCCGTCAACCAGGACGGCGCCTCCTCCGGGCTGACCGCCCCCAACGGCCGGGCGCAGCAGGCCGTGATCGGCGCCGCGCTGGCCGACGCCGGGGTCGACGGCTCGGCGGTCTCCTACCTGGAGGCGCACGGCACCGGCACCTCGCTGGGCGACCCGATCGAGCTGCGGGCCGCCTGGTCCGTGCTCGGCGCCGACCGGCACCCCGGCGAGCCGCTGCTGATCGGCTCGGTGAAGAGCAACATCGGCCACTGCGAGTCGGCCTCCGGCATGGCGAGCGTGATCAAGACCGTGCTGGCGCTGCGCCACCAGCGGATCCCCGGCAACCTGCACTGCGAGACCCGCAACCCGCACGTGCCGTGGCGGGAGATGAACCTGCGGGTCTGCGACACCGAGGTGCCCTGGCGGGCCGGCGAGCGGCCGCGACTGGCGGGCGTCTCCGGGTTCGGCTTCTCCGGCACCAACGCCCACCTGGTGATCGGCGAAGCAGCTGACGCTCCGTCAGTTCCGTTCGCCACCACGGACGCCCCCGTGCTGCTGCCGCTGTCGGCGCCGGACGAGGCCGGGCTGGAGCGGCTGACGGCCGCCTGGGAGAAGCACCTGACCGACCTGCCGGCCGGCGAGCTCCCGGCGGCGGCCGTGACCGCGGGCTCCGGCCGGGCGCACTTCCCGGTGCGCCGGGCGCTGCTCGGCCGCGACCGCGAGGAACTGCTCGCCGCGCTGCGCGGGCCCACCACACCGCACCGCGCCACCCGGGCACCGCGGGTCGCCTTCCTCTTCTCCGGCCAGGGCAGCCAGCACTTCGGCATGGGCCGGGAGCTGTACGCGACCGAGCCGGTGTTCCGCGCCGTGATCGACGCCTGCGACCGGGTCACCGCGCCCCAGTTGGGCGTCTCGCTGCACCAGGTGATGTTCCACGGCGCCGAGAAGGAGCTGGTCAACCAGACCCGCTTCACCCAGCCCGCCCTGGTGGCACTGGAGTTGGGCCTGGCCGCGCTCTGGGAGTCCTGGGGCGTGACCGCCTCGGCGGTGCTCGGCCACAGCGTCGGCGAGATCGCCGCCGCGATCCACGCCGGGGTGATGGACCTGGAGACCGGGCTCACCCTGATCACCCACCGCGCCCGGCTGATGCAGGAGACCGCGCCCGGCGCCATGCTGGCCGTCTCCGCCACCTCCGAGCAGGTCCAGGAGTGGCTGGACGGCTTCGAGTTGGACGTCGCCGCCGTCAACGGCCCGCAGGCCGTGGTGGTGGCCGGCGCGCCCGAGGAGGTCGCCCGGTTCGCCGCCCGGATGAAGGAACAGCGGGTGGTGGCGCGGCCGTTGGTGGTCTCGCACGCCTTCCACTCCCGGCTGATGGAGCCGATGCTCGGCGAACTGCGCACGGTGCTGGAGCCGTTCGAGTTCGGGGCGCCGCGGATCCCGCTGATCGCCAACGTGACCGGCGAGCTCGCCACGCCCGCGACCTACGGCGCCGACTACTGGGCCGAGCACGTGCGGCGGCCCGTCCGGTTCCACCAGGGCGCGCAGCGGCTCGCCGAGCTGGAGATCGACCTGTGCCTGGAGCTGGGCCCGGACCGCACGCTCGGCCACCTGGTCACCGCCGCCGGCCTGGCCCCCGCCGGCGGCACGCTGCCCTCGCTGCGGCGCGGCGGCAAGGACCGGGCGATCCTGGCGGCCGCCGCCCGGACCCTCTACGAGCACGGCCAGGAGCTGAACTGGGCCCGGGTGCAGGCCGGTTCGAGCCCACAGCGGGGCGCCGCGCCGCGCTACCCGTTCGCCGAGACGGCGTACTGGACCACGGTGCGCCCGCGCCCGGCCGCCGCCCCGGCCGCCCGGGCCGCGCACTGGGGCGCCGAACTGCGCTCCCCCGCGCTGAGCGGCCGCGCCTTCGCCTTCGAGCGCACCGCCGAGTTCCCCGGCTACCTCACCGACCACCGGCTGTACGGCACGGTGGTGACCCCCGCCGCCTCGCACCTGGGCACCCTGCTCTCCGCGCTGGCCGGCGGCGGACGCCCGTTCGCGATCGAGGACCTGGTCTGCCCGCGCGCCCTGGTGATCAAGGACGGCGAGCGGTACGAGGCACAGATCCTGCTCGCCGACGGCGAGTTGACGGTGCAGAGCCTGATCGACCGGGAGGAGAACCGCTGGGAGCGGCACCTGGCCGCCCGGCTCGGCCCGACGGCGGGCCCGCTCCCCGCACTGCCCGACCGCGACGCGTTCATCGCGGACGCCGACCGGCACATCACCGGTGCGGCCTTCTACAGCTACTTCCGCGAGCTCGGCTACACCCTCGGCCCGTCCTTCCAGTGGATCGCCGACGTGTGGATCCGCGGGAGCGAGGCGCTGGTCCGCTACCAGCAGCCCCAACTGCCCGACGACCCGGCCGACTACGAGGTCTACCCGGGCCTGATCGACTCCTGCTTCCAGAGCATCGCCGGGTTCATGGTCGACGACGAGGCCGCCGAGGCGCCCTCGCTGGCCATCCCGTTCGCGGCCGCCCGGCTCGCCTTCCCCGGCCGGCCGGAGGGAGGCGGCGAGCTGTGGGGCCACGTCCGGGTCACCAAGGCCGAGCCGCTGCCGCACGGCCGCTCCCGGGTGGAGACCGCCGACCTGCACCTGTTCACCGGCGCCGGCACCACCGTCTTCACCGCCGACGGGTTCCGGGTCCGGCACGCCCCGAAGGCCGTGCTGGAGCAGAGCCTGCGCGGCGGCACGCCGCACGCCCACGAGCTGGTGTGGGCGGCCCGGCCGGAGCGGGCGGCGGGCACCGGCACTCGGCACCGGGTGCTGGTGCTGGGCCGACCGGACGAGTGGACCGCCTCGCTGGCCGAGGCGCTGGCCGCGCTCGGCCACGACGCCTCGGTCGCGGCGGACGCCACCGCGCTCGACGCGGCCACCGGCCTGGTGCTCGACACCCGGTTCGGGCAGGTCGCCGAAGCGGCGGCCTGCGACGCCCTGGACGCCGCGGTCGCGCTGGCCCGGACGCTGCGCGAGGAGGCGCCGCGCTCCGTGCCGTACGCCGTGCTCGGCGACGGACGGGCCGCCGCCGCGCCGGTGCGCGAAGCCCTCTGGGGCATGCTCGCCGCGCTGGAGGCCGAGGACGCCGAGCGGCGGCTGCTCCGGATCACCCCGCACCCCGAACTGGCCCGGGACGCCCGCGCCCTGGCCGCACTGCTCGCGGCGGAGCTGGACGCCGGCCTGCCCGAGCTCCGGCTCGCCCTGGACCCCGACGGCCCGAAGGCGGCCCGGCTGGTGCCCCTCGCCCGGGCCGGCGCCGAACCGCGCTGGCGGGGCGGCGTGCTGGTGACCGGCGGTCTCGGCGCGCTCGGCCTGAGCGTGGCCCGGACCCTGGCCGAACAGGGCGCGCCCGCACTGACCCTGATGGGCCGTTCAGCACCGGACGAGACCGCCCGCCGGGTGATCGACGAGCTGGTCGCCGCCGGGGTCGAGGTCACCGTCACGGCCGGCGACGTCACCGACCCGGAGGACTGCGCGCGGGCGGTGCGCGCGGCCGAACCGCTGTGCGCCGTCTTCCACCTGGCCGGGGTGAACCGGGACGGCGCCTTCGAGAACCTGACCGCCGACTCCTTCGAGCAGGTCTTCGCGGCCAAGGCGCGCGGCGCGGAGCACCTGGCCGCGGCCGCGCGCGGGGCCGGGCTCGACGCCTTCGTGCTCTTCTCCTCCGTCTCCAGCGTGCTCGGCTCGGCCGGGCAGGCCAACTACGCGGCGGCCAACGGCTACCTGAACGGCCTGGCGCAGGCGCTGCGCGACTCGGGCGTGCCCGCCACCAGCGTCGCCTGGGGCCCGTGGGTGCCGGCCGACAAGGGCGGGATGGCCGCCGCGGCCGCCGTCGAGCGGGCCACCGAGCGGCTCGGGGTGCGGCCGTTGGACGACGCCGAGGCCGGACCGCTGCTCGCGCTCGCGGCCGGCGGGGAGCGGGCCGGCCTGGTGGCCGTCGCGCTCGACCCGCAGCGGTACGCGGAGCGGCTCGCCGGGCACCCCAGGGGCGCCCTGCTGGCCGGCTCGGCGCCGGTCGTCCAACGGGCGACGGGCGGCCGGGAACGCGGTTGGCTGCTCGACCGGCTGACCGGACCGGCCGGCGCCGGGCGGGATGCGGAGCTGCGGGGCGCGGAGCTGCGGGACGCGATCCGCGACCTAGTCGGCGAGGTGCTGGGCGACCCGGCCCGGGCCGACGACACCATCGGCTTCGCCGACCTCGGGCTGGACTCGATCATGGTGATCGACCTGCGCACCCAGCTCGCCCACGCCCTCGGCACCGAACTGCCCGCGACCGTGGCGATCGACCACCCGACCGTCGCCGCGCTGGCCGACTACGTCACCGGCTCGCTGTTCGCCGAGGCACCCGTGCCCGAGGCGGCGGTCCCGGACGACGGCGCCGACCAGGGCGACCCGCGGGACCTGTCATTCGAGGAACTCATCCGAGCCGTGCAGAACGACCTGGAGGCGTGACCGTGGAACCGGATGACCTGCGCAAACTGATGGAGGATCAACTCCGCCTCTCCCGCTCCCTCAAGGCCCGGGTGCGCGAACTGGAGGAGGCCCAGGAGGCCCACCGGGCACCGCTGGCCGTGGTCGGCACGGCGCTGCGGCTGCCCGGCGGCCTCACCACGCCGGAGGCCTACTGGGAGTTCCTGCTCGGCGGCGCCGACGCGCTCGGGCCGATCCCCGAGGACCGCCCCGGCCTGCGCCGGGTCTTCGACCCGCGCCCCGACCGGCCGGGCTCCTCCTACGTGGACCGGGCCGGCTTCCTCGCCGACGTGGCCGGCTTCGACCCCGCCTTCTTCGGCATCTCGCAGCGCGAGGCCGAGGCGCTCGACCCGCAGCAGCGGCTGCTGCTGGAGTGCGCCTGGGAGGCGATGGAGCGGGCCGGCATCGCGGTGCGGCGGCAGGACCGGCTGAACGCCGGCGTCTTCGTCGGCATCATGTCCGCCGAGTACGTCGAGCGGATGGCCGCGCCGGACGACAAGACCGGCATCGACCCCTACTACGGCACCGGCGGCGGCCACTGCATGGCGGCCGGCCGGATCAGCTACGTGATGGGCCTGTCCGGCCCCGCGCTGAGCTGCGACACCGCCTGCTCCTCCTCGCTCGTCGCGCTGCACCTGGCCGCCCAGAGCCTGCGCCGCGGCGAGTGCCGCTACGCCCTGGTCGGCGGGGCCAACCTGGTGCTCTCGCCCGACCTGATGGTCTCGCTCTGCCAGAACCGGGCGCTGGCGCCGGACGGACGGTCCAAGACCTTCACCGCCGCCGCCGACGGCTACGGGCGCGGCGAGGGCGTCGGCATGCTGGTGCTCATGCGGCTCGACCAGGCCGAACGCGAGGGCCGACCGGTGCTCGCGGTGCTGCGCGGCACCGCCGTCAACCACGACGGCGCCTCCTCGGGCCTGACCGTGCCCAGCGGCCCCGCCCAGCAGGAGGTGATCCGGGCCGCGCTGGCCGACGCCCGGGTCGCCCCCGGCGAGGTCGGCTTCGTCGAGGCGCACGGCACCGGCACGGCGCTCGGCGACCCGATCGAGGTCGGCGCGCTGGACGCCGTGCTCGGCAGCGGCGCCGCGGGCCGGGCCGCGCCGCTCGCCGTGGGCAGCGTGAAGTCGCGGATCGGCCACCTGGAGGCAGCCGCCGGCATCGCGGGCCTGATCAAGCTGGTGCTGATGCTCCGTCACGGCCGGATCCCGGCCGCACTCGGAGCCGCTGACGGCGAGTTGAACCCGCTGATCCCGTGGGAGCGGGTGGCGGTCACCGTGCCGCGCGCCTCCGAAGAGTGGCCGGCGGCGTTCGAGCGGCGGATCGGCGGGATCAGCGCCTTCGGGATGAGCGGGACCAACGCGCACGCCCTGCTGGAGGCGTACGAACCCGAACCCGTTGCGACCGTCGAACCGGGCCGGACCGAGCTGCTGGTGCTGTCGGCGCGGAGCGCGGAGAGCCTGCGCGAGCTGGCGGGCTCCGTCGCGCTGCTCCTCAAGGACGCTGACGCCGCCTCCGTCGCCTCGCTCTGCCACACGCTCAACACCGGCCGGACGCCCTTCGAGCACCGCCTCGCGGTCACCGGGCGGACCGGCGCTGAACTGGCCTCCGCGCTGACCGAGGGCCGGCCGAGCGTGACCCGGGGCGCGAAGCCGACAGTCGGGCTGCGGGTCACGGCCGACCACCCCGAGCTGGCCGGGCGGCTGCGCGAGCTCGGGCTGCGGATCACCGAACTCCCGGGTGCGCCGACCGCCGGATACGCGCAACTGGAGTGGGAGGGCCAGGTCCTGCCGCTGGTGACCGACCGGGCCGACCGCACTCCGGAGCTCCTCGCGACCGCCTTGGCCGCGCTCTTCCTGGCCGGCGCCGACCTGCGCTTGGCGGCCCTGCGCGCCCCGGGCGCCCGGCTGCTCGGCGACCTGCCGACCTACCCGTTCCAGCGGCGCCGCTGCTGGATCGACGAGCGGCCGGTGGATGCTGCGGTGCCGCTCTCCGCAGGTTCGGAGCCGGAAGTCGGCGGGTCCGACGACCCGGACCGGGACCTGGTCGAGGAGTTCCTCGCCGCCGAACTCGCCACCGTGCTGCGCGCAACCGAGGCGCTCGACCCGCAGCGCACCTACCTGGAGGTCGGCGGCGACTCCTTCACCGCGATGCAGTTCGCGATGGCCGTCGAGCGCGAGTACCAGGTCGAGCTCCCGGTCGAGGAGTTCACCGAGGAGGTGCCGCTGGCCACGCTCTTCCGCCGGCTCGGCGAGCACATCCTGCGCGCCGGACAGGAGCAGCCCAGATGAGCCCCTTCGTCCGGCCGCGCCAGCTCGACCGGCCGACCCTGCGGCTGATCGGCTTCCACCACGCGGGCGGCTCGGCGGCCGGCTACTACCCGCTGACGCACCGACTGCCCGAAGGCTGGGAACTCCTCCTGCTCGACCTCCCGGGCCGGGGCAAGCGCCACGCCGAGCCGCCCCTCACCGAGATGACCGCCGTGATCGCCCGCGCGGTCGCGGACGTCCAGCCGTGGACGGACGCCCCGTTCGCGCTCTTCGGCCACAGCCTCGGCGCCCTGGTGGCCGTCGAGACCGCCCGGGAGCTCGAACGGATCGGTGCCCCGCCCGTCTGGGTCGGCGTCTCGGCCCGGGTCGCCCCGGCCTTCCACCCCCAGGCCGGCCGCGGCCTCGCCGAACTGGACGACGCCGAACTGCTCACCGAACTGATCGCCTTGGGCGGCCTGCCGGACCGCATCCACGAGCTCCCCGGCTTCGTCGAACGGTTCCTGCGCACCTCCCGCGCCGACCTGCGGGCTGTCGAGTCCTACCGCCCCCACCCCGACCGGGCACCCCTCACCTGCCCGGTCACCGCCTTCGGCGGAATCGACGACCCCTGGGCCCCCGCCGACCTGCTCACCGCCTGGTCCCGGGAGACCACCGGCGGCTTCCGCCGGCACGTCATGCCCGGCGGCCACTTCTACCTGCTGGGCGACGCCTTCGCCGGATTCGCCGCACAACTGATCGACGACGTAGAGGAGATGGGCGCCGCCCTGACCCACTGACCCACTGACCCCGGCCCGGCCCGGCCCCTGACCTGTCACACGGTCAGGGGCTCGCGCTCACGTGTCGCGCCTCGTGCGGGCGAGCGTCGCACTCGTCACGCCGATGCACGCCAGCAGGCCGGTTCCCAGCACCGCCAGCGCCACCAGGCGGGCGGTGCCTGCGAGTTCGCCGACTGCCACTGCGAGGGCGGTGGCGAGGAGCCCGCACAGCGCTGCGAGGGCGGGCAGGGACCGCTGGGTGGGGGGCATGCGAACCTCCGTGCTCGGTACTTCCCCGGCAGCTTAGCCGCAGGGCTCACACCCCCTCAGCCGATCAGCCACACCCCCGGGCGCACCTCGTGCGCGTCCGCCGTGGTGGCGCCCTCGCCTGCGGCCGCGCGGATCCGTTCCGCCGCGCGGCGGGCGAACTCGGTCCAGCGGCGGTCGCCCAGGCGCTCCGCCGCGCGGCGGCACTCGGCGAGGGTGCGCAGGGCCTCCTCGCTGCGGCCGGCGAGGAGTTCGGCGAGGGCGATGCCCCGCAGCGCGTCCGTCGTGCCCCGGGCGTCCTCGGCGTCGCGGCACAGGGCCAGGGCGCGGCCGAAGGCGCGGCGGGCGGCGGCGGTGTCGCCGCGGTCGAGGACGCCGTCGGCGAGGCCGATCAGGCTGCGGGCCTCGACCCTGGCGTCGGCGGCGTGGCGGGCGCGGGCACCGGCGAGTTCGAAGCGGTTGAGGGCCCGGGTGACCTGGCGGCGCTGCCAGGCCAGGTCGCCGAGCGAGCAGAGCGCCGCCGCCTCGGCGCCGGGGTGGCCCGCCCGGCGGGCCGCGTCCAGGGCCAGCTCGCCGGTGGTCTCCCAGTCCGGCCAGGCCGCGCTCGCCTGGAAGTAGCCGACCAGGCTGTCCGCCAGCTGCCAGGTCTGCTCCCAGAGCCCGGCGGTGTGGGCCTGGCGCACCAGGGCGACCAGGCCCGGCGCCTCCTCCTGGAACCAGCGCAGCGGCGCGTCCCGCACCTCGGCCGCCGGATCGGGCAGCAGGTCGGGGCGGTGCGGCCGGGGCTCCGGGCCGAGGGCGCGGCCCGGCGCGATCCGGGCGTCGGCGTGCCGGCTGAGCGCCAGGTAGGCGTCGCACAGGCGGGTGGTGGCGGCCCGCACCGACTCGGGGCCGGCCCGGTCCAGCAGTTCGAGCGCCATCGCCCGGTGCAGTTCGTGGATCCGGTAGCGCACCGGGCTGCCGGGGGTGGCCCGGGCCTGCAACAGGTGCGCCTGGACCAGCCGTTCGACCACCCGCTCGGCGACGGCCGGCGGGGAGCCGAGCAGGGCCGCCGCCCGCCAGAGCGGGAACTCCGGTGCGGCCAGCCCGAGCAGCGGGAAGGCCTGCCGCTCGGCGGCGCCGGCCTCGCGGTAGCCGACCAGCAGGCTGGCCCGGACGTCGAGGTCGCCGCAGGCGAGCACGCCGAGCCGGGCCCGCTCGTCCTCCAGCCGGGCCGCCAGCGCGGCGGCGGACCAGTGCGGCCGGGCCGCCAGGCTGGCCCCGGCCACCCGCAGGGCGAGCGGCAGGTGGCCGCAGAGCCGGGCGATCCGGGCGGCGGCGGCCGGGTCCTCGGCGATCCTGACGCCGCCGGTGGCGCCGAGCAGTTCCAGCGACTCACGGGGCGTCAGGACGTCGAGCACCAGGTGCCGGACGCCGTCCAGCGAGCCGAGGGTGCGGCGCGCGGTCAGCACCACGGCGCAGTCGGTGAGCGCGGGCAGCACGGGCCGCAGCTGCGCCTCCGAGGCCGCGTCGTCGAGCACCACGAGCAGCCGCCGCCCGGCCAGGGCGCGGTGCAGGGCGTCGGCCAGCTCCTCGAACACCGCCGGTCCGTCCGCCGGGCCGTCCGGCTGGCCGCCTTCCGCCGCAGCCGACTCGGCTGCGTCCGGCCGCAGTTGGCGCACCAGCCGGAGCAGCGCCTGGGCCGGATCGAGGGCGCCGCCGCCGGGCCCGCGCAGCCCGAGGAAGAGGCAGCCGTCCGGGAACTCCCCGGCGAGCTCGCGGGCCAGCCGCACCACGAACGCCGTCTTGCCCACCCCGGCCGCCCCGACCACGGCCAGCACCCGGCCCGCCGGGTCGGCCAGGCCGGCCCGCAACAGCTGCCCGGCCTGCCCGAGTTGCTCCTGCCGGCCGGTGAAGTCGGCTACCGGCGGCGGCAGTCGGCGGGCCCGGACGAACGGCGCGGGGGAGGGCGTGCCGCCACCGGCGAGCGGCGCGGGCGCGGCGGCCGGCTCCGGCGGCCGGGCGGCGGCCGGCAGTTCCAGGCGCGGGTCGAACCGGAGCACCCGCTCGTGCAGTTGGCGCAGCTCGGCACCCGGGTCGACGCCGAGCTCCTCGCCCAGCGCCCGGCGGATCCGGTCGTAGGTGCGCAGCGCATCGGCCTGCCGGCCGGAGCGGTGCAGGGCCAGCATCAGCTCGGCGTGCAGGGATTCGTGCAGCGGGTGCTCGTGGACCAGCGCCATCAGCTCGCCGCACAGGTCGCGGTGCCGGCCGAGCGCGAGCTCGGCGCGGATCCGCTGCTCCAGGGCCTCCAGCCGCTGCTCCTCCAGCCGGACCACCGCCGCGTCCAGCAGCGCGCCGCGCGGCACGCCGGAGAGCGCGGGCCCGGTCCACAGCGCGAGCGCCTCGCGCAGCAGCCGGGCGGCCTCCCGGTGGTCCAGGCGCTCGGCGGCGGCCCGGCCGTCGGCGTGCAGGGCCTCGAACCGGGCGAGGTCGAACTCGTCGGGCTCGACCCGCATCAGGTAGCCGGGCGACCGAGTGGCGATCCGGGTCTGACGCCCGGTCAGTTCCGGTTCGCCGTCCTCCGCCGCGCAGGCCTTGCGCAGTTGGGAGATGTACACCTGCAGGGTGGTGGTGGCGGTGCGCGGCGGCGCCTCGCCCCACAGCTCATCGATCAGGCTCCCGGTGGCCGCCACCTCGTTGGCCCGCACCAGCAGCGCGGCCAGCACGGTGCGGATCTTGGCCGCGGAGGGGGTGTGCGAGCCGAGCTGGATCGGGCCGAGGATCCGGTAGCGCATGCTCTCCCTCACAGCTGGGCCGACATGGCGTCAGCAGTCCAGCAGCACGGTGACGTCGGCGCTGCCGAGCGTGCGACCGTCCTGCAGCAGCCGCAGCGCGACCGGCGCCAGGGGGCGGCCGTCCGTGTCCCGGTCGGCCGCGCCGGGGGTGGCGGTGCAGAGCAGCGGCCGGTCGGGGCGGGCGGGCCGGGCGACGGCGGCCGACCAGCGGGTGATGGCGCACCGGGCGGGCTGGAAGCCGCGCAGCGTCCCGGCGGCGAGCAGCGCGGTCTGCCGCAGGGCGTCGTCGAGGGGGGTGGTGCCCGGTCGCACGGGCACCAGCACGGTGCCGGCCGAGACCGACAGCGGTTCGCCGATCACCACCTCCTCCGGCCGGCCGCAGCCGACGGCCACCGGCCGGGCGGGCCGGAACCGGGCGGCCGGGCACCTGGCCGCGGCCCCGGCGCGCGGGTCGGCGGTCGCGGTGCGCGGGTCCCCGGCCCGCGGGTCGGCCGGGCGGCCCGGCCGGTGGCCGCGGGCCCGTTCGGGTGCCGTCATGGTGAGCCGGCCGCGGCCCCGGCCGCAGGGCACCCCGTCGATGCTCACGGTGCTCTCGCAGCCGAGCGTGCCCGGCACCCCGTCGACCAGCCGGCCGCCGCGCAGCCGCAGGTCGATGGTGGCCTGGGCGGGTCGCCCGGCCCGCCGCCAGGGGCGCAGGTCGGTGATCACCAGGTCGGTCTCGGTGGGCAGCACGGCGCTGTCCCGGGGCACGCCGAAGTACTGGTGCGCGGCGAACTCGCAGGCCCGGCGCACCGCTTCGATGGCGGAGCGGAGTTCGTAGAGGCCGCTGCCGGCCGGCAGCGGCGGCTCGGGCAGCACGGTGGAGAGCACGAAGGCGTGCTCGGTCGAGGTCCTGCCGTTCAGCAGCAGGCCGTCCCGGGTGCTCGGGCGGTGGACCAGTTGGATCACGGGTGCCTCGGCCGACTGCGGCGGCCGGGGGCGTTCGACGGCGGGAGACGTGTCCATGGAGGGCGTCCTCTGGTCCGTGGGGGGGGTGTGCTGGTCCGTGGGGGGGGGAGTGCGCGGCGGCCGGTCCCGGGGTCGCCGGGCGCAGAGCCAGCACCATCCTCCCCGCACCCGCTGAAGCCTCGCTCCAGTCCTGCTCCAGTCCCGCACCAGCGGCCCCGGCACGCCCGGCGCCGCCCAGTATCCCCCGCGGTGTCCCCCGCGCCGACCGCAAGCGTTCCTTTAGCCGGGCGGACCACCTTGGGCGCTGAACTCCCGTTCCCCGAAGGTGAGGAAACACATGATCACCAAGGACGACTTCGTCCGGATCGTCCGCGACGAGCTCGCCCTCCCGCTGAACGGCGCCGACCTGGAGGCCGAGTTGGACTCCGAACGCGTCGTCAGCTGGGACTCCCTGCACATGATGCGCCTGGTCGCGGCGGTCGAGCGGGAGACGGGCACCCGGATCCCGGTCGGCCGGCTGCTGGAGGACCGCAGCCTGCGCGGGATCTACGCCAAGGTCGCCGAGGCCTGAGCCGGCCGGGACAGCAGCGCCAACAGGACAGGAGCGCGAAGACCATGACTAGCACAGAGCCGCCCGGGGCCACCGAACCCGTCAACCCGCTGATCCACCGGGCGGTCGCCGCCCAGGCCCGGCTGCGGCCCGGGGCCACCGCGATCTTCTTCCGCGAGGAGCGGATCGACTACCGCACGCTGGACGCGGCGGCCGAGCACCTCGCCGGGCAGCTGGCCGCCCACGGCGTCGGACCGGGCACCGTGGTGCCGGTGCGGATGCCGCGCACCCCGCAGCTGGTGGCGGTGCTGCTCGCGGTGCTCAAGTGCGGTGCGGCGTACGCGGCGCTCGACCACCGCTGGCCCGCCGAGCGGATCGACGGACTGCTGGAGCAGCTGCGCCCGCCGGTGTTCGTCTCCGCGGACGACCACCCCGGCAGCCCCGCAACGGCGCCCGCGCGCTGGCAGCCGCCGACCGACCCGCTGCCGGCCGTCGCCGCGCTCGGCGGCAGCGCGCCCGAGGTCGAGCTCGACCCGGCCGCGCCCGCCAGCGTCTTCTTCACCTCCGGCACCACCGGCACGCCCAAGGGCGTGGTCTCGCCGCACCGGGCGACCACCCGGCTGTTCGGCCCGGGCGGGCTGCGCGGCTACGGCCCGCAGGGCGTCACCACCCAGGCCGCGCCGTGCCCGTGGGACGCCTTCAGCCTGGAGGTCTGGGGCATGCTGACCACCGGCGGCGCGATCGTCGTGGTCGAGGAGGACTACCTGCTGCCCGGCGCCCTGCGGGACGTGGTGAAGTCCGCCGGGGTGGACACCGTCTTCCTCACCACCACGCTGTTCAACCTGTTCGTGGACATGGACCCGGACTGCTTCCTCGGCACCCGGCAGGTCTTCACCGGTGGCGAGCGGAACTCCACCGACCACATCGGCCGGTTCCTGGCCCGCCACCCCGGGATCGCGCTGTTCCACGTCTACGGCCCGGTGGAGAGCTGCGTCTACGCGACCGAGCACCGGATCCGGCCGGCGGACTGCGAGACCCCGGGCGGCGTCCCGATCGGCCGCGCGGTGGCCGGCACGGGGGTGCACGTGCTGGACGGCGAGCGGGTCTGCGCGCCGGGCGAGGAGGGCGAGATCTGCGTCTCCGGCGACGGGCTCGCGGTCGGGTACCTGGGGCTGCCGGAGCTGACGGCGCAGAAGTTCCCCGAGGTCACCGTCGCGGGCGAGCGGCTGCGCGTCTACCGCACCGGCGACCTGGGCTTCGTGGACGCCGAGGGGGCGCTGCACTTCCGCGGGCGCGCCGACCGGCAGGTGAAGGTGCGCGGCCACCGGATCGAGCCGGGCGAGATCGAGACCGCGGCGACCCGGATCGAGGGCGTGCGCCGCTGCACGGTCGTGCCGGTGCCCGGCCGGACGACGGCCTGGGAGCGGCTGGCGCTGTTCTACACCGCCGACCCGCTGGACCCGTCGGCCGCCGACGCCGCCGACCCGGTGGGCGTGACGGCCGAACTGGGCCGGGTGCTGCCGCCGTACCTGGTGCCGGACGCCGTGCTCGCGGTGCCCGACTTCCCGTTGACCGCGAACGGCAAGATCGACAACGCCGCCCTGCTCGGCCTGCTGCCGCCCGCCTGACCCTCCCGGAGAAGACCAGCACCGCCCGGCGTACCCCTGACGCCGGGCGGTGCTGTCGGTGGCGGCCTGCGGCGGCCTCAGGCGTTGGCCTGGTGCCAGACCCGGGCCAGCACGGTGTTGGCCGTGAACAGCACCCCGAACACCACCGCGGGGGCGACCCGCCCGGCGAGCGCGAGGGCCACCACGCCGAGCCCGAACCAGCAGACCTCGAAGGCCAGTCGGATGCCGCCGTGCAGCGCCGCCGGGGCGCCGGGCGCGCCGAAGACCGACCAGAGGACCACCATCAGCAGCGGACCGCCGACCCCCGCGAGCAGTTTGACGGGCAGTCGGGGGCTGAGCGTGAAGCCCCACAGGCCGACCGAGAAGAGCACGGCCAGTTCCAGCAGGAAGGCCAGTGCGAGGTTGGCGTTCTTGGCAGCGGTGAGCATGTTCGCCCTCCAGGTAGACGAGCTGCCGGACGGTGCGGTGCGCCCGGCCGCGCGCACCGTACCGTCCGGCTCAGGAAACGCACCACCAACGGGAGGTGACAATCACTCAGACCCACTGCGGGCTGTCGAGGACCTCCAGCACCGCGACCGTCCACATGAAGCCGATGCCGGCGCCCGCCGCCACGATCAGGTCGCCCGGCTTGGGGCGGCCGGTCTCGAACAGCCGGTTGAGGCCGATGATCTGGTCGCCGCCGCCCATGTGCGCGTGGTCCAGGCCCCAGTCGTAGACGGTGGTCTCCGGGTCCAGCCCGAGCGCGCCGTGGAAGCCCCACTGCACGATGGTCTTGGACATGTTGGCGTGGACGAACCACTGGGTGCCGGCCAGGTCGGTGTCGGCGTCGGCCAGCGCGGTCTGCAGCACCGCGCCGAAGTTCTGGTTGATCCGGGCGATCGCCTCGTCGTAGGCGCCCTCGTGGCGGGTCAGCCAGTGGCGCTTGCGGGCGGCCAGGTCGACCGGCTTGCCGTCGTGGAACGGCGCGGCGGTCCAGGCGTCCTCGCCGCGGTACAGCGGCTCCAGCGAGGAGTCGGCGCGGCTGGCGGTGGAGCGCACCTTGGCGAAGCCGCCGCGGGTGGAGAGCACCAGCGCGCCCGCGCCGTCGCCGTAGACCACCTGCTCGTCGGCCTTCCAGCGGTCCCAGTAGGGCAGCTTGAAGGCGTCGCCGGTGGTGACCAGCGCGGCGGTCGCTCCCCCGGACTCCGTCCGGGAGGCGCCCCCCTGGCGGGCGGCGATCCAGGAGGCGGCCACCTCGACGGCGGCCAGGCCGCTGTTGGAGCCCTGGCGCACCTCCAGGGCGGCGCCGTTGCCGCCGACCGCCTCGTTCTGCACGTAGTGCGCCGGGGTCCAGACGTCCTGGCCCTGGTGGCCGACGCTGGCGTGCACCACCAGGTCGAAGTCGTCGGCGGCGAGCCCGGAGCGCTCCACCGCCTGCCGGCCGGCGGCGGCGGCCATCACCGGGCCGGTCTCGTGGTCGGCCGCGACCCGCACCGCGCGGTAGCCGTTGGCCTCGCACTCCCCGGCGCCGTACACCCCGTCGGCGACGGCCTGTTCCGCGGTGTAGACCTGCTCCGGCAGGTAGGCGCCGAGGCCGGCGACGTACAGGTTCTCCCAACGCATGGAGCACTCCAGACTCGTGAGGACGGCGATGGCGGCAGCCTGCTGGGCGGCGCTAAAGCCCCCCTTGGGCGGTTGGCCAGGGGCCCGCGACGGTATGGAGGGGTCGGGCGGGCAGCGGCTTTAGCGATGTTTGAGCGCGCCCGGTCAGCTTGGCCCCTGATACCCACCGCCGTTCCCGAGACCCACCGCCCCCCTCTGGAGGAGAACCGTGACCGCAAGGCCGGGGCTCGCCGTCGCCGTCGGCGACTGGAGTGCCCGTCACCGAAAGGCCGCCGTCCTCGGCTGGCTGCTCTTCGTGGTGCTCGCCACCGTGATCGGCAGCATGGCGGGCACCCACAAGACCACCGACGCCGACAACGGGGTGGGGGAGTCCGGACGCGCCGTCAGGATGCTCGACCAGGCGGGCCTCACGCCGCCGGCCGCCGAGACGGTGCTGGTGCAGAGCGGCGCGTTCACCGCCGACGACCCGCGGTTCCGCTCGGCCGTCGCGGACACCGTGGCCGCCGTCCAGGGCACCGGGCGGGTGAGCGACGTGCGCAGCCCGTACGACTCCGGGGCGTTCTCCGCCGACCGGCACTCGGCGCTGGTCGAGTTCGCCGTGCAGGGGGCCGCCAAGGACGCGGCGGACAAGGTGCAGCCGGTGCTCGACGCGGTCGCCCGCACCCAGGCGGCGCACCGCGACCTGAGCATCGCGGAGTTCGGCGACGCCAGCGCCGCCAAGCACTTCAACGACACCTTCGCCAACGACTTCGCGGCCGCCGAGTGGACCGCCCTGCCGCTGGCCCTGGGCATCCTGCTGGTCGTCTTCGGGGCGCTGGTGGCGGCCGTACTGCCGGTGGTGCTGGCCATGACGGCCTACCTGGCCGCCTTCGGCCTGCTGGCGCTGACCACCCCGCTGGTGCACACCAGCGACGACGCCTCCTCGGTGATGCTGCTGGTCGGCCTGGCCGTCGGGGTCGACTACTGCCTGTTCTACCTGCGCCGGGAGCGCGAGGAGCGGGCCGCCGGCCGGGACCCGCAGAGCGCGCTGCGGATCGCCGCCGCCACCTCGGGGCACTCGGTGCTGGTCTCCGGGGTCACCGTGGTGGTCGCGATGGCCGGCATGTTCCTCACCGGGATCGCCGACTTCACGGCCATGGGGCTGGCGACGATCGTGGTCGTGGTGGTCGCGGTGCTCGGCTCGGTCACCGTGCTGCCCGCGATGCTGTCGATGCTCGGCGACCGGGTGGAGGCGGCCCGGATCCCGTTCATCGGTCGGCTGCGGCGATCCGCGCCCGAGGGCGGCAGCCGGCTCTGGGGTGCGGTGCTCGGCCGGGTGCAGCAGCGCCCGCTGGCCTGGACGGCGGTGGCGACGATCGCCCTGCTGGCCCTCTCGGCGCCCGTCCTCGGCCTGCACACCGCGCAGTTGAGCCCGGCCCAGGAGCTGCCCCGGGGCGACTCGGTGGTCCAGGTCGGCCAGCGGATCGCGCAGGCCTTCCCCGGCAGCCCGATCCCCAGCCAGATCGTGGTCAAGGCCGCGGACGTGGACGGGCCGGCGGTGCGCCAGGCGATCGCCGAGTTCGAGCAGCAGGCGCCGGCCTCCGGCAGCGTCTTCGGCCCGATCACGGTGGACTCCCACCCGGAGCACCAACTCGCGGTGATCAGCGTGCAGTTGCCCGGCTCCGGCAACGACGCGACCAGCGTCTCGGCGCTGACGCGGCTGCGCACCACCGTGCTGCCGCACACCCTCGGCGCGGTGCCGGGCGCCGAGGTGGCCGTGGGCGGCAGCACCGCCGCCTCGGTGGACTTCAACGCGCAACTGACCGACAGCGCCGCGCCGGTGTTCGGCTTCGTGCTGGCGCTCGCCTTCGTGCTGATGCTGGCCTCGTTCCGCTCGCTGGTGGTCGCGCTGGTCACCACGGTGCTCAACCTGCTCTCGGTGGGCGCCGCCTACGGGGCGCTGAGCATCGTCTTCCAGCACGGGATCGGCGCCTCGCTGCTGGGCGCCCGCAGCACCGGGGCGATCACCTCCTGGCTGCCGCTGTTCCTCTTCGTGATCCTGTTCGGGCTGAGCATGGACTACCACGTCTTCGTGGTCTCCCGGATCAAGGAGGGCCACGACCGGGGCCTGGACACCCGGACGGCCGTGGCGCAGGGGGTGCGCGGCACCGCCGGGGTGGTCACCAGCGCCGCCGTGATCATGATCGGGGTGTTCGCCATCTTCGGTACGCTGACGGTGACTTCGATGAAGCAGGTGGGCGTCGGCCTGGCGGTCGCGGTGCTGATCGACGCGACCGTGATCCGCGCCGTGCTGCTGCCGGCCGTGCTGACCCTGCTGGGCGAGCGCACCTGGTACCTGCCCGGCTGGCTGCACCGGCTGCCCGACCTCTCGCACGGCTCCGCCGACCCGGTGGCGCCGGTCGCGGCGCCCGCCGGCTCCGTCGAGGTGCCGAGCGGCGCGTAGGGTCGCAGCAACCACGGCGCCCGCCACAGCGTGGAGAACCCGAGGGGTTCTCCACGCTGTTCGCGTCCGCGCCGCCCGGCCGGCCCCCGGCGCCGGGCGCGGGGTGAAGCGACCTTCACCGGCTGTTCACCGGCCGGCCCCTCGGCCGGGGCGGACCCGGCAGTCTCGTGCTACTCGACATTTCTGACTATCCGTCACATAGCGATCACCGGACCCACCCATCCGACGCGCCACCCCGCTCCACTGATGGAGAAACAAGATGGTCGGCCATGAAAATCCAGTGACGGTACGGGTTTTGGCCGACCACGTGGTTGGCGTGCACACCAGAGCCAGTTGACACTCCCCGTTCAGACCGGCACCGCACAGTCGCCACCTGCTTCCGGTGGGATACCCGTTCGAGCGGCTGACTCTGTGCCAGACCGTTGCCACCTGGGGCGCGAGCGCCGCCGGACCGCTACGGCAGCGGGACGCCGGGGACCGCCTCCCCCAGGACGGCACGAGCCGGATCGCGCCTGCGCGCGCCCGGCCGGGCGCAGGGCCGGTCGTGTGGTCGAGCAACCACATGCTGGAGGAGGAGCACCTGTGGAGATCAAGGTTCTGGGCCCACTGGAGGTTCAGGTGGGCCGGATGTCCGTCGTTCCCACCGCCGGAAAGCCGCGGCAGCTACTCGCCCTGCTGGCCCTGAACGCGGGTCGCACGGTCGCCGTCGGCACGCTGATGGAGGAGATCTGGGGGCCGCGTCCGCCGCGCAGCGCCTCCTCGGTCCTGCAGACCTACGTCCTGCAGATCCGCCGCCTGCTGGAGGCGGCCCTCCCGGAGGACTCCCGCGACACGGCGAAGGACCTGCTCGAAACCCGCCCGAACGGCTACGCGCTGAACGCCGAGCCGCAGCTGTGCGACGTCCAGGAGTCGGACCGGCTGGCCACCGAGGGCCGGCGCGCGCTGGCCGCCGGGGACGACCGGGCCGCCGCCGAGCTGCTGCGCGCGGCGCTCGACCACTGGACCGGCCCGGTGCTGGCCGACGTCAAGGCCGGCGCCCGGCTGAGCATCGAGGTGACCCGGCTGGAGGAGCGGCGCACCCGGCTGATCGAGGAGCACATCGAGGCGGACCTGCACCTCGGGCGCCACCACGAGCTGCTGGGCGAACTGGCCGGCCTGTGCGCCGAGTACCCCTGGCACGAGTGCCTGCACGGCCAGTTCATGGTCGCCCTGTACCGCTCGGGCCGGCAGTGGCAGGCCCTGGAGGTCTACCAGCGCCTGCACTCCGCACTGGTCGAGGAGTTCGGCCTGGAGCCGTCGAGCCGGCTGCGGCGGCTGCAACGGGCGGTGCTCCGCTCCGATCCGGTGCTGGAGAGACGTGGGCGGCGCGGCTTCAACTCGCCGGTCGCGGCACTGGAGGCGGTCGGCTCCGGCACACCGCTCGGCGCGGGCACGCCGATCGGCACCGGCGCGCCGCTCGGCCCGGGGGCGCCGCTCGCCTCCGGCGCGCCGATCCGGTCGGGCGCCCCGCTGCGCCCGGGCGCGTCGATCGCGGTCTGAGGCCCCCGTCACCTCCCGGAGCCCGGGGCCGGGAGGCCTGCTCCACCCGGCAAGGGATCAGCGGAACCGCCAGGTCTCGGTCCGGCATCGAAGCCGGACCCCGCCTACCGTCTGACTACGCGCGTAGATATGCTGATCTGGTGACTATGTCCACTACAGCCCCCAGTGCCGCGGGCGGCGGTCTGAGCGACGTCGCCGCCTCCGAGGCCTCGCTCCGCCGGTTCCTGCACGGCCTGCCCGGGGTCGACGCCGTCGGCCTGGAAGCCCGCGCCGCTTCGCTCGGGACCCGGTCGATCAAGACGACCGCCAAGGCCCTCGCCATCGACCTGGCCATCTCGATGATCGACCTGACCACGCTCGAAGGCGCGGACACGGTCGGCAAGGTGCGCGCCCTGTGCGCCAAGGGCAAGCACCCCGACCCGACCGATCCGAGCGCCCCCCGGGTCGCCGCGATCTGCGTCTACCCGGACATGGTCGCCACCGCCAAGGACGCCCTGGCCGGCACCGGCATCCAGGTCGCCTCGGTGGCCACCGCCTTCCCGGCCGGCCGCGCCGCACTGCCGGTCAAGCTCGCCGACACCGCCGACGCGGTGGCGGCCGGCGCCGACGAGATCGACATGGTGATCGACCGGGGCGCCTTCCTCTCCGGCCGCTACCTGCAGGTCTTCGAGGAGATCGCCGCCGTCAAGGAGGCCTGCAAGCGCCCTGGGGGCACCTCCCGGACGGAGTCTGGGGGAGGCACGGCCGCCCACCTCAAGGTGATCTTCGAGACCGGCGAGCTGCAGACCTACGACAACGTCCGCCGGGCCTCCTGGCTGGCCATGCTGGCCGGCGCCGACTTCATCAAGACCTCCACCGGCAAGGTCTCGGTCAACGCCACTCCCCCGGTCACCCTGCTGATGCTGGAGGCGGTGCGCGACTTCCGGGCCGCCACCGGCACCCAGATCGGCGTGAAGCCGGCCGGCGGCATCAAGACCACCAAGGACGCGATGAAGTACCTGGTGATGGTCAACGAGACGCTCGGCGACGACTGGCTGTCCCCGCACTGGTTCCGCTTCGGCGCCTCCAGCCTGCTCAACGATCTGCTGATGCAGCGTCAGAAGCTCAGCACCGGCCGGTACTCCGGTCCCGACTACGTGACGGTGGACTGATCACGATGGCCAAGAAGAACGTCGACAAGGACGTCGAGCAGGACGCACCCGCCGCCGCGCGGCCGGTCTTCGAGTACGCCCCGGCCCCGGAGTCGCCCGCCGCGGCCGGCGACATCGCCACCTCCTACGGCCACTTCATCAACGGCGAGTTCGCCGACTCCAGCGGCAGCGAGGCGCTGAAGACGGTCAACCCGGCCACCGAGCAGGTGCTCGCCGAGTTCGCCCAGGGCACCGAGGAGGACGTGGACCGCGCCGTCGCCGCGGCCCGCAAGGCGTTCGCCGACTGGTCCGCCCTGCCCGGCAGCGAGCGCGCCAAGTACCTGTTCCGGATCGCCCGGATCATCCAGGAGCGCTCCCGCGAGCTGGCCGTGCTGGAGTCGATCGACAACGGCAAGCCGATCAAGGAGACCCGCGACTTCGACCTGCCGATGGTCGCCGCGCACTTCTTCTACTACGCCGGCTGGGCGGACAAGCTGGAGTTCGCCGGGTTCGGCCGGAGGACGACAGATGGACACAGCGGCCCGAACCCGCGCCCGGTGGGCGTGGCGGCCCAGGTCATCCCGTGGAACTTCCCGCTGATGATGCTGGCCTGGAAGATCGCCCCGGCGCTGGCCACCGGCAACACGGTCGTCCTCAAGCCGGCCGAGACCACCCCGCTGACCGCGCTGCGGTTCGCCGAGATCTGCCGCCAGGCGGGCCTGCCCAAGGGCGTGGTCAACATCGTCACCGGCGACGGCCGCACCGGCGCCGCGCTGACCGCCCACCCCGACGTCAACAAGGTGGCCTTCACCGGCTCCACCGCCGTCGGCCGGGCGATCGCCAAGCAGGTCGCCGGCAGCCGCAAGAAGGTCTCGCTGGAGCTCGGCGGCAAGGCCGCCAACATCGTCTTCGACGACGCGCCGATCGACCAGGCGGTCGAGGGCATCGTCAACGGCATCTTCTTCAACCAGGGCCACGTCTGCTGCGCGGGCTCCCGGCTGCTGGTCCAGGAGTCGGTCCAGGACGAGGTGCTGGACGCGCTGAAGCGCCGGATGGCCACCCTGCGGATCGGCGACCCGCTGGACAAGAACACCGACATCGGCGCGATCAACTCGGCCGCCCAGCTGGCCCGGATCACCGAGCTGGCCGCGGCCGGCGAGGCCGAGGGCGCCGAGCGCTGGGCCCCGGCCTGCGAACTGCCCACCGCCGGCTACTGGTTCCGGCCCACGCTGTTCACCGGCGTGAGCCAGGCGCACCGGATCGCCCAGGAGGAAGTCTTCGGCCCGGTCCTGTCGGTGCTGACCTTCCGCACCCCGGAGGAGGCGGTGGCGAAGGCCAACAACACCCCGTTCGGCCTCTCCGCCGGCGTCTGGACCGAGAAGGGCTCGCGGATCCTCTGGATGGCGGACCGGCTCAAGGCCGGCGTCGTCTGGGCCAACACCTTCAACAAGTTCGACCCGACCTCGCCGTTCGGCGGCTACAAGGAGTCGGGCTACGGCCGCGAGGGTGGCCGGCACGGTCTGGAGGCCTACCTCGATGTCTGAGCTCAGCACGCGACTTGACGTCTTCAAGACCTACAAGCTGTTCGTCGGCGGGAAGTTCCCGCGCTCCGAGAGCGGACGGGTGTACGAGGTGACCGACGCTAAGGGCCAGTGGCTGGCCAACGCCCCGCTCGGGACCCGCAAGGACACCCGGGACGCCGTGCTGGCCGCCCGTGCGGCCGTCAAGGGCTGGTCCGGCACCACCGCCTACAACCGCGGCCAGGTGCTCTACCGGGTGGCCGAGATGCTGCAGGGCCGGCGCGAGCAGTTCGCCGCCGAGGTGGCCGCCGCCGAGGGCCTGGGCGGCAAGAAGGCCGCCGCGCTGGTGGACCAGGCGATCGACCGCTGGGTCTGGTACGCGGGCTGGACCGACAAGGTGGCCCAGATCGCCGGTGCCGCGAACCCGGTCGCCGGGCCGTTCTTCAACCTGTCGGTGCCCGAACCCACCGGCGTGGTGGGCATCGTGGCCCCGCAGACCGGCTACGGGCACTCGCTGCTCGGCCTGGTCTCGGTGCTCGCCCCGGTGATCGCCACCGGCAACACCGCCGTGGTCGCCGTCGCGGCCGGCGCGCCGCTGCCGGCCCTGTCGCTGGGCGAGGTGCTGGCCACCTCGGACGTGCCCGGCGGCGTGGTGAACATCCTCTCCGGCCGGACCGCCGACCTGGCGCCGACCCTGGCCTCGCACCAGGACGTCAACGCGCTCGACCTGACCGGCGCGATCGCGGCCGAAGGCCCGGACTCGGCGGCCTCGTTGGAGGCGGCCGCCGCCGACACGCTGAAGCGGGTGCTGCGCCCGGCCCTGGACCCGGCCGCACAGGACTGGACCAATGCCCCGGGCACCGAGCGGCTACTCTCGTTCCTGGAGACCAAGACGGTCTGGCACCCGATGGGCCAGTAAGTCCCTCCCCCGAGCCGGTCCGTCCCCCGAGCCCCACCCCCCCCGGGGCCCGGACGGACCGCCCGACGGGCCCGCGCCCACCCCCCCTGGCGCGGGCCCGTCCTTCTTCGTGCAGCCGGGTTACCGGTTGCCTGCCCGATGCGTCAGACTGGTGTCCCGTGAGTGACTCCGCCATGAACCCCGCCGCAAGTCGTCGCGCCCTCGTGGTGCTGCTCTCCGGGCCCTCGGGGTCGGGCAAGTCCTCACTGGCCGCGCGCACCGGGCTCCCGGTGCTCCAGCTCGACGACTTCTACAAGGACGGCGACGACCCCACCCTGCCGCCGCTGCCCGACGGCTCCGGCACCGACTGGGACTCGCCCGACTCCTGGCACGGCGCCCAGGCGCTGGCCGCGATCCGGCAGCTGGTCGAGACCGGACGGGCCGAGGTGCCGGTCTACTCGATCCCGGCGAACGGCCGGGACGGCTCCCGCACCCTCGACCTGGACGGCGCCCCCGCGTTCATCGCCGAGGGCATCTTCGCGGCCGAACTGGTCGAGGCCTGCCGGGCCGAGGACCTGCTGGGCGACGCGCTCTGCCTGCGCAACCACCCGCTGACCACCGCCTGGCGGCGGCTGCGCCGCGACCTGCGGGAGGGCCGCAAGTCGGTCGGCTACCTGCTGCGCCGGGGCTGGCGGCTGATGCGCGCGGAGCGCGACATCGTCGCCCGCCAGGTCGCGCTGGGCTCGGGCGCCTGCGACGGGCAGCAGGCGCTGCTGCGGGTGCGGGCCGTCGCCGAGGCGCCCGCGCCGGTCGCCGCCGGCGTCTGACCCACCGTCAGCCGCCGACCCGCACCAGCACCTTGCCGATCTGGTCGTTGGACTCCAGGTGCCGGTGCGCGTCCACGACCTCGGCCAGCTCGAAGGTCCGGTCGATCACCGGGACCAGCGTGCCGGCCCGCATCCCGGCGGCCAGGAAGTGCCGCTGCCGGCGGCGGAAGGCCGGGTCCCGGGCCAGCGTGCCGTAGGCGTAACCCAGCACCCGCAGCGGCCAGTTCAGCGGCAGCAGGGCCGGCCGCCGGTCCAGCCAGCCGTAGACGATCAGTAGGCCGCCGGCGGCCGCCGCGGTGGCCAGGTCCGGCAGGCCCGCCCCGGCGACCGCGTCGAAGACCAGCTCCGCGCCCGCCCCGCCGGTCAGCTCGCGGACCCGCTCCGCCACCGGCTCCTCGTCGCTGACGATCACGTGTGCCGCGCCGAGCTCGATCAGCTCGTCCCGCTTGGCGGCGGTCCGGGTGACCGCGATCGGCACCGCACCGAAGTGGTTGGCGACCTGGATCGCGGCCACGCCGACGCTGGACGAGGCCGCGGTGATCACCACGTGGTCGCCGGGCCGCAGCTGCCCCTGCTCCACCAGGGCGCCGTAGGCCGTGCCGTAGGAGAGCCAGGAGGCGGCCGCAGCCTCGTCCGACATCCCGTCAGGGATCACGTCCAGCGCCGTTGCGGGCATCAGCACCAGGTCACCGTAGACGCCGGTGCTGCTCATGTGGCCGCTCACCGTGCTGACCACCCGGTCGCCCGGGGCGAACCCGGTCACCTCCGGGCCGACCGCGACGACCTCGCCGGCCGCCTCGAACCCGAGCCGGGAGGCCGGGAGCTGCGGCTGGTAGTAGTAGTCACCGGCCCGGAACAGCGCCTCCGCCCGGTTCAGTCCGATCACCGAGATCCGCACCAGCACCTCCCCGGGCCCGGGCTCGCCCACCTCCACCTCGACGATCCGCAACACCTCGGGGCCGCCCACCTCGTCGAACACCACTGCCTTGGCCATTGCCGCCAACTCCCGTTCCGCTTCCGTCCCTTGCTGACGTGATCAACGGTAGGCAGCACGCCGTCCGCAGCCCATGCCACAGCGTCTGCGTGCCCTGTCCGATCGTCTCCGGCTACGCTCACCGGCATGGACGTGCTTAGCGACGCGATCGCCGCCATGCGCACCGGACAGCCGCACGCCAGCCGGCACCGCCGGGCCGGCGCCTGGGGGATCCGGTTCCCGGCCGGCGACGGGATCGGGTTCCACCTGGTGCTGGACGGCGAGGTCTGGCTGCACCCGCCGGGCGGCCGCGCACCCGAACGGCTCGGGCCCGGCGAGCTGGTGCTGGTCACCAAGGGCCACAGCTACGCGCTCTCCGACGCCCCGGACACCCCGCTTCGCCCGGCTGTACTGAACGCCGACGGGCGGCTGCGCCCGCAACCGCCGCAGGCCGCACCGGACGTGGCAGCCAGCACCACGCTCTGCGGCGCCTACCTGCGCAACCGCACCCGGCCGCACCCGGTGCTCGACGAACTCCCCGACCACCTGCGGCTCTCCCTCGCGGACGGCCGCCACCCGCAGCTGCGCGCCGTCACCGACCTGCTCGCCGAGGAGCTCACCGAGTACCGCCCCGGCGCCGACGCGCTGCGTCCGGCCCTGCTGGACGCACTGCTGTTGCACGTGCTGCGCGCCTGGTACGCCGAACAACAGGACAGCGGCGGCTGGGCGCTCGCCCTGCGCGACCCGGGCGTCAGCACCGCCCTGCGCGCCATCCACGAAGATCCCGCCCACCCGTGGACCGTCGAGGAGCTCGGCACCCTGGCCGGCCTGTCCCGCGCCGCTTTCGCCCGCCGATTCACCACCCTGGTCGGCCGCCCACCGCTGGGCTACCTCACCTGGTGGCGGATGACCCTGGCCGGCCGCCTGCTCCGCGACACCGACGCCCCCCTGCGCACCGTCGCCGAACGCACCGGCTACCTCAGCGAGTTCGCCTTCGCCAAAGCCTTCAAGCGGGAGTACGACGTGTCCCCGGGACGGTACCGCGCGGCGGGAACACCGGCACCCACCGACGTGGTCGCGGGAGTGGGCGGTTAGGGCGCGCCTTGTCAGGGCACGGGGCGAAGACCGTGACCGTGACCGTGACCGTGAACGACGACGCCTTCGCCTGATGCGATCAAATCCCAACTGAAAGAGATCAGCTGATGGACCGGCATGAACCCTACAGCCACGACGTCTCGGAGAGCCTCGAAGGCTGGGGCAAGCCGCTTGCTTCGCAGGACAGCACCAACTGCGTCGACGTCGCCGAGTTCCCCAACGGCGACGTGTGGGTGGGCGACACCAAGCGCCCCGACCTCGACTACCTCGCCTTCGACAAGGCCGAGCGCATCGCCGTGCTGATCGAGATCGCGCTCGGCCGGGACTCGCGGTTCTACTTCGGCGAGGAGGTCCGACGCGCTGTCCTCAAGGCGCTGGAGACCGGCGACAGCAGCCTCGCGATCGAGGCCGTCCGCAAGGAGATCGCCTCCCTGGCGAGCTGAACACCAGTCAACGAGGCCCCCGGGTACAGCTATTGAGCATCCGGGGGCCTCGTCCTTCCCACACCGCCGCAGCGGGCGCACGGGGGCGCACGGAGGGTTGCGCACAGTGCTCACGCGATCGCATAGTGTGGTTTACGGTGCTCGCAGCCGTGTAGCGTGCGCGGTGAACAGGTTGCCCCTGACAGAAAAGGGGCGAGCCCGAACGGGTGTTCTCAGCACCCGGCCGGGCTCTTCATCCGCCAAGTGGAAAGACCCCACTGACGATGCTCCAGCATGCTATCGCGCCCTCTCGCGACTTCACCCAGATCGCCAACTCCCACGTCTGGGATGACGACCTCTCAGATGCCGCCTTCCGGCTCCTGGTACGCGCCTTGGCCCTCTCCGCGCCCGCCGCCCGCCGGACCACCGTCACCGAGCTCGCCGCCGGGTTGACGGGCGGCCGCATCACCGCCGACCGGGCGCGCCGCCAGCTCGCCAAGGCCGGGCTGCTGCACACCAGTACGCGGCGCAGCGCGACCGGGCAGCTGCGCTCGGAGTCGCTGGTGTCCAACGTGCCGTTGCGGCCGGACGAGGCGGAGCAGCTCCTCTCCAGTGACCAACCGGATGCCGGAAAACCGAAGCCCGCACCGCCCGTCGGCCCGCCATCCGGCACCGCCCTCCCTACGGGAGGAACACTGGGGGACAACACGCCTTCCCCCCTCCCGGTCCCGCCCGAGCCCAAATCCGAGCCCGACCCTGACACCGAGCCCGAGTCCGACCCCGACGGCCGCCTCGCGCTCGCCGAGCAGGTGCTCCACTCGCTGCGCAACACGGACTCCCGCCTCGTCCTCGGCTCCGCCGAGGCGGCCCGCCTCGCCCCGCTCGCCGCCGAGTGGCTGGCCCGGGGCGTCAGCCCGGCGGGCCTGCGGCACGCGCTGACCGCCGGGCTCCCCGTCCCCCTCAAGTGCCCGGCCGGACTGCTCCGCACCCGGCTGCGCGACAAGATGCCCGCCCACCAACTCGACGATCACCCCGTGCACCTGGCGATCTGCACCGACTGCGAAGTCCCGTTCCGCGTGGTCGCGGGCGAGGACCGCTGCGCGCGGTGCCGCACCGCAGCCGCAGCAGCGCAGCCCCAGGAGCCCGAACCCGCCCGCCCGGGCTGGCGCGAGCGACTCCGGCTCGCCGGTACCCCCGACCCCGAGCTCGCCTGACCCGAAAGCCCGGCAGCCGGCGCGGCGTCCTCTCCCGAGACGCCGGCCGGCTGCCGGTGAAGGGCGCGGCTTCCCTGCCGGCGCTGGACTCCCCCGAGCCCTGCGCGACTCCGCGCCCGTTATTCACCCGTCCCCCGACGGGAGTTCATTGGTACTCAGGCGACCAGCTCGCCGAAGGCGTGCACGGTGTCGCCGGTGCGGTTGAGGTGCTCGTCGTCGCGCAGCCGGCGCAGGGCGCGCCAGATGCTGCTCTTCACGGTGCCGACGCTGATGCCCAGGATGTCGGCGATCTCCGGGTCGGTGCGGCCCTCGTAGTAGCGGAGCACCAGCATGGTGCGCTGGTTCTCCGGCAGCTTGGCCAGCGCCTGCCAGAGCACGGCGCGCAGTTCGGTGCCGCCCATCGCGTCGGTGTCGCCGACGGTCTCGGGCAGCTCCTCGGTCGGGTACTCGTTGAGCTTGCGGCGGCGCCAGGCCGAGATGTGCAGGTTGGTCATGGTGCGGCGCAGGTAGCCGCCGACCGCCGCCTTGTCGGCGATCCGGCCCCAGGCGCGGTAGGTGCTGAAGAGCGCGCTCTGCAGCAGGTCCTCGGCCTCGAAGCGGTCGCCGGTCAGGTGGTAGGCGGTGGCGTACAGGGAGGCGCGGCGCTCGCGCACGTACGCGGTGAACTCCGTCAGGTGGTCCACCTCGGCGGCCGGGTGCTCCCCCTGCGCGCCTCCCTGCTGCCCCGTCGAGGGGAGGTTCTCCGCCACCGGCCCCACCCGGTAGAGGGTCGCCCCCTTCGTCCCCCCGTGACCTCGGCCGCTCGCGCTCCCCCGGCGTCCCCCCGAGCAGCCTGCCTCCGCCGTAACGGCCAACGCCTCCGCGGCGCGCTTGCCGTCCCAGAAGCTCCGGGTCTCAAGCGTTGCGTTCATCGTGGCGCCCCCATGGTCGGTACGAGCGGGTCCTTATCACCGTCCCCGTTCCCCCTCCCACTCTCGTGGTCGGTCGCGGTGACAAGGAAAATCCTGCCGCCCACCCGTCATGGCGGTGTCCGCCAACTGTCACAGCGGTGTCACAAGCCCCGGGACTTTGGTCACGCAGTGGCGCTCGACACCCTTGACGCCTCTGTGACCCCGGACGGTTCCCGGGGGCACACCCGGTGAGCAAGAATGAACAGGTGCCTTTCCTGCTATTGATCGAGGACGACGACGCCATCCGGACGGGTCTCGAACTCGCCCTCACCCGCCAGGGCCACCGTGTGGCCGCCGCCGCGTCCGGCGAGGACGGGCTGCGCCTGTTCAAGGAGCAGCGGCCCGACCTGATCGTGCTGGACGTGATGCTGCCCGGGATCGACGGCTTCGAGGTCTGCCGCCGGATCCGCCGCAGCGACCAACTGCCGATCATCCTGCTCACGGCACGCTCGGACGACATCGACGTGGTGGTGGGCCTGGAGTCCGGCGCCGACGACTACGTCGTCAAACCCGTGCAGCCCCGGGTGCTGGACGCCCGGATCCGCGCCGTGCTGCGCCGCGGCGAGCGGGAGAACTCGGACTCCTCGGCCTTCGGGTCGCTGGTGATCGACCGCTCGGCGATGACGGTCACCAAGGACGGCGAGGACCTCCAACTCACCCCGACCGAGCTGCGGCTGCTGCTGGAGCTCAGCCGGCGTCCCGGCCAGGCGCTCTCCCGCCAGCAACTGCTCCGGCTGGTCTGGGAGCACGACTACCTGGGCGACTCCCGCCTGGTGGACGCCTGCGTGCAGCGGCTGCGGGCCAAGGTGGAGGACGTGCCCTCGGCCCCCACCCTGATCCGCACGGTCCGCGGGGTGGGCTATCGTCTGGACCCGCCCTCCTGAGCGGCGCGTCCGCGCCCGCCAGAGTTGACCGACAGTCCAGAGCGAACGGCTGACCCGAGACGTGACTGACCAACAGATCGGCCGCCGCCAGGCCTGGCGGCGGCGGCTGCGCCTGAGCTCGCTGCGGGTCCGGCTGGCCGCCGTCTTCGCCGTGGTGGCGCTGACCGCAGCGGTCTCCGCCTCCGGCATCGCCTACTGGCTGAACCGGGACGCGGTGCTCAAGCGCGCCCAGGACACCGCGCTGAACGACTTCCGGGTCTCGCTCAGCCGCAACGTCTCCAGCCTGCCGCTGAACGCCTCCTGCCCCGACCTGGTCGCGCTGGCGAACACCGTGGCCAGCTCCGGGCTGAGCTACAACGTGGTGGTCTCGGACGAGAACCAGCCTGGCTGCTCGGCGAGTTCGGACCCGCGCTTCACCATGGGCCAGGTGCCGCGCGCGCTGCTCACCGCGGTGGACACCCCGCGGGCCACCGGCCAGGGCAACCCGTACACGTACCACCTGTACTGGCAGCGGGTGGACCTGGACGGCCACCCCTACGTGGTCGGCGGCACCCGGGTGGTGCCGACCGGGCCGACCGCCTTCATGTTCAAGTCGCTGGACAACGAGCGGGCCGACCTCAACACGCTGGGCTGGTCGCTGGCCGTGGCCACCCTGCTGGCGCTGATCGCGGCCACCCTGCTGGCCCAAGCGGCCTCCGCCACCGTGCTCCGCCCGGTCCGCCAACTCGCCGAGGCCGCCAAGCGGTTGGGCGAGGGCAAGCTGGACACCCGGCTGGAGGTCAGCGGCACCGACGAACTCTCCGACCTGGCAAGGACCTTCAACAGCACCGCCGAGGCGCTCTCCGAGCAGGTGGAGGGGCTGAGCGCCCGGGAGGCGCAGAGCCGGCGGTTCGTCGCCGACATGTCGCACGAGCTGCGCACCCCGCTGACCGCGATGACCGCCGTCACCGACATCCTGGAGGACGAGGCCGAGTCGCTCGACCCGATGATCGAGCCGGCCGTCCGGCTCGTGGTCAGCGAGACCCGGCGGCTCTCCGACCTGGTGGAGAACCTGATGGAGGTGACCCGGTTCGACGCGGGCACCGCCAAACTGGTCGCCGACGAGATGGACATCGCCGACCTGGTGATGTCCTGCATCGACGGCCGCGCCTGGTACGACGCGGTGGAGGTCGACGCGCCGCGCGGCGTGCTGGCCGTGGTGGACCCGCGCCGGCTGGACGTGGTCTTCGCCAACCTGATCGGCAACGCGCTCAAGCACGGCGGCTCGCCGGTCAAGGTGACGGTCCGCCAGGGAGTCGGCCCGACCGGGGCCGGCGAGGTGGTGGTGCAGGTCAGCGACAGCGGACCGGGCATCCCGCAGGACGTGCTGCCGCACGTCTTCGACCGGTTCTACAAGGCCGACAAGGGCCGGGCCCGGTCCGAGGGCAGCGGCCTGGGGCTGTCCATCGCGATGGCCAACGCACAGATCCACGGCGGCACCATCACCGCCGCCAACGGCGAGCAGGGCGCGGTGTTCACGCTGCGGCTGCCGCTGCGCCCGCCGTCCGCCGTGCCCGCCGAGGGGCAGCGGCAGGAGCCGGGGGCGCCGGGGGGCTCGGGGATCTCGGGGGGCTCGGGGGAATCGACCGGGCGGAGGTCCGAGGCATGACGGGCGACGGAACGAGCGAGCAACTGCGGGCGCGGGTGCGGGTGACGCACCGGGCGCTGGGTGCGGGTGTTGGTGCGGGTGCGGGTGACAGCGGGGCGGTCGGTGGCCGGTTCCGGCGCTGGGCGCTGGCCGCCGGCGCGGCGACCGCGGTCGCCCTGCTGGCCGGCGGGTGCGGGATCCGGCCGACCGCGATCCCGGTGGACGCCGGCGCGCCGGCCAGCCGCACCTCCTGCCCCACCCCGCTGCGCCCACCGGCGGCGGCCTCCCCCTCCGTGGGCGTCCAGCACGCGCCGGCCAAGGGCGTGACGCCGTCCCCGCTGCCCAGCGCCACCCCGTCGCTGCCCGACGGCAGCCTGTTCAGCGCCCTGCCCTCGCCCTCGCCCAGCCCGAGCGGCACCCTGCACTGCGACGACGAGTAGCCCGAGCGGCCGAGCAGCCGGACGGCCGGGCCGGAGCCCGCGACCGGCTCTGTGAGCCTCTGTGAGTCTCTGTGAGTGAGGACACCCAGGTGACGGCGACACCCCCGGGAACCGGTACGGCGCGCAGGGGCGTCTTCGGGGGCGTGCAGCGAGATGGCACCGGCGTGCGGAGCACGCCCGGCACGGTGCGAGTCCCAGAGCGAGGACCGGACCCCGAGGCTCGGCCCGGGGGCGGCGCCACGCTCCCCGCAGCGCTCCGCTCGGGAGCCGTGGTCCTGCTCACCCTGCACTTCGCGGTGCTCAGCTGGCTGACCCTGCGTGCGGTCCCGGCCACCGCCTGGGCCTACGACGCCAACCTCACACCCTTCGCCACCCTGCACCGCGCGTTCGCGGCCGGCGGCGGCACGGCGGCCCGCCAGGTGCTGGCCGCGCTGGCCCAGACCGCCCCGTTCGGCGTGCTGCTCCCCCTGGTCGGGGGCCGGCTGTACACCCGCTGGCTGCCGTCCTTCCTGCACGCGGTCGGGCTGAGCGCGCTGATCGCCACCGGGCTGGAGGTGCTGGAGACCTCGGCCGGCCGGGTGCTGAACGTGGACGACGTGCTGATCGGTGTGGTCGGCGCCGCCCTGGTGCACCTGCTGCTGGTGCCGGCCACCCGGGCCGCGCTGCGCGCCCGGGCCGCCGGGGGTACCAGTGCGGGTGGCGTCGACGTCCCCAACCCGCCGGTTCTCAGGGCCGACCCTGAGGCCGACCCCCAGATCCGGGTCACCCAGCCCGGGGAGACCCGGGGGTCGCGGATCGGCATTCGGGCGGACGCCTGACCGGCCCGGCCCGGGCCACGATGGAGGCATCCGATCCGCCCCTGAACTGGGAGAACACGATGCGCACCCTGGCCCGCCCCCGTCACAACCGTCTGATCGCCGGTGTCTGCGCCGGGGTGGCCGAGCGCTTCGGCCTCACCCCCTGGACGGTCCGGCTGATCTTCGTGCTCTCCTGCCTGCTGCCCGGCCCGCAGGTCCTGATCTACCTGGGCCTGTGGCTGCTGCTCCCCCAGGAACCGTGAACCGGCCGCCCCGGCCGCGGATCCGTGGATCCACGACCGGCCCGGCACACGCGAGAGCGCGGCCCCCGTCGAACGGGGACCGCGCTCTCGTGCGTGCCGGGGCGGTGTGAGACGTGGGGTCACGCCCTGGCACGCGGGTCACGCCCGCACGCGCTGAGCCGGCCCCGTGTGCAGGGCCGCGCTCACGCGGAGTCGGCCCCGTGCGCAGGGCCGTGCTCGCGCGGAGTCGGCCCCGTTCGCAGGGCCGCGCTCACGCGGAGTCGGCCCCGTTCGCAGGGCCGTGCTCGCGCGGACGGAGACGACGTCAGCCGCCCAGCGGCAGCCCGCCGCTCAGCGGGACCGCGCTGCCCACCACGCCGCCCAGCGGGCCGCCGGCCTGCTTGGTGACGCCCTGCACCGCGGCGACCGGCAGCGCCCGGGTGGGGGCGGCGGCGGTCTGGTCGCCGGCGGTCGCCTGCTGGCCGGCACCCTGGCCGAGCAGGCCGGTGGTCTGCGCGACCGGGCCGCCGACCAACGGGGTCTTGCTCAGCGTGCTGGTCGCGCCGCCGGTGTCGGGCAGGCCGCCGGTGGGCAGCGCGCTGAGGCCGGGGGCCGCAGCGGCCGAGGCGGTCCCGGCGGCGACCGCCGCGATGGCGAGCGCCGCGGTGCCGGCGGCCTTCAGAGTGGCCTGCTTCATCAGTAGTCCTCGCGTCTGTCGGGCCGGCGCCGCGGACGGGCCGGGGCGGCAGCCGCCCCGGGGTACGCCGCCGCGCCGTGTCAGCAGTGACTGGCACACCGTAGACAGTGGCCCGGGCCCGGGCCAAAAGCCCCTCACTCCTGTGAGTGACCTGTCGGACCGTATGACAAAAGGTTTCTGATGAAACGTCAGCTCAGGACGAGGTGCCGAACAGCCACTCGGAACGCAGCTCGGCGTAGCCCGGCTTGACCACCTCGTTGATCATCGCGAGGCGCTCGTCGAACGGCAGGAAGGCCGACTTGAGCGCGTTCACGGTGAACCACTGCATGTCGTCCAGGTCGTAGCCGAACGCCTCCACCAGGTGGGCGAACTCCTGGCTCATGCTGGTGCCGCTCATCAGGCGGTTGTCGGTGTTCACCGTGACCCGGTACTTCAGCCGGGCCAGCAGGCCGATCGGGTGCTCGGCGTAGGAGCTGGCCGCGCCGGTCTGCAGGTTGGAGGTGGGGCACATCTCCAGCGGGATCCGCTTGTCCCGGACGTAGGCGGCGAGCCGGCCCAGGGTCACCGAGCCGTCCTCGTGCACCGTGATGTCGTCGGTGATCCGCACGCCGTGGCCGAGCCGGTCGGCGCCGCAGCACTGCAGCGCCTCCCAGATCGACGGCAGACCGAAGGCCTCGCCGGCGTGGATGGTGAAGTGGTTGTTCTCGCCCTTGAGGTAGTCGAAGGCGGCCTGGTGCCGGGTGGGGGGGAAGCCGGCCTCGGCACCGGCGATGTCGAAGCCGACCACGCCGTTGTCCCGGTGGCGGTTGGCCAGCTCGGCGATCTCCTGCGAGCGGGCGGCGTGCCGCATCGCGGTGATCAGGGTGCCGATCCGGATCCGGTGGCCGGCCGCGCGGGCGTTGGCCTCGCCGAGCCGGAAGCCGTCCTGCACCGCGTCGACGACCTGGTCCAGGGTCAGGCCGCCCTCCAGGTGCTGCTCGGGGGCGTAGCGCACCTCGGCGTAAACCACGCCGTCGGCGGCCAGGTCCTCGGCGCAGTCGGCCGCGACCTTGATCAGCGCGTCCCGGGTCTGCATCACGGCGCAGGTGTGGGCGAAGGTCTCCAGGTACCGCTCCAGCGAGCCGGAGTCGGCCGCCTCGCGGAACCAGACGCCGAGCTTGGCCGGGTCGGTGGTAGGCAGGTTGGTGTAGCCGCAGGCGGCGGCGAGCTCGACGATCGTCTCGGGGCGGAGGCCGCCGTCCAGGTGGTCGTGCAGCACCACCTTCGGGGCGCGGCGGATCTGGTCGGCGGTCGGGGTGCGCGGGGCCGTGGTGCCCGCGGGTACAGGGATCTGCTTCTCCATTGCGGGAGTGTAAGGCCTACGCGCGTAGAATCCCAACGACTCGCCGGGCCGTACTGGTCGGCTTCAGCTGGTGCTGGATGTCCGGTACGGCGATCGACACGATGGTCCGGTCCGCCGCAGCCGTCCGCCCGGTGGACCTTCATGCTGACGACCGGCCCCGCAGCACGCCTGACGGTGCGAAACCCGCCGGCGGGTCCGCCGGAACCACCGGCGGGTGCCGTGCAACCTTCCGCGGATCGGCCGCATTAGGGAGGCGAGCGGCACGACCCGTGCCGCCGCCGAGGGGAAGGGGGGCCGGGAGCATGGCGGGGCAGACACGCGACGCCGAGTTCACGGACTACGTGGCCTCCAGGGCCGGCTGGCTGCGCAAGGTCGCGTACCTGCTGTGCTCGGACTGGCACCGGGCGGACGACCTGGTGCAGGAGACGATCACCAAGCTCTACACCAACTGGTCCAGGGCGAGCCGGGTGGAGAACCTGGACGGCTACGCGCGGACGGTGCTGGTGAACACCTTCCTCGCCGAGCAGCGCTCGCCCTGGCGCCGCTGGACCAGGACGGGCACCGCGCAGCCCGAGCAGGCCTGGACAGCACCCGACCAGGACGCGGTACTGGACGTGCGCCGGGCCCTGGCGGCGCTGCCGCCCCGGCAGCGGGCCACCGTGGTGCTGCGCCACTACTGCGATCTGACGGTGGAGCAGACGGCCGAGGCGCTCGGCTGCTCCACGGGCAACGTGAAGAGCCAGACCTCGCGGGCACTGGACGCCCTCCGGCGCACGCTGACGCTGCGATCCATGGAGGGGAGCCGGTGATGGAGGAGAACCCGCGGTTCGACACCGCCGTCGAGCGCGAGCTGGGCATGCTGGCGGAGTGCGAGGCGCCGCCCAGCACGGTCAGCGCGGCCCGGGCCGTGCGGCAGGGCCGGGCCCGGATCATGCGCCGGCGACTGACCGTGCTGGGGACGGTGGTGGTGATCGCGGCGACCGCAGGCGCCCTGACCGTGCTGCGCCCCAACGCCGGCGCCCACTCCGCCGGACCGCTCGCCGGGCCGGCCACGGACACGGGCTCGGGCTCGGGCTCGGGCTCGGGTGCCGGGTCTTCGGCGCAGCCCGCGCCCCAACCGTCGCTCCCGCAGACGGGCGCACCCGCCACCGGAAGCGACCCGCTGCACCCGGGCCTGCGGTTCGGCTGGCTGCCCGACGGGGTCGCCACCCTCACCTACCGGGTGGACCCCCAGGGAGCCTCGCTGCTCGCCTCGGCCTCCTCGGCGACCGCGGGCACCGCACTGTCCTTCATCCTGAGCCTGTACCCGCAGGGCTCCGCCCCCGGCGACACCGAGGTCGCCGGCGTGCACGTCACCCTGGTCGCGGCCCCGGCCGTCAACGGCCGGCCGGCGTACTGGCTCCTGGACGACAAGCTCAACCCGGCCGGAACCAAGGAGCTGCGCTGGCAGTTGGCGGACGGCCGCTGGGCTGAACTCGACGGGATGGGCATGCCCGCCGGTCAGGAGCAGCAGATGTCGCTGCGGGTGGCGGCCGACGTGGCGCCCGACGCGCAGCCGGTGCCGCTGCCCTTCCGCCTCGCCGTGCCGGGCGGCGACACCTTCTCGCAGCTGGACTTCCAGCGCACGCTCGGCACCGCTGGGTCGGACTGGTCAGTGCGCGTGGTCGTCTCGTCGCAGGACGGCAGCACCGCCGTCCCCACCGACATCACCCCCGACTCCGTCCCCGCCCGCCCCACGGACGTGTGCGTCTCGGACCAGGGCGTGCACGCCTGCGTCCCCCGCTACGACAGCGGTCCCGACCCGCTCGCCGCGCTCGGTGGCCCCGACGCCTGGCTGCACCGGTTCACCCTGCTGGGCACCGACCCGAGCAAGTGGACCACCGACGTGACTGGCTGACGCACCGTCGGCGAGGGGGCCACCCGCTCACCCGGCGCCGAAAGGGGCACCGGGGCCGCAGGGCTCGCCCACCTCGCCGACGGGGTGGGCGGCCTCCGGCCGGATCACGGCACCCTTGATCCTCGCGGCGTTGTCTCGCGCGGAGGCGAAGGCTCGTTGTTTCGTGCTGAGGTGAAACATCGTCCTTTCGCGCACGAGCGAAACGTCGGCCTTTCGCGCACCAGCGAAACGTCGGCCTTTCGCGCGGAGGCGAAACCTCATGTCCTGTGCCGCCGGACCTTGGCCGATTGCCGCCGCAGGCTGACGGACAGCGGTTCGTGTCATCGACGATTGACCGCCCGAGTCAGGAGTGCACCGTCGCACCAGACCCGTGACGGTCGTTCCATGAACCCGCCCGGCGCCGGCCTGGCCAGTCCGGCCGGCGCCCCGCCCCGCCCCGCCCCGCCCCGCCCCGCCCCGCCCCGCCCCGCCCCGCTAACTGTCAGTCAGGCCCTGCCGTGCATACTTGCCAGACGATCAGGAGGACGTAGAGGTGGTGGCGCAGTGAAACTGGCTGAAGCGCTCGCGCAGCGCTCGGCTGCTGTGCGGCGGGTGGAGCAGTTGCGGACGCGCATCGTCGGCAGCGCCCGCTACCAGGAGGGCGAGGAGCCGGCCGAGAACGCGGCGGAGGTCCTGGCCCAGTCCGGTGAGGTGCTGGACGAGCTGGAGCGGCTGATCCGTCAGATCAACCGGACCAACTCCACCACGCTCATCGAGGGCGGCGGCACCCTGACCGACGCCCTCGCCCGCCGGGACGTCCTGCGGCTGCGCCACTCGGTGATCACCGCGGCGGCCGACGCCGCCTCCGGACGTGACCAGCGCGGGGCCGTACGGCAACTGCGGTCCGAACTCCGGATCCTCTCCGCGCTACCGGTCGCAGAACTCCGTGCCCAGGCGGACGTCCTGGCCAAGGAGATCCGCGAGGTGGACGCCCTGATCCAGCGCACCAACTGGGAGATCGACCTGATCGAGGACTGACCCCCACGAGCCGGGTGTGGGAAGCAGGTAGTCGTCACGGAGGCGTGCACACACCGCGGGTCGGCGGTTTATCCGGCCCTTGGCGCGTGAAGAGCAACGCAGGGGTTCGATTCCTCACCAACAGTGCAGCTCAGCATCGCGTACAGGTGACCGCGCACACCGCACAACTCACCACCACGTGCAGATCCGGACGACGAGGGCGGGAACGGGGCGCCCCACACCCAGTGCGGGGCCGTGCACACCAGCACGGCCCCGCACACACACCACGCCGCACCCCAGAGCCACTCAAGAAGCGCCGCATGGAGCCGTCACGGCACCCTTCACCGGCACGCGCCCCCTTTCTCTTCCACGCGAAACCTCACCTTTCGCCCTCACGCGAAACGACACCGCCCCTCACCCGTGCTCCAGCAGCCGCCCGCGGCGGGCCAGCACGAAGTCGCGGAACGCCTCGGCCGGCGTCGGAAGTCGGCGCCCCGCGAGCCAGGCCAGCCCGATCGCCCGCCGGGTGCGCGGTGCGGTGACCGCCAGGTCCACCACCCCGGGCCGCGGCATCAGCCCGCGCGGCAGCAGGGCCACCCCGAGTCCCGCCGCGACCAGCCCGCGCAGCGTCTCCACCTCCTCGCCCTCGAACGCGATCCGGGGCGCGAAGCCGGCCTGGGCGCAGAAGTCGTCGGTCAGCGTGCGCAGCCCGTAGCCGGGCTCGACCGCCACGAACGGTTCCTGGGCCGCCTCCGCCAGCCGCAGCCTCCGACGACCACCACCGCCATCGCCACCGCCACCGCCACCGCCGGCCACCGAACCACCGCCACCGCCGGCCACCGCCCCCACCCGCCGGGCCAGCCGGTGGTCGGCGGGCACGGCCAGGTAGAGCTCCTGCTCGTCCAGCTGGTGCACCGTCAGATCGGGCACCTGCGGCAGCGGCGAGACCAGGCAGAGGTCCAGCTCGCCGGAGCGCAGCCGGTCCAGCATCGCGGCCACGTAGTCCTGGGCCAGCTGGAACCGCGCCTGCGGGTGGTCGACCCGGAACTCGCGCAGCAGCGCCGGCACCGCGTCCGTCCCCAGGGTGTGGAGAAACCCGAAGGCCACCCGGCCGGCCGCCGGGTCGACCTCGGCCAGCACCGCCCGGGTGCCCCGGTCGAGCTCGACGAGCGCCCGCTCGACCGAGCCGAGCAGCAGCCGGCCGGCTCGGGTGAGCCGCACCGAGCGGCCCTGCCGGTCCAGCAGGGCGACGCCCAACTCGCCCTCCAGCCGGGCGATCGCGCGCGAGAGCGTGGGCTGCGGCACACCCAGTTCCTCGGCCGCCCGGGTCACGTGCTCCAGTCGGGCGACGGCCGCGAACTGGGCCAGCCGGGGCGCCAGCAGGGCGGCGGGCGAGTCGGGGCCGAGGTCGAGATCGAGGGGCGGCTGCTCATGCATCACCGTATGGATTATCCGTCAATCATGTATTGGACGCATGGAATGATCCGGGACTACGTTCAGTGCCATGCCCACCGTCGATACCGAGGCGTTCGGTGCGCCGACCGCCGCCCCCACAACCGCCGAGGTCACCAACCCAACCACCCAGCCAGCCGCCGAGGACGCCCGACTCCTCCCCGGCCAGCGGGCCTTCCGCCGCTCCAACCTGGCACTCTTCGCCGCCGGTATCGCCACCTTCGTCCTGCTCTACTCCACCCAGGGGCTGCTCCCGCTGCTCTCCGCCGACCTCGGGCTGACGCCCGGTCAGGCCAGCTGGACCGCCTCCGCCGCCACGCTCGGACTGGCCCTGGCCCTGCTGCCCGCCAGCGCGCTCTCCGACCGGTTCGGCCGCACCGCCGTGATGACCGGCTCGGTGCTCTCCGCCTCGCTGATCGCGCTGGCGCTGCCGTTCGCGCCGAACCTGACCACCCTGGTCGTGCTGCGCGCCGTGCAGGGCGCGGCACTGGCCGGACTGCCCGCCACCGCGATGGCCTACCTGGCCGAGGAGGTGCACCCGAGCGCGCTCGCCTCGGCGATGGGGCTCTACGTGGCGGGCAACAGCATCGGCGGAATGGGCGGACGGCTGGTGGCCGGCTGGGCCGGAGCCGCCTGGGGCTGGCGCTGGGGGCTGACGGTCTCGGCGCTGCTGGCGCTCGCAGCCACCGCCGCCTTCCGACTGCTGATCCCGCCGGCGCGGAACTTCCGCCGCGCGCCGGTGGACGCCCGGGCGCTCGGCCGCACGGTGGGCGCGCACCTGCGGGACCCGCTGCTGCTGCGGCTGTACGCGCTGGGCGCGCTCTTCATGGCGGTCTTCGGCGCGGTCTACAACACCGTCGGCTTCCGGCTGATCGCGGCGCCGTTCCACCTGCCCGAGTCGGTGGCCGCCTCGATCTTCGTGGTCTACCTGGTCGGCACCGCCTCCTCCGCCGGGGCCGGCCGGCTCGCCGCCCGGCTGGGCCGGCGCGGCGCGCTCTACGCCGCGATCGGCTGCACCACCGCCGGTCTGCTGCTCTCGCTCACCGACTCGCTGCTCGGCACCCTGCTCGGCCTGGTGCTGATCACCGCCGGCTTCTTCGCCGGCCACGCCACGGCCTCCTCCGCCGTCGGCCGCACCGCCACCCACGGCCGCGCCCAGGCCTCCGCGCTCTACCTGATCGCCTACTACCTGGGCAACAGCCTCGGCGGCACCCTCGGCGCCGACGCCTACCACGCCACCGGCTGGTCCGGCGCGGCCACCGTCGGCCTGGTCGCCATGACGCTGGCCACGGGCGTGACGCTCTACGCGACCCGGCAGGCACGTGTGGTGAGTACGCTCCAGGCATGAGCATCGATCCGGTGGCGTTCGCCAGGCTTCGCGAGAATGCCGACCAGCTCTCGCAGGTTCCCTCAGTAGGGGCGGTCGAAATCGCCAACGGGCAGATCGTCCTGACGGTGTCCCCGGTCCGGCGACATGAACGGGCCGTCCTCCGGATCGCGCGGCAGTTGAACGATCAGTTGCGCACCACCCATCCCGGGTTCGTGGCTCATGCCGGCGCGTATCTGGAGGACGCCGGCCTGGGTCGGCTGCGTCGCCCCGATCTGATGGTCTTTCCGGAAGGCGCCCTGGACCTCCAGACTCCAGGGTTGCTGCCGCACGAGGTGCTCCTCGTCGTGGAGATCGTCTCCCAGGCGAATCCCGAGAACGACTACGAGAACAAGGTCCACGACTACGCCGCCATGGGCATCCCCCACTACCTTCTGGTGGATCCTCGCGACGGCACCGGGATCGTGCACTCCTTGCCGAACTACACCTCGCGCGAGAAGTTCGTCTTCGGTGACGCCGTCAGCGTCGGCCCCTGGACCATCGACACCAGCGCGCTGCTCACTTACGGCTCATGAGGAACCTGAGCCGCCGGCGGGGCGTCGGCTCACCTCGCTGGCTCGCCCAGGATCTTCAACCTCGGCTCCCCCGTTAGCAGTTCCGCTGTCCGGGCCAGCGCCTCCGCCAGGTGCGGGGCAGCCAGGTGGGCGTCCAGCGCCGCCCGGTCCGCCCACTCCTCGACCACCAGCCAGCGCGCCTGGTCGGCCGGGTCCACGTACAACTCGTAGGAGAGGCAACCGGGTTCGTCCCGGCTGGCGACCGCCATCGCCTCCGCCTGCACCCGGAACTCCGCCAGCCGATCGGCCCGCGGCCGCAGCTCCGCGATCACCTGCACCCGCTCGGACATCTCACATCCCCCATCCGTCACAGCAGCCCCGGGGCTCTCCTGGGGCCGCCAAGCCCAGAACATCCACGGCAGCGCGAACGTTCCCATCCCGCCCAGCCCGCCCAGCCCGCCAGCCCGGACTCAGGCGCGGACGACGGAGATGTCGCCGAGCGAGGTCCGCACCCGCAGCTCGACGGTGCGCGCGGCGTCGTCCGGCCCGTCGGCGGAGCCGAGCGAGTTGCGCACGGTGCCGAGGCCGGTGCTGGCGTCCAGCCAGGCCGCGGTGCCCTCCCGGATGCCGACCTCCACGTCACCCATCCCGGTGTTCAGCTGGACCTGACCCCGCGTCACCTCGGCGATCCGGATCGGGCCGTTGGCGCTCTTGGCCTCGACGTCGGCGTGCGCGGTGCCGACCGTGATCCGGCCCATCGCGGTCTTGGCCACCAGGTTGCCGACCACCTCCCGCACCGAGGTGTCGCCGTGGCTGTTGCGCACGGTGGCGGTGCCCAGCAGCCGGCCCAGTTCGACCCGGCCGCCGCCGGACACCTCGACGTCACCGGTGGCCAGCTCCAGCACCACGTCGCCGTGCGAGGTCCGCAGGTCGGCGTCGGCGGCGCCGTCCACCCGGATGTCACCGGCCGCGGTCTTCAACCGGGTGTTGCCGAGCGGGCCTTCGCACCGGAAGCCGCCGACCCCGAGGGTGCCCACCAGCTCCGATCCGGCCGGCAGCTCGACGGTGACGTCCACCGAGCCGACCTTGGCGAAGACCGAGCGCTTCTTGGGGCTCTTCACCAGCAGCCGGCCGGCGGTGAAGGTCACCTTCGTCTGCTGCGCCTGCTGCACGTCGCGGTCGCTGGCGCCGTCGGCCGGCAGCACCTCGACCACGGTGTCGGCGCGGTCCCCCGCGATGACCCGGACCGAGGCGATGTCGATCTCCACGGTCGCGGTGATCGGTCCGATGGTGTCGAACGTAGGCATGGCTGTCCCGTCCTCTTGGCTCGCGCCGTTGACTCGTGACGTTGATTCGTGACGCTGGTTCGTGACGCTCGTGGCGCCGACTCGAAGAAGTGCCGAACGGACCCGCGGTCAGCGCACCCAGCCGGTGAAGGTCTGGCCGCCGCGCCGCCGACCGCCCCCCGGCACCCGGTCGGCCGGGCCCCGGTCGGCGGGCTCCAGCGCGGTGGCGACCGCGCGCACCAGCCAGGCGTTGACCGACAGGCCCTCCCTGCTCGCGGCGTCCTCCACCCGGGACTTCAGGTGTGCGGGGAGCCGGAAGTTGATCCGCGCGGTGCCCTCCTCCCCCTCAGCCGGCACCGCCGCGGGCACCGGCGGCGCCACACTGGCGCCATCCGGCATCGGCACGTAGACCTCACCCGTCGGCGCCGGGGTGACCACGAACTCCGGATCCACCCCGCGCAGCCGCACGTCCACCGAGCCGGGCGCCAGCTCCTGGGTCACTTCCCCCATCGCCGCCGAGAGCGCACCCAACAACATCAACCGGGTCGCCGACTCCAGCGGCGCCGTCAGCCGCTCGGCCAACTCCCGGGCATCCTCCCCACCCGCGGCCGCGGCGACGGCGAGCTCGTTGCGGAGGTTCTCGACATAGGGCGTGAGGTCCATGACTCAATGATGGCGCCATAATGGCGCCATGTCCAGCACCAATGGCGCCAACCGCGCCACCATGGCGCCGGTCAGCCGAAACGCCGATGGGCGGCACGCGTTCCACGCGTACCGCCCATCGACGGACCCAACGGCGTCAGACGGTCGTCCGACCGCTCCCGATCACCCGATCCGGTCCAGGATCAGCGGGGTGCGGGTGTACTCGGTGCCGGCCGGGGAGACGGCGATGCCGCCCTCCAGGGCCTCGATCGCGTACTCGAAGCGCTCGGGGGTGTCGGTGTGCAGGGTCAGCAGGGGCTGACCCGCCGTCACCGTGTCGCCCGGCTTGGCGTGCATCTCGACGCCCGCGCCGGCCTGCACCGGGTCCTCCTTGCGGGCCCGGCCGGCGCCCAGGCGCCAGGCGCAGACGCCGACGGCGTAGGCGTCGAGGGCGGTGAGCACGCCGGTGGCGGGGGCCGCGATGACGTGCTGCTCGCGGGCGACCGGCAGCGGGGCGTCCACGTCGCCGCCCTGGGCGCTGATCATGCGGCGCCAGTGGTCCATCGCCGAGCCGTCCTTGAGCGCCTCGGCCGGGTCCTTGCCGTGCACGCCGGCGGCGGACAGCATCTCGCGGGCCAGCGCCACGGTCAGCTCGACCACGTCGGCCGGGCCGCCGCCGGCCAGCACCTCGACCGACTCGCGCACCTCCAGCGCGTTGCCCGCGGTCAGGCCGAGCGGGGTGGACATGTCGGTGAGCAGCGCCACCGTGTTGACCCCGGCGCCGCGGCCCAGGCCGACCATGGTGCGGGCCAGCTCCTGGGCGTCGGCCAGGTTCTTCATGAAGGCGCCGGAGCCGACCTTGACGTCCAGCACCAGCGCGCCGGTGCCCTCGGCGATCTTCTTGGACATGATCGAGGAGGCGATCAGCGGGATCGCCTCGACGGTGCCGGTGACGTCGCGCAGCGCGTAGAGCTTCTTGTCGGCGGGGGCCAGCCCGTCGCCCGCCGCGCAGATCACCGCGCCGGTGTCGCGCAGCACCTGGAGCATCTCCTCGTTGGAGAGCAGCGCCCGCCAGCCGGGGATCGACTCCAGCTTGTCGAGGGTGCCGCCGGTGTGGCCGAGGCCGCGCCCGGAGAGCTGCGGCACGGCGGCGCCGCAGGCCGCCACCAGCGGGGCGAGCGGCAGGGTGATCTTGTCGCCGACGCCGCCGGTGGAGTGCTTGTCGGAGGTGGGCACGCCGAGGGAGGAGAAGTCCATCCGGACCCCGGAGCGGATCATCGCCTCGGTCCAGCGGCCGATCTCCCGCAGGTTCATCCCGTTCAGCAGGATCGCCATGGCCAGCGCGGACATCTGCTCGTCGGCCACGGCGCCGCGGGTGTAGGCGTCGATGACCCAGTCGATCTGATCGTCGGTCAGCTCGCGGCGGTCACGCTTGGCGGTGATGACGGAGATGACGTCCATGGCACGGCTCCAGAGAAGAACGGCGGGGCAGGAAGAGACGAGTGGGGCGGCCCACTGCTCAGGCCGCCCCACTCGTCACTCTACGCGCGTCACAGTGCTGCTGACTACAGCCGCTCCGAGTCGATCGCGCGACAACCGCTCCGGACCGACCCGCGCTACAACCGCTCCGGACCGAACGCGTCCGGCAGCACCTCGGTCATCGGCTTGATCCCGCTCGGCAGCTCGACCAGCAGCTCCGGACCGCCGTGCTCGTAGAGCAGCTGGCGGCACCGCCCGCACGGCATCAGCAGCTGCCCGGCACCGTCCACGCAGGTGAACGCGACCAGCCGGCCGCCGCCGCCGGCGTGCAGCGCGGAGACCAGGCCGCACTCGGCGCACAGCGCGAGCCCGTAGGAGGCGTTCTCCACGTTGCACCCGGTGACCACCCGGCCGTCGTCCACCAGGGCCGCGGCACCGACCGGGTACTTGCTGTACGGGGCGTACGCCCGGGACATCGCGTCCCGGGCGGCCGCGCGCAGCGCTTCCCAGTCGACGAGCCGGGGGTCCGTCACCTGCCCGGTCGTCACTTGCCCATGCCCTTGCGGTAGATCTGGCCGTCCGCCTTCGGCGGGCGCAGCCGCTGGGCGGAGAGCGCCAGCACCACCAGGGTGATCACGTACGGCGAGGCGACGATCAGCGGGCGCTCCACCGTGGAGGTGCTGGAGTACCAGAGCGCCACCGCGCCGGCCAGCACCAGGGTGACCGCCGCGCCGACCCACTTGCGCCGGTAGAGGTTCCACAGGCCCATCAGCGCCAGCACGATCGCGATCACCAGCAGCAGCACGTGCACCGAGCTCGGGTCGCGCAGCTGCAGGCTGTCGGTGAAGCCGAACAGGCCGGCGCCGGTGGCCAGGCCGCCGGGCAGCCAGTTGCCGAAGATCATCGCGGCCAGACCGATGTAGCCGCGGCCGCCGGTCTGCCCGTCCTGGTAGACGCTGGCCGCGACCATCGACAGGTAGGCGCCGCCCAGGCCGGCGAAGGCACCGGAGGCGATCACCGCGATGTACTTGTACTTGTAGACGTTGACGCCCAGCGACTCGGCGGCGACCGGGTTCTCGCCGCAGGAGCGCAGCCGCAGGCCGAAGGTGGTCCGCCAGAGCACGAAGTAGGTCATCACCAGCATGGCGATCGCGATCAGCGTCACCACCGACATGTTGGTCACCAGGCCGCCGAGCACGCCGGCCAGGTCGGAGAGCACGAACCAGTGGTGCTTCTCGATCGTGCCCAGCCACTGCGACAGGTGCTCGACGGTGATGTACGGCAGCGGCGGGGTCGGCGGCGACTTCGAGGCACCGGCACCGGCGTTGACGTAGTCCTGGTAGTAGATCCGGTTGATGTAGAGGCACAGGCCCGGGATCAGCAGGTTGATGCCGACGCCGGAGACGATGTGGTCCACGCCGAAACCGACGGTGATCACCGCGTGCAGCAGGCCGCCGAGCGCGCCGGCCGCCATGCCCGCCAGCAGGCCGACCCAGGGGTTGACCAGGTAGCCGGTCCAGGCGCCGGCGAAGGTGCCGGCCACCATCATGCCTTCGAGGCCGATGTTGACCACGCCGGCCCGCTCGGACCAGAGGCCGCCGAGGCCGGCCATGCCGATCGGCACCGCCGCGCCGAGGGCGGCGGCGATCTGGTCGGAGGAGGTCAGGCTGTGGTTCCCGGTGATCATGCCGACCACCGAGAAGAGCACCAGGATGCCGGCGGACAGCAGCAGCGCCATCGGCCAGGAGAGCTTGCGGTTGCCCTTGGCCGGGGTCTTGCCGGCCGGCTTGGGACGGGTCTCGGTTGCGGTGCTCATGCCGCTACCTCCTTCTTCGCCGCGGCGGCGGCCTGGGCGGCGAGCTGAGCGCCGACCTTCTGCTGCTGGCGCTTGATGCCGAAGCGGCGGACCAGCTCGTAGGCGACGACCACGCAGATGACGATGGTGCCCTGCATGACGTTGACGATCTCGGGCGGGTAGTTGCTCGTCGACAGCTGCCCGGCGGTGGCGTCCAGGAAGGCCCAGAGCAGGGTCGCGAAGGCGATGCCGATCGGGGTGTTGCGGCCGAGCAGGGCGATCGCGATGCCGGTGAAGCCGACACCGGCCTGGACGCTCTGGCCGAAGAAGTGGCCGGTGTCCGCGGAGAGCAGGTCGGGCATGCCGATCAGACCGGCGAGCGCGCCGGAGACGCACATGCTGATCAGCACCATCCGCTTGACGTTGACGCCGCTGGCGCCGGCCGCCTCCTCCGAGCGGCCGGTGGCCCGCAGGTCGAAGCCGAACCGGGTGCGGCTCAGGGTGAGCTGGAACAGCACGCCGAGCAGCACCGCGATGATGATGAAGCCGTAGAGCTTGCCACCGTTGGTGTTGAAGGTGAAGAAGTCGCTGGACGCGGCCATCGTCTTGGTCTGGATGCTGTTGCTGCTGCCGGTCTTGATCTCCGGCGCGAAGCGGCCGGGCACCAGCAGCACGCCGATCACACCGGTGGTGATCGCGTTCAGCATGATGGTCGAGATGACCTCGTTGACGCCGCGGGTGACCTTGAGGACGCCGGCGATGCCCGCCCAGAAGCCGCCGACCAGCATCGCGGTGACCAGCACCAGCGGGATCTCGATGAACGAGGGCAGGTTGACCGCGCCACCGACGTAGGCGGCGAACAGCGCACCCAGCTGGTACTGGCCGTTGGCACCGATGTTGAACAGGTTCATCCGGAAGCCGAAGGCGACCGCGATGCCGGCGATGTAGTAGGTGGTCGCCTTGTTCAGGATCGCCACCTGGCCGTTGGAGGCGAAGCCGTAGTTGCTCATCACCCGGAAGGCGTCGAACGGGTTGTAGCCGGCGGCGGCGAGCAGCACGCAGCAGATCGCCACCGAGACGAGGACGGCCAGCACGGGGGCCGCGATGGCCAGCACCAGCCGCTCGCGGTCGATCCGCTGGAGCCGGCCGCGCCTGGGGGCACCGCCCGGCCGGAGGCCGGGGGAGGATTCGGTCGAAGTGGTCATGTCGGTCACTCCCCCGCCTCGGCGTCGTCGCCGGCGGTCTCGGTGGTGGTGGTGCCCTCGGCGGCGTCCCCGCCGGTGCCCTCCGCGGCACTCTCGGCAGCGTCCTCGGCGGCACCCTCGGCGGAGTCCGCGACGGCGTCCTCGATGGCCTCCGCCAGCGGGACGTCGAGCTTGCCGAGCTCCTCCTCGGCGACGACGGCCGCCTCGGCGAGCGCCGCCTCGTCGGACTCGATGTGGCCGGCGGCCGCGCCGGTCATCGCGGTGCCGAGGTCCTCGGCGGTGACGGTGGCCGGGTCGGCGTCCGCCACCAGGCGGCCGCGGTAGATCACCCGGATGGTGTCGGACAGGCCGATCAGCTCGTCCAGGTCGGCGGAGATCAGCAGCACCGCCAGGCCCTCGCGCTGGGCCTCGCGGATCTGGCCCCAGATCTGCGCCTGCGCGCCGACGTCCACGCCGCGGGTCGGGTGGGCGGCGATCAGCAGCTTGGGCCGGTGGCTCATCTCCCGGCCGACGATCAGCTTCTGCTGGTTGCCGCCGGAGAGCGAGGCCGCGGTGACCTCGATGCCGGGGGTGCGCACGTCGAACTCGCGCACGATCCGCTCGGTGTCGCGGCGGGCCGCGGCCGGGTCGAGCCGCAAGCCCTTGGAGTTGGGCGCCTCGGTGACGTGGCCGAGGATCCGGTTCTCCCAGAGCGGGGCCTCCAGCAGCAGGCCGTGCCGGTGGCGGTCCTCGGGGATGTAGCCGATGCCGGCCTCGCGGCGGGCCCGGGTGAGCGCGGGGGTGAGGTCCCGGCCGTCCAGCACCACGGTGCCGGCGTCCAGCGGGAGCATGCCCATGATCGCCTCGACCAGCTCGGCCTGGCCGTTGCCCTCGACGCCGGCGACGCCGAGGATCTCGCCCTTGCGGATGGTCATCGAGATGTCGTCCAGCACCACGCGCTCGATGCCCTCGGCATCGGGCTTGGCGATCCGCAGGCCCTCGACCTTGAGCATCTCGGTCGCGGTGACGGTGGACTCGCGGCTCTCCGGGTTGGGCAGTTCGCTGCCGACCATCAGCTCGGCCAGCTGGCGGGCCGTCACCTGCTTCGGGTCGGCGTCGCCGACCGTGGTGCCGCGGCGGATCACCGAGATCGCGTCGGCCACCGAGAGCACCTCGTGCAGCTTGTGCGAGATGAAGATGACGGTGACGCCCTCGGCCTTGAGCTCGCGCAGGTTGTCGAAGAGCGCGTCGACCTCCTGCGGCACCAGCACCGCGGTGGGCTCGTCCAGGATCAGGATCCGGGCGCCGCGGTAGAGCACCTTGAGGATCTCCACCCGCTGGCGCTCGGCCACGCCGAGGTCCTCGACCAGGGCGTCCGGGCGGACCCCGAGGCCGTACTGGTCGGAGATCTCCTTGATCTTCGCCTTGGCCTTGCCGCCGATGCCGTGCAGCTTCTCGCCGCCCAGCACCACGTTCTCCAGCACGGTCAGGTTGTCGGCCAGCATGAAGTGCTGGTGGACCATGCCGATGCCGCGGGCGATCGCGTCGCCGGGGGTGGCGAACTCGACCTGCTCGCCGTTGATCGCGATGGTGCCCTCGTCCGGCCGCTGCATGCCGTAGAGGATCTTCATCAAGGTCGACTTGCCCGCGCCGTTCTCACCCATCAGGGCGTGCACGGTGCCGGTGCGGACGGTGAGGTTGATGTCGTGGTTGGCCACGACACCCGGGAAGCGCTTGGTGATCCCGCGCAGCTCGACGGCCGCGGTCCCCGCGCCGGGGTTGCCTCCCTTGGTGGGGGAGGGGCTGGATGCGCTGATGGCGATCTCCTGGTGTTCGGCGGGGCGCGTCGTTGCGCCGGGGGGAGGCCGGTGGGGTGCGCGGGCCGCGGGAGCGCGCGGCGGGCGCCGGGGATGGCGATCCGAAGACGGGTGAGGCCCGGCGGAGTGCGCTCGCGCGCGACCCACCGGGCCCCTCCCTCGTACTCGTGACTTACTGCGGTGTTGCCTGGGTGACGCTGACTCAGCCGGCCGGCGGGGCGGTCGGGATCTGGGTCGCGCCGGAGACGATCTGCTGGGTGGCGGCGTCCAGCTTGGACTTGATGTCGTCGATGTTGCCGCCGGTGGTGGCGAGGCCCACACCGCCCGACTTCAGGTCGAAGCGCTGGATGCCGGTCTCCGGCTGGCCGTTCTTGACGCTCTGGATGTACGAGTACACCGCGGTGTTCACGTTCTTCAGCGCCGAGGTCAGGATCGAGTTCTTGTAGGCGTTCAGCGCGGGCTGCTTGGCCTGGTCGGTGTCGACACCGATCGCCCACGCGCCCTGCTTGGCGGCCACGGCCTGGATCGCACCGGTGCCGGAGGCGCCGGCGGCGGCGTAGATCACGTCGTCGCCCTTGTCCAGCTGGCCCTGCGCGGCGGACTTGCCCTTCGCCGGGTCGGCGAAGCCGCTGTTGTCCGGCGGGGTGCTCAGGTAGGTGACGTCGACCTTGATGTTCGAGTCCACCGACGCGACACCGGCGCGGTAACCGGCCTCGAACTTCTTGATCAGCTCGGACTGCACGCCACCGATGAAGCCGACCTGCTTGGTCTTGGTCTTCAGGGCGGCGGCGATGCCGGCCAGGTAGGAGCTCTGCTGCTCGGTGAACTCCAGCGAGGTCACGTTGGACGGCTGGCTGGGGTCGTCCGAGTCGATGATCGCGAACTTGACGTTCGGGTGCTCCTTGGCGACGTTGTCGACCGCGGGCTGGTAGGTGTAACCGACGGCGATGATCGGGTTGAAGCCGGCGGTGACCAGGTTCTCCAGGCGCTGCTGCTTGTCGGCGTCCGACTCACCGGTCTTGGCCTCGGCCTCGTTGGTGGTGATGCCGAAGTCGGCCTTGGCCTTGTCCAGGCCGGCGGCGGCGGAGTCGTTGAAGCCCTGGTCGCCGCGGCCGCCCACGTCGTAGGCCATGCCGACCTTCAGGCCGGAGCCACCGGAGGCGGACGGGGAGCTGGTGTTGGCCTTTGCGCCGCAAGCGGCGAGCGAGGCGATGCCGAGGGAGCCCGAGAGCACCACCGCGGCGAGCTTTACTGAACGGCGCAAGGGAATATCTCCTTCTACACAACACCCGTATGGCGTGATTGGACGCCACCGTAACGCGCGTAGAACACGGTTTTATTACAGGGCACCCGGCCATTCGGGTTGTTATCAAACCGTGGCACGAGGGTTGTGCTATGCGGCGGTGATCACCGCACAGCACGCCCCCGAGTCTCCCACGGCGCCGGTCCGCGACCTCGACATGCCCTCGCTCACACCCGGCCCCGAGTCGGGCTGACACCCCGACCCGCGCCCGGCCGGCGGCCCGACCCGAACCTCGGATCAGAGCCGGGCGTGTTCCAGTGCCAGCGAGGCGAAGAGCTCCACGCCGATGCCGATCGCCCGCTCGTCCACGTCGAACCGGCCCTGGTGCAGGTCGCGCGACTGGGTCTCGTCCGGGCCCCGGACGCCGAGCCGGGCCAGCGCCCCGGGGGCGTGCTCCAGGTACCAGGAGAAGTCCTCGCCGCCGAGCGACTGCTCGGTGGCCTCCACGACTTCTTCACCTCGCACACCGAACTGACGCCTCATCGCCGTATCGAGCTGGTCGATCGACTCGACCTCGTTCACCACCGGCGGGACCCCGCGCTTGTAGTCGAGGCTCCACTTGGCCCGGTGGATTTCGGCCATCGTGGGGATCAGGTCCTCCAGCTGGTCCGGCACCCGCCGCCAGCCCTCCAGCTCCAGGCAGCGCACGGTGCCCTCCAGCTCGGCGTGCTGCGGGATCACGTTGGGCGCCGAGCCCGCCTCGATCCGGCCCCACACCAGCGAGACGCCCCAGCGCGGATCCATCCGGCGGGCCAGCGCGCCGGGCAGGTCGGCGGCCAGCCGGGCCACCGCCGTCACCAGATCGGTGGTCAGGTGCGGGCGGGCGGTGTGGCCGCCCGGCCCGTCCAGGCTGAGCACCAGTGCGTCGCAGGCCGAGGTGATCGCGCCGACCCGCAGGCCGATCTTCCCGACCTCCACCTTCGGGTCGCAGTGCACCGCGAAGATCCGTCCGACCCCCGCCATGCCGCCGGCCGCGATCACGTCCAGCGCGCCGCCCGGCATCACCTCCTCGGCGGGCTGGAAGATCAGCCGCACCGGCCGGGTCAGCCGGCCGTCCCGCAGCGCCTCGGCCAGCACCAGCGCGGTGCCGAGCAGCACCGTGGTGTGCACGTCGTGGCCGCAGGCGTGGGCCTGGCCGGGCACCGTGGAGCGGTACGGCACCTCGGTCTTGGCGTCCGGAATGGGCAGCGCGTCGATGTCGGCCCGGAAGGCGATCAGCTCGGTGCCGGCCGGGGTGCCGGGCGGGACCAGGTCGCAGATCAGCCCGGTGCCGCCGGGCAGCACCTTCGGCGACAGGCCGGCCGCGACCAGACGGTCCGTCAACTTCTTCGTGGTGCGGAACTCCTGACGGCCCAGCTCGGGATGGCGGTGCAGGTCGCGGCGGAAGGCGACCAGCTCGGCCTCCAGTGCCGCCACCCGCGAACGGAGCGTCAATGCATGAGGACGGTTCACCTCAACAAGACTATGGGCGCGGCGAGGGTTTGGCCTGACTTCAGCCGAATCACTCCCCGAATTGGCGCATACGAGGCCTGCGGTTGGGTATGACATCACGTTTCAGCCGCCTTCCCTGCCGCTGCGCGCCCAGGTCGATGAACCTGTGCAACGAGACGGGCCCCGGTGAGTAACGCCCGGTCAGCCCGCATGCCCGCCCCACATGACCGGCTCACGACGGCCGGATGACCGCCGCGTATCAGGATCCGGACGGTCAGGTCATGGGATGGCAAAAAGTTCAGGCGAAGTCTTGAGCTACGCGCATTCGAACGAATAGACAACGTCCGCACAGTCAAACCCCGCACCACCGCCCACGGCAGTCGCCGAGGCGGCGGCGCGATCCGTCCTGCCCGCGTCCGGGCGATGCCCACGAAGTACGCCCGAGACGCCGTCACCCGCCCGCCCCCGCAGGCGCGGTGACCCAAGTGAGAGTGGGGAACCCACGTGCCGACCAATCGCAGCCGGCTCGCCCGGATAGCCGTGGCGGCTCCGGCCGCTGCCGCCCTCGTCCTGGGCCCGATCGCGATCGCCGCCCCGGCGATCGCCGACCCGGGCCCGACCGGGCCCGTCGCCAGCTCCGCCAAGGCGCTGCCGGGCACCCACCCGGACTGGGCGACCCCCCAGGCCGACGCCGGCGCGGTGCCCGCGGGCACCGCCGCCTCCGCCCGGGTCTACCTGGCCAGCCGCGACCAGGCCGGTCTGGACGCCTACGCCAAGGGCGTGTCGGACCCGAACTCGCCGTTCTACGGCCAGTTCCTCTCGGCCGACCAGGTGCAGGCCCAGTTCGGCGCCAGCCAGGAGCAGGTCAAGGCCGTCAGCCAGTGGCTGACCTCCGCCGGTCTGACGATCAGTTCGACCACCCAGCACTACATCGACGTCAGCGGCACCACCGACCAGCTGACCAAGGCGATGGGCACCCAGTTCCGCGACTACCGGACCCCGGAGGGCGTGCACAAGGCCCCCGCCACCGACGCGGTGGTCCCGGCCCAGGTCGCGGGCTCGGTGCTGGCCGTCGAGGGCCTGGCCGACTCGGTGCAGAAGGCCTCCTCGCACGCGGTGTCCCAGGCCGCCGCCGAGGTCACGGGCGCGGGTGCCGGCGCGGACACCAAGGCCCCGAAGACCCTGCCCGCCGACCCGACCTGCTCGGACAACGGCTACGGCTCCAAGACCGCCTACGGCGCGCCGGTCGGCTACGAGAAGAACGAGCCCTTCGCGCCCTGCTCCTACGTGCCGAGCCAGCTGCGCAAGGCCTACGGCGTGACCAAGTCGGGCCTGACCGGCAAGGGCGCCCGGGTCGCCATCGTGGACGCCTACGCGCTGGGCACCATGCAGGCCGACGCGAACAAGTTCTCCACCGCGCACGGCGACCAGCCGTTCGCCCCGGGCCAGTACTCCGAGGTCGTCACCCCGTCGCAGTGGGTGCACCAGGCCGACTGCGGCGACTGGTCGGGCGAGGAGGCGCTGGACGTCGAGATGGTGCACGGCCTCGCGCCGGACGCCAACGTGGTCTACGTCGGCGCCAACTCCTGCGAGGACCAGGACCTGACCGCCGCGCTGACCAACATCGTCGACCACCACCTGGCCGATGTCGTCTCCAACTCGTGGGGCGAGATCATGCACGGCAAGAGCGGCGACCTCGACCCGGCCGTGATCGCGGCCGACAACCAGGTCTTCGAGCTGGGCGCGGCCGAGGGCATCACCTTCATGGCCTCGGCCGGCGACTGCGGCGACAACTCGCCGACCGCCGCCGCGACCGGCGTCAACTGCCAGGCCGACACCAACCAGGCGCAGACCCAGTGGCCCTCCGCCTCGCCGTGGATCACCGGCGTCGGCGGCACCGCCCTGGAGCTGAAGGACAAGAGCGGCACCTACGGGCACGAGGTCTCCATGGGTGACCAGCGCTCGGTGCTCTCCACCGACCAGAAGTCCTGGTCCCCGATGCCCGGCTTCTTCTACTTCGGTGGTGGCGGCGGCGTCTCCAAGGACGTCCAGCAGCCGTGGTACCAGCAGGGCGTGGTGCCGGACTCCATCTCCACCGTGGCGGCGGACGGCACCAAGTCGGCCACCCCGCTGCGCGCCACCCCGGACGTCGCGATGAGCGGTGACCTGGTGGCGGCCACCCTGGTCGGCTACACCCCGGCCGGCGGCGCCTACAGCGAGGGCGGCTACGGCGGCACCTCGGTCTCCTCGCCGGAGTTCGCGGCGATGATGGCGGACGTGATCCAGGACCGCGGCGGCCGTCCGGTCGGCTTCGCCAACCCGGCGCTCTACGACCGGGCCGGCACCCGCGCCTTCCACGACGTCAACGACTCCGCGGTGCACACCAAGCGGGGCAACGTGGTGGACCTGGGCACCGTCAACGGCCAGCTGCGGGTCCGGCTCTACAAGCTCGGCGCCGACCAGGGCCTGTCGGCCGCCAAGGGCTACGACACCGCGACCGGTGTCGGCACCCCGGGCACCGGCTTCTTCAAGTCCTTCGCGCTGCACCTGGGCGGCCACCAGGCCGACAACGCCCAGGGCGACGACAACAGCCAGGGCGACCAGCAGTAAGCACCTGACGCAGTGACAGTGGGGCCCGCGGCCGATCCGGCCGCGGGCCCCACTTCTTTTGACGCCCCGCTCTCTTGATGCTCCGTCAGAACCGGTCCACCGGGGTGTAGGTGCCCCAGACCGCGCGCAGCGCGTCGCTCACCTCGCCGACGGTGGCCCGGGCGGCCAGCGCCTCCTTCATCGGGTAGAGCACGTTGTCGCTGCCCTCGGCCGCCCGGCTCAGCGCGGCCAGCGCGCGGTCCACCGCGGCGCGGTCGCGCTCGGCGCGCAGCCGGGCCAGCCGCTCGACCTGCCGGGCCTCGATCGCCGGGTCCACCCGCAGCGGCTCGTAGGGCTCCTCGGCGGCGAGCTGGAAGCGGTTCACCCCGATCACGGTGCGCTCGCCGGAGTCGGTCTCCTGCTGCACCCGGTAGGCGGTGCGCTCGATCTCCGACTTCTGGTAGCCGGTCTCGATCGCGGCCACCGCCCCGCCCATCGACTCGATCCGCTCGATCAGCGCGACCGCGGTCGCCTCCAGCTCGTCGGTCATCGCCTCGACCGCGTAGGAGCCGGCGAACGGGTCGACCGTCGCGGTCACGTCGGTCTCGTGGGCGAGCACCTGCTGGGTGCGCAGCGCCAGCCGGGCCGCCTTCTCGGTGGGCAGCGCGATGGCCTCGTCGAAGCTGTTGGTGTGCAGCGACTGGGTGCCGCCGAACACCGCGGCCAGCGCCTGGACGGTGACCCGGACCAGGTTCACCTCCGGCTGCTGCGCGGTCAGCTGCACCCCCGCGGTCTGGGTGTGGAAGCGCAGCATCAGCGACCTGGGGTCCTTCGCGCCGAAGGTGTCGCGCATCAGCCGGGCCCAGATCCGCCGGGCGGCACGGAACTTGGCCACCTCTTCCAGCAGCGTGCTGCGGGCCACGAAGAAGAAGGAGAGCCGGGGCGCGAACTCGTCCACGTCCATCCCGGCGGCCACCGCGGTGCGCACGTACTCGATGCCGTTGGCCAGCGTGAAGGCGATCTCCTGCGCGGGGTCCGCACCGGCCTCGGCCATGTGGTAGCCGGAGATCGAGATGGTGTTCCACTTCGGGATCTCGGCCCGGCAGTACCGGAACACGTCGGCGACCAGCCGCAGGCTGGGCGCCGGCGGGAAGATGTAGGTGCCCCGGGCGATGTACTCCTTGAGCACGTCGTTCTGGATCGTGCCGGTCAGCTGACGGGGCGCCACCCCCTGCGACTCGCCGACCAGTTGGTAGAGCAGGAGCAGCAGCGAGCCGGGCGCGTTGATGGTCATCGAGGTGGAGACCCCGCCGAGCGGGATGCCGTCGAACAGCACGCCCATGTCCTCGACGCTGTCGATCGCCACCCCGACCTTGCCGACCTCGCCGGCCGCGACCGGCGCGTCCGAGTCGTAGCCCATCTGGGTGGGCAGGTCGAAGGCGACCGAGAGGCCGGTGGTGCCGTTGGCGATCAGCTGCTTGTACCGGGCGTTGGACTCCGCGGCGGTGCCGAAGCCGGCGTACTGGCGCATGGTCCACGGCCGGCCGGTGTACATCGACGGGTAGACGCCGCGGGTGAACGGGTACTCCCCCGGCGCGCCGAGCCGCTCGACGGGCTCGGCGGGCCCGTAGAGCGGTTCGATCGGGAACCCCGACTCGCTGCGGCGTGGTTCGGGCGCCATGGAACCTCCAGAGAGTTCGACCTTCCGGAACCTTGCTTACCGGCTGCTGCGATGATGGCAGCGGACAGGACTCCAACCAGACACGACGGGGAGTACGGCGATGGGTACCGGTCAGAAGGTCGCGGTGGTCACCGGCGCGAGCAGCGGGATCGGCGCGGCGACCGCGCGGCGGCTGGCGGCCGAGGGCTTCTCGGTGGTGCTGACGGCGCGGCGCACCGAGCGGATCACCGAGCTGGCCAAGGAGATCGAGGCCGCGGGCGGCACCGCGAGCGCGATCACCCTGGACGTCACCGACCGGACGGCGGTGGACGAGTTCGCCCGCACCGTCGGCCGGGTCGACGTCCTGGTCAACAACGCCGGCGGCGCCTTCGGCGCGGAGTCGGTGGAGAAGGGCGACCCGGCCGACTGGCTGGCGATGTACCAGGTGAACGTGCTGGGCGTGCTGCACATGACCCAGGCGCTGCTGCCGGCGCTGCGGGAGAGCGGCGACGGCACCGTGCTGATCCTCTCCTCCACCGCCGCGCTGGCCGCCTACGAGGGCGGCGGCGGCTACGTGGCCGCCAAGCACGCCGCGCACACCATCGCCGCGACCCTGCGCCTGGAGCTGGTGGGCGAGCCCATCCGGGTGATCGAGATCGCCCCCGGCATGGTGAAGTCGGAGGGCTTCGCGCTCACCCGGTTCGGCGGCGACGAGGCCAAGGCCGCCGCCGTCTACCAGGGCGTGGCCCACCCGCTCAGCTCGGAGGACATCGCCGACACCGTCGCCTGGGCGGTCACCCGGCCCTCGCACGTCAACATCGACCTGCTGGTGGTCCGGCCGCGCGCCCAGGCCTCCAACTACAAGGTGCACCGGGACTAGCGGGTGTCCTCCGGGCCGCTGCGGCGGCGTCAGCTGCGGCGACTCGCGCCGGCCGTGCTGGCCGGCGCGCTGCTGCTGGCCGGCTGCACCAGCGGCCCGACCCCCTCGGCCGCTGCCGGCGCCGGCGCCGCCGGGGCGATCCGCTGGACCGACTGCGGCGGCGGCCTGCAGTGCGGCGAGCTGCGGGTGCCGCTGGACTGGAGCAGACCGGGCGGCGACACGCTGGAGCTGGCGCTGATCCGCCAGCCGGCCGCCGACCCGGCGCACCGGGTCGGCTCACTGGTCGTCAACCCGGGCGGCCCCGGCGAGTCCGGGGTCGCCATGGTCCGCGACGACGGCGCGCTCTTCACCGGCCCGCTGCACGACCACTACGACATCGTCGGCTTCGACCCGCGCGGCACCGGCGCCAGCTCGCCGATCCACTGCCTGACCGACCGGCAGCGGGACGCCCAGGACCAGCAGGACGACCCGGCCGACCCGAACGCCCGGGCCGCCCGGCAGGCCCAGAAGGCCGAGCAGTACGCGGCGGCCTGCGAGAAGGCGGCCGGCAAGCTGCTGCCGTTCGTCGGCACCCGCAGCACCGCCCGGGACATGGACGCGCTGCGCCAGGCCCTCGGCCAGCCCAAGCTGGACTACCTCGGCGTCTCCTACGGCACCTACCTGGGCGCGCTCTACGCCGAGCAGTTCCCGCAGAACACCGGCCGGCTGGTGCTGGACGGCGCGGTGGACCCGGCCGCCGACCGGCTGCAGACCTCGGTCAGCCAGCAGATCGGCTTCGAGAAGTCGCTGGAGGCCTTCGCCGCCGACTGCGCCACCCGGCACGCCGACCAGTGCCCGCTGGGCACCGACCCGGCCGCCGCCGGCGAGCGCGCCGCCGAGTTCCTGGACGGACTGCGCGACCACCCGCTGGCCACCGGCGACCCGGACCACCGCAAGCTCACCTCCACGCTCGGCTGGACCGGCACCCTGCTCTTCCTCTACGGCGACCAGAACACCGCCTGGCCCCAACTGCGTTCGGCCCTCGCCGCCGCGATGCAACGGGGCGACGGGTCCGAGCTGCTGGCCGCCGCGGACGGCTACAACGGCCGGCTGAACGGCCACTACACCGCCTCCGACGACGCGCAGACCGCGATCAGCTGCGCCGACTCGCCAGCCGTCGCGCCCGACCCGCAGCAGGTCCAGCAGGCGCTCACCGCGCTGAAGACGCAGGCCCCGCTGCTCAACCGGGACACCACCGCGCAGGACCTGGCGCTGCCGGGCTGCGCGGACTGGCCGTACCGGACCACCGAGCGCCCGCACACCGTCCGGGCCGAGGGCAGCGCGCCGATCCTGGTGGTCGGCAGCACCGACGACCCGGCCACCCCGTACCAGCAGGCCGTCAACCTGGCCGCCGGGCTCGCCGACGGGGTGCTGCTGACCCGTCAGGGCCAGGGGCACGCGGCCTTCGGCAGCGGGAACGCCTGCACCACGGCGGCGATCGACGCGTACCTGGTCAGCGGCACGCTGCCGGCCGAGGGCACCAGCTGCCCCGCCTGAACCGGAGTAGCCCGGGCCGGTCCCGTTCATGGTCCGGTCGCCCGCCGGTCACAACTTGATAGCTCGTCAGGGTGAATTCGGCCAGCACCCTCCCCAACTGATGAGCGCTCAACTACCGTGGTGGCGCTGCCCGGGAGGAGCACGGCCCCGCGTGGGCGACCCCGTCCGCGTCCTGCCGTGATCCATGCTGGTTACGACCTCACTGTGCTCACCCTCATGCCCACCCGCCCTCCTGAGGAGGACCCGCTGGCCAGCGACATCCCGACTGACCACTCCCCTGATCACGTCGGTATCCCCGCACCCCGCCCGACCGAAGCCGACTGCCCCGCACTCCCCGCGGTCGGCCTGCACCGCTTCAACGAGGCCGACCCCGGCGCGGCCGAGGAAGCCCTGCTCGCCTGTTGCGGCAGCCACCGCTGGGCCCTGCGGCTGACCGCCCACCGCCCCTACCCCGACCTGGAGTCCCTGCTCGCCGCGGCCAGCGAGGCCTCCTACGACCTGCGCCCCAGCGACCTGGCCGAGGCGCTGGCCGACGAGAGCTGGATGCCGCAGCCGCTGCTCGGCATGCGGGCACCCGGCAGCCAGGCCGCGCACACCGCCCTGCGGGCGGCGCACGCGGCCTACGAGTCCCGGTTCGGCCACGTCTTCGTGGTCAGCCTCTTCGGCATCGAACCGGAGGAGATGCTGGACACCGTGCTCACCTCGATCCGCACCCGGCTGACCAACGAGCCGGACGAGGAGCGCCTGGTGGCCGCCGAGGAACTGCGCCGGATCGCGCTGCACCGGCTGGAGCACCTGGTCGCGAGCAGCAGCTCCGCCTGACCGCCGGCGGCCCGGGCCGGATCGATCACCCCTGGGCCGCCCGCAGCCGGCGGGTCTGCGCCCGCACGGCCGCCGGGTCCGGCGCACCGGCCGGCTCCTTCGCCGTGCCGACCGTGGAGAAGACCGCCAGCACCGTGCCGACCCGGGCCACTTCGGCCCGCTGGGAGAGCGCGCCCGCCCCGTCACCACTCAGCAGGGTGAATCCGGTCAGCGCGTCGGCTCCCCCGTCCGTGGGCGTGTCGCCGCTCGGCTGCTCCGCCCGGGCCAGCTGGTGGTGCGTCCGCCCGGGCACGCCCGGCACACCCGAGGTGAACGAGGCGCACTGCGCCAGCACCTGGTCCAGCATCGACTGCAGCGCCGCGGCCCGGCCGGCCGGGTAGCCGAGCAGGCCGACGTAGAGGGCCGTCCGGGGGGCCGCCGTCCGGGTCAACGTCAGGTCGGACTCGGCCGCCGGGGCCGCCGCCGGGTCGCCCGGACCGATCGCGTCCAGCACCGGCTGACAGGCCGGCACGTCGGAGACCCGGCGCTGCACCGCCCCGGCCGGCGGGCCGCCCTGACCGGCCGGCAGCAGGCTGACGGTGTATCCGCCGCCCAGGTCGGCCGCCGTCACCGCGGCCGCCCGCAGCTCGGCCGCGGTCAGCACCCGCCCCGCCGACGCGGTGGCCGACGCGCCGGCCGCGTCGCCGGCCGGCCCCGGCCGGACCGTGGCGCAGCCGGCCAGCAGCAGCGGGAGGGCCAGCAGGGCCGGCAGGAGCGGACGGGGGCACAGCGGCATGGCGGCCTCGGGGGACGAACGGGGTCGGGCCCGTCACGCTACTCCGGTGCGCTGGTGACTGTGCGTCATCCGAAAGGCCGTTAAAGCCGAGCCATTAGCCCGTGCGTGCCTGATTGATCACACTCAAACCCCCCGGAGGCGGTTCACTCAGCGGCGTCGATAGGATGACCGCGGCCGGTGGACCGTACCCGGCCGGGCTGACCGACACCGAAGCCGGCCGAGCCCTTCAACCGCTTCCGGAGGGTTTTCCGTGCCGGCTGGAACGCTGTACCGCGGCCGCGAAGGCATGTGGTCCTGGGTGGCTCATCGAGTCACTGGCGTCCTCATCTTCTTCTTCCTGCTCGTCCACGTCCTGGACACCGCACTGGTGCGGGTCTCGCCACAGGCGTACGACTCGACCATCTCGACGTACAAGACCCCGCTGGTGAACCTGATGGAGTACGGCCTCACCGCCGCCATCCTGTTCCACGCGCTCAACGGTCTGCGCGTGATCGCGGTGGACTTCTGGTCCAAGGGCCCCAAGTACCAGAAGCAGATGCTGTGGAGCGTCGTCGGCATCTGGGTGGTCCTGATGGCCGGGGCGTTCTGGGGCATCCTGCAGCACACCCTGCTCACCTGGTTCGGGAAGTGATCCGGCATGTCCACTGACACCACCGACGTGGAGCTGGTCTCCTCCTCGCAGGCGCACACCGGCAAGGGCCTGGGCACCGGCAACCCCGCCGACGCCTTCGTCATCGAGCCGCCCCGGGTCCGCACCAAGAAGACCCCGCGCCGCACCCGGACCAACTTCGAGATGCTCGCCTGGCTCTTCATGCGCCTGTCCGGCGTGGTGCTGGTGGTCCTGATCCTGGGCCACCTGATCATCATGCTGCTCCTGGACGGCGGCGTGTCGAAGATCAACTTCGCCTTCGTCGCCGGCCGCTGGGCCTCTCCGCTGTGGCAGGGCTGGGACCTGCTGATGCTCTGGCTCGCCATGCTCCACGGCGCCAACGGCATGCGCACAGTCATCAACGACTACGCGGAGAAGGACTCCACCCGGCTCTGGCTGAAGACCCTGATGGGTGCCGCGACCGTCTTCACGGTCCTGCTCGGCACCCTGGTGATCTTCACCTTCGACCCGAACATCTAATCGGCGCAGGACCAGAGGCGAGTCAACTCTCATGCAGATTCACCAGTACGACACCGTCATCGTCGGCGCCGGCGGCGCCGGCATGCGCGCGGCCATCGAGTCCACGCAGCGCAGCCGCACCGCGGTGCTCACCAAGCTCTACCCCACCCGGTCCCACACCGGCGCGGCCCAGGGCGGCATGTGCGCCGCCCTCGCCAACGTCGAGGAGGACAACTGGGAGTGGCACACCTTCGACACGGTCAAGGGCGGTGACTACCTGGTCGACCAGGACGCCGCCGAGATCATGTGCAAGGAGGCCATCGACGCCGTCCTCGACCTGGAGAAGATGGGCCTGCCCTTCTCCCGCACCGAGGCCGGCCGGATCGACCAGCGCCGGTTCGGCGGTCACACCCGCAACCACGGCGAGGCCGCGGTCCGCCGCTCCTGCTACGCGGCCGACCGCACCGGCCACATGATCCTGCAGACGCTGTTCCAGAACTGCGTCAAGCACGGCGTCGAGTTCTTCAACGAGTTCTACGTCCTGGACCTGCTGATCAACGACGGCAAGACCGCGGGCGTCGTCGCCTACGAGCTGGCCACCGGCGAGATCCACGTCTTCCAGGCCAAGTCGGTGGTCTTCGCCTCCGGCGGCACCGGCAAGTTCTACAAGGTGACCTCCAACGCCCACACCCTCACCGGTGACGGCCAGGCGCTGGTCTACCGCCGCGGCCTGCCGCTGGAGGACATGGAGTTCTTCCAGTTCCACCCGACCGGCATCTGGCGCATGGGCATCCTGCTCACCGAGGGCGCCCGCGGCGAGGGCGGCATCCTGCGCAACAAGGACGGCGAGCGCTTCATGGAGCGCTACGCCCCGGTCATGAAGGACCTCGCGTCCCGTGACGTCTGCTCCCGCGCGATCTACACCGAGATCCGCGAGGGTCGCGGCTGCGGCCCCGACGGCGACCACGTCTACCTGGACCTGACGCACCTTCCGCCGGAGCAGCTGGACGCCAAGCTCCCGGACATCACCGAGTTCGCCCGCACCTACCTCGGCATCGAGCCCTACACGGACCCGATCCCGATCCAGCCCACCGCGCACTACGCCATGGGCGGCATCCCGACCAACGTCGAGGGTGAGGTGCTGCGCAACAACACCGACATCGTCCCGGGCCTGTACGCGGCCGGCGAGGTCGCCTGCGTCTCGGTGCACGGTGCCAACCGCCTGGGCACCAACTCGCTGCTGGACATCAACGTGTTCGGCAAGCGGGCCGGCATCGCCGCCGCGGACTACGCGAGCAACAACGAGTTCGTCGCGCTGCCCGCCGACCCGGCCGAGAAGGTGCAGGCCCTGGTCGACGGCCTGCGCGAGTCCACCGGCACCGAGTCGGTCGCGCAGATCCGCAAGGAGCTGCAGGAGACCATGGACGTCAACGCCATGGTCTACCGCACCGGCGCCACCCTGAAGCAGGCCAGCGAGGACATCGCGGCGCTGCGCGAGCGCTACAAGAACGTGGCGATCCAGGACAAGGGCTTCCGCTACAACACCGACCTGCTGGAGGCCGTCGAGCTGGGCAACCTGCTCGACCTGGCCGAGGTGCTGGTCGTCTCCGCGCTGGCCCGCGAGGAGTCGCGCGGCGGCCACTTCCGCGAGGACTTCCCGACCCGTGACGACGTGAAGTTCATGCAGCACACCATGGCGTACCAGGAGGTTGCCGAGGACGGCAGCACCTCGATCCGCCTCGACTACAAGCCGGTCGTCACGACCCGCTACCAGCCGATGGAGCGTAAGTACTGATGAGCGCCCCCACGATCGACGCGCCGCACTCGGCGGCGCTGGACGCGGCCGAGTCCGGCGCGGTCCAGCTGATCACCGTGACCCTGCGGATCCGCCGGTTCAACCCGGAGGAGCACCCGGACCCGGTGTGGGTGGACTACCAGCTCCTGATGGACCCGAAGGAGCGCGTCCTGGACGCGCTCAACAAGGTCAAGTGGGAGCAGGACGGCACCCTGACCTACCGCCGCTCCTGCGCGCACGGCATCTGCGGCTCGGACGCCATGCGGATCAACGGCCGCAACCGGCTGGCGTGCAAGACCCTGATCAAGGATGTCGACCCGGAGAAGCCGATCACCATCGAGGCCATCAAGGGCCTCACGGTCCTCAAGGACCTGGTGGTCGACATGGACCCGTTCTTCCAGGCGTACAAGGACGTCATGCCGTTCCTCATCACCAAGGGGAACGACCCGACCCGCGAGCGCCTGCAGTCCGCCGAGGACCGCGAGCGCTTCGACGACACCACCAAGTGCATCCTGTGCGCCGCGTGCACCTCGTCCTGCCCGGTCTTCTGGAACGACGGCCAGTACTTCGGCCCGGCCGCCATCGTCAACGCGCACCGCTTCATCTTCGACTCGCGCGACGAGGGTGCCGAGCAGCGCCTGGAGATCCTCAACGACCGCGAGGGCGTGTGGCGCTGCCGCACCACCTTCAACTGCTCGGAGGCCTGCCCCCGCGGCATCGAGGTCACCAAGGCGATCCAAGAAGTCAAGCGCGCCCTGGTGACGCGCCGCTTCTGATCCGTGGTCACGTACTGAGGGCCCGTCCGGTATCCACCGGACGGGCCCTCAGGCGTTCCCGCGGTTACTTCAGGACGCCGAGGTCCCTGGGGGCGGTCCAGCCGTTGAACACGTCCAGGTGACGGTCCGCGGTGACGGCCCACAGGTCGGGGTTGCCGTCGCCGTCCAGGTCGCCGGAGCTGCCGAGGGTGGGGTAGGCGGCGGTGGTGAAGAACGCGCCGGTGCCGTGAGCCGTCGGGTCCGCCAGCGCGGAGAAGTCGGCGATGCCGTTGGCCTTCAGCGGCAGCGGGTAGGCGTGCAGCTCGCCGGTGGCCCGGTCACGGGCCCAGAGCGAGAGGTTGCCCTTGGCGTCCTGGCCGGGGGCGACCAGGTCGTAGTTGCTCCAGTTGCCCGAGGTGGTGAGCTGCTGGGCGTTCTCGGTGCCGAACTGCAGCTGGCCGTCGCCGAAGAGCCACAGGTTGCCGTGCTCCACGGTGAGCAGCCAGGGTGCCTGCCCGCCGAACTTGTCCGCCGGGCCGAGCGCCACGAACTGCTCGACCGCCGACCAGTCCTGGGTGTAGTCGGCCGGGCAGCTGATCGGCTTCTCGTCGACGTCAGCACAGGAACTCGGCCGGTCCAGAACCTCCGCTCCGCCCGAGAAGTCCAGCGAACCGAAGTTGCGGTACACGTAGATCGTGCCGCCGCGGGTGTCCCGGGCGAAGACGGTGTCGGCCGGAGCGGTGTTGTCCCAGCCCCGGTGCGCGAACTGGAACGGCCCCCAGCCGGTTCCGCCCGGCGCCTGGTTCGCGGGGACCACCGTGGTCGGCGTGGTGCTGGTCGCCTGACCGCTGATCACCTGGAGGTTGCCCGCCCCGTCCGGCAGCACGATGTCCGGGATCCCGTCGTTGTCCACGTCGCCCGGGGCCTGCGGCGGGTTCGGGTTGGACAGCGCGTAGAACGAGTAGCTCGCCGCACCCACGTTCCCCGCGTTGTCCATCACCTGGACCTGAAGCACGTTGGTGCCCCACTGGGTCGGCTTGTAGGAAAGCTTCGCGGTCCCGTCCGCCCCCGGCACCACGGTCCCCGGGTCGCCGCAGTGGAAGACCGACGGAGAGCCGTTCAGCACCGGCCGGAAGCAGGCCACCCCCGAGGCCGCGCCGCCGGCCGGGGCCGGGTCGAGGCCGGAGAGGGTGAAGATGCCGGTCTGGCCCGCGTACTTGGTCGCTGCGGCAGTCGAGCCGGAGGCCGGGAAGTCGGTCGAGCTGACGCTGACGGTCGGCGCCGTGGTGTCCACCTTGAACGAGCAGAACGGTCCCACGGCGCGGCTGCCGTCGGCCGCGATCAGGTGTGCCCGCCAGGTGTAGGTGTGCCCGTTCTGCAGGCCGGTCAGGCCGAGCGAGGCGGTGCCGTTGACCACCGGCGCGGCCTGGTTCTCCACCAGCGTGACCGGGGTCGCGCCGGTCTCGTCCAGCACCCGGAAGCGCGGCTGCTCGGTGACCGAGGCCGGGGCCTGCACACCGACCGAGAGGGTCGGAGTGGCGCCGGTGGCACCGATCCAACCCGGGGTGCTGCCGTCGCAGGCCTGGGTAGTGGTGCCGTCGCCCGCGACCACCGGCGCGGGTGTGACCCGCGGGTCGGTCAGCGCCAGGGTGGTGCCGTCCGCGTAGGCCGCGGGCGCGACGGCCAGCCCGGCCGCCAGCCCCAGCACCCCGCCCGCGGCGAGCAGCCGGGAAGTAGCAGTGTTCAAGTCGAGTCCCCATCGATCGTGCGTACGACGCATGAAACAGGAGGACTCTGACAGCTGCTCAGGACTCGGGCAACGCGTTTCCTTCACGCGACACGCGCAGCCCCCGCACGCCCACCGAACCGACCACGAGCCCGAGCGCGAAGGAGGTGACGGCCAGCGCGAGGTGGATCCAGAAGAAGGCGGTGGGGTGGGAGTGGTTCCCGTCGGTGAAGGCCTGGTGGGCGGAGTCGGCCCAGAGGTTCTTGACGAAGGTGGTCCAGATGATGACGGACCAGACGCCGAAGGCGACGAGGAACCAGGAGGTGCGGCGGCTGAGCTTCATGGGTCCAGTATGGGCGGGCGGCCGTTCGGCCCAGTCGGGGGTACCCGTGCGGGGGATGGTGGCGGCGCGGCCGGGCGCCGGGCGTTGGACCGGGTATGGACACCGTGTGTATTCGAATGATCACCAGATGAGTCGTACGACCCGATGTGTGGTGGCGCTGACCGCGGCGCTGCTGCTGGCCGGCCCGGGCACCGCCGCCGCCGAGCCGCCCCCGCTGCCCGGGGCCCAGCCGGCCGCCGTCGGCGGCGCACGCCTGGGGCTGACGGACGTACAGGTCTCACTGGCCCAAGGGGCGCCCCGGCTGCCGGACGACCTGACCGGGAAGTCCTGGCTGGTCGCCGACGCCGACACCGGCGACGTGCTGGCCGCCTACCAGCCGCACCTGCGGCTGCCCCCGGCGAGCACCCTGAAGATGCTCTTCGCCGACACCGTGCTGCCCAAGTTCAACCGCGGCACCGTGCACCGCGTGGCGCCCGAGGAGCTGGCCGGGCTCGGCCAGGGCAGCAGCCTGGTGGGCATCAAGGAGGACCTGGACTACAAGGTCGAGGACCTGTGGCGCGGGGTCTTCCTCAGCTCCGGCAACGACGCGGTGCACGTGCTGGCCCACATGAACGGCGGCGTCGACGAGACCGTGCGGCAGATGAACGACGAGGCCCGGGAGCTCGGCGCGGCCGACACCCACGTGGTCTCGCCGGACGGCTACGACGAGGACGGACAGCTCACCTCCGCCTACGACCTCACCCTGTTCGCCCGCGAGGGCCTGCGCAACGCCGACTTCCGCTCCTACTGCGCCACCAAGGACGCCCAGTTCCCCGGCGCGGTGGACCGGACCACCGGCCAGCGCGGCACCTTCGGCATCCAGAACACCGACCGGCTGCTCGGCAAGTACCCCGGGCTGATCGGGGTGAAGAACGGCTACACCACCAACGCCGGCTCCACCTTCGTCGGCGCCGCCCAGCGCGACGGGCGCACCCTGCTGGTCGCCGTGATGCACCCGGACACCTACATGAAGGTGTACGACGAGACCGCCGAACTGCTCGACTGGGGCTTCGCGGCCGGCGCCCGGGCCCGCCCGATCGGCGCCCTGGTGGCACCGGCCGCGCTCTCCTCCGCCGCACCGGCCGCCCCGCCGAGCGCCGCCCCGGCCGCACCGCCGGCGCCGGACCAGGCGCGGACGCAGGCGCAGGCACAGGGCCGGCCGCAGGCGCTGCCGGCGCCCGGCCGCCCGGTGGCCGGCCGCTACCCCGGGCGCGGCGCCCGGGTGCTCGGGCCGGAGGGCTGGGCGGTGCTGGGCGCCCTGACGCTCTGCGCGGCCGCGGCCGGCTGGCTGCTCAACCACCGGCGCCGGGAGCTGGCCGCCGCGCTGGCCCGGCGCCGCCGCGCCGCACGCCGGACGGACGAACCCGCCCCCGACCCGCAGGCCGGCGGCGCCACCGCGGTGGGCCGGCGCTGATCCGCCGTCAGGCCGGCTGGCGCGGCCCGGTGCCCAGCTCGCCGGCCGCCCGGTAGGCGGCCTCCGCGGCGGCCCGGGCCCGCGCCCGGGCCGCCTCCGGGTCGCCCATCGCCGTCCAGGACACGCAGTACATCAGCAGCCGGCAGACGAAGTTGATCCACAGCAGCAGCGCCACCGGCACCCCGAACGCGCCGTACAGGCTCTTGCCGGCCACCGAGCCCAGGTACGAGGAGAGCCCGAGCTTCAGCAGCTCGAACCCGATCGCCCCGATCAGCGCGGCCCGCAGCAGGTCGCGGCGCCGCTCGTGCCGGATCCCCGGGAAGGGACCCAGCAGGTAGAGGAAGAGCAGCAGGTCGGCGCCGACCGCGATGACGAAGCCGGCCGCCGCCAGCAGCCAGTGCCCGGGCCCCCGGTCGGCCAGCCCGAGCGCGTCGGCCAGCCGCCCCGCCAGCTTGGTGGCCACCGCCGAGGCGCCCAGCGAGACCACCGAGACCAGGCCGAGCCCGAGCAGCACCAGGCAGTCGGCGAGCTTGTTCCGCAGGAAGTTGCCGTCGCCCTCGGGCAGTTGCCAGACGTCCCGGATCGAACCGCGCATGGTGTCGACCCAGCCCAGCCCGGAGGCCAGCAGCAGCACCCCGCCGATCAGCCCGACGGTGGCCGCGTTGGCGATCAGCGAGTCCAGCCCGAGCGCGTCGGCCAGCCCCGGCACCTGGTCGGCGATCCGGTGCTTGAGCGAGTCGACCTGGCCCGGGCTGAGCGTGGAGACGGCCACCGCCAGCGCCACCGTCAACAGCGGGAACAGCGCGAGGAACCCGAAGAAGGTGACAGCGCCGGCCAGCCGGTTGCCCTTGGCCGCCGAGAAGTGCAGGTACACCCGGAAGGGGCGGCTGCGCCGCACTGCGGCCACCGCCGGCCCGATCAGCGGCAGCCCGGAGAGGAATCCCATGGGCCAAGCCTGGCAGTCCGATCGGGCGGCGCGGCGCATTGCGGGCCCCGGGACCCGTTGTGCCAAAGGATAGGATTCCGGTAGTACGCCTGTGCCAGGCCACGCCCCGGTCGGCAGGTCGTCTCCGTTCGCCGATGAAAGGCCCGCGCAGCTGATGGCCCCCCGTCTCTCCGTCGTAGTCCCGATCTACAACGTCGAGCGATACCTCCAGGAGTGCCTGGAGTCCATCGCGGCCCAGACCATGAGCGACCTGGAATGCGTCATGGTCGACGACGGCTCAAAGGACGGCAGCGCGGCCATCGCCGAAGCCTTCGCTGCCCAGGACCCCCGGTTCCGGCTGGTCCGCAAGCAGAACGCCGGCCTCGGTGCCGCCCGCAACACCGGGCTGCTGCACCTGACCGAGGGCACCGAGTTCGTGGCCTTCGTGGACAGCGACGACACCCTGCCGCCCAGCGCCTACGAGCTGATGATCAGCACGCTGGACCAGACCGGCTCCGACTTCTGCACCGGCAACGTGCTCCGCTTCCGGGCCGTTGGCCACTACCCGTCCGGGGGCCACGCCAAGCCGTTCCGCGAGACCCGGCTGAAGACCCACATCACCGAGCTGCCGGCGCTGGTCACCGACCGCACCGCGTGGAACAAGGTCTACCGCCGCTCGTTCTGGGACATGGCCGACCTGCTCTACCCCGAGGGCATCCTCTACGAGGACGCGCCGGTCAGCGTGCCGCACCACTACCTCGCCAAGAGCGTGGACGTGCTCTCCGAGCCGATCTACCACTGGCGCGAGCGCGAGGTCGGCGAGATGTCGATCACTCAGATGCGCACCAACCCCAAGGGCCTGGTCGACCGGGTCACCTCGATGGAGCTGGTCCGCACCTGGCTGCTCAAGCAGACCGAGCCGAAGTACAAGGAGTACCTGGCCTCCTACGACGAGAACAACCTCGTCGAGGAGATCCCGATGTTCTTCTGGTCGGTGGTCGACGGCGAGCAGGACTACCGGGACGCCTACGTGAAGTGCGTCGGCCGGCTCCTGCGGGCGATCGGCCCCGAGCAGGTGCGCAAGCTGCGCGCCCCGCTGCGGCTGAAGTACCACCTGACCCTGCAGGGCCGGATCGACGAGCTGGTCGAGCAGATGCGCTTCGAGTCGGAGAGCAACGGCGCCGCCCCGGCCCGCGGCCTGCTCCGCCCGTACGCCGACTACCCGTTCCTGCGCGGCGGCCGCAAGAGCGTGCCCGCCGACGTGCTGCGGCTGGACAACGCGCTGGTGATGCGCAGCCGGGTCTACGACTCGGCCTGGGTGGACGGCAAGCTGCGGCTGAACGGCCACGCCTTCCCGGAGCACCTGGGCGCCGAGCACAAGCACGACCTGATGAAGATGATCGTGCTGCGCGAGGCCAAGGGGAAGCGGTTCGTCACCTTCTCGGCGCGCACCACCTACTCCCCCGAGGCCACCGCCTCCTCCCCGCACGACCTGTACAGCTGCGACTGGTCCGGTTTCAGCACCCTGATCGACCCGGCCCGGCTGAAGAAGCGCGGCCAGTGGCAGGAGGGCACCTGGCGGGTGCTGGTGGCCGGCGCCGGCAAGGCGGGCGTCTACAAGGGCCGGGTCACCGGCGGCTGGGCCGACACCGCGGAGAGCCTCCCCGCCCACTGGGTGGACGCCACCACCCGGGTGGTGCCGCGGCTGAAGGACAACTTCCTGCTGCTCTCGGTGGAGAAGCTGCGGGCCTCGGTCGACACGGTCGGCGAGCGGGACGGCGACATCGAGCTGACCGGCAGCGTGCGCGGCGGCGCCGACCCGGCCGGCATGCGGCTGGAACTCAAGCACGTCGAGTCCGGCAACACCACCGACTTCCCGGTGGAGTTCGGCACCCCGACCGGCCGACCGGTCCCGTTCACCGTGCGCTTCCCGGTCTCCGCGCTGGCCGCGATGCGCGAGCACTGGCTGGCCCTGGACCCGGCCGCCGACACCCGCACCAGCGACCACTGGCAGGTCCGGCTGCGGCTGGCCGACGGCAGCAAGCTGCGGGTGATCGTGGACGACCGGGTGGAGCTGACCCACCTGGAGCTGCCGCACGACACCCGCCAGGCCCCCGGCACCGCCCGCTGCCTGGTCACCTCCGCCGACCAGACCGGCCACCTGCAGTTCGAGGACCAGCTGGCGCAGCCGGTGATCGAGCAGCTGACCGGGGCCGACGAGGAGGGCTTCACGCTGACCGGCCGGTTCCCGCTGCCCGGTGAGCACGCCTACGAGCTGCTGCTGCGCCACCACTGGCGCGAGGAGGAGTACCGCGCCCCGCTGACCGTCCGGGACGGCCGCTTCGAGGTGGTCCTGCCGGCCGTGCCGCTGGGCGCCTCCACCGGCCGGGTGCCGCTGCACAAGGGCACCTGGCAGGTCTTCTTCCGGCCGATCGGCGGCGACCCGGAGTTCGCCTGGCCGATGGCCCGGGTCGCGGTCGAGGCGCACACCCGGCTGCCGCTGCGGGTCCGCGCCCGCGGCAAGGACGTGGCGCTGGAGCGCCGCCTCTTCGACACCCTGTCGCTGGAGGCGCACGCCGACCTCGGCCCGCACGAGCGCAGCGGCTACCGCCAGCGCCAGCAGCGCCGCGAGGCCTACCCGGCCGCCCAGCAGAAGCCGGTGCGCGACGCGGTGCTCTACATGACCAACGGCGGCGCCTACGCGGGCTCGCCGCGCGCCATCCACGAGGAACTGGCCCGCCGCGGGCTGCCGCTGGAGCACCTGTGGACGGTGGACGACGGCCAGAGCGAGCTGCCGGAGAGCGCCCGCGCGCTGCGCCAGTGGAGCCCGGAGTGGTTCGAGGCGCTGGCCACCGCGAAGTACCTGGTCACCAGCGCCCAGCTGCCGGACTTCTTCACCTCCCGGCCGGGCCAGACGGTGCTGCAGACCTGGGTCGGCACGCCGCTCAAGCGGATCGGGCACGACTTCGAGAAGATCTGGTTCATCGACAGCAACTACCTCAAGCACCTGGACCGCGAGGTCCCGCAGTGGGGCAAGCTGCTGTCCGGCAGCAGCTTCGCCTCCCCGGTGCTGCGCAACGCCTTCCGCTTCGAGGGCGACCTGGTGGAGTCCGGCTACCCGCACAACGACATCCTGTTCTCCGCCGACCGGGAGAAGCGGGCCGCCGAGGTGCGCCGCCGCCTCGGCCTGCCGGAGGGCAAGAAGGTGGTGCTGTACGCGCCGACCTACCGGGAGGACCGCAAGCGCCCGCAGGGCGGCTACCAGATCGACCTGCGGATCGACGTGGCGGCGGCCGAGGCCGCACTCGGCGACGACCAGGTGCTGCTGGTCCGCCCGCACAGCAACTGCTACGGCCCGATCCCGGGCGCGGGCGACGGCTACGTCCGGGACGTGGCCCGCTACCCCGACATGGCGGACCTGCTGCTGGTCGCCGACGTGCTGGTGACGGACTACTCGGCCTCGGTCTTCGACTTCGTCAACACCGGTCGCCCGGTGCTCTTCTTCGCCTACGACCTGGAGCACTACCGCGACAACCTGTGCGGGTTCACCTTCGACTTCGAGGCGGACGCGCCCGGCCCGCTGCTGCGCACCTCGGCCGAGCTGGTCGAGGCGCTGGGCCGGGTGGACGAGGTGGCCGCCGAGCACCGTGAGGCGTACCAGACCTTCCGGGCCCGCTACGCCGACCTGGACGACGGCCTGGCCGCCGCCCGGGTGGTCGACGACCTGCTGCGCTGACGGGCGCTGACTGACGGCACGCGAGAGGGCCCCCGCCGGTGGCGGGGGCCCTCTCGCGTGCTCCGACGGTGCGTCAGCCCGCCGCCACCGAGTGGCGGTCGGCCGGGCGGCCGGGCGCCGGCAGCGTGCCGCCGGGCTCGGGATCGTCCTCCTCGGCGCCGTCCTCCCCGTGGGCCGCGGGTGCCCCGTCCCGCTCGGCGGGCTCGTGGACCGGCTCCCGGGAGGCGGGTGCGGGCAGGCTGCGCTCCAGCGGGCCGGCCACCGGGAAGTAGTCCTGCAGGAAGACGGTGACCTGCCGGTCCTGCTCGGCCCTGGGCACCCGGTCGAGTTCGCCGTCGTTCAGGCAGAAGCTGTCCGCGTCCCGGTCGCGGAGCAGCGCGGGCAGCTGCTCCAGCGCGGCGAACCGGTCCACGTCCAGGTAGCGGTGGCCGAGCCGGCCCCAGGCGACCTTGCCGGTCAGGTAGCCGTGGCCGACCGCCAGGGTGATCGGGGCGATGTCGTCCCGGGAGCGGAACCGGGAGTGCGCGGTGGCGGCCAGGTCGGCGGCGAACAGCTCGGCGCTCTCGGCGAGCAGCGAGCGGGTGAGCGGGTGCGGGGCGTGGCTGAGCGCCTGGGCGGTGTCCCGGCCGTGCTCCCGGCGGACCAGGGCCCGGGTGTTCTTCTGCGGTGCGACGTATTCGTCGTCGTCGGCCGTGACCCCGCCCGGGGGAATCACCCGGGAGTCCAGGTTCAGCAGGGGCACGCCATTGCCTTGGAAGAACTGTTCGGGGCGGACCGATCGGCCGATGAAAACATCATCATTAAAATACAGAAAATGCTCGGAGAGGCCCGGAATTCGATGCAGCTGGGTTTCGATCGCGTGCGAGTTGAAGACCGGCAAAGCCCCTGGGTCGGCGAAGATCTGACCATGCGTCACCACCGTGACGTCCGGGTGGTCCACCGCCAACCAGTCCGGGCACTGGCCGTCGGTGAGCAGGAAGACGTGCCGGATCCACGGGGCGTACATGGCGATCGCCCGCAGGCAGTACCGCAGTTCGTCGCGGTTGCGGAAGCGCTCGGCGCCGTCCCCGGTGACCGGGCGCTCGGTCAGCGCGGCCAGGGTCTCGGCCCGCCGCTCCCGCCAGACCGGATCGGTGTCATCCACCCAGGTGACGACCGCGTCGATCGGAAAGGTGACATCACCGAGCAGGGGCTGCGCGAAGGCGGTCGGCGCCGGGTACTCGCGGCCGCCGACCAGCACCGAGGCGTCGGCCTCCAGCGAGGGCACCCACCAGCCGAACGGCGGCTCGTGGATCGCCGCGACCGCGCCGTCGTCGCCCTCCGCCGCGTCCCAGAAGTCCAGGTCGCAGCCGTGCCCGGCGCCGTAGGCCAGGGTCCGCCCGGAGGTCACCACCGGGCGGTACAGCCGCACGCCCTTGACCCGCGCCGGCTCCGCGCCGGGCTCCCCGGACGCCTCCAACCAGGCCACCGCGCCGGGCAGTTCCTCCGCCAGCACGGTCTGCAGGGTGACGTCGTGACCGAGCAGGTCGGCGTAGACCGGCAGGCCCTCGAAGGCCTCGGCGCAGGCCGCCAGCACCGCCTCCCGCTGCCCGGGCGCGATCGCCACCCACTGGCGCCGCCGCATCCCGTGCAGCGGCGCGAACCGCACCCCGGCGGCGGCCAGCACCTCGGCCGCCTCGGTGAAGCTGCGCAGGAAGGCCTCGCCGGAGAGCAGGTCGTCCCGCACCTCGGCGACCCGGCCGTAGGGGCCGCGGACCAGCGCGGGGTGGCGGTCCAGCAGCCACTGCTCACGAGCCGCGCGCAGCTCCTCGGGGGTGGGCGGCACGGGCTCCGGCTCGGGGAGCAGGGCGGGCGGCTCGGCCGCCCGCTGCGCCGGTGCGGCGGGCGCCGGCAGCAACCCGGCCCGATGGGCCACGGCGCGCAAGAGCCGCCGGACCGTTCGGGGACAGCGCATCATCTCTCCAGACGGTGTGCATTCTGGCCTCAGGCCCCCCGCAGCCCATGGGCCACGAGTATAACGTTCTGCACTCGCTGAAGTGAATAAGAAAGTAATGAAAGTTTATAGTGTTGGGAAAGCTGGGAGAATCCTGGGAATTCTCGTTCAAGAATTCGCGCAAGTATTCAGTGCCCGGTGAAGCGGTAGCCCTGCGCGGGGCGCCAGACCTGATCGTCGCCGAACCGGGAGAGCGTGAAGCCGACGACCGGGAAGGCGGCGTGGAACGACCGGGCGTCCGCCTGGGCCCGGTCCAGCACCTCGTCGGTCAGGCCGTGGGCCACCGTCACGTGCGGATGATAGGGGAAGGCCAGCTCCCGGGCCAACGGTCCCGACCGGACCTCGGCCTCCAGCTCGCGGCACTCCTGGGCGCCCTCCTCGACCCGGATGAAGACCACCGGGGAGACCGGGCGGAAGCTGCCGCTGCCGTGCAGGAGCATCCGGAACGGACGCCGGGCGGCCGCCACCGCCGCCAGGTGGGCGCGCACCCGCGGCAGCGCCTCGGCCGCCACCTCGGTCGGCGGCAGCAGGGTGACGTGGGTGGGTATCGCTCGCGCCAGCGGATCGCCGTGGCCGGCCCGGGTGTCCTGCACCACCGAGCCGTACGGCTCGGGAACGGTGACCGCGACCCCGATGGTCAGCACGGAGCCGGCGACGTCCGGTCGGCCGTCGCCGTCCCCCGGCGCGAGCGGCAGGGCCATCAGCGCTTGGCGGCCGGCACGAGGCCGATCCGGTCGTAGACCGTCTCCAGGGTCGCGCCGGCGATCTCGCGGGCCTTCTCGGCGCCGACCGCGAGCACCCGGTCGAGCTCGGCCGGGTCGTCCAGGAAGGTCCGGGTGCGCTGCTGGAACGGGGTCACCCAGTCGGTGAACAGCTCGGCCAGCTCGGTCTTGAGCGCGCCGTACATCTTGCCCTCGAAGTGCGCGACCAGCTGCTCCACGCTCTGGCCGCTGAGCGCCGAGTGGATCCGCAGCAGGTTGGCGACGCCCGGCTTCTTCTCCTCGTCGTAGGTCACCACGGTGTCGGTGTCGGTGACCGCGCTCTTGAACTTCTTCGCGCTCAGCTTCGGCTCGTCCAGCAGGCTGATCAGGCCCTTGGTGGTGGCCGCCGACTTGCTCATCTTGGCGGTCGGGTCCTGCAGGTCCATGATCTTCGCCGTCGCCTTGGGGATGTGCGGCTTCGGGACGGTGAAGGTGGGCGCGTACCGGGTGTTGAAGCGCTCGGCCAGGTCCCGGGTGAGCTCCAGGTGCTGGCGCTGGTCCTCGCCGACCGGCACCTCGTCGGCCTGGTAGAGCAGCACGTCGGCGACCATCAGCACCGGGTAGGTGAACAGGCCGACGGTGGCGGCCTCGTTGCCGTGCCGGGCGGTCTTGTCCTTGAACTGGGTCATCCGGGAGGCCTCGCCGAAGCCGGTGAGGCAGTTCATCACCCAGGCCAGCTGCGCGTGCTCGGGCACGTGGGACTGCACGAAGAGGGTGCAGCGCTCCGGGTCCAGGCCCGCGCCGAGGATCTGGGCCGCCGAGACCCGGGTGTTCTCGCGCAGCGCGGCCGGGTCCTGCGCAACGGTGATCGCGTGCAGGTCGACGACCATGTAGAAGGCGTCGGTGGTCTCCTGCAGCTCCACCCACTGGCGCACCGCGCCCAGGTAGTTGCCCAGGTGGAACGAGCCGGAAGTGGGCTGGATGCCGGAGAGCACCCGGGGGCGAGCCTTCGCCTCGGTGGTGAGCGCGTCGTTGACCATGCCCGCCATTCTTCCAGTTCCCGACCCGGCTCAGGACCCCGCTTCGGGATCCGGTTCCGCCGCCGCCCCTGCCGCCGTCCCCGCGGTCGGCGGCGCGCTGACCCGGATCCGGTCGATCCGCCGCCCGTCCAGCACCGCCACGGTGAGCAGCACCCCGTCCGCGGTGCGCACCGCGTCGCCGACCGCGGGCAGCGCGCCCAGCTCGGCGACCACGAAGCCGGCCACCGTCTCGTAGGGGCCCTCGGGCAGCTCCACCCCGGTCTCCTCGGCGAAGTCCGGCAGGTTGAGCAGGCCGTTGACCTCGACGCCGCCGCCGGCGAGGCGCCGGGTCGCGGTGGTCTCCTGGGCGTCGTACTCGTCCCGGATCTCCCCGATCACCTCCTCGACCAGGTCCTCCAGGGTGACGATGCCGGCGGTGCCGCCGTACTCGTCCACCACGATGGCCAGGTGGTGGCCCTCCCGGCGCATCTCGCTCATCGCCTCCAGCACCTTCTTGGTGGCCGGCAGCAGCTTGACCGGGCGGGCGATCTCGCGCACCCGCAGCGCCCGCTCGCCGCGGGCCCGGTAGAGGTCGCGCACGTGCACGAAGCCGACCACCGAGTCGTAGGAGCCGTCCACCACCGGGTAGCGGGAGTGCGGCGAGGTGCTGGTCTCCTCGCGGACCTCGCGCAGCGGCTGGTCGGCGTCGAGGAAGGTGACCTCGGTGCGCGGCACCATCACCTCGCGCAGCTGCCGCTCGCCGGCCGCGAAGACGTCGGCGATCAGCGCCCGCTCGTCGCTGCCCAGCTCGGTGTTGGCGGCGACCAGGCCGCGCAGTTCCTCGGAGCTCATGCTGCCCCGGCCGGCCTTGGGGTCGCCGCCGAGCAGCCGGACCATCAGGTTGGTGGAGCGGCCGAGCAGCCAGATCACCGGCCGCAGCACCACCGACATCACGTCCACCACCGGCGCGGCCAGCAGGGCGATCGACTCGGCCCGCTGCAGGCCGATCCGCTTGGGCGTCAGCTCGCCGAGCACCAGCGAGACGTAGGAGATCAGCAGGGTCAGCCCGACCAGCGCCACCGGGTCGGCGACGCCCTTGGACAGGCCCATCCGCACGAACACCGGGGAGAGCTTGCCGGCCAGCGTGTCGGCGCCGAAGGCGGCCGACAGGAAGCCCATGCAGGTGACCCCGACCTGGACGGCGGCCAGGAACCGGTTCGGGTCGGCGGCCAGGTGGGCGGCCCGCGCCGAGCGTTTCGTGCCGCGTTCGGCGAGCGAGCGGATCTGCCCCTCGCGCAGCGAGATCAGCGAGATCTCGGCGATGTTGAAGAGGCCGCCGAGCAGGATGAAGACCAGGACCAGGGCCGCGTCCTGGAGGGTTTCGTTCACGGTCGGCCAGTGTAGGCGGGTCGTGCAACGCCGGTGGCCCGGCGCCCCCGCAGGGGCGGCCGGGCCACCGGGCGGCCGCTCGGGCTCAGATCAGGCCGAGCTTGCTGACCTCGTCGCGCTCGGCGACCAGCTCGGCGACCGAGGCGTCGATCCGCGCACGGGAGAAGTCGGAGATCTCCAGGCCCTGGACGATCTCGAACTTGCCCTCCTTGGTGGTGACCGGGAAGGAGGAGATGATGCCCTCCGGCACGCCGTAGGAGCCGTCGGAGACGATGCCCATGGAGGTCCAGTCGCCCTCGGCGGTGCCGTTGACCCAGGTGTGCACGTGGTCGATGGCGGCGTTGGCGGCCGAGGCGGCCGAGGACGCGCCGCGGACCTCGATGATCTCGGCGCCGCGCTTGGCGACCTTGGGGATGAAGAACTCCTCCAGCCAGGCCTGGTCCGAGCCGATGGCCTCGAAGCCGGCCTTGCCGCCGACGACCGACTGGAACACGTCCGGGTACTGGGTGGCGGAGTGGTTGCCCCAGATGGTGACCCGCTTGACGTCCTCGACCGTGACGCCGGCCTTCTTGGCCAGCTGGGCGACGGCGCGGTTGTGGTCCAGGCGGGTCATCGCGGTGAACCGCTCGGCCGGCACGTCGGGGGCGTTGCGCTGGGCGATCAGGGCGTTGGTGTTGGCCGGGTTGCCGACCACCAGGACCTTGATGTCGTCCGCGGCGTTGTCGTTGATGGCCTTGCCCTGCGGGCCGAAGATGCCGCCGTTGGCCGCGAGCAGGTCGCCGCGCTCCATGCCGGCGGTGCGCGGACGGGCGCCGACCAGCAGCGCGACGTTGGTGCCGTCGAACGCGGTGTTCAGCTGGTCGGTGATGGTGATGTCGCGCAGCAGCGGGAAGGCGCAGTCGTCGAGCTCCATCGCGACGCCCTCGGCGGCCTTCAGCGCCGGGGTGATCTCCAGCAGGCGCAGGTTCACCGGCACGTCCGCGCCGAGCAGGTGGCCCGAGGCGATGCGGAACAGCAGGGCGTAGCCGATCTGGCCGGCCGCTCCGGTGATGGTGACGTTGACGGGGGTGCGAGTCATGGTTTCCTTCTCCAGCGATCGCCAGCATGCCCCAGGCACGTCGGCGCTCTGGAGCCGAGGATCGGTTGTCTCGACGTCGAGAGAACCGGCGTCAGGTTATCGCAAGGGCGGCCCGTGGAGCCGCGCGGCGCCGTGGCTGGTGCGTCACAGCCGGCGGCGGGGCCGCGGGACCCCCGTTCCGGGCGCCGGCGGCGTCAGTGCTGGCGGCCGACGTACTTGCCGATGTTCTCCAGCGCGGGCAGGTGCAGCCACGGGTTCTGCGGCGCCACCAGGGCGAGCAGCACGATCGCCGTGCCGAAGAAGAGCAGCACCAGGACGTCGGTGAAGCGGCTGCGCACCGCGAGCAGGCCGACCTCCGGCACCAGCAGCCGCAGCAGCGCGCCGATCCCGAAGCCGGCGCCGAGCACCAGCAGCCCGTACCGGAAGTCCACCGCCCAGGTGACGACCAGTCCGAGGCCGACGACGACGAACACCAGCGTTATCGGCCACTGCCGCACCGGCAGCGCGTGGTCGCGGTCCATCGCCGCGCCGGAGCCCTCGGGCGGCAGCGTGCCGCTGCTCCTGACGGTCCGTCGGCGGGCGGACCGGTTCGTGCGTACCGCGCTCATCTGCTGTTCCCTGCTGCGCTCGGCTGACCGGCGGGAGTCCGGACGCCCCATGGTCCCATCCTTCCGGAAAGGCGGCGCCGCCCATGATCCACGCGCGTAGCACCAGCAGGCCTTAACGGAACGTGTGGATCCGATTGCGGTTCCGCCACAGTTGCGTGCGGACCGCGCCAATGCGCTGGACACCGCGAGTCGGCGGCACCGACCATAGGCGCGAGCACCAGTCAGGGGGAAGTGGTCGTGAGCAATCCGTACCAGCAGCAGCCTGGGCCGTACGGCCAGCAGCCGCCGCCCGGATACGGGCCGAACCAGGCGCCGGGACCGTACGGCGCCCAGCAGCCCGGCTACGCCCACCCGCCCCAGGGCCCCTACCAGACCCCGCCGCCCTACCCGGTCCAGCCCGGCTACCAGACCCCGCCGCCCTACCCCGTGCCCGTGCCGCCGCCCTACCCGGGCGCGCCCGCGCCGGCCCAGCAGAACAACCCGGCCGTCGCCTCGGTCGCGCTCGGCGCGGTCGCGCTGGCCGGCATGTGCTTCTTCCCCGCCCTGCTGCTCAGCATGGTCGGCCTCGGCCTCGGCGTGGTCGGGCTCGGCCGGGCCAGGAGCACCGGGGTGGGCCGGGGCGCGGCGATCGGCGGGCTGGTGCTCAACTCGGTCGGGGTGCTGGTGCTGATCGGGCTGTCCGTCTTCTACGCCCTCGCCTACAAGAACCGCCTGTGACCGCCCCCGTCCGGGCCGCCCGGCCGGCCCCGGGCCCGCTGGGGGTCCGGCTGTCGCGGACCGCGCTGCGCCTGCTGCTGGCGGCCGGCGCGGCGGCCGGGGTCGCCGTCCTGCACGACGCGCACGACCCCGGGGTGCTCTGCCCGCTGCGCCGCCTCACCGGGATCCCGTGCCCGGCCTGCGGCAGCACCACGGTCTTCATCGAGGCCGGCCACGGCCACTGGCTGGCCGCCCTGACGGCCAATCCGGTCACCGTCCTGGCGGTGCTCGGCCTGCTCACCGCGCCGCTCGGCACCGGCGAGCGCTGGTGGCGGCTGACGGCGCGTCGGCGCACCGCGGTGATCGCCGCCGCCCTGGCCACCGCCTGGGTCTGGCAGCTCAACCGCCTCGGTGTCCACCTGTCCTGACGCTCCACTAGTCTCACCGTCCTGCCCAAAAGTCCCCGCAACACCTGACGTGCACGTCCGCCCGGAGGCTCGAAGTGTCCTACCCGCCCGACCCCAACAACCCGTACGGCCAGCCGCAGCAGCAGGCCCCCTACGGCGTCCCGCCGCAGCAGAGCCCGTACGCACAGCCGCCGACCTACGGCTACCCGCAGCAGCAGGCCATGCCGCCCTACGGCGGCTACCAGGCCCCGCCGGCCCCGCCGCAGTACGGGTACGCCCCGGTGCCGGCGCCGGTGCTGGCCAGCTGGGGCTCCCGGGTCGGCGCCTACTTCATCGACGGCCTGATCATGGGCCTGCCGGTGATCATCGCCTACGTGGTGGGCGGCGCCATGCTGGCGACCTCGATCCACACCACCACCTGCCCGCCGTACGACCCGAACGACCCGAACACCCTGAACTGCGTGCCGCAGGTGACCAGCTCGGGCGGCCAGACCGGCCTCGGCCTGGTGATCATCCTGTTCGGCATCGCGCTCGGCATCGGCCTGCTGCTCTGGCAGGTCGCCCGTGAGGGCAGCACCGGCCAGACGGTCGGCAAGAAGGCGGTGGGCATCCGCCTGGTCCGCGAGCTCGACGGCCGCCCGCTGGGCTTCGGCATGGCCTTCGTCCGCAAGCTCGCGCACTTCCTGGACAGCATGCTCTGCGGCCTCGGCTACCTGTGGCCGCTCTGGGACGACAAGGGCCAGTGCTTCGCCGACAAGGTGACCAGCTCGCTGGTGATCCGCGGCTGACGCCGGCTCCGCCCCGCCCCGCTCTCCCGGGGCCCGTACGCGCGGGCCCCGGGCGCACCACCCTCCGCACCACCGCCCAGCCCCGAGGGGAATGCCATGAGCAATCCGTACGAGCAGTACCCCGACCCCACCCGCGCCAACTCCCCGCAGCCGCAGGCACCGGCCCTGGCCGACTGGCCGCTGCGCGTCGGCTCCGCCCTGATCGACGGCCTGATCATCGCCGTCCCGTTCGCCATCGCCTACTACGCCATCGCCGCGGCGCTCGGCTTCCTCATCCTGCTGGCCGGGGTCGTCGGGTTCGGCTACCTGGAGGGCACCACCGGCCAGACGCCCGGCAAGCGGGTGGTCGGCCTGCGGACCGTCCGGCTCGCGGACGGCGCCCTGCTCGGCGCCGGCCTCGGCATCGCCCGCCGGCTCGCGCACGTCGTGGACGGCATTCCCTGCTACGTGGGCTACCTCTGGCCGCTGTGGGACGCGAAGCGGCAGACCTTCGCCGACAAGATCGTCAGCAGCGTGGTCATCCGCGTGCAGTGACGTTTCCTCGGCAGCCGAACGCCTGACGGGCCGTGGGATCGCGAGGATCCCACGGCCCGTCAGGCGTTCACACCGCGCCGGTCGGCGCGATCAGTGGAAGAAGTGCCGGGTCCCGGTGAAGTACATGGTCACCCCGGCCGCCGCGGCCGCCGCCACGACCTCCTCGTCACGGACCGAGCCGCCCGGCTGGACCACCGCGCGCACGCCCGCGTCCAGCAGGATCTGCAGGCCGTCGGCGAACGGGAAGAAGGCGTCCGAGGCCGCGAACGAGCCCTGCGCCCGCTCGCCCGCCCGGGCCACCGCCAGCTTGGCCGAGTCCACCCGGTTCACCTGGCCCATGCCGACGCCCACCGAGGCGCCGTCCTTGGCCAGCAGGATCGCGTTCGACTTGACGGCCCGGCAGGCGGTCCAGGCGAACGCCAGGTCGGCCAGCTCGGCCTCGGAGAGCGCGTCACCGGTGGCCAGGGTCCAGGTCGACGGGTCGTCGCCGGCGGCGTCCACCCGGTCCACCTGCTGCAGCAGCAGGCCGCCGCTGATCCGGCGGGCCTCCAGCCGCTCGCACGGCGCGCCGGGCGCGCGCAGCACCCGGATGTTCTTCTTGCGGGCCAGCACCTCGACCGCGCCGTCCTCGAAGTCCGGCGCCACCACGACCTCGGTGAAGATCGGGGCGATCTGCTCGGCCAGCTCGACGGTGACCGGGCGGTTGACCGCGATCACGCCGCCGAAGGCCGACAGCGGGTCGCAGGCGTGCGCCTTGCGGTGCGCCTCGGCGACGTCCGCGCCGACCGCGATGCCGCACGGGTTGGCGTGCTTGATGATCGCCACCGCCGGGGCCGCGTGGTCGTAGGCGGCGCGGCGGGCGGCGTCGGTGTCCACGAAGTTGTTGTAGGACATCTCCTTGCCGTGCAGCTGCTCGGCGGAGGCCAGGCCACCAGTGCCGTCGGTGTAGAGCGCGGCCTGCTGGTGCGGGTTCTCACCGTAGCGGAGCACGTTCGAGCGCTCCCAGGTGGCGCCGAGGAAGGACGGGAAGGCCTCCTCGCTCTCGGTGTAGCCGGAGGTCTCGAACCACTGCGCAACCGCGACGTCGTAGGCGGCGGTGTGGGCGAAGGCCGTCGCGGCCAGCCGCTTGCGGGTGAGCAGGTCGAAGCCGCCCTCGTTCGCGGCCTTGAGCACGTCGGCGTAGCGGGCCGGGTCCACCACCACGGCGACCGAGGGGTGGTTCTTGGCGGCCGCGCGGACCATCGACGGGCCGCCGATGTCGATCTGCTCCACGCACTCGTCGGGGGTGGCGCCGGAGGCGACGGTCGCGGTGAACGGGTAGAGGTTCACCACCACCAGGTCGAAGGGCTCGACGCCCAGCTCGGCCAGCTGCGCCCGGTGCGACTCCAGCCGCAGGTCGGCCAGCACGCCGGCGTGCACCCGCGGGTGCAGGGTCTTGACCCGGCCGTCCAGGCACTCGGGGAAGCCGGTCAGCTCGGAGACCTCGGTCACCGGCACGCCGGCGGCGGCGATCCGGCCGGCGGTCGAGCCGGTGGAGACGATCGCGACCCCGGCGGCGTGCAGGCCCTGGGCCAGCTCCTCCAGGCCCGTCTTGTCGTAGACGCTGATCAGCGCGCGACGGATCGGGCGGACGTTCTCTGAGACGGGAGGGGTGGCGTTGGGTGCCGCGCTCATGCGGGGATCCATACCTTTCGGTCTTCGATGCGGTGGCCGTGGCGGGCCAGCCGGCCCACGACCTCGACGAGCAGCTGGCGCTCGACGGTCTTGATGCGCTCGTGCAGCGCTTCGCCGCCATCGGCGTGGTCGGCGTCGAGCACCTCGACGACGCCCTGCGCGATGATCGGCCCGGTGTCCACCCCGGCATCCACCAGGTGGACGGTGCAGCCGGTGACCTTGACCCCGTACGCGAGCGCGTCGGTGACGCCGTGGGCGCCGGGGAAGGCGGGCAGCAGGGCGGGGTGGGTGTTGACGATCCGGCCCGCGAACGCCCCCAGGAAGGCGGGGCCGAGGATCTTCATGAAGCCGGCCGAGACCACCAGGTCGGGCTCCGCGGCGGCGGTGGCCGCGGTCAGCGCGGCGTCCCAGGCGGCCCGGTCCGGGTGGTCCTTCACCCGCTCGACGAAGGTCGGCACGCCGGCCCGCTCGGCCCGCTCCAGGCCGGCGATGCCGTCGCGGTCGGCGCCGACCGCGACGATCCGCACGCCGTAGGCGGGGTCGGCGGCGGCGTCGAGCAGGGCCTGCAGGTTGGTGCCGGAGCCGGACACCAGCACCACCAGGCGGGCGGGTCGGCCCGCCGGCGGCGGGGGGAAGGCGAGCGAGGAAGCGGCGGCCACGGGCTGCGGGTCTCCGTACGTTCGGGGTGCCCGCCCGCTGGTACATCCACCTGGTGGTGGGGCCACTACGGACAGGCGACGGGTCGGCGGTGCGGGCTCCGGGAACCCGTGGGAGCTGCCGACCGTCACCACGATAACGGCTGGCTGAACGGGGGCTGTACCTGGGATTCCGCTCTCCGCGCGTAGATCGTGAGCGGGCGGTGTGCGGCGTCCGCCCGGCTTCTTAACGGCAGGCCGACCGCGCTCGCCGGGCGGCCTGCGGGATCATGGGTCGCGGCACCCGCGCGCGGGCGCCGCCGACCCGGCACGGCCGCCCCACGACGATGAGGACCCCGACCGACATGAGCAGCGGAAACAGCAGCGACGAGCGCAACCCCTTCGCGCCGCCGCCGCAGGACGCCCCGGAGCAGCCGTGGCGCCCGCGGCTGCCGCAGCAGCCGGTCGGCCAGGAGAACGGCGGCGACCAGGACGGCGGGGCCCAGGGCACGGACGGCGAGACCGGCGGCGGCCGCCCGCCGGTGCCGCCGCCGCACCCGTGGAGCCCCAACTGGCAGGGCGGCGGCGGGCCCGGCTGGCCCACCCCGCAGGGCCCCCCGCCGCCGTCCTTCGACCCGACCGACCCCTCGCACCGGCGCTCCCGCTACGCGCTGGCCAGCGGCTTCGCCGCCATGTTCACCGGCTACTACAGCCTGCAGGAGCTCGCCCTGCTGTTCGGCGCGCTCGCCGTCTACTGGGCGATCAGCGCGCTGCGCGCCAAGCCGGCCGCCGAGCAGCCCGCGGCCGAGCAGCCGCCCGCCGCCGGGAACGGCGCCCCGCCCGCGGCCCCCGCCCCCTGGCCCTACGCCCAGCGCAGCCGCCCGCAGGTGCCCGCCGCGCTCGGCGGCCTGATCACCGGCGGCGTCGCGCTCGCCCTGGTGATCGGCTCCTTCGGCATCCAGCTCGCGTACAAGAACTACTACACCTGCATCAACGACGCCCTGACCACGCAGGCCTCGCAGAGCTGCAACACCCTCGCCCCGGCCTGGCTGGTGAGCGCGACCAACCCGCAGAACTGACGGTTCATCCGTCCGACCCGCCGTCAGCTTCGGCCGGCTGTTGCGTCGGCTGCTCCGCCGGGGTCGGCGGCCGACCGCGCAGCAGGTGCCGGCGCAGCGCCAGCGAGACCGGGAGCACCAGCAGCAGGAACCAGCCGCCCGCGGCCGGCCCGCAGAGCCCGGTCGGCCCGAGCTCGGTCATCCGGCCGGTCCCGACCGCGCCGCCGGACAGCCAGCCGAGCAGGGCGACCACCGCGGCGAGCAGGGCGGCCACCGCCGCCGCGGTGAGCCCGGTGGCGGTGGCGCTCCACGGCTGGTCGTCGGCCGGGCCCGCCGCCGCGTGGCCCAGCAGCACCGCGACCGTGCCGGCCGCCAGCAGCGGCCCCGCCACCACCAGGAACTGCCAGGCCGAGCCGCGGTCCGGGACCAGTGCCAGCAGCGGGAAGTCCGGCACCGCCCCCAGGTGCACCTGCCCCGGCGCGACCAGGGTGCCGGTGCCCAGCCGGAAGCCGGGCCCGAGCGCGTAGCCGACCGACCAGAGCACCGCGTTGGGCAGCAGCAGCAGGCAGCAGAAGAGCAGTTCCAGCTCGCCCGGGGGGCTGCCGCCGGCCAGTTCGCGGGCCGCCGCCTCGGTCACGTCGCCGCGCAGCACGCCCGCCGCGCCGACCAGCAGCGCCCCGCCGGCCAGCAGCGCGAGCAGCCCGGCCCCGGTGGCGGGCAGCAGCACGCCGGGCGGCAGCGGGCGGTGCCAGCGGCCGAGTCGGGCGACCAGCCGCCGGCGGGCGGGGGGCCACCAGCGCGGTCCGGTGCGGGCGCCGAGCGCGGCGCCGGTCCAGCCGAGCAGGGCGACGGCCAGCAGGTCCGGCAGCGGCTGCGAGCGCAGCGCCCCGGCGCCCCGGCAGCCGAGCGCGACCGGCAGCGCGACCGCCAGGTAGCCGGCGCAGAGCGCCCCGCAGGGCGCGCCGGCCCGCCCGGGCGCCCCGGGCACCGCGGTGCGGGCCCCGGCCCGGGCGAGCAGCAGCACGCAGAGCGCGGTGAGCGCGAGCGGGGTCACGGTGAGCGGCGCGCCGCCCGCGGAGCGGACCAGCGGTCCGCCGTGCGCGAGCAGCCAGAGCGAGCCGGCCAGCCGGGCGGCGTCGCCCACCCCGTCGCCGGGCGGGGCCGAGACCAGCCAGCAGGCGAGCACCGGGACGCCGGTGCAGGCGAGTCCGATCAGGGCCGCGGTGGCCCCGGCGAGGGCCGGCGCGGTGGCCGGCGCGCCGACGGGGCGCGCGAACGGACGGCCCGTCAGGTAGTGGGTCATGCCCGACATGGTCCAGCGTCACCCGTCCTGCCCTGTGCAGGAGCGGGCCGCCCGCCGTGTCTCTGATGATCTGACTATGCGCCAGGAGACCGTCCCCGCCTTCGACACCGTGCACGCCGCCTGCGCGCCCGACCTGCTCCAGCAGGCCTACCTGCTCACCGGCAGCCACCGCCGGGCCGCCCGCTCGGTGCGCCGGGCCTTCGCCGCCGCCTGGCCGCGCTGGCGCCAGGTGGCCGCCGAGCCGGACCCGGCGGCCTGGCTGCGGGCCCGCGCCTTCGACCACGCGCTGGCCCCGTGGCGCCCGCACCTGCCCCGGCCGCACCGGCCCAGCAGTCGGCAGCCGGCACCGGTGCCCGGCCCCGAGGACCCGGCGGGCCGGGACCGGGCGCTGCTGGCCGCGTTCGGCCGGCTCTCCGCGCCCCGCCGCCGCGCGGTGCTGCTGCACGACGCGCTCGGGCTGGAACCGGTGGAGATCGCCGCCGAGTGCGAGTCCAGCAGCCCGACCGCCGCCGCCCGGGTGGCGGCCGGCCGGGCCGAGCTGGCCCGGCTGGTGCCGGCCCTGGTCGGCACCGACCCGACGGCACCGGAGTTCGGCGAGCGGCTCGGCGGCCTGCTGCACCGCGCCGCCGAGCGGAGCTGCCCGCCCGCCGGGCCCCGCCCCACCCGGCTGCTGCGCGCCACCGGCCGGCTGCGCGCGCTGGCCGTGCCGACCGCCTGCGCCCTGCTGGTGCTGGCCACCGCGGGCGCCATCGGCACCCGGCTGACCGGGCACCCGCCGGTGCCGCCTGCGCCCTGCGCCGCCGGGTGCCCGGAGCAGTCCGCGCCCGAGCACTGACCCCGGGCACCGACCGCGCGCCCCGTTCGCACCCGCCCCACCGGCGGGCATCCCTGACGGTCCGTCAGCCCCCGGGGCCCGACGGTCCCGCACCGGTGCCCTGACCCGTCGCACGGGCGTGCCATAGACTCCGGCTGCCGTGCCGCCCCGGCACGCCCGTCACCCAGCGGTGGAGTGCTGCCAGTGAGTGCGATATCCAGCCCCTCCCAGCCGGACCGGGCACCCAGCCGCGACGAGGCCGGCGCCCCGCCGCCGGGAGCCGGCGGCTGGCCCGCCCTGCGGGCGGTCGGGCGGCGCGCCGCCCCGGCGCTCGCCGTGTTCACCGCCGCCAAGGCGAGCGGCTTCGCGGTCTTCCTGGCCCTGCTGGCCGGCAGCAAGTCGTACGCCGGCAAGAACGCCGCGTTCGGCGGCGGCGCGCACGCCTGGGAGGTGCTGGGCAGCTGGGACGGCAAGTGGTACCAGCGGATCGCGGTGCAGGGCTACCACCCCGAGTCGATCGCCGCCGTCGGCGGGATCCAGCACCTGCACCAGAACTCGGTGGCCTTCTTCCCGCTCTACCCGGCCCTGATCCGGCTGGTCGGCGAGTGCACCGGGCTCGGCGCGTTCGGCGCCGGCCTGGTGGTGGCGGTGCTCAGCTCGATGGTGGCCGCGGTGGCCCTGTACCTGATCGCCGAGAAGCTCGCCGGCCCCCGGACCGGCCTGATCACCGCCGCGCTCTGGGCGGTGCTGCCGGGCTCCGGGGTGGAGTGGGCGGTCTACTCGGACTCGCTGTTCGTCGCGCTGGCCGCGCTGGCCTGCTACTGCGTGATGACCCGCCGCTGGCTGCACGCCGGCGCGCTGACCTGCGTGGCCGGACTCAACCGGCCCACCTCGGCCGCGCTGATCGGCGCCGTCGTGCTGGCCGCCGCGATCGCGCTGGGCCGCCGCGAGGACGGCTGGCGGCCGCTCGGGGCGATCCTGATCGCCCCCTGGGGCCTGATCGGCTACCTCGGCTGGGTCGGCTACCGGATGGGCGCGCTGGACGCGTACACCACGCTGGAGCGCACCCAGTGGGGCCACTACTTCGACTGGGGCCAGTACACCTTCCACACCTCGGTGAGCCTGATGCTCGGCAAGCACCTGCTCTGGGCCGACTTCGAGGTGCCGAACCTGATCGCGCTGCTCCTGCTGCTCTCGCTGCCGGTGCTGGTCGTGCTGATGCTCCAGCTGCGGCTGCCGGCGGTGCTCAACGCCTACGCGCTGCTGACCATCGCGCTGGTGGTGCCGAACGCGGGCCTGTACTGCAACTACTCGCGCTACCTGCTGCCGGCCTTCCCGCTCTTCCTGGCGCTCGCCTACGGCCTGCGCCGGGTGCGGCTGCCCGCGCTGGCCGTCACGATCGGCGTGCTGGCGGCGGCCTCCGGCTGGTACGCCGGCTTCGCGCTCTTCGAGCTCGGCGCACCCTGATCCCGGGCGGCGAAACAGTCCGCCCCCGGACCGGGTGACCGGTCCGGGGGCGGACTGCTGTCCGGTTGACGGAGCGTCAGTCGTGCTGCTCCGTCAACCGTTCCGTGCTATCAGCCGATGAGCTCGCGCGCCAGGCGGGCGGTCTCCGACGGGGTCTTGCCGACCTTCACGCCGGCGGCCTCAAGGGCCTCCTTCTTGGCGGCCGCGGTGCCGGAGGAGCCGGAGACGATGGCGCCGGCGTGGCCCATGGTCTTGCCCTCGGGGGCGGTGAAGCCCGCGACGTAGCCGACGACCGGCTTGGTCACGTTCTCCTTGATGAAGGCCGCGGCCCGCTCCTCGGCGTCGCCGCCGATCTCACCGATCATCACGATGAGCTCGGTCTCCGGGTCGGCCTCGAAGGCCGCCAGGGCGTCGATGTGGGTGGTGCCGATGACCGGGTCGCCACCGATGCCGACGGCCGACGAGAAGCCGATGTCGCGCAGCTCGTACATCAGCTGGTAGGTCAGCGTGCCGGACTTGGAGACCAGGCCGATCTTGCCGGCCTTGGTGATGTCGGCCGGGATGATGCCCGCGTTCGACTTTCCGGGGCTGATCAGGCCGGGGCAGTTCGGGCCGATGATCCGGGTCTTGTTGCCCTTCTCACCCGCGTAGGCCCAGAACGAGGCCGAGTCGTGGACCGGGACACCCTCGGTGATGACGACCGCGAGCGGGATCTCGGCGTCGATCGCCTCGACCACGGCGCTCTTGGTGAACGCCGGCGGCACGAAGATGACGGTGACGTCGGCACCGGTCTTCTCGATCGCCTCGGCGACGGTGCCGAACACCGGAACCTCGGTGCCGTCCACGTCGACCGTGGTGCCGGCCTTGCGCGGGTTCACGCCACCGACGATCTTGGTGCCGGAGGCCAGCATGCGGCGGGTGTGCTTCATGCCCTCGGAGCCGGTCATGCCCTGGACGATGACCTTGCTGTCCTCGGTAAGGAAGATAGCCATGATTGAGTCCCCTTCCTTACTTCGCGTTGGCCAGCTCGGCGGCGCGCTCAGCGGCGCCGTCCATGGTGTCCACCTGCTCGACCAGCGGGTGGTTGGCGTCGGTGAGGATCTGGCGACCCAGCTCCGCGTTGTTGCCGTCCAGGCGGACGACCAGCGGCTTGGTCACGGCCTCGCCCTTGCTCTCCAGGAGCGCCAGGGCCTGCACGATGCCGTTGGCGACCGCGTCACACGCGGTGATGCCGCCGAAGACGTTGACGAAGACCGACTTGACGTCGGGGTCGCCCAGGATGATCTCCAGGCCGTTCGCCATCACCTCGGCGGAGGCGCCGCCACCGATGTCGAGGAAGTTGGCGGGCTTGACGCCACCGTGGTTCTCGCCGGCGTAGGCGACGACGTCCAGGGTGCTCATGACGAGACCCGCGCCGTTGCCGATGATGCCGACCTCGCCGTCGAGCTTGACGTAGTTCAGGCCCTTGGCCTTGGCCGCCGCCTCCAGCGGGTTGGCCGCGGCGTGGTCGACCAGCGCCTCGTGCTCCGCCTGGCGGAACTCGGCGTTCTCGTCCAGCGAGACCTTGCCGTCGAGCGCGACGATCCGGCCCTCGCCGGTCTTGACCAGCGGGTTGACCTCGACCAGGAGGGCGTCCTCCTTGATGAAGACGACCCAGAGCTTCTGCAGGACCTCGACGACCTGGTCGGCGATCTCGGCCGGGAACTTCGCGGCCTCGACGATCTCGCGGGCCTTGGCCTCGGTGCAGCCCTCGTTGGCGTCGACGGCGATCTTCGCCAGCGCCTCGGGGTTCTCCTCGGCGACGACCTCGATCTCGACGCCGCCCTCCTTGCTGGCCATCGCCAGGAAGGTGCGGTTGGCGCGGTCCAGCAGGAAGGAGACGTAGTACTCCTCCTTGATGTCCGCGGTCTGGGCCAGCATCACCTTGTGGACGGTGTGGCCCTTGATGTCCATGCCGAGGATGGCGCCGGCCTTGGTGACGGCGTCCGCCGGGTCGGCGGCGAGCTTGACGCCGCCGGCCTTGCCACGGCCGCCGACCTTCACCTGAGCCTTGACGACGGCACGGCCGCCGAAGCGCTCGGCGATCGCCGCAGCGTCCTCGGCCTTCTCGATGACCTCGCCGTCAAGCACGGGCACGCCGTGCTTGGCGAAGAGGTCCCTCGCCTGGTACTCGAACAGGTCCACGTGTGTTCGTCCTTGTTCGTGGTCGCGGATTGTGTCTCTACGAGCGTGCCACGGCAGGATCTTCGCTGCGGGTCGTCGGGGCGGTGCGGGTACGCAGAGATACGGCCTTGCGGCCCACACAGCCACGGGCGCACACGTCAATCAACACGCGCGTCACGTCCGCATGGCAGGTTATCCCCGCCGGACCGGACAGTTTCGCCCGGGACCGCCGCCGCCATGGTGAGAACCGTCACAACGGGTGGTAGCCGGGCGTGTCGTCCGCCCGCCGTTCACCCCGCGGACCACCCCTGCGGGTCAACCCGCCGTCCGTCCCGGCGGTGCCGCCACCGGCACCGGCAGCTCGCGCCGCTCCAGCGCGGCGGCCATCAACTCCGGGAAGGCGTCCGGCGGGCAGGCGAAGGCGGGGACGCCCAGCGCGGCCAGCTCGGCGGCCGTGGTCCGGTCGTAGGCCGGCGCCCCCTCGTCGGAGAGCGCCAGCAGCACCACCAGCTGCACCCCGGCCGCGGTCAGCGCCGCCGCCCGGCGCAGCAGCGCCTCCCGGGGGCCGCCCTCGAACAGGTCGCTGACCAGGACCAGCACGGTGTCGGCCGGGTTGGCGATCCGCTGCTCGCAGTAGGCCAGCGCGCGGCCGATGTCGGTGCCGCCGCCGAGCTGCGCGGCGAACAGCAGCTCCACCGGGTCGTCCAGCCGGTCCGTCAGGTCGGCCACCGCGGTGTCGAAGACCAGCAGCCGGGTGGCGAGCGCGGGCAGCGAGGCCAGCACCGCGCCGAACAGCGCGGCGTGCACCAGCGAGGCCGCCATCGAGGCCGACTGGTCCACGCAGAGCACCACCTCCCGCCGCACCCCCTGCCGGGCCCGCGCGCGCCCCAGCAGGCGCTCGGGCACCACCGTGCGCCGCTCGGGGACCCAGTGCCGCAGGTTCGCCCGAACGGTGCGGTCCCAGTCGATGTCCCCCGGCCGCGGGCGCTCCGTCCTGGCCCCCCGGTCCAGCGCGCCGCCCAGCACCGACCTGGTCCGCTCGGCCAGCCGGGCGGAGAGCTCGGCCAGCACCGCGGCCACCACCTGCCGGGCGCTCTCCCGGGTGGTCTCCGGGAGCGCGTGCCGCAGCGCGAGCAGCGCCGCCACCAGCGGCACGTCCGGCTCCACCGCGGCGAGCACCTCGGGCTCCAGCAGCAGCCGCTCCAGGCCCAGCCGGTCGATCGCGTCCTGCTGCATCAACTGCACCACACCGGTGGGGAAGTACTCCCGGATGTCGCCCAGCCAGCGGGCCAGCCGGGGCGCGCTCGCGCCGAGCCCGGCGGAGCGCCGGGCGCCCTCGGGCGCCGGGTCGTAGAGCGCGCCGAGCGCGCGGTCCAGGCCGGCGTCGCGCCCGGTGGGCGTCCAGCCGGTGCCGCCGCCGGGCTCACCGGGCTGTGCGCCGAGCACCAGCCGCCAGCGGCGCAGGCGCTCCTCGGTCTGACGGGTGCTCACGGGAGGCTCCTGTTCGTGTTCCGGTGCTGCGGGTTCAGGGGTTCCAGGGGTTCCAGGGGTTGCGCTGACGGGCGCTCAGGCCGCGGGCCTGCCGAGCAGCCGCAGCACGGTGGGCAGCGCCGCGTCGGCCCGGGCCTCGTCCAACTCCTCGGCCGTCCCGGCCCGCCCGGCGCGGCCGCCGGGCACCGGCCCGGCCGCGATCCGCTCGCCGATCCCCCGGCGCACCGCCGGCTCCAGCCCGGCGAAGGCCCGGCGCAGCAGCGGCAGCAGGTCCGTGAAGGCCGGCTCGGGCAGGCCGGCCAGCCAGTCGTCCAGCAGCGCGAGCAGCCGCGGATCGTGCAGCAGCAGCGCGCCGCCGCCGGCCAGGAAGCCCTCCAGCCAGCCCGCCGCGTCGGCCGGCACGGCGGCCCGGGAGAGCGCGGGCCGCAACCGCAGCAGGGCCTGCGCCGAGCCGATCCGCCCGTCGTCCAGCAGCAGCCGCACCGCCCGCCCGCGCAGCAGCCCCGGCACCGCCCCGCTCAGCGACAGACCGTCCAGCGCGGCGGCCCAGCGCTCGGCCAGGGCGGCCCCGCCCTCCCGGGCGAGCAGCCCGATCGCCGGGTGCGCGGCCTCCAGCCGGTCCCGCATCGCCGCCGCGCCGTCCGCCGCCAGGCCGGTGCAGGCCGGGGCCAACCCGAGGCAGAGCCGGTCGGCCAGGCTGCGGGCCACGTCGGCGAGCGCGCCGCGGTCGGTGCCCCGGACGTCGCCGTAGCGCAGCGCCCGGGCCAGCGCGGGCAGCGCCTCGGCGAGGTGGGCGACGTCGGTGTCCAGCGCGGCCCGCTCGGCCAGCGCCCGCAGCACGGCCGGCAGCGCGCCCGGGAGTTGGGCGGCCAGGCAGCGCTCGGCCAGGTCGGTCAGCTCGGCCAGCCGCCCGGCCTCGGCGGCCAGCGCCGCCGCCCGGGCGGTGGCGGCCCGCTCCACGGTGGTGCCCCAGGGCGCCGCGGCGACCACCCGGACCGCCGACTCCGGCTCCCAGCGCAGCTGCCAGCGCTCCCGGAAGGTGCCGCTGCCCGCCTGGGCGGTGGCGCAGCGGGCGGCGGGGCGGCCCCACTCCACGCCCAGCAGGCGCAGCCGGTGCAGCAGCCGGGAGCGCCCGGCGTCCAGCTCGCGCCGCAGGTCCAGGGCGAGTTCGCGCTGCTCGGCCTGCGGCTTGAGGCGCAGCGAGCGGCTCAGCCGGTCCAGGTCGCGCTGCAGCGGCACGACGGGCGAGGCGGCCGGCACCCGGCCGACCGCCTCGCCCACCACCAGCCGCTCGCGCACCAGGGCGAGCGCGACCTCGGAGCCCTGGCAGAGCACGCTGAGCACCGCGTCCATCGTCTCGGCCAGGCCGGGGCCCGGCCGGCCGCGCAGGGCGGCCAGCGCCTCGGCGGTGCGGACGGCATCGATCAGTTGGGCCGGCGGCACCGGGTGGTCGGCCGCGCGCAGCAGGGCGGCGGCCCGGGCCAGCCAGCCGGGCAGCACCCGCTCGGGCTCGGTCTCGAAGAGGTGCTGGTACCAGCCGGGTGCCTGGACGCCGGCGCCGTAGCCGGAGCGCTGGGTGAGCCGGCGGTTGGTCCACGGCACCCAGGCGGCCGCGGTGCGCGGCCCGCGCGGCAGGCCGGCCAGGAGTTCCCGGTCGACGCGCGCGGCGCCCGGCGCGTCCACCGCGGCGAGCGCGGGGACGTGCCAGGCGCCGCAGACCACGGCGATCCGCCGGTGGCCGGCCCGCCGGGCGGCGCGCAGCCGCTGGCGCATGTGCGCCTCGCGCAGCCGCTCGCGCCGCCCGGCGGGCCCGGTGGGGGCGGCCCCGGGCGAGCCGGGGGTGCCGACCCGGTCGTCCCGCACCGCCGTCATCGCCTCGGCGATGGCGGCGAACCGGGCGAGCGGGTCCGCCTCCGCGCCCCGGTGCTCCACCACGTCCTCCCACCAGGCCTCGGAGTCGGTCCGGCCGGCGGCCGCGGCGAGCCGGGCGATCGGGTCGTCACCGGACGGCTCGTCGACTGACGCTTCGTCAGTTTCCTTGTCCAGCGCGAAGCCCGCGCCGGCCGGCAGGTCGGCGAACCGCACCGGCACCCCGGCGTCCAGCGCGTGGCGGATCGCCACCCACTCCGGCGACCAGGCGGCGAACGGCCAGAAGGCCGCCCGTGCCGGGTCGTCCGCCGCGTGCACCAGCAGGGCCACCGGCGGCTCCATCCCCGCCGTCCCCGCCAGGCCGACGATCGGGTCGGCCTCCGGCGGCCCCTCCACCAGGACCGCGTCGGGCCGCAGTTCGGTCAGTGCCGCCCCCACGGCGCGGGCCGATCCCGGCCCGTGGTGCCGGATGCCCAGCAGTGTCACCTCTCCAGTCATCTTCGTCGTCCTCTCCCCCTCGGTGTTCCGTTCCCCCGGTTCGGTCCGCCGGGGTTCAGTCCGTGCAGTCGCGGGCCGCCCGGTAGAAGTCCTGCCAACCGTCGCGGTCACGCAGCACCCCCTCCAGGTAGTCGCGCCAGACGGCACGGTCCGCCGCCAGGTCGCGGACCACCGCCCCGTGCACCCCCACCGCCACGTCCGCCGCGCGCAGCACGCCGTCCCCGAAGTGCGCGGCGAGCGCGAGTCCGTTGGTCACCACCGAGATCGCCTCGGCGGTGGAGAGGGTGCCGGACGGGGTCCGGACCCTGGTCCGGCCGTCGGCGGTCAGGCCGTCGCGCAGCTCGCGGAAGACCGTCACCACGCGACGGATCTCCTGCGCGCCGCCCGGCAGCTCGGGCAGCTCCAGTGCGCGGCCGAGCTGGCCCACCCGCCGGCTGACGATCTCGACCTCCTCGTCGAGGGTCGCCGGGAGCGGCAGCACCACCGTGCTGAAACGGCGGCGCAGCGCACTGGAGAGTTCATGGATGCCGCGGTCGCGATCGTTGGCGGTGGCGATCAGGTTGAACCCGCGGACAGCCTGAGTTTCGCCACTCAACTCCGGTATCGGCAACGTCTTTTCCGACAGGACGGTGATCAGGCTGTCCTGGACGTCGGCCGGGATCCGGGTGAGCTCCTCGATCCTGGCGAGCTTGCCCTGGGCCATCGCCCGCAGCACCGGCGAGGGCACCAGGGCCGCCCGGCTCGGCCCCTCGGCGAGCAGCCGGGCGTAGTTCCAGCCGTACCGCAGCGACTCCTCGCCGGTCCCCGCGGTGCCCTGCACCAGCAGCGTGGAGTCGCCGCTGACGGCGGCGGCCAGGTGCTCGGACACCCAGGTCTTGGCCGTGCCCGGGACGCCGACCAGCAGCAGCGCCCGGTCGGTGGCCAGGGTGGCCACCGCGACCTCGACGATCCGGCGCGGGCCCACGTACTTGGGGCTCACCAGCGTGCCGTCCGGCAGCTCGCCGCCCAGCAGGTAGACCGCCACCGCCCACGGCGAGAGCCGCCAACTCGGCGGCCTGGGACGGTCGTCCCACTTCGCCAGGGCGGCCAGCTCGCCGGCGAAGGCCTCCTCCGCATGGGCTCGCAGAACCGGGAGTCCGGTCATCTCATCACTCATTCGGGGGCTCCTTCTGGTCGCCCGCGACGGCACACGGCGGTACCGGGGCGGTGGCATGGCAGGGAGCATCGGCGCAGATGGCAGGGCGTCCCGCGGGAGCCGCGGCGGCCTTGCGAGAACAACTCTGCCCGGGACCACTGACAATCGGCCGGCCCATGGCAAGCCCTGGCTACCATGAAGACGGACGAGAGAAGGTGCAGCGATGAGCTCAACGGTGCCGACCGACGCACACGGCCTGGTGCGCCTGCTCGAATCGCTCCCGGAGTTCGACGCCTACCGCGTCGAACTCATCGACGGAAAGATCGTGCTGCTCCCGTCCGCCACACCGTTCCACAACCTGATCCAGGTCTCGGTCTCCGCCCAACTGCACCAGCAGGGCTGGGCGGCCATGACCGAACAGGCCCTCTGCTCGCCGGACCGCTCCTTCGAGCCCAAGCCGGACGTCATCGCGACCGGCTTCGAGCAGATCGAGGACAACGCCAACCCCCTCCCTGCCGAGCGGGTCCTGCTCACCGTCGAGATCGTCTCCACCGACCGGGACAGCGACTACGCCAAGAAGCGCCTCTGGTACGCCGCGAGCGGCGTACCGCTGTACCTGATCATCGACCCCAACGACGGCCTTTGGGAGCTGCACTCGGGCCCTCGCGGCGCTCTCTACCGGATCGTCGAGCGAGGGGAGTTCGGCGAGGCGGTCGAGCTGCCCGCACCGTTCACGTTCGCGCTGGACACTGCGCAGTTCAAGCTCTACCCGCCCCGCCCCGGGTTCTGACCGCCTGTCAGTGCGCCGCCCTAGCGTGGCGGGCATGGTGGATCGCAGCAGCAGGCGGGCCGAACAGCGCGCCGCGCGGGTCGCGGCCGGCGCGCGGGAACTGCGGCTGCGGCTGGCCGACCGGGTGCGGCGCGGGCTGGCCGAGGGCGGTGCGGGCGACTGGGCCGAGGTGGCGGCCCGGATGGTGGACGCACAGGCCCCCGGACTCGCCGCCGGAGCACGGGAGTTGGCCGACCTCACCGGCGAGCGCCAGCTGGCCGGCTACGCCCTGCTGGACCTGCTGGCCGCCGCCTGCGAGCGGATCGACGAGCTGCCCGGGCCGCTCGCCGCCACCGTGCGCACCCGGGTCGGCTACACCGTCGAGGCGGCCGACCTGCTCGCCGGGCCGACGGTGCGGGACAGCTGGCTGGTGCTCGGCGGCGACCGCAGCGAGACGCCGGAGAAACTGACCCGCCGTCGGACCTGGCTGCTCGGCGCCCGCACCGGCCGCACCGCCCTGCTGCTCGACTACGCGCGCCCGGACGCCCCCGCCGGCCCCGCCCTGCCGCCCGGCACCCGGCTGGACGCCGAACTCGCCTTCCACCCGGCCGCCGTGCCGCTGCGCGCCGTGCTCGGCACCCGGCACGGCGAACCCGCACCCGGCCCGCCCTTCCCCCCACCCGGCGCCGGCCTGCTCGACGCCACCGCCCGCTACGGCGAGGCGGTGGCCGCCGACCCGTGGACCGAGGCGGTGCCCGTGCTGCTCGACGCGGTGGTGCCCGTGCCGGGCGAGCTCCCAAAGGACTGGCTGCTGACCGACGGCCACCACGCGCTGCCGGTGCACCCCGCGACCACCGGGCCCGCCCGCTGGCTGCTCGCCGCCGTCTCGGCCGGCCACCCGGTCACCGTCTTCGGCGAGTGCGGCCACCAGGGCTTCGCGCCCGTCACCGTCTGGGACGAGGCCGGCGACCCGGTACCGCTCGGAGCCGCCCGGTGAACCCGCACACCGACCCGTGGGCCGACCTGCAGCGCACCGCACTGCTCGGCACCGACCGCCTCCCGCACCCCGGGCCCGCCGAGCCGGACCCGGCCACCGCCCTGCTGGAGCGGGCCGCGCTGGCCACCGTGCGGCGCCGGGCCGGCCTGCTGCCGCTGCCCGCGCCCGAGCCGGCCCCCGGCCCGGCGGCCGACCCCGACCCGCGCCCGCCGCTGCCGCCCGCCGCCGCCCGCCGGCTCGACCTGCTGCTGGCCGGCCCGGTCGGCGGCCCGGCCAGCCCGGCCGAGCTGCTGCCGCAGTGGCTGACCGAGGCCCGGCAGCGGGGCTACCGCCCGCCGGCCGCGCTGGTGCCCGCCCTGCTGGCCGCCGGCCGGGCCCGCACCGAGCTGCGCGGCGACGTGGCGGCGCTGGCCGGGCCGCTCGGCCACTGGCTGGCCGAACGCAACCCGGACTGGCGGTACCTGCTGCGCACGGCCGGCGCGGACCGCCCGGCGGGAGCCGAAGACCCTTGGCAGCACGGGCTGTTCGCCGAACGGGTCACCCACCTGACCCGGCTGCGCCGACGCGACCCGGCCGCCGCGCTGGCCCTGCTGGAGTCCACCTGGGCCGGCGAGCGCGCCGAGGACCGGCTGCTCTTCCTGGACGCGCTGCAGGAGCGCCTCGGCCCCGCCGACGAGGCCTTCCTGGAGGCCGCGCTGGACGACCGCAGCCGGGGCGTGCGGGCCACCGCCGCCGAGCTGCTCTCCGGCCTGCCCGGCTCCGCGCTGGGCGCCCGGATGGCCGGCCGGGCGCTGACCGCCGTCCGGCTCGCCCCCGGGCGGGACCGGCTGCTGGTCAGCCCGCCGCCGGCCGTCACGGCCGACCTGCGGCGGGACGGGGTGGCGCCCAACTCGCCCACCGGGCGCGGCGAGCGGGCCTGGCGGCTCGGCGAGGTGGTGGCCGCGACCCCACTGGCGAGCTGGACCGACGGGTTCGGGCTGACGCCGGCTCAGCTGCTGGCGCTGCCGGTGGTGGGCCCCGGGGAGGGCGGGGAGCCGTGGCGGGAGGAACTGCACGAGGCCTGGGCCCGGGCGGCGGTGCGCCAGCGGGACGCCGGGTGGGCCCGGGTGCTGCTCGGCCCGGCCCCGCACGGGGGGAGCCGGCCGCTGCCCCGGGCCGGCGCGCCGGCCCGGCTGCTCGCCGTGCTGCCGGCCGCCGAGCGGGCGCGCTGGACGGCGGCGTTCCTGCGCGGCCACGGCCTGGGCGACGCCTTCCAACTGCTGGGCGCCTGCGCGGTGCCGTGGACGCCGCCGCTCTCCACCGCGGTGGTGGCCGCGCTGGAGCGGGCGGCCGCCTCCGGGTCGTACCCGTGGAGCCACAGCGGGGTGCTCGGGCTCACCGAGCGCTCGCTGGCGCCGGCCACCGCCCCCGCCCTGGCGGCGCTGGCGGCCGACGCGGCGCCCGACTCGGCCTGGGCCGAGACCTTCGACCGGCTGGCCCGGACCCTGCGGTTCCGGGCCGAGATGCTGGCCGAGCTGGCGGGCTGAGCGGTCAGCCGGCCTGGCGCAGGTTCGCCTCGACCCAGGCGATGACCTCGCTGGTCGGGGTGCCGGGGGTGAAGATGTCCGCGACGCCCATCGCCTTCAGCTCGGCGATGTCCTCGTCCGGGACGATGCCGCCGCAGAACACCTTGATGTCGGCCGCCTCGCGCTCCTTCAGCAGTTCGATCACCTTGGCGCAGAGCGTCATGTGCGCGCCGGAGAGGATGGACAGGCCGATGCCGTCCGCGTCCTCCTGGATGGCGGTGTCGACGATCTGCTCCGGCGTCTGGTGCAGGCCGGTGTAGATCACCTCCATGCCCGCGTCGCGCAGCGCGCGCGCGATGACCTTGGCGCCCCGGTCGTGGCCGTCGAGCCCCGGCTTCGCGACCACGACCCGGATCGGGCCAGACACACCCATCACTGCCTCCACGTTAACCAGCGATAACCGATCTGAGGGGAGGTTAGCGCCCCGCCCCCGGGGTCCACGCGTCCCGGGCCAAAGTGACGGAAAAATCACAGCCCGGGCGCCTCGAACGAGGTCCCGGGCCGTGCTTCGAGCGACGGTCGGTCAGAGCTTCTCCACCGGCGCGTAGCGCAGCAGCAGCACCTTGCGGCCGGAGGACCCGAAGTCGATGGTCGCCTTGGCGTTGTCGCCGCTGCCGGCCACCTCGGCCACCGTGCCCAGGCCGAACTTGTCGTGGCTGACCCGGTCGCCGACCGCCAGGCTGACCACCGGGCGGTCGGTGGCGGCCCGGGCCGAGCGGCCCCAGCCCGCCTTCGGCCCGGCCGTGCTGCTCAGCCCGCCCGAGGACGAGCCGCCGGAGCGCGAACCGGAGGCCGACAGCCCGCGCGAGACGGGCGCGGCGGCGGCGCCGGTGCGCTTCCACTCGACCAGCTCGGCGGGGATCTCGTCGAGGAACCGGGAGGCCGGGTTGTAGGCCGGCTGCCCCCAGGCGCTGCGCAGCACCGAGCGGGTCAGGTAGAGCCGCTGCTCGGCCCGGGTCAGGCCGACGTAGGCCAGCCGGCGCTCCTCCTCCAGCTCCTTGACCTGGCTGAGCGCCCGCATGTGCGGGAAGATCCCGTCCTCCATGCCGGTCAGGAAGACCACCGGGAACTCCAGGCCCTTGGCGGTGTGCAGGGTCATCATCGTGATGACGCCCTGGCCCTCCTCGTCGTCGGGGATCTGGTCGGAGTCGGCGACCAGCGCGACCCGCTCCAGGAAGTCGGCCAGCGAGCCGACCGGCGGCGCGCCGTCCTCCCCCGCGTCCGGCCGCTCGCCCGGGTCCTGCTCGTACTCCAGGGCGACCGAGGCGAGCTCCTGGAGGTTCTCGACCCGGGTCTCGTCCTGCGGGTCGGTCGAGGCCTGCAGCTCCGCCAGGTACCCGGTCTCCTCCAGCACCGCCTCCAGCACCGCGGCCGGACCGGCGCCCGACTCGACCACGGCCCGCAGCGAGGCGAGCAGCGCGTTGAACTTCTTCACCGCGTTGGCCGAGCGCGCGGCCATGCCGTACGCCTCGTCCACCCGCAGCAGCGCCTGGGCGAACGAGAGCCGCTCCCGGGCGGCCAGCGACTCGATCATCGCCTCGGCCCGGTCGCCGATCCCGCGCTTGGGCACGTTGAGGATCCGGCGCAGCGGCACGGTGTCCTCCGGGTTGGACAGCACCCGCAGGTAGGCCAGCACGTCCCGGACCTCGCGGCGCTCGTAGAAGCGCACCCCGCCGACCACCTTGTACGGCAGGCCGACCCGGATGAACACCTCCTCGAACACCCGGGACTGCGCGTTGGTCCGGTAGAAGATCGCCACGTCGCCCGGTCGGGCGTCGCCCGCGTCGGTCAGCCGGTCGATCTCGTCGGCGATGAACTGCGCCTCGCCGTGCTCGTCGTCGGCGACGTAGCCGATCACCTTCTCGCCGTGGTCGCCGGCCGTCCAGAGCTTCTTCTCCCGGCGGCTGGTGTTGCGCTCGATCACCGCGTTGGCGGCGGAGAGGATGGTCTGGGTGGAGCGGTAGTTCTGCTCCAGCAGGATCGTGACGGCGTCCGGGTAGTCCTCCTCGAACTGGAGGATGTTGCGGATGGTCGCGCCGCGGAACGCGTAGATCGACTGGTCCGCGTCACCCACCACGCAGAGCTCGGCGGCCGGCAGCTCGGCCAGGCCGGCCTGCGCCGGGTTCACGAACTCGCCGTCCACCGTCCGCTTCGGCGCGCTGCCCGCGGCGCCGCCGGTCAGCTCGCGGATCAGCATGTACTGGGCGTGGTTGGTGTCCTGGTACTCGTCGACCAGGATGTGCCGGAACCGGCGCCGGTAGTGCTCCGCCGCGTCCGGGAAGGCCTGCAGCAGGTTGACCGTGGTCATGATGATGTCGTCGAAGTCCAGCGCGTTGGCCTCGCGCAGCCGGGCCTGGTAGAGCGCGTAGGCCTCGGCCAGCTTGCGCTCCATCGGGTTGGCCGCCTGCGCCGCGTAGCTCTCCTCGTCGACCAGCTCGTTCTTGAGGTTGGAGACCTTGGCGCTGAACGACTTCGGCGGGAACTGCTTCGGGTCCAGGTCCAGGTCGCGGCAGACCAGCGACATCAGCCGCTGCGAGTCGGCCGAGTCGTAGATCGAGAAGCTGGAGGTGAAGCCGAGCCGCTTGCTCTCCCGGCGCAGGATCCGCACGCAGGCGCTGTGGAAGGTGGAGACCCACATCGCCCGGGCCCGCGGGCCGACCAGCTGCTCCACCCGCTCGCGCATCTCGCCGGCGGCCTTGTTGGTGAAGGTGATCGCCAGGATCTCGCCCGGCTGCACGCCGCGGGCGCCCAGCAGGTGGGCGATCCGGTGGGTCAGCACCCGGGTCTTGCCGGAGCCGGCGCCGGCCACGATCAGCAGCGGGGAGCCGGAGTGCAGCACCGCCTCGCGCTGCGGGTCGTTCATCCCGGCCAGCAGCTGGGCCGGGTCGATCACCGGCCGGTGGGCGCCGTTGCGGTAGAACGCGTCCCGCTCGGCCTGCGCCGCGTAGTCGGTGCGGAAGAGGTCCGCGGGGAGGTCCTCCTCGTAGGCGTCCTCGCCGCCGTAGTACTCGGGCGGCGGCTCCTCGCCCGGCTCGGCGGGCAGCGGATCGACGGACTTGGCCTGGGAGCCGACCCGGACGGGGTCCGGGAGGGGCTCGAAGCCGGGCAGCGGCAGGTCGTCAAAGAGGCTACTCATGGCCCTTCGAGTCTATGGCCCGCCGCCGACAGCCCGGACCGGCCGGGACCGGAAAGGCGAACGGCCCGGCTCCCCTTCGGGGAACCGGGCCGGGCACGCGTCAGCGGGGCGTTCCGGGGCGGGCCCGCGGGCCCGGGCGTCGGGTCGGCTCAGACGCCGACGTCCACCCGCTCGTCCTGCTCGGCGCCGCGCGGCCGCGCGACCTTCGCCGAGTCGTAGCCGATGAAGAAGGTCGGGCGCTTCTGCACGGCGGTGTAGATCCGGCCGATGTACTCGCCGAGCAGGCCGACGCAGATCAGCTGGATGCCGCCGAGGAAGAGCATCGCGACGAAGAGCGAGGTCCAGCCGGGCACCGTGTGGCCGCCCAGGTAGATGCCCACGGTGGCGGCCAGCATCGCGAAGCAGCCGAAGAAGCTGGCGACGCCCAGCCAGGTGGCGATCCGCAGCGGCGAGGCCGAGAAGTTGGTGATGCTGTCGATCGCCAGCCGGATCATCTTGCTGAGCGGGTACTTGGTCTCGCCCGCCACCCGCTCCTCGCGGAAGTAGGTGACCTGGCCGCTCGGGAAGCCCAGCCACGGCACCAGCAGGCGGTAGACCTGCTGCTGGTCCGGCAGCGACTTGAGCGCCTCGACGGCCTCCCGGCTCAGCAGGCGGAAGTCACCGGCCTGCGAGGGGACCCGCTTGCCGACCATCCGGCGCATCAGCCAGTAGTAGGCGCCGGCGGTCCAGCGCTTGAAGCCGGAGTCGGTGCTGCGGTCGTTGCGGACGCCGTAGACGATGTCCAGGTTGTCCTTGCGGGCCAGGTCGAGCATCTCCGGAATCTTCTCCGGCGGGTCCTGCAGGTCCGCGTCGATGCTCGCCACGTAGTCGCCGACGGAGCTGTGCAGGCCGGCGGTCAGCGCCGCCTGGTGCCCGGAGTTGCGGCGCAGCTTGACGATGCGCAGCTCGGACCAGCCGAGCCGGATCTCCTCCAGCAGCTCGGCGGTGCGGTCGGCGCTGCCGTCGTCGACGGCGACGACCTCGTAGGAGACACCGGTACCGTCCAGCGCCGGACGGAGCCGGGCGACGAGGGCAGGCAGCGCGGCCTCCTCGTTGTACATGGGTATGACGACCGACAGCGTCGTCGGAGCTGGTGCAGCCACCACTGGATATCCCGCCCGCTTTGAGGAGTTGAGAAAAACGGTCAACGAGGTTTAAACCGGCAGAGCGAATCCTAGCAACAGCCGTTGTCGGGAAGTCGCATGGAACGATCAGCGAATGATCATTACGGGGTGCCGAGCTCGAACATCACGTAGCCGGCGTACCAACCCGAGATGGCGCCCACCAGCACCAGCGTCGGCAGCAGCCAGCGCCAGCTGACCCGCTTCAGCACCAGGGCCGGGGCGATCAGCAGCGGGAAGGCCGGCAGCAGGTAGCGCGGGATGTTCGAGAAGATCTGCTGGCTGGTGGTGGTCGAGGCGATGGTCAGCAGGGTGAAGACGATCAGCACCAGCGGCGGGCGCAGCCGGAAGAAGAAGATCAGCAGGATCGGCACCGCGAGCAGCATCACCAGCGCGACCACGTCGGCGATCGGCGAGGGCCACAGGTAGTTGAAGCGGCCGATCATGACCTCGGGCACCGCGTGGACGGTGAACTTGCCCCAGTCGAAGTAGTGCGCCCAGGACTTCTGGATCAGGAAGTAGCCGTTCGCGTTGTGCATCTTCATGCCGACCCAGGCGATGTAGCCCAGCATGAACCACGGCGCGACCAGCATCGCGAACAGCGGCTTGGCGATCCCGTCGCGGCGCTTGACGAGCGCGATCAGCGCGGCCAGCCCGACCGCCCCGATCAGCGCCGCGGAGGTCGGCCGGCTCAGGCCGGAGAGCAGGGTCAGCAGGCCGGCGGCGATCCACTGACGGGTCATCACGCAGTAGCAGGCCCAGGCGACGATCGCCACGAACACGGTGTCGGAGTAGACCGCCCACTCGGCGCCGGAACCCGGCACCACCGCCCACAGCGCACCGGCGATCAGACCCGCGCGGTGACCGCCCATCAGCGTCACCACGGCGTAGATCCCGGCCACCGCGACGAACGCGAACACCACCGAGACCAGCAGGCCGGCGCCGAAGCCGCCGATCCCGGTGGTCTTCATCAGCAGGCGCATCAGGCCGGGGTAGAGCGGGAAGAACGCGGCCGAGTTGGTGTGCACGTCGGCCACCGTCGCGTTCGGCGGGAGCACCTGCGGGTGGTACCACTGGCTCGCCAGCTGCTGGTACCAGCGACCGTCGTAGGTGCCGAGCACCTCCCAGATCCGGTGGCCGCCGCCGAAGCCGATGTTCTTCTTCTTGTAGTCGCCCGAGTAGTGCAGCAGCCCCATGAAGACGGTCAGGCCGGCCAGCTTCACCAGGCCGTACAGCGCCAGGACCGGGCCGAACCGGCGGACCTGGGCCGCCATCCGGTGCTTCAGCTCGCGGCCCGCGGCTGCGGGTTCGGGAGCCGGGTCGTCGAGGCGCGGACTGTCGCCCGCGACCGCACCGGATATCGTTCCCATGAACTGGTCCCCTTGGTCTGCGTCGTGGCCGAGGCGTACGGATTCAATGCAGCCGCGAGCTTACGGCATGGCCGGATCCCGCCTGCCATCCGCGCTCGCGGCACCGGCGCGCGGACACCGGATCCTCACGGCGAGTAGCCGCTCACGTAGACCAGGTGGACGCCGTAGACGCCCGAGCAGACCGCCAGCGAACCGAGCACCACCCAGAGCGAGACCGCGGACCGGATCCGGGAGAGCCCGGCCGCCACCGGCAGCAGCAGCACGAAGGCCGGCAGCAGCAGCCGGGCGCGCGGGGCGTCCGCCGAGCCGTCGCCGAGCGCGATCACCAGCATGGCGCCGCCGTACACCAGGGCCGGCAGCGGCTGGCGCTGGACCACGGCCAGTACGAACAGCACCAGCGAGGCGGCCACCACCCCGGCCGCCACCACCTGGGCCAGCGTGGTGGCCGTCCCCTGGCGCAGCGTCAGGTCGGTGAACCACCGCAGGGTGGCGCGGCCGAAGTCGAACTGGCTGCCCCAGGCCGACTGCACGTCGAAGTAGCCGCGCGGGGTGCCCCGCACGTAGCCGACGTAGGCCACGTACCCGATCCAGCCGGCCGGGGCCAGCAGCACCGCCACCGGCAGCTGCGGGTCGAGCGGGCGCCGGGCGCGCAGCAGCCGCACCGCCTCGGCGGCGGCCGCCGCGGCCACGGCCGCCGCCACGGCCAGGCCGCTCGGCCGGGCCAGGCAGCTCAGGCAGCTGAGCAGGCCCGCGGCGATCCAGCGCCGGCGGACCACCGCGGCCAGCGCCCAGGCGGCGAAGGCGGTGAAGACCGGCTCCGAGTAGGCCAGGCTCTCCACCACCCCGTAGGGCAGCGCGGCCCAGACCACCACCGCGATCACCCCGGTCCTGGGCTTGTACACGTAGGCGGCGAAGCTGTAGATCCCGGCCGCCGCCAGCACCGCGAAGCACCAGGCCACCAGCAGCGCGGCGTGCGCGTAGGAGAGCGGGAGCACGGTGTGCGCGGCCCGGATGCACGCGGGGTAGAGCGGGAAGAAGGCCCGGGACGAGTAGGGCACGCCGTTCTGGTAGCCGCCGATGCCGAGGTCGTCGGAGTACCCGTGCTCGGCGACCCCCTGGTAGTAGGGCGCGTCCCAGAGGCCGGCGAGCCGGGCGAGCACCGACCCGTGGCCGGGGTGCAGCCACATCATCGCCAGCCCGGTCGCGCGCACCGCGACGAAGGCCAGCAGGGCCGGCAGGGCGGGGCCGAGGCCCCGCCGCAGCGTCCGGACCGGACCGGACGGCGAACGGCGTGCGGTCGTGGAACCGACCGGAACCGGACCCCCCGGCGCTTCCCCCGCCACCGCCCGCTGGCTCACGCCCTGGTCACCTCCCCGGCAGCGGCCGCCCGGGCCCGCTCGTCCGCCTCGGTCACCGAGGCGAAGGCGGCGCCCAGTCCGCGCTTGAGCAGGCCGGAGACCGGGGTCTCCACCAGCCGGTGCACCAGGTAGGAGAGCAGCAGCACGCCCAGCACGACCAGGGCGAGCGTGGTGCGCGGCGCCAGCCACTGGCGCAGCCAGTGGATGCCGGTGACGCCGAGCTCCTGGTGCAGCAGGTAGACCGGGTAGGTGAGCGCGCCGGCGACGGTCAGCCGGCGCCACTGGATCCGGTCGAAGAGGCCGAGCGCGGCGCCGAGCACCTGCAGGAAGCAGAGCGTCATCAGCGCGGTCGCGACGGTCCAGGAGATGTGCTGCGGCAGCCACTGCTGGTACATCTCGACGGTGCTCTGCAGCCGGTACTGGGCCACCATCCAGCAGAACCCGAGCATGCACCAGAGCAGCAGGTTCGGGCCGAACCGGTACATCAGGAACATGGTGATCCCGGCCGTGAAGAAGGGGGCGTAGTCGGCCTGCGCCAGGGTGCTGAGCAGCGGGAGGTCCACGGCCGGCGCGAGCACCGCCAGGAACATCCAGATTCCGCAGAACGCCACCACCCGACGGTACGTCAGGCCGACCACCACGACGACCGCGAACAGCACGTAGAAGAGCATTTCCACCCAGAGCGTCCAATAGCTCGGGTCCACCGAGGGCGCGCCGATCGGCGCCTGCAGCATCGTCAGGTTGGTGATCACCGCCCGCGGCGTCAGGTCCTTGGCGGTGGTGAAGGAGTAGCCGGCCGCGGCCACCACGCCGGTGGTGATCAGCACCGCCGTCCAGTACGCGGGGTAGAGCCGGACCACCCGGGAGACGAAGAAGTCCTGCGGCCGCTTGCCCCAGCAGGACATGCAGATGACGAAGCCGCTGATCAGGAAGAACAGCTCGACGCCGACCCAGCCGTAGATCGCCGCGTCGTGCAGGCCGGGCAGCAGCCGGTCCGGGCGCCCGCGCCAGGTCTGGTCCCAGCCCACCGGCTTGCCCACGTAGTGGAAGAGCATCACGCTCAGCGCCGCCAGCAGCCTTATGCCGTCGAGCACGTAGAGCCGCGGCCGCTTGCTGGTCCGGGTGGCGTCGCGGTCGGGCTCCCCCCCTTCCTGCGGGGCGCGGCTCGGCAGCAGGGACAGCGGCATGACGACGCCTTCCTTCGCGACGCGTGGCTCCTCGGCCTACGCGCTGGCGGGCTGGAGGGGGCCGGAACGACGCCGGCACCGCTCGTCGGATGACGAGCGGTGCCGGTGCGGTCCGGGGACGGGAGCCGGGCTCCCGCGGGTCAGGGCTTGGTGACCTTGATCAGGTCCTCGCCCTGCGGACTCGTGGTGACCACCTGGAACCCGGGGCCGGTCGGCACCACGCCGTCCTCGGGCCTGATGATCACCCAGCCGACGTGGTACTTGTCGATCAGCTGCCACTTGGTGTCATCGGTGGCCTCCTTGGAGAAGAAGACCCAGGTGTCGTGCGAACGCTCGTCGAGCACGCTCTGCGCCACCGCCGGGTCCGGGTAGCCGGCCTGCACGGTGAAGTAGCCGTAGGCGGGGAGCTGCGCGAGCGGGCGCTCACCGGTGGTCATGACTATGTCGCCGTACTTCAGGTACTTGGCGGTCCACTGGTAGCCGGGCCACGGGTTCCAGGTCTGGACGTTGTCGACCATGCCCTTGGGGAAGTCCGACTTCGGGATCAGGTAGAAGACCGTGCCGGCCTGCACCCACATGCCGAAGACCAGCGCCACCGAGACCAGCACGGTGTACTCGCGCTTGAACCACTGCTTCCACGGGACGTTCGCGGCCTCGATCGCGGTGGCGATCTGCAGCATCGCGATCAGGCCCGGGTAGGCCCGGCCGAAGCTGTAGTGGCCGCTGACCCAGCCGTAGCCGACGGCGGCGGCCACCAGCAGGAAGGTGAGCACCAGCGGGTCGAGCTTGTTGCGCCGGAACCGCATCACCAGCGCGGGCAGGCCGATCACCACCGCGAAGCCGAACCAGTTCAGCGGGTGGCTGTACAGGCCGCGGTGCATCGCGTCGAGCGCGGCGGACTGACCCTGGTTCAGCAGGTCCCAGTACGGCCAGGCCAGCACGGCGACCAGCACGACCAGCGCCGAGAAGGCCCAGAGCAGCCAGTTGCGCAGGGCCAGCCCGCGCAGCGAGCCGATCATGATGCCGGCCATGCCCATGCAGATCACGATGCCGGTGAACGGGTGCGAGAGCAGCACCACGAAGAGCCCGAGCCCGAGCACCAGGTGGAGCGGGACCCGCACCGCCAGGCTGTCGGAGAGCGGCGCGCGCTCCGGCACCCGGCCGAGCAGCCGCAGCGTGCCGGCCCAGATCCAGAACATCAGGCCGGCCGCGAAGGCACTCGGGTAGGACAGGCCCAGGCAGAAGGAGAGCCAGGACTCGTACCCGCTCCACACCGAGACGTCGACGCCCCAGAGGAAGAAGTAGCAGAACAGCGCCAGCACCGGGGCCCAGCGGCGCGGGGTCAGCGCCCGCACGAAGGCCCCGAGGCCGGTGATGATCAGCAGCGAGTTCATCACCGCGAGCAGGTGCAGCGTCTTCAGCGGCACCAGGCCGGTGGCCAGCGACACCAGGGCGCCGAACACCTGGTAGGGCGAGAAGTACGGGCTGCCGTTGCCGGGCACGTCGATCATCGGGCTGGTCGGGTGCGAGAGGTTCTCGCGCAGCCGCCATATGGTCGAGGCGTGCTGGCCGATGTCGCCGGACCAGGGCAGCCTGGCGGCCATCGGGACGAGCACCAGCATGAAGATGAACCCGGTCACCCGGTAGGGGGTGATCCGGAAGAGCCGGCGCAGGAAGGACTGCGGAGGAACGGCGCTGCCGTCACCGCCTGCGGCGGATTCGCCGGCCGGGTGGACGTCGGCGGACGTCCCGGGCGCGGGGGGGCTCGAAGCGGCGGTGTCGGTCACGGTGCTCCACGATACGGCAACTCTGGGACCCGGCTTCCCGGGTCCGGGGCGGCCTCCGGCCTGGTGGCCGGAGGTCTGGCAGCGGATGAGGCGTCAGCCGGACGGTTGTGGGAGCCCGCCGATCACCCGGCTGGTCGTACTGGAGCTCCCCCGGCGCGCTCAGTGCGCGCATATTATCCGCACATAATCACTAACTCCCCGGCGCCCCCGCCAGGTTCACCCGCCCCGCGCGGTCCGGTCAGACCAGCCGCCGCGCCGTCGCCCACCGGGTCAGCTCGTGACGGTTGCTCAGCTGCAGCTTGCGCAGCACCGCGGAGACGTGGCTCTCCACCGTCTTCACCGAGATGAAGAGCTGCTTGGCGATCTCCTTGTAGGCGTAGCCGCGGGCGATCAGCCGGAGCACCTCGCGCTCGCGCTGGGTCAACCGGTCGAGGTCCTCGTCCACCGGAGGAGTGTCCGTGGCGGCGAAGGCGTCCAGCACGAAGCCGGCCAGCCGGGGCGAGAAGACCGCGTCGCCGTCGGCGATCCGGAAGATCGCACCCACCAGGTCGGCGCCGGTGATGGTCTTGGTGACGTAGCCCCGGGCACCGCCGCGGATCACCCCGATCACGTCGTCGGCCGCGTCCGAGACGGAGAGCGCGAGGAACTTCACCCCGCCCGGCTCGCCCATCACCGCGGTCGAGCGGCGCAGCACCTCGACGCCGCCGCCACCGGGCAGGTGAACGTCGAGCAGCACCACGTCCGGGCGGGTCTCGGCGACCACCCGGACCGCGGACTCCACGTCGTCGGCCTCGCCGACCACGTCGATCCCGGTCACCTCGGTGCGGCCGATCTCGGCGCGCACGCCGGTGCGGAACATCCGGTGGTCGTCCACCAGCACCACGCGGGCGGTCCTGTCGGGCACGGACTCAGCGTCAGTCATCTGCGGCTCTCTCCATCTCCAGCTCGACCTCGGTACCGCCGTCCGGCGCGGGGCGGACCCGGGCGGTGCCGCCGTGCCGCTTCATCCGCCCGATGATCGACTCGCGGACGCCCATCCGGTCCTCGGGCACGGTGTCCGGGTCGAAGCCGGGGCCGTGGTCGCGCACGAACACCAGCACCGTCCTCCCCTCCACCTCGGCGTACACCTGCACCGGTGCCCCGCCACCGTACTTGGCGGCGTTCACCATCGCCTCGCGCGCGGCCTGCATCTGTGCGGCGATCCGCTCGTCCATCGGGCAGTCGCCGACGCAGACCAGCTCGATCGGCACCCCGTGCCGGTCCTCGACCTCGGCGACCACCTCGCGGATCCGCTCCGCCAGGGTATCGGGCGCGGCCTCGGCGGCGGCCTCCGGACGGTAGAGCCAGAGCCGCAGCTCGCGCTCCTGGGCCCGGGCCAGGCGCTGCACCTCCTTCGGGTCCTCCGCCCGGCGCTGGATCAGGGTCAGCGTGTGCAGCACCGAGTCGTGGATGTGCGCGGCGATCTCGGCCCGCTCCTGGGCCCGGATCCGGGCCGTCCGCTCGGCGCCCAGGTCCTGCCACATCCGCAGCGCGTACGGGCCGGTCAGCACCAGCACCCCGGCCAGCACCGCGAGCGACGCCTCCACCACCGAGCCGACCGCCGAGCCGGTGCCCTGCAGGATCAGGAACCCGACGATGCCGGCGGCGACCAGCAGCACGCCCGCGCCGACCCGGGCCACCGCGCTGCGCCGGCGGCCGCCGGTCAGGCCGAACCAGCGGGCCCAGCGGGAGTCGTCGGCCTGCCGCCAGACCAGCGCGACGCCGACGCCGATCGCCAGCAGCGGCCAGGCGTAGGGCTGCGAGGACTGCAGGTGCAGCGCGTTGAGCAGCCACATCACGCCGACCACCAGCATCAGCAGGGCGGCCAGCTGCCCGGCGTTGCGCCGGCTGGCGGCGGCCGGCGGCTCGCCCGGCACGGCCTGCTCGGCGATCACCGGCTCGCCCTGGAAGGTGCCCTGCAGCAGGTCGCGCAGCCGGCCGAGCCGGCCCCGGCGGCCCTTGCGCAGCGGCTCCGGGGTGACGCCGGAGGCGCCGGCCGGGACGAACTGGCCGCCCGCCCAGACCCATTCGGAGCCCAGCGCGGGCTCGCCGATGCCGATCGGCACCACGAACCAGAAGGCCGCGTAGAGCAGCACGCCGATCCCGTTGGCGAAGAAGAGCAGCACGAAGGCGGCCCGCACCCAGGTGACGGGCAGGCCGAGGTGGACCGCGAGGCCGTGCGCGACTCCGCCGAGCATGCGCGAGTGCGGGCTGCGGTAGAGCTTGCGGAACGGCGGGCGGTCGGGTTGCTCGGCGGCGGTGTCGCCGCCGGCCGGTCCGTCGGCGCCGGTGCTGGTCACGGGGTCGGGGCTTGCCACGCCACAGATGGTCACACGGCCGCAGGTCCGAATGCATCAGGGTCTTCCCCCTAGGTGCTGAACGGGGCCGGACCGGCGGTGTTTCGATCCGTCAGATCATCTGACTTTTTGACACAGTCACCTCCCCGGCACGGCCGCACCCGGTCCTGACCGGACGTCACACCCCTCGACCAGGGAGGTCCCGACGTGCCCCGACTCCTCCACCGCTCCCTCGCCGCCGTCCTCGGTGCCCTCTGCGGGCCGCTCCTGCTCACCGCCGCACCGGCCGCCGCCCGCACCGGACCACCGGTCGTGCGGGTGATGCCGCTCGGCGACTCGATCACCGCCGGCGTCGGCAGCCACGACGGGGCCGGCTACCGGTTGCCGCTGCGGCAGGACTGCGCCGAACAGTCCCGGTTCACCCTGCGGCTGGTCGGCTCGCAGCACGACACCCTCTTCCCCGGCGACCGGCACGAGGGCCACAGCGGCTGGATGGTCGCCGACCTCACCGCCCGGATCGACGGCTGGCTGGCCGCCGCCCGGCCCGACGTGGTGCTGCTGCACATCGGCATCAACGACCTGGACCGCGGCCCGGACAAGCCGCACGCCGCCGACCGGCTGGCCGCCCTGCTGGACCGGATCTACACCGACCGGCCCGGGGTGAGCGTGCTGCTGCTCGGCCTGCTGCCCACCACCGAGGGGCTGGAGCAGCCGGTCCGGACGTTCAACCGGCGGGTCGAGGACCTGTCCGCCACCGAGTGGCGGCTCGGCCGGGACTTCGACTACCTGCGGCCGCCCGAGCTGACCCCCGCCGAGTTCGCCGACCGGCTGCACCCCGACGACCTCGGCTACCAGCGGATCGCCGACCGCTTCTACCACGCGCTGACCGACGCCGTGGCCCGCCGGGCGGCCCGCCCCTGAGCCCGTCTCAGGGAGACTTCAGGGTCCGGCCGGGGGCCGCCCCGGTCCCCCGGCCGCCCCGCAGCCAGCAGGATAGGAACATGACCGAGGAGCAGAGCACACCGCCCGACCAGCCGGGCACCCAGGAGGGCGCCGCCGACGGCCGGCCCCCGCTCGCCCGCAGCGAGCGGCACCGCGTGGTGGCCGGGGTGTGCGGCGGGCTCGGCCGGCACCTGGACATCGACCCCGTGGTCTTCCGGGTGGTCACCGCGGTGCTCTGCCTCACCGGCGGCCTCGGGCTCTTCGTCTACGGGCTGGCCTGGCTGATCGTGCCCGACGAGCGGGAGGACCCCAAGCACGGGCGCACCGAGCTGCAGCGGGTGCTGACCGGGCGGGTCGACGGGCAGTCGATCGGCGCGGTGCTCATGACGGTGATCGGGACCGGCGTCTTCTTCTCCTGGATGGGCAGCGGCGACTCGATCCTGCCGCTGCTGCTGCTCGCCGCGATGGTCTTCTTCGCCGTCCGGCACGACCCGGAGCGCCGCCGCCGGGCCCGCGGCCAGGCCGCCCCGCCCCGCCCCGCCGGACCCTACGACCGGGCGACCGCCACCGCCGGCGGGCCCGGCGACGGCCCGGCGCTGACCGACTGGGACACCTGGCGGCAGGACTTCCACACCCAGTGGACGGCCCGCAAGGCCGAGTTCCACACCCGGGTCAACCTGGCGAAGGAGGGCTTCACCGCCCCCCTCCCGCCGGACGCCCCGACCAACGGCACCGACCGGCCCCCCACCGACGCGCCGCCGACCGGCCGCGGCGGCTACCACTGGGACCCCCGGCACCCCGAGCGCAACCCCTGGGGCGCCGGCCCCCCGCCCGGCATGCCCGCGCAGCCCTGGTGGCAGCGGACCGACCTGCCGGCCGGCGACCCGCTGCGCAAGACCACCCCGGACCTGCCGCCGAGGGCGCCGCGCCCCCGCCGGGAGCGCCGGCGGGGCTCCGGACTCGGCCTGCTCGGGCTGCTGCTGGCCGGCGGCGCCGGCTGGGCGGTCTGGGCCGGCGGGCACCAGGGCCGCACCGTGCCGGCCACCACCGTGCTGGCCACCGGCCTGCTGGTGCTCGGCCTGACCATGCTGGTCGGCTCCCGCTGGGGCCGGGCCCGCTGGCTCGCCGTGCCCGCGCTGGCCCTCACCCTCGCCCTGGCCGGCCTGGGCGACCAGGCGCGGATCTCCAACTTCGCGCTGGGCGACCGGAACTGGGCCCCGGCGACGGCGGCCGAGCTGCAGCCGAGGTACGCCCTGGGGCTGGGCGACATCCACCTCGACCTGACCTCGCTGGACCCGGCCGGCGCCACCCTGCGCAGCCAGGTGCAGCTCGGCGCGGGCAACGTCGAGGTGCAGCTGCCGCCCGGCACCGCGGCCGACCTGAACCTGCGGGTGGTGGCCGGCGACATCCAGACCCCCGACGACGACGGCTCGACCTCGGGCGGCCTCGGCACCCGCCGCACGGTCCACCTGGACCCGGTGGGCGGCGGCCCGGCCCACGGAACCATCGACCTCACCATCGAGGTCGGCTTCGGCGAGATCCAGGTGGTGCAGTGATGCGACGACACCGGTTCGACCTCTTCTCCTTCCTCGCGGGCGGCCTGTTCACCGTGCTCGCGGTGCTCTACCTGGTCGCCTCGCTGAACGGCTTCCGGCTCGACGGGCGGATCGTGCTGCCGATCACCTTCATCGTGCTCGGCACCGCGGGCCTGGCCGCGGCGGTCGCCGCGATGGCCCGCCGGCGCCGTCCCGACGACGATCGCTGATCCCCCGGGCGAACCGAATTCCCTGGTCAGGGGCGTGCCGGCCGTGGTACTCATACGCCGTGACGATCATGGGGGATGACGCCGTCCTGCGGCTCGAACAGGTCCAGCGCGGCTACGGAACCGGACCCGACGCGGTCCGGGCGCTCGCGGGGGTGGACACCGCCTTCGCCCGCGGCAGCTTCACCGCCGTGATGGGCCCCTCCGGCTCCGGCAAGAGCACCCTGCTGCAGTGCGCGGCCGGACTGGACCGCCCGGACGCGGGCCGGGTGGTGCTGGACGGCGTCGAGCTGGGCGGCCTGACCGAGACCCAGCTGACGGTGCTGCGGCGCGAACGGGTCGGCTTCGTCTTCCAGGCCTTCAACCTGGTCGGCTCGCTGACCGCCGAACAGAACGTCGGCCTCCCGCTGCGGCTGGCCGGGCGCCGCCCCGACCGCGCCGAGGTGCGCGCCGCGCTGGAGCAGGTCGGCCTCGGCCACCGCACCGGCCACCTGCCGGCCCAGCTCTCCGGCGGGCAGCAGCAGCGCGTGGCGATCGCCCGGGCGCTGATCACCCGCCCGAAGGTGCTCTTCGCCGACGAGCCCACCGGCGCGCTGGACAGCTCCAGCAGCCGCGAGGTGCTGAAACTGCTCCGCTCGCTGGTGGACCGCGAGGGCCAGAGCACCGTGATGGTCACCCACGACCCGGTGGCCGCCGCCCACGCCGACCGGGTGCTCTTCCTGGCCGACGGCCGGATCGTCGGCGACCTGGCCGCGCCCGGCGCCCAGCTGATCGCCGAGACGATGACCGCGCTGGAAGCGGAGCCGGTCGCGTGACCGACCTGCTCACCCTGCTGCCGGTCGCCACGGCCGGCCTGCGCCGCCGCAAGGCCGCCTTCGCCGGCGGCTACGTCGCGCTCACCCTCGGCGTCACCCTGGTCGCCACCACCGGGGTGCTGCTGAACGACACCATGGGCGACGACTCCCCGCTCGGCGCCCCCTCGCTGCACAAGGTGCTCACCTTCGCCGCCGGCATGGCCGCCTTCGTCGCCGTCTTCGTGGTCGCCTCCACCTTCGCCTTCGCGGTCGCCCAGCGGCAGCGGGAGACCGCCCTGCTGCGCGCCGTCGGGGCGACGCCCCGTCAGGTCGGCGCGCTGGTCATGGGCGAGGCCACCGTGGTGGCCCTGGCCGCGGCGGTCTCCGGCTGCCTGCTGTCGCTGCCCGCCGCGCCCGCGCTGGCCGCCTGGCTGGTCGCCCGCGGCGCCGCACCGGCCGGCTTCACCGCCCGGACCACCGCGGCGCCGCTGCTGCTGGCGGCCGCCGTCGGCCTGCTGGTCGCACTGCTCGGAGCCGGCGCCGCCGCGCTGCGGGCCACCCGGGTCCGCCCGGTGGCGGCGCTCGGCGAGGCCGCCGTGGACCCCGGCGGCATGACCCGGGTGCGCTGGGTCTGCGCGGCGCTGCAGGCCGCCGGCCTGCTCGGCGCGGTCGGCTACTACCTGCTCGCGCCGCTGCTGCCGCCCGCCCCCGGCGGCGGGGACCAGACCGGCGACCCGCAGTTCGCCTCCCAGTGGGTGATGGCGGTGGACCTGATGGCGATCGTCACGCTCAGCCTGTTCGCCCCGCTGCTGGTGCCGCACCTGGTGCGGCTGCTCACCCTGCCGCTGGGCCGGGCGGCCGGCGCCACCGCCCTGCTGGCCCGGCAGAACGCGCTCACCGCCGTGCGCCGCACGGTCTCCACCGCCACCCCGGCCTTCCTGGTGATCGCCCTGCTCGGCACCGCGATCGGCTCCACCACGGCCTTCGCCGAGGCGATGACCGCCCAGGGCCGGGCCGCCACCGCCGCCCGCTTCGTGCTGCGCCCCGGCGCCGCGCCCCTGCCGGCCGACGCGGCCCGGCGGCTGACGGCCGGTCAGCCCGGGCTGCGGGCCACCGCCACCCTCCCCACCGTGATCACCGGGCTGGGCGCGGACACCCCCTCGTTCGCCGACCACTCCGAGGACTCGGCCGCCTCGGTGCCGTCCGCCGCCACCGTGGTCGAGGGCGGGCTGGCCGACGCGCTCGCCCTGCCCGCCGCCCAGGGCTCCCCCGCCGACCTGCACGGCGCCACCCTGGCCGCCGCCAGCGACCAGGTGCGGGCGCACGGCTGGCACCTGGGCGACCAGGTGAACCTGCGCCTCGCCGACGGCACCGTGACGGCGCTGCGGCTGGTGTTCGTCTTCCGCACCCAGCTCTCGCTCGACGAGGTGCTGCTCTCCGGCGACGCCGTCGCCCCCCACCTGGCCGGCGCCGGGCCGACCGCGGTCTACCTGAGCGACCGGCCGGCCGACCTGATGGGCGGTCGGCTCACCGACGCCAGCGCCCCGGGCCCGGACCCGAACGCGCACTACGCCTGGATCGCCACCAGCACCATCCTCGGCCCGGCCGTGCTCTACGCGCTGATCGCGATCGTCAACACCATGGTGATGGCGGCGGCCGACCGGCGGCGCGACTTCGCGGTGCTGCGCCTCGCCGGCGGGGTGCGCCGACAGGTGCTGGGCGTGGTCGCGCTGGAGGCGGTGCTGGTGGTGGCCGTCGCCGCGGTGCTGGCGCTGGCGGTCACCGCGGTCACCCAGCTGGGCACCACGCTGCTGCTGAACCACCGGATCCTGGCCGGCCAGGCGACCGTCGCGCTGCGGCTGCCGTGGGGCTGGCTGGCCGGCGGCGGGGCGGCCTGCCTGCTGCTGGCGCTGGCCGCCTCGCTGCTGCCCACCGGCCTGGCGCTGCGTCAGGGGGCCGCCCGGGCCTGAGGCCGGGTCAGCTCTGCTGCGGGCCGAGGTCGAGCCGGTCGCCGTTCCGGGTCACCGTGTACTTGGGCAGCGGCGTGACCGCCGGGCCGGCCAGCACCGCGCCGGTGGCCGCGTCGAACCGGGAGCCGTGGCACGGGCAGAGCAACTGCCCGCCCTGCGGCGGGTTCACGGTGCAGCCGGAGTGCGTGCAGATCGAGGAGAGCCCGCAGTACTGGCCGGCCGAGGGCTGCACCAGGTAGACCGCGTCGCCGGTGGCCGGGTCGGTCACGGTGGCCGAGCCGCCCACCGGCACCTGGCCGACCGCCACCGAGACGGCGCCCCCACCACTGGCTGTCGGGGCGCCGGCCTTCGGGGTGCCGGCCACCGCCGGCTTCGGCTTCCTGCGCAGGAAGGTCGCGGTCAGCGAGCCGAGCAGCAGCCCGCCGCCGCCGAGCGCGACCGCCGCGATCGAGCCGTCCACGAAGGTCCGCCGGCGCACCGCGTCCTCGGTCATCCCGCGGGTCCGGTCCCGTTCGGCCCGCCGGGCCAGGTAGCCGTCCACCGAGAGGTAGGGGGTGCCGGCCAGCAGCAGCGCGGTCCAGGCCATCAGGTAGGGCAGGTCGTTGCCCAGGTAGTAGGGCGAGACGTTGTAGCTGACGGTCAGGAAGAGGGTCAGGCTGAGCGCCGCGCCGCCCAGCGCGGCCACCCGGCCCCAGAGCCCGAACAGCGTGCCGAGCCCGACCGCCAGCTCGCCGAAGGCGATCAGCAGCGCGAAGAAGGTGGGCGCGTGCAGCGCCGGCTGGAGGAGCGCGCCGACCGGGCTGTGCGCCTTGGCGGCCAGCGTCTGGGCGTAGAAGGACTGCAGGTCGCCGCGGCCGGCCAGGTAGTGGCGGTCGGCCAGCTTGTCCAGGCCCGCGTAGCTGAAGGTGACACCGAGGAAGAGCCGCAGCGGCAGCAGCGCGTACCCGCTCGCCAGGGCGCGGCGCCGGGCGGCCCGCTCCCGTCGGCCGGGCGGTGCGGGGGGCTGTTCGGAGCCGGAGCCCTCGGACTCCACCGAGTCCCGGGTGCCCTCCATCATCGCGTCACCTTCCCGTTTCCCGTCACCGCGTCGCTTCCCGACCGGTCCGATCCGCATTCTGCCCGCTCCGGCTTGCTTTCGACGGTATCCGGTGCCGTCCGCGTCACCCCCGACCGCACCCGCGACCCGGCCGGAACCGACGCGAACGGCCGCACCGCCACCCACGGGTACGCGGGCGGCGGTGCGGCCGTTCAACTCGGTCTGCGGGAGGTCACTCCCACTCGATGGTGCCCGGCGGCTTGCTGGTCACGTCCAGCACCACGCGGTTGACGTCGCGCACCTCGTTGGTGATCCGGGTCGAGATCCGGGCCAGCACCTCGTAGGGCAGCCGCGACCAGTCGGCGGTCATGGCGTCCTCGGAGGAGACCGGACGCAGCACGATCGGGTGACCGTAGGTGCGGCCGTCGCCCTGCACGCCGACGCTGCGGACGTCGGCCAGCAGCACCACCGGGCACTGCCAGATCTCCCGGTCCAGGCCGGCCGCGGTCAGCTCCTCGCGGGCGATCGCGTCGGCCTCGCGCAGCAGGTCCAGGCGCTCCTTGGTGACCTCGCCGACGATCCGGATGCCCAGGCCCGGGCCCGGGAACGGCTGCCGCTGGACGATCTCCTCCGGCAGGCCCAGCTCCTGGCCGACCATCCGGACCTCGTCCTTGAACAGCTGGCGCAGCGGCTCGACCAGCTGGAACTCAAGGTCCTCGGGCAGGCCGCCGACGTTGTGGTGCGACTTGATGTTGGCGGTGCCGGTACCGCCGCCGGACTCCACCACGTCCGGGTACAGGGTGCCCTGCACCAGGAACTCCACCGCCGGACCCTCGTCCGCGATGATCTCGGCCTGCGCCTGCTCGAAGACCCGGATGAACTCCCGGCCGATGATCTTGCGCTTCTCCTCCGGGTCGCTGACGCCCTTGAGCGCGTTCAGGAACCGCTCCTCGGCGTCCACCACCTTCAGCTTGACGCCGGTGGCGGCCACGAAGTCCTTCTCGACCTGCTCGGTCTCGCCCTTGCGCATCAGGCCGTGGTCCACGTACACGCAGGTCAGCTGGTCGCCGATGGCCCGGGCCACCAGCGCGGCCGCGACCGCGGAGTCCACCCCGCCGGACAGGCCGCAGATCGCGCGCTTGTCGCCCACCTGGGCCTTGATCAGCGCGACCTGCTCGTCCACCACGTTGTGGGTGGTCCAGGTCGGCGCGATGCCGGCGCCGCGGTAGAGGAAGTGCTCCAGGATCTGCTGGCCGTGCGTGGAGTGCAGCACCTCGGGGTGGTACTGGACGCCGTACAGCCGGCGCTCGTCGTTCTCGAACGCGGCGACCGGCACCACGTCGGTCGAGGCCGTCACGGCGAAGCCCTCGGGGGCGGCCGAGCAGGCGTCGCCGTGCGACATCCAGACCGACTGCTCGTCCGGCGTGCCCTCGAAGAGGGTCGAGCCGGACCGGCTGACGTGCAGCGGGGTCCGGCCGTACTCGCGGGCACCGGAGTTGTCCACGGTGCCGCCGAGGGTGATCGCCATCAGCTGGAAGCCGTAGCACATGCCGAAGACCGGCACACCGGCCTCGAAGATCGCGCGGTCCAGGCGCGGCGCGCCCTCCTCGTAGACCGAGGACGGCCCGCCGGAGAGGATGATCGCCTTCGGGTTCTTGGCGAGCATCTCGGCGACCGGCATGGTGCTCGGCACGATCTCGCTGTAGACCCGCGCCTCACGCACCCGGCGGGCGATGAGCTGGGCGTACTGGGCGCCGAAGTCGACCACCAGGACGGTGTCGACCGACGGTGCGGACTGGTCGGGGGTAGCAGGGGACACAGACGGCCTTCCGGCGGCGATGTGGGGAGTCACCCCCGAGTCTACCGGGAGCGGCGTTCACCCCTTTGCCACGGCGCCCGTGTCCGCGCGGCCCGCCGGCTCGTTCTCCCGGCGACCGCACGACCGCGGCCGCACCCGCCAGGTGCGACGGCAGCCGGCGCCCGGGCCCGCGCCCGTGCGGTCCGCAGGACCACGCGTGGAAACTCCAGTCCGCCCGTGCGCGAGGCGCCCCGATCCCGGCCGGTGGCCGGGGGCGGACGTGCCGTGGGACCGCGCACGGGGTCAAACGGCGCCGGCGGCAGGGGACAGCGGCCGGCCCGGGACTGAGCCGTGGAGGTGCGGTGGCCGGCTCCGGGGACGCCCGGCCGACCGCCGCGCCGCCCGGCGACGGTTGTACCCCAACTACGTTCCGTCACCGGATATCGGACCGCCCGCAGGCCCGCGCCGGCCTGCCGGAAGCCGGCCGCTAAGCGGACCGGCAGGAACCGGACTGCGGCAATGTCCGCAGAATCGCTTGCACAGCAAGGCCTCCGTCCACCACGATGCAGGGGTACGGGGTTCGCCGGCGGCCTGGACAGGTCGGTGTCCCCGCCGACTACCTGCTGGCGCCCACCGGTGGCCGCAGCGGTCACCTCCTCACGCTCAGTGAGACTCGGCGTCAACTGGCCACCCGCCGGACGCCCCCGGCACTGCTCCCGGGCGACCCGGGAAGCCGAAGAAGCCAACCGAATAGCGACGGCGCTCCTCCCCCGGCGCCGTCCATCCAGCACCGGCGCAGCCCTGACGCCGCGTGCTGAGCGACAAAGGGCCCCGTTCCCCCGCGGGGCCCTTTGCCCTTGCCCGGCCGGGCCGCGCTCAGCGCAGCCGCAGCTCGGCCACCGCGCCGCCCTCCGGATGGTTGGCCAGCCGCAGCCGCACGCCCAGCACCGCCGCCTGGCCCTGGGCGATGGTCAGCCCCAGGCCGTGGCCGTGCCCGCGCGCCGCGTCCCCGGTGCGGAACCGCTGCGGACCGTCCGCCAGCAGCTCGGCCGGGAAGCCCGGCCCGTGGTCCCGCACGGTCACCACCGGACCGTCCACCGTGACCAGCACCGGCGGCGCGCCGTGCCGCTCGGCGTTGGCCACCAGGTTGGCCAGCACCCGGTCGAGCCGGCGCGGATCGGTGCTCACCTCGGTGTCCGCACGCACCTCCAGCCGGGCCGACTCCGGCAGGATCCGGCGCAGCAGCGCCCCGAGCGGCAGCACGGACAGCTCGGCCCGCTCCGCCCCCGCGTCCAGCCGGGAGACCTCCAGCAGGTCCTCGGTGAGCCGGCAGAGCACCCGCACCCGGTCCTGCACCAGCTCGGTCGGCCGCCCCGGCGGCAGCAGCCCGGCCGCCGTGAGCAGACCGGTGAGCGGGGTGCGCAGCTCGTGCGCGACGTCCGCGGTGAACCGCTGCTCGCGGGCCAGCCTGCTGCTGAGCACGGCCGACATCGAGTCCACCGCGGCGGCCAGCTCCGCCACCTCGTCCCGGGCCCGGCCGAGCGGCCCGATCCGGGCCGCCAGATCGCCCTGCGCGATGGTCCTGGCGGTCCGCGCGGCGGTGCGCAGCCGGCGGCTGATCCGGTGCGCCACCAGCACCCCGGCCAGCACCGTGACGGTCACCGAGAGCGCGGCCGACACCGTGATGGTGCGGTCCAGGTCGGCGATCGCCCGCTGGTCGGCGGTGAAGTCGATCGAGACCGACAGCACCTGGCCGTCCGGCCCCGGCGCAGCCGCCCACATCCGCCCGCCGGTCAGCAGCGACCCCTGGTGCCCCTGGCCGGCCAGCCGGACCAGTGCCGGCGGCGCCGCCGAAGGGTCGAGCGAGGCGTTCCAGGCGTTGCTGGGCAGCTGGTCGGTGTTGTCGTAGTAGTCCCGCACCGCGTCCAGGGCGGCCTCGGCGTTGGCCCTGGACTGCCCGGTGTGCTGGGCCGCCGAGGCCCGGTGCACCAGCAGCCCGACCGAGAGCGCGACCAGGAAGGAGACCGCGGCGACGGTGACCGCGATCTGCCGGCGCAGGTTCATCCGGCGCTCCCGCGCGGCCGGCGCAGCTTGTAGCCGAAGCCGCGCACCGTCTCGATCCGGTCGGCGCCGATCTTCGCCCGCAGCCGCTGCACGTGCACGTCCACCACCCGGGTGTCGGCGTCCCAGCCGTAGTCCCAGACCCGCTCCAGCAGGCCCTGGCGCTCCAGCACGATGCCGGGCGCGGCGGTGAACTCCAGCAGCAGCCGCAGCTCGGTCGGCGTGAGCAGGACCGGGCGGCCGTCGACCCGCACCTCCATCGCCTCGGGGTCCACGGTCAGGCCGTCGATCTCGCGCAGCGGCCGGACCGGCTCGGCCGGTGGCACCGGCCCCACAGGCCCCACAGGCCCCACAGGTTCCGGCGCGGCCGGGGAGGCCGGAAGCACGGGCGGCAGGCCGGCGCGGCGCAGCACGGTGCGGATCCGGGCCACCAGCACGGACGTCTCGAAGGGCTTGGTGACGTAGTCGTCCGCGCCCGCCTCCAGGCCGGAGACGACGTCGATCGGGTCGGTGCGGGCCGACATCATCAGGATCGGCAGCTGGCTCTCCTCGCGGATCCGCCGGCAGAGCCCGACCCCGTCCAGCAGCGGCAGCATCACGTCGAGCAGCAGCAGGTCCGGGCGGTCCGCGCGGAACAGCTCCAGCCCCTCCAGCCCGTCGGCCGCGGTCCGCACCGGGAAGCCGTAGCGCTCCAGCGCCATCCGGGTCGCCTCCCGGATCACCTCGTCGTCCTCGACCAGCAGGATCCGGGCCGCCGCCGTCACCGGGCCGCCCCGCTCGGCGAGGCCTGCGGCGGGGCCGGGCTGGGCACCGGGCGCGGCCCCACGGGCACCGGGGCGGCCGACACGGCCGGCCCGGTGCCCGGGGGCTCGCCCTTCGGGGGCGGGCTGCTCGGCACCACCATGCCGGGCAGGCAGCCGTTCGCCGCCCCGCTCGGGCCGCTGGCGGCGGTCTGCCGGTCGAAGGCGGCCCGTTCGGGGTTCCAGTGGTAGGTGGTCCTGGTGTCGCCGCCCGGCGCGGACGGCTCGTCCACCACCAGGTCCTGCCCGACCGTGTCGGCCTGGAAGTCCGGCTGCACGACCAGCGCGAGCAGCGACACCACCCGGTGCTCGCGCAGCCGGTAGACGTGCAGGTAGCTGTGCTGGTCGGCGTCGCGCACCGCGGTGACCAGCTCCTCCTGCCCGTCGCCGGTCAGCTCCGGGTACTGCGGCTGGTAGACCCGGCAGCCGGTGCAGCCGCGCAACGCCGACAGCTCGGCCGCGGACACCTGCGGGTCCTTGGCCAGCACGGTGGCCGGGTCCAGGCCGCGGATCGAGTCGCCGGGGGCGACCAGGCCGGGGATCGGCTCCGCCGGGGCGGACGGCGTGGCGGTGGCGCTCGGCGACTTCACCGTGTCCGCGACCGGCCAGAGCGGCACCGGGCTCGGCCGCTGGTGCAGCGGCCGGGCCGGGCCGGCGTCGTGCACCCCGTCCGGGCCGCCGCACCCCGCCACCGACACCACCGCGGCCACCGACAGCAGCGCCGCCACCGCGAGTCCGAGCCGGCGGAGCACCCTCCGCACGCCGTCCATCCGTTCCTCCGTCCGTCGTCCTGCCGGCCCCGGGCCGGGCCTCCCGAGAGAGGAACACGGGGCACCGGCCGTGTCCGGTTGCGCTACGAACCGGCCGGGTCGGCGAAGACGATGATGTTGTCCGAGTAGTGGCCGTCCGCCTCCAGCACTCCCCCGCAGGTGATCAGCCGCAGCTGCGGGCCGGGCGTGTCCCCGTAGACCGCCGCGGTGGGGAAGGCGTCCTTGGGCGCCTTGCGCAGCTCCCGGACCCGGAAGAGCACGGTGCTGCCGTCGGCGCGGCGGATCTCGATCGGGTCGCCCGGGTGCAGCTGCGGCAGCCCGTGGAAGACGGCGTCGCCGGCCCGGGTGTCGTAGTGGCCGAGCAGCACGGCCGGTCCGGCCTCGCCCGGCCGGGGGCCGCCGTCGTACCAGTCCACCTCGGCCGGGCGGCTCAGCGGGGGCACCGGAACCGTGCCGTCCGGGTTGATCCCCGCGGCGACCACCGGGGCGGCCACCTTGATGCTCGGGATCAGCAGCTCGACCGGCGGCGCGACGGACGCGGCGGGCGCCGCGCTGGAGCCAGCCCCGGGCGCGCTCGCCGCTGTGCCCGCCGGAGTGCTCGCCGGAGCCGCCGCCACCGGCGCGATCCCCGCCCCCACCGGCGGCGGGGCGGACTGCCGGCTCAGCAGCAGCCCGGCCAGCCCGAGGGCCAGCACGCCGCCGACCGCGGCCGGCGCCCGCAGGGGGCGCCGGCCGCGACGGCGGTCAGTTCGCCGCGCCGACACGGCGCTTGCGGACCGCGTAGCCCACACCGCCCAGGCCGATCAGCGCCAGCACGGAGCCGCCGGCCAGCTCCGCGGTGGACGGGCCGCCGGTCGTGCCCTCACCGGTCTGCGCCCCGCCCTTGGGGATCACCTTGACCTGGCCGGAGTCCGGCGCCTTGCCGGGCACCGGGCCGACCGCCGGAGCGCCGTCGGACGCCACCGGGCTGGGCACCGCGCTGACGGCGGGCTTGCCGGGGACGGGGGCCGCGCTGGGCGCCGCGCTGACCGCGGGCTTGCCGGGGACGGGGGCCGCGCTCGGCACCGGGCCGTCGGCCTGGGCCGCCGTCGAGGACAGCAGCAGAGCCGCCGCGGCCCCGAGGCCGAGCACCGACCAGCGCACGGTCCTGATCGCACGTGACATGGGAAAACCTCCCGCTACAGCGCCCGGACCCGGTCGGTCCGAGCAGGCTGCGCCCACGCTAGGAAGCCCACCGCACTGCCGACCGGCGGTCGTGTAACGGCCACCGGCCGGCTCCGTAACAGTCCGCCCCGGTCAGTCCTCCCGCTTGGCCGGCACCTTCGGCACCGGCAGCAGCAGTTCGCCGAACGCGCCGGCCGGCACGGCGGGCCGCGCGGGGGCCACCGCGGCCACCCGGCGGTAGTCGGCGCCCTGCTCGGGGCGCGGGTCCGCCTCGCCCTTGTTCGGCCACATCGACATCGCCCGCTCGGCCTGCGCGGTGATCGTCAGCGACGGGTTGACGCCCAGGTTGGCGGAGACCGCCGAGCCGTCCACCACGCTGATCCCCGGGTGCCCCCAGAGCCGGTGGTACGGGTCGACCACGCCGTCCTCGGGCGTGTCGGAGATCGGGCAGCCGCCGAGGAAGTGCGCGGTCATCGGGATGTCGAAGACGTCGCCGACGGTGGAGCCGGCGAAGCCGTTGATCTCCGCGGCGAGCATCTTGGCGCCCTGCTCGGCGGCCGGGATCCAGTTCGGGTTGGGTTCGCCGTGCCCCTGGGTGGAGGTCAGCTTGCCCTTGCCCAGGCCCTTCTGCTTCAGCGAGACGGTGATCGAGTTGTCCAGCGACTGCATCACCAGGCCGATGATGGTCCGCTCCGACCACCGGTAGTTGCTGAGCGAGCGGGCGAGCACGGTCGGGTGCTTGACCGCCTCGGCGCCGGCCCGCAGCCAGCGCGGGCCGCTGCCGCCGCCCGGCACCTGGAGGATCGACAGCAGGCCCATGGCGTTGGAGCCCTTGCCGTAGCGCACCGGCTCGATGTGGGTGTTCTCGTCCGGGTGGATCGAGGAGGTGATCGCCACGCCCTTGGTGAAGTCCACCGGGCCGCCGTACCGCCGGGGCGTGGTCTGGGCGCCGACCAGGGCCTCCGAGTTGGTCCGGGTCAGCTCGCCGAGCCGGTCCGAGAGCCGGGGCAGCCGGCCCTGCTCGCGCATCCGGTGCAGCAGGGTCTGGGTGCCGTAGGTGCCGGCCGCGACCACCACCCGGGCGGCGGTCAGGGTCCGGGCGCCGGCCTTGCGGGCCTGCGCCGAGCGGGCGTTGGTGCGCTTCACGTCCACCGCGAAGCCGCCATCCAGCTCGCGGATCCGGGCCACCGTGGTGAGCGGGTGGATCTCGGCGCCGTTCGCCTCGGCCAGGAAGAGGTAGTTCTCGGTGAGCATGTTCTTGGCGCCGTGCCGGCAGCCGGTCATGCACTCGCCGCACTCGGTGCAGGCCTTGCGGCGCGGCCCGGCACCGCCGAAGTACGGGTCCTCGACCTCGCTGCCGGGCGCGGCCTTGGCGGTGCCGTCGCCGTCCCGGCCGTCGCCGAAGAACACCCCGACGGGGGCCGGGTGGTAGCTGTCGGCGACGCCCATCCGCTCGGCGGCCGCCTTGAGGTGGACGTCCGAGGGGGTGGTGGTGGGGTTGGTCCGCACGCCCAGCATCCGCTGCGCCTGGTCGTAGAAGGGGGCCAGCTCCTGCTGCCAGTCGGTGATGTGCCGCCACTGCCGGTCCTCGAAGAAGGCCTTCGGCGGCACGTAGAGGGTGTTGGCGTAGTTGAGCGAGCCGCCGCCCACCCCGGCGCCGCCGAGCACCACCACGTTGGCCAGCAGGTGGATCCGCTGGATGCCGTAGAGGCCCAGGCCCGGCGCCCAGAGGTAGTTCTTGACGTCCCAGGAGTTCTTCGGCAGCTCGTCCCGGGTGAACCGGCGGCCGGCCTCCAGCACCGCGACCCGGTAGCCCTTCTCGGTCAGCCGCAGCGCCGAGACGGAGCCGCCGAAGCCCGAGCCGATGACGATGACGTCGTAGTCGAAGTCCGCGTCCACATCCACGTCCACGTCCGTTTCCCCGCTCACTTGACGCCCATCGCCTTGAGCAGCTTCAGGCCGCTGGTGAACATGGCGGCGAACCGCTCCTCGGTCAGCCCGAAGGCGGGGGCCAGCGGCATCACCCGCTGGCTGGCGATGCTCTGCGCCTCGGTGAACCGCAGGATGCCCTCGGCGCCGTGCCGGCGGCCGAGCCCGGAGTCGCCCATGCCGCCCATCGGCGCGGCGATCGAGCCGTAGGCGGCCGCGTAGGCCTCGTTGACGTTCACCGTGCCGGTGTGCAGCCGGGCCGCGACCGCCCGGCCGCGCCGCAGGTCGCGGGTCCAGACGCTGGAGTTGAGGCCGTACGGGGTGGCGTTGGCCGCCTCGATCGCCTCTTCCTCGGTGTCGAAGCGGTAGATCGAGACCACCGGTCCGAAGGTCTCGTCGGCGCAGACGGACATCTCGGGGGTCACCCCGTCCAGGATGGTCGGCTCGTAGAAGAACGGGCCGATCTCCGGCCGGGCCTGACCACCGGTCAGCACGGTGGCGCCCGCCTTGACCGCCTCCTCGACGTGCCGGACCACGGTCTCCAGCTGCCGGCGCGAGGTGAGCGAGCCCATGTCGGCGCCGTAGGCGAGCCCGCTGCCGAGCCGCATCGCCTTGGCGCGGGCGGTGAACCGGGCCAGGAACTGCTCGGCCACCGAGCGGTGCACGTAGAGCCGCTCGATCGAGATGCAGAGCTGGCCGGCCGAGCGGAAGCAGGCCCGCACCGCGCCCTCGGCGGCCCGGTCCAGGTCGGCGTCGGGCAGCACCAGCATGGCGTTCTTGCCGCCCAGTTCGAGCGAGGCGCCGACCAGCCGGGCGGCGGCCCGCTGGGCCACGTCGCGCCCGGTGCGGGTGGAGCCGGTGAACGACACGTAGTCGGCGCGCTCCACCACGGCCGGGCCGATCACGGGGCCGTCGCCGACCACGATCTGCCACAGCTCGGCGGGCAGCCCGGCCTCGATCAGCAGCTCGCGGGCCCACAGCGCGGTCAGCGCGGTCTGCGTGTCCGGCTTGTTGACCACCGCGTTGCCGGCCGCGAAGGCGGGCAGCGCGTCGCTGACCGAGAGCTCCAGCGGGAAGTTCCAGGGCGAGATCAGGCCGACCACGCCCTTGGGGCGACGGCCCTCCACGGTGTGGGTGAGCACCGGCACCGCTCCGCCGCGCCGCCGGTCCCGCAGGTAGCCGGCCGCGCCGCGCCCGTAGTGCCGGGCCGCCATGGCGGTGGCCAGGATCTCGTCGAAGGCGTGCAGCCGGGCCTTGCCGGTCTCCGCCTGGATCAGGTCGAGCACCTCGTCCTGCCGCTTGAGCAGCAGGTCGTGGAAGCGCAGCAGCACCGCGGCCCGGCGCTGGACCGGCACCGCCGCCCAGGCCTGCTGGGCCTGCCGGGCCCGTGCGAAGGCGGCCTCCACGTCGGCGACGGTGGACTGCGGGAGCTCGGCCAGCGGCTCGCCGGTGAACGGCGCGAGGTTCTCCTGCCGCTCCGCCTCCTCCCCGGCGACGATGCCCCGGGTCAGCCGGGCGACCAGGGACTGGGGCACCGCCGACGCGACCGTACGGCCGGCGCCCGGGGCCACGGGATTGCGGCCGACGCCGCGGTTTTCTGCCGTGATGTCCGTCATGGGCGAAGCCTAGGACTTCCCGGGCCAGTTGTGTACCCGTCGGTAACAGGCTGTCGGCTCAGCCGCCGCCGGGGTGACCGATGACCTTGAAGTTGTTGACGATGGCGGTGAACCGCTGCTCCATCGCGGTCGCCTCGGACAGCGGGCCGGAGACCAGCATCGCGTAGGCGGTCCCGTCGGAGCCCTTGAACTCCTCCCAGAACACCTTGCGCGGGCCGGGCGTGCCGCAGGTGCCGCAGGTGAAGGTCCACACCCACTTGGCGGCCGGCTGACCGTAGAGCTGGGTCTCCCCCTCGCTCAACACGTGGTAGTCCTTGCGCAGGGACTCCGTGACCTCCATCGACTTCAGGTGGTCCAGCGGGGTGCCCAACTCGCCGGCGGTGACGGAGAACTGGATCAGGTGGTACTGCTTGTCCGCCGTGTAGTAGACGTTGTTGCCGTTGCCCACCGTGCGGACCCAGTTCTGGCCGTCGGCGGGCAGCGGGAAGCGGAAGCCCTGCTCGTCGTCGACCCACTTGTAGCCGACCGGCGGGGTGCCCGGGCTGTCCTGGGTGCCGGTGCTCGGGCTGGGCGCGCTCGAACCGCCGGGCTGCGGGGTCGGCGTGGAGTCGGCGACCGGCGCCGGCTGGTGGCGGTCGCGCTCCAGTCCGTAGACCACGCCACCGGCGGCCAGCAGCACGACCACCAGGCCGACCAGGCCGAGCCGCAGGCCCCGCCGGCGGCGCGGGGCGGCGGGCGGCACGGCGACCGGCGCGGTCACCGCCTCCGCGGCCAGCGGGCCGTGCGCCCCGGTGGCCGCGGACGGGTCGACCGGCTCCATCGGCAGCACCGGCACGCCGACCGGCTCCGGGGCCGGCTCCTGCTCCTCGACCAGCGGCCGCCGGTCCACCGCCGGCACCGCCTGGGTCGGCACCCGGTGCGGCTGCTGCGGCACGGCCATGCCGAGGGTGTGCCCCTCGGTCACCGCGCGTAGCATCCGCAGCGCCTCCTCGGCGCTCGGCCGCTCGGCCGGCTCCTTGGCCATCAGCGCGGCCAGCACCGGGCCGAGCGCGCCGGCCCGGCTGGACTCCGGCAGCGGCTCGTCCACCACGGCGGCCAGCGTGGAGAGCGGGGTGTCCCGGCGGAACGGGGAGCTGCCCTCGACCGCCGCGTACAGCGTGGCGCCCAGGCCCCACAGGTCGGAGGCCGGGCCGAACCGCTCGCCCTGGGCGCGCTCGGGCGCCAGGTAGTCGGGCGAGCCGACCAGGTCGCCGGGGCGGGTCAGCTCCGAGGAGCCCTCGAACTTGGCGATCCCGAAGTCCAGCAGCACGACCCGCCCGGTGCCGTGCTCCAGCAGCACGTTGGCCGGCTTGACGTCGCGGTGCAGCACGCCGAGCTGGTGCCCCCGGTGCAGTGCGGCGAGCACCTGGGCGCCGACCTCGGCGGCGGAGCGCGGCGAGACCGGCCCGTCCTGGGCGATCACGTCGGCCAGCGAGCGGCCGTCGATCAGCTCCATCACGATCCACGGCCGGCCGTCCTGCTCCAGCACGTCGTGGATGGTGATCACGCCGGAGTGCTTGATCCGCGCGGCGGCTCTCGCCTCCTGCTTCATCCGGGACTGGAGGATCGCCAGGTCCTCCTCCGGCAGGTGATTGACGGTCAGTTCCTTGACCGCCACCTCCCGGTCCAGCATCAGGTCCTGGGCCCGCCACACCGTGCCCATGCCGCCCCGGCCGAGACGCTCCCCCAGGGCGTAACGGCCGGCCAGCATGCGGCGTTCGGTGCCCTCCTGCTGCTGTGCGCTCACGGCGACCGCTCCCCCTCTTCGGTGCACCACGCAACTGATCACCGTTCGGACAATGTTCCGGGACCAAGCCTAGGCGGACTCCGCCGCACCACCCAGCGCGACCCGGGCACGTGACCGCCTCGTGACCCGGAACTGGCTGTTCCGCACGGGATTCAGTGAGCGAACGCCACCACGGCGGCCATCGCCAGCGCCATCGCCGCCAGCACCCCGCCGACCAGCAGCACCGGCAGCAGCTTGGACGGCCGCCGGGCCGCCGCCGCGTGCCGGTGGTGCGGTTCGGCGCGCGCCGGGCGCCCGGCGCGCGGGCGCGCCGCCGGGAGCCGGCGCGGCCGGGGCACCGGCAGGGTGCCGGCAGCCGGCTCGCTGCGGAAGGGCTCCGGCGCCTCGGCCAGCAGGCCGGCCAGCCAGGCCCGGGTCTGGGCCGCGGTCGGCCGGGCCGCCGGGTCGGGCGCGAGCAGCCGGTCCACCAGCGGGCCGAGCGGCCCGCACCCCGCGCGGTCGCCCCGGTTGCCGGAGCGCACGGCGGCGAAGAGCACGGTCTGGCTGTGCTCGGGGAACGGGCCGCGGCCGGTGAGCACCCGGTGCAGCAGCACGCCGAGCGCCCAGAGGTCGGCGGGTGGCCCGGCCGCGCCGAGGTCGGTGAGCAGTTCGGGCGGCCAGCGTTCGGCCCGGTCGCCGACCAGGCCGGCCCTGGCCTGCCCCCAGCGGCGCGGGTCGCCGCCGCCGAGCTCGCGGGCCAGTGCCTCCTGGGCGGTGCCGACGGCCAGTCCGCCGAGCAGCGCCGCGCCGTCCTCGCAGATCAGCACCTGCTCGGGCAGCACGTTGCCGTGCACCCGCCCGGCCCGGTGCACGGCGGCCAGTGCGCCGGCCAGGTCGGCGGCCAGCTCGGCGGCCCGGTAGGGCGAGGGCGGCGGCCCGCCGGCGAGCAGTTCGGTCAGCCGCACGGCGGCGGGCCGCTCGACGGCCAGCCAGACCACGCCGTCCTCGGCCACCGCCTCGAAGGACTGGCCGAGCCTGGGGTGTTCGGGCACGGCGGCGATCGCGGCGGCCAGTTCGGCCAGCACCGGCTCGGGGTCGAGCCAGCGGCTGGCCGCGAAGTCGTTGCTGCCGGTCAGTTCGGGCACCAGGAGCTCGGGCAGTTCGACCGGTTCCAGCAGCACCCGCACGCCGCTGCGCGCGTCGACCGCGACCCTGGCGAGCGCCTCGTCGCCCGCGGGCGGACGGTCCGTCACCTGGTACCGGCCGGCCACGGTCTGACCGGGGCCAGCTCTCATGGCCGTTCCCCTCTCGCTGGGCTCAGTTCGCCGGCTGGAAGCTGTCGAACGCGGTCTGCCGGGCCTGGCTGAGGTCGGCGGAGTTCCAGTCGCTGTCGTTCGCGGTCCAGTAGAGCGCGTAGCCGTACTTCCCGGTGACGAACCCCCGGTTCAGCGAGTGCTTGACGGTTCCCGTGCCGAAGGTCCACTCCCAGTCGGCGGCGTTGCTCCACCGCCAGCCGGTGACCGTCTGCAGCTGGATCCGGTGGTAGTTCGTCAGGGTCGGGGCGACCTGCCCCTCCTCGGCCTGCCAGGCCCCGACCGCGCTGGTGCCGGGGTGGTCGGTCCAGTCGATCTGCAGCCGCACGTTGTTGCCGGAGAGCACGTGGCTGTCCGGGCCGGAGGCGGCCGCGTCGTAGGCCAGCCAGCTCGGCAGTTGGAGGCTGAACCCGGCGGGGTCGGTGTAGAGCTGGTACCCGGCCGGCACCGTCGGGCCGGCCGGCGGCGCCTGGAGGCTGGCGGGCGCCGCGCTGCTGGGCGCCGCGGGGCTGCTCGCGGCGGCGGGGCTGGAGGGGGCGCCGCCGGCGGGGGCCGTGCCGGGGGCGGCGGGGCCGGACGGGGCGGGGCCGCTGCTCGCGGCGGTGGGGCTGCTGGGCGCCGCGCCGGTGGCGGGGGCGGCGGCCACCGAGCCGGCCGCCTTGGTGCTGTCCGAGCCGGGCTTGGCCCGGGAGTCGTCGCCCGAGCCCTGGGCCGCGGCGATCCACACCCCGCCGGCCACCAGCAGGACCAGGACGAGGACGGCGACCAGGAGTTGACGCCGCTTCGACCAGCGGCGGGCGGCGCCGAGGGTGGCGCTGCGGGTCCAGCCGCCGTGCGCCTGCGCCGCGGGTGCGGGCGCCGGTGCCGGGGCGGCGGGCTCCTCGGCGGCGGCCGCGGTGCTGCCCACCCGCACGGTGCTGAGCCCGGGTATCTTCTCGGTCGCCTTCTTCGGCTTCTTGGGCTTCTTCGGCCCGGCGGCCTGCTCCACCGCACCGTCGACGGCCGGCTGCTCGGCCGTGGCGGCGGTCGCGGCGACCGCCGTCTGGGTGGTGGACTCGGCCCGCAGGGTGGAGCCGGCGATGATCCGCTTGAGCATCGAGCGGGTGGCGGAGGCGTCCAGCCGCTTGGCCGGGTCCTTCTCCAGCAGGCCCGCGATCACCGGCTGCAGCGGCCCGGCGTTGGCGGCCGGCGGGAGTTCCTCGGTCATCACGGCGGTGAGGGTGGCCAGCGCGGAGCCCCGGTCGTAGGGCGGCTTGCCCTCCAGGGCGGCGTAGAGCGTGCCGCCGAGCGACCAGAGGTCGGCGGGCGGCCCGGGCTTCTGGCCGCGGGCCCGCTCGGGCGAGATGTACGAGGGCGCGCCGACCAGCATCCCGGTGGAGGTGACGGAGGCGTCGCCCTCGACGCTGGCGATGCCGAAGTCGGTGAGCACCACCCGGCCGTCCTCGCCGATCAGCACGTTGGACGGCTTGACGTCGCGGTGCAGGATGCCCTGGGCGTGCGCCGCGCCGAGCACTCCGAGCAGTTCCAGTCCGATCTCGGCGGCCCGCACGGGGGTGACCGGCCCGTCCTGCTTGACCACCTCGGCGAGCGAGCGCCCGTCGACCAGCTCCATCACGATCCACGGCCGGTCGTCCTCCTCGACCACGTCGAAGACGGTGACGGCGGCGGTGTGCCGGATCCGGGCGGTGGCCTTGGCCTCGCGCAGCGTGCGGACGATCAGCCGGTGCCGCTCGTCCTCGTCCACGCCGCCGTGCATCCGCAGTTCCTTGACCGCCACGATGCGGCCGAGCATCTCGTCCTCGGCCTTCCAGACGGTGCCCATGCCCCCGCTGCCGAGCACCGAATCGAGTCGGTAACGATCGGCCAGGACTCGGCCGGACGTGCCCTGCGGCTGGGTCATCTCGGGCGTTCCCCCATGTGCTGCTGCCGGTCAGGTGACGGACCGTCCGCTCGCGGCGCGCGGACCTGCGGAACGGTCGAACCCCCATCATCCCCTGTGCCGCGCGGTCCTGTTCACGCGACCCCGAAATAACCGTCAGCCGGGGTTCCGCCTCTCGGACGGCACCCCGGCTGACGGTGGTTCAGCTTCCGGTTCAGCGGGTGCTGACCGTGACCTCGACCCGCTGGAACTCCTTGAGCTCGGAGTAGCCGGTGGTGGCCATCGCCCGGCGCAGCGCGCCGAACAGGTTCATCGTGCCGTCCGGGGTGTGCGAGGGGCCGGTGAGGATCTCCTCGGTGGTGCCGACGGTGCCCAGGTTGACCCGCTTGCCGCGCGGCAGCTCCTCGTGGACCGCCTCCATGCCCCAGTGGTGGCCCTTGCCGGGCGCGTCGGTGGCCCGGGCCAGCGCGGCGCCGATCATCACCGCGTCGGCGCCGCAGGCCACCGCCTTGGCGATGTCACCGCTGTAGCCCACGCCGCCGTCGGCGATCACGTGCACGTAGCGGCCGCCGGACTCGTCCATGTAGTCGCGGCGGGCGGCGGCCACGTCGGCGACCGCGGTGGCCATCGGCACCTGGATGCCCAGCACGTTGCGGGTGGTGTGGGCGGCGCCGCCGCCGAAGCCGACCAGCACGCCGGCCGCGCCGGTGCGCATCAGGTGCAGCGCGGCGGTGTAGGTGGCGCAGCCGCCGACGATCACCGGCACGTCGAGCTCGTAGATGAACTGCTTGAGGTTGAGCGGCTCGGCGGCACCGGAGACGTGCTCGGCGGAGACCGTGGTGCCGCGGATCACGAAGACGTCGACGCCGGCGTCGACCACGGCCTTGGAGAACTCGGCGGTGCGCTGCGGGGAGAGCGCGGCGGCGGTCACCACGCCGGACTCGCGCACCTCCTTGATCCGACGGCCGATCAGCTCGGCCTGGATCGGCGCGGCGTAGATCTCCTGGAGGCGGCGGGTCGCGGCGGCCTCGTCCGGGATCTCCGCGATCTCGTCGAGCAGCGGCTGCGGGTCCTCGTACCGGGTCCACAGGCCTTCCAGGTTGAGCACCCCGAGGCCGCCCAGCTTGCCGATCGCGATGGCCTGCGCCGGCGAGACCACGCTGTCCATCGGGGCCGCCAGGAACGGCAGCTCGAAGCGGTAGGCGTCGATCTGCCAGGCGATCGAGACCTCCTTCGGGTCCCGGGTGCGGCGGCTGGGGACGACGGCGATGTCGTCGAAGGAGTACGCCCGGCGGCCGCGCTTGCCTCGCCCGATCTCGATCTCAGTCACTTCGAGCCTCTCTGCTGTGCTGCTCACGAACGCCCACCAGTATCCCGGACGGACGCGCGAAGGCCCGCCACCGGGTTGGTGGCGGGCCTTCGCGTCAGCTCAGCGGCTGGTGTAGTTCGGCGCCTCGACGGTCATCTGGATGTCGTGCGGGTGGCTCTCCTTGAGGCCCGCCGAGGTGATCCGGACGAACCGGCCCTTGGACTCCATCTCCGCGACGGTGGCCGCGCCGACGTAGCCCATGGTCTGGCGCAGGCCGCCGACCAGCTGGTAGAGCACGGCGGACAGCGGGCCGCGGTAGGGCACCTGGCCCTCGATGCCCTCGGCGATCAGCTTCTCGTCGGAGCTGACCTCGCCCTGGAAGTAGCGGTCCTTGGAGAAGGACTTGGCCTGGCCGCGGGTCTGCATCGCGCCCAGCGAGCCCATGCCGCGGTAGGACTTGAACTGCTTGCCGTTGATGAAGAGCAGCTCGCCGGGCGACTCCTCGCAGCCGGCCAGCAGCGAGCCGAGCATCACCGTGTCGGCGCCGGCGGCCAGCGCCTTGCCGATGTCGCCGGAGTACTGCAGGCCGCCGTCGCCGATCACCGGCACGCCGGCCTCCCGGCAGGCCAGCGCGGCCTCGTAGATCGCGGTGACCTGGGGCACGCCGATGCCGGCGACCACCCGGGTGGTGCAGATCGAGCCGGGGCCGACGCCGACCTTGACGCCGTCCACGCCGGCGTCGATCAGCGCCTGGGCGCCGTCCCGGGTGGCCACGTTGCCGCCGACCACGTCGACCCGCACGGCGGACTTGATCTTGGCGATCCAGTCCAGCGCGTTGTGGCTGTGGCCGTGCGAGGTGTCCACCACCAGGAAGTCCACGCCCGCCTCGACCAGCGCCTGGGCCCGGTCGAAGGCCTCGGCGCTGGCGCCGACGGCGGCCGCGACCAGCAGCCGGCCCTCGGAGTCCTTGGCGGCGTTGGGGTACTTCTCGGCCTTGACGAAGTCCTTGACCGTGATCAGGCCCTTGATCCGGCCCTGGTCGTCGACCAGCGGGAGCTTCTCGATCTTGTGCCGGCGCAGCAGGCCGATGGCCTCCTCGCCGGAGATCCCGACCTTGCCGGTGATCAGCGGCATCGGGGTCATGATGTCGCGGACCAGGATCGACCGGTTGGACTCGAAGGCCATGTCGCGGTTGGTCACGATGCCCAGCAGCTTGCCGTCCGGGTCGGCGACCGGCACGCCGCTGATCCGGAACTTGGCGCAGAGCGCGTCGGCCTCGGCCAGCGTGGTCTCGGGGCCGACCGTGATCGGGTCGGTGACCATGCCGGACTCGGAGCGCTTCACCAGGTCGACCTGGTTGGCCTGGTCCTCGATCGACAGGTTGCGGTGCAGCACGCCGACGCCGCCCTGGCGGGCCATGGCGATCGCCATCCGGGACTCGGTGACCTTGTCCATGGCGGCGGAGAGCAGCGGGATGTTGATCCGGACGTTGCGGGAGACCCGCGACGAGGTGTCGACCTGGTTGGGCAGGACGTGCGACTCCCCGGGCAGCAGCAGAACGTCGTCGTAGGTGAGTCCGAGCATGGCGAACTTCTCGGGTACGCCTGCGGCGTTGAGAGACATGTGGGGGGCTACCTTCCCGTGGCCGGCCGTGTCGTTCCATGCGCGCCCTCAGAGGGTCGCGGGGCGCGTTCACCGGCACACGCAGGAGAGCCAGAAGCACCGCCATTTGGATGAACCTACGAGGTGACGCCGCTCATCCGGGCGGATCTTTGGCAACCTGTCCAGGCGCCGATACCCCATGGTACTGGCACTCGGAGCGCGTGCGACGCGCCCTCTTGACAACCGCGCCCCCGGCCTACCGATTCCACCGGCCCGGGGTCACGGCCTCAGGCCGACTCCTCGGCCAGCGCACGCAGCCGGCTGAGCGCCCGGTGCTGGGCCACCCGGACCGCGCCCGGCGACATGCCGAGCATCTCGCCGGTCTCCTCGGCGGAGAGTCCGGCGGCGATCCGCAGCAGCACCAGCTCGCGCTGACGGGCCGGCAGATTGGACAGCAGCTCGCGCATCCAGGCCGCGTCGCTGCTGAGCAGCGCCCGCTCCTCCGGGCCGAGCGCCTCGTCCGGCACCTCGGGCATGTCGTCCGGCGGGATCACCGTGGAGCCGGGCCCGCGCATCGCGGCCCGCTGCAGATCGGCGATCTTGTGCGCGGCGATGGAGTAGACGAAGGCCTCGAACGGCCGCCCCTCGTCCCGGTAGCGCGGCAGCGCGCAGAGCACCGCCACGCAGACCTCCTGGGCCACGTCGTCCACGTGGTGCCGGGCGCCGCCGGGCAGCCGGACCAGCCGACCGCGGCAGTAGCGCTGCACCAGGGGGTGGACGTAGGCCAACAGTGCGTCAGTCGCCGGGCCCTCTCCGCGCACCGCCGCCGAGACCAGCTCGGCGACCAGCGGCGATGTCCCCGTGCCCGCCGACCGGCGGCGCCCACCCGTTCGGGGCTCCGGCTCGGCCGACGGCAGATCGCTCGTTCCGCGGTCGTCGTCGGGCTCGTCGTCACGCATCGGTCCATGGTGCCTGGTCGAGTCGGGAAACGTCGCACCGCGTCCGGAGTTGTGCACCGGAACGTTATCCGCTGCCGCGTCGTCCGTCGCCGTCACCGAGCCACCCCCGCTCCCGCCGCCATCGTGCTCCACCCCTCCATGGTGCAGCCTCCACCGCCGAACGACCTAGGCCCTCCCCCGTGAATCGCCACCGGTTCGGGAACCGGCGCGCCCCGCTCCCCGGCCGACCGGGGAAGGGGCGCGACTCCCCCGTGCGCCCGCCGTCAGCGGACCAGGCCCCAGCGGAAGCCCAGGGCCACCGCGTGCGCCCGGTCGGACGCGCCCAACTTCTTGAACAGGCGTCGGGCGTGGGTCTTCACGGTGTCCTCGGAGAGGAACAGCTCACGACCGATCTCGGCGTTGCTGCGACCGTGGCTCATCCCCTCCAGCACCTGGATCTCACGGGCCGTCAGGGTCGGTGCGGCGCCCATGTCGGGGCTGCGCAGCCGGCGCGGCGCGAGCCGCCAGGTCGGGTCGGCCAGCGCCTGGGTCACGGTGGCCCGCAGTTCCGCCCGGGAGGCGTCCTTGTGCAGGTACCCGCGGGCGCCGGCGGCCACCGCGAGGGCCACCCCGTCCAGGTCCTCGGCGACGGTGAGCATGATGATCCGGGCGCCGGGGTCGGCCGACAGCAGCCGGCGCACCGTCTCCACCCCGCCGAGCCCGGGCATCCGGACGTCCATCAGTACGAGGTCGGAACGGTCGGCCACCCAGCGGCGCAGGACCTCCTCACCGTTGGTCGCCGTGGTCACCCGGTCGACACCCGGCACGGTCGCCACCGCACGGCGCAGCGCCTCCCGGGCAAGCGGTGAATCGTCGCAAACGAGAACGGAAGTCATGACCGTCCTCCGCAGCTGATCCGCGTCACGTTGAGCCTCCTGGCTGGTACGAACACTCTCCGCACTTCCAACGACCGTCACTCGAATGAGTTACGGCCTTCAGGGCCATCTCCACCACTGTACGTGGCCGACCCATCACTGATCAGCCGCATCGCGGGGTGCACACCGCTCTTTTGCGCTCATCGACCGGGGAGGGCGCACAACCCAGCGCGCCACCGCGGACCGCTGCCACCCGATTGCCACAGCCCGGCCGACTTCCTTCTTGCCCGGTTCGTCCGTTTTTATAGCTTTTGTACGATCATTGACTGTTACGTGAGTCTGTGGGTGACTTGTCCCGTAGACAGCCGTAAGTCATATTTCCAGGTGTCCACCCCGGCGCCTCGCAGCCTCGCCGCACGGAACCCTCTTCGAAGGGAAATGAGCCATGGCAGATTTCTCCCGACTCCCCGGTCCGAACGCTGATCTATGGGACTGGCAGCTCTCCGCCGCGTGCCGCGGCGTGGACAGTTCGCTCTTCTTCCACCCGGAGGGCGAACGCGGCGCCGCCCGCAGTTCGCGCGAGCAGAGCGCCAAGGAGGTGTGCATGCGCTGCCCGGTCCGCACCCAGTGCGCGGCGCACGCGCTGGCGGTCCGCGAGCCGTACGGCGTCTGGGGCGGGCTGACCGAGGACGAGCGCGAGGAGCTGCAGGGCCGCGCCCGGCACCGCGCGGTCGAGGTCCCGCTGACCGTCCGTCAGTGAGGCGGGCCTGACGAAACGTTCCTGCTTGCGGGCGCCCCCGCCGCTACCGACCGGCCGCCGTTTCGGCGAGCCGGTCGAGCATGAGCGCGACGGCCGGCACCTCGGCCAGGTCCGGCAGGGTCAGCGCCACCACCTCGCGCCGGGCCGGCCCGCCGGCCGCCGTGTGCACCGGCACGGCCGCCACGGTGCCGGGCCGCACCGCCGAGAGCGCCAGCCCCGGCAGCACCGCCACACCGAGCCCGGCCGCCACCAGGCCGACCACCGCCGGGTAGTCGTCGGTGGCGAAGTCGATCCGCGGCTCGAAACCCGCCTGGCCGCACAGCTCCACCAGGTGCCCGCGGCACTGCGGGCAGCCCGCGATCCACTGCTCGCCGGCCAGCTCGTCCAGCCGCACCGGCTCGGCGCCGTCCCGGCCGGCCAGCGGGTGCCCGGGCGGCAGCAGCCCGACCATCGGATCGTCCAGCAGCGGACGGACCACCAGGTCGGACCAGTCCCCGGCGGCACTGCTCTCGGCCGCCGCCAGCACCGCCTGGGCCCGGGCCGCCCGGGAGGCCCCGTGCGCCGGCACCGCCGGCCCGGCACCGTCCGGGTAGCGGAAGGCCAGCGCGATCTCGCACTCACCGCCGCGCAGCATCGCCAGCGACTCGGGCGGCTCGGCCTCCACCAGCGACACGCGCACCCCCGGATGGGCGCCCCGCAGCCGGGCGACGGCCGGCGGCACCAGGGTGGAGCTCGCGGTCGGGAAGGAGACCAGCCGGACCCGGCCGGCCCGCAGCCCGGCGATCGCGGCCACCTCCTGCTCGGCGGCGCTCAGCCCGGCCAGGATCCCGGAGGCGTGCTTGAGCAGCACCTCGCCGGCCTCGCTCAGCTGCACCCCGCGCCCGGAGCGCACCACCAGCGGCAGCTCCACGGCCTTCTCCAGCGCCTTCATCTGCTGACTGATCGCCGGCTGGGTGCAGCCGAGCTCGCGGGCCGCCGCGGAGAACGAGCCGGTGCGCGCCACCGCGCGGAGGACCCTCAGATGCCGTGCCTCGATCATGCGCCCCAGGGTAGACGGCCCGCGCCGAACGGCCGGACGGCCCGGCGCCGCCCGCCGAAGCGGGGGCGCCGGGCCGTCCGGAGCCGTGCTCTGCCCTGCTGTGCCGTGCGTCAGTGCGAGTGGCCGTGGCCGCCGTGCGAGTGGCCGTGGCCCGCCTCGGCGTCGTCCTCGGGCTTCTCGACCACCAGGGTCTCGGTGGTGAGCAGCAGCGAGGCGATCGACGCGGCGTTCTCCAGCGCCGAGCGGGTGACCTTGACCGGGTCGATGACGCCGGCCTTCACCAGGTCGCCGTACTCGCCGGTGGCGGCGTTGAAGCCGAAGCCCGACTCCAGCTCGGCGACCTTGTGGGTGATGACGTAGCCCTCAAGGCCGGCGTTCTGGGCGATCCAGCGCAGCGGCTCGTGCAGCGCCTTGCGGACCACGGCGACACCGGTCGCCTCGTCGCCGGACAGGCCCAGGCCGCCGTCCAGCACCTTGGCGGCGTGCACCAGCGAGGCGCCACCGCCGGCCACGATGCCCTCCTCGACCGCGGCGCGGGTCGCGGAGATGGCGTCCTCCAGGCGGTGCTTGCGCTCCTTGAGCTCCACCTCGGTGGCGGCGCCGACCTTGATCACGCAGACGCCGCCGGCCAGCTTGGCCAGGCGCTCCTGCAGCTTCTCGCGGTCCCAGTCGGAGTCGGTGTTGGCGATCTCCGCCTTGATCTGGGCGACCCGGGCGGCGACGGCCTCGGAGTCACCGGCACCGTCGACGACGGTGGTCTCGTCCTTGGTGATGGTGACCCGGCGGGCGGTGCCGAGCACGTCCAGACCGGCCTGGTCGAGCTTGAGGCCGACCTCCTCGGAGATCACGGTGCCGCCGGTCAGGGTGGCCAGGTCGCCCAGGATCGCCTTGCGGCGGTCACCGAAGCCGGGGGCCTTGACGGCCACCGCGTTGAAGGTGCCGCGGATCTTGTTGACCACCAGGGTGGACAGCGCCTCGCCGTCCACGTCCTCGGCGATGATCAGCAGCGGCTTGGAGGCACCGGCCTGCAGGACCTTCTCCAGCAGCGGCAGCAGCTCCTGGATCGAGGAGATCTTGCCCTGGTTGATCAGGATGTACGGGTCCTCCAGGACCGCCTCCTGGCGCTCCTGGTCGGTCACGAAGTACGGCGACAGGTAGCCCTTGTCGAACTGCATGCCCTCGGTGAAGTCCAGCTCCACGCCGAAGGTGTTCGACTCCTCGACGGTGATGACACCGTCCTTGCCGACCTTGTCGATCGCCTCGGCGATCAGCTCGCCGACCTGCGGGTCCTGGGCGGAGAGGCTGGCGACCGCGGCGACGTCGTCCTTGCCCTCGATCTCCCGGGCGACCGAGAGCAGGTGCTCGGAGACGGCGGCGACGGCCTTGTCGATGCCCTTCTTCAGGGCGGCCGGGCCGGCACCCGCGGCGACGTTGCGCAGACCCTCGTTGACCAGCGCCTGGGCCAGCACGGTGGCGGTGGTGGTGCCGTCACCCGCGACGTCGTTGGTCTTGGTGGCGACCTCCTTGACCAGTTGCGCGCCGAGGTTCTCGTACGGGTCGTCCAGCTCGACCTCGCGGGCGATGGTGACACCGTCGTTGGTGATGGTCGGGGCACCGAACTTCTTGTCGATGACGACGTTGCGGCCCTTCGGACCGATGGTCACCTTGACGGTGTCGGCAAGCTTGTTGACACCGCGCTCCAGCGAGCGGCGGGCGTCCTCGTCGAACTGCAGGATCTTCGCCATGATTCCGTTCCTCGGGGTATCTGCGTTACGTGACGTGCGTGGAGCCAAACAGCCGCGCCCCGGGCCCCTGTCTTTGCGGACACGGATCCGGGGCGGGGCCGGGTGACGGACTATCGGTCCGCCGGGACGCTTACTTCTCGATGATGGCGAGAACGTCGCGGGCCGAGAGCACGAGGTACTCCTCGCCCTGGTACTTCACCTCGGTGCCGCCGTACTTCGAGTACAGGACGACGTCGCCGACGGCGACGTCCAGCGGAAGGCGCTGGCCGTCCTCGAAGCGGCCCGGGCCGACGGCCAGGACGACGCCCTCCTGGGGCTTCTCCTTGGCGGTGTCCGGGATAACCAGGCCGGAGGCCGTGGTGGTCTCGGCGTCGAGCGGCTGGACCACGATGCGGTCCTCAAGCGGCTTGATGGCAACCTTGCTGCTGGTGGTCACGTCCGAGCTCCCCTTCGGAGATTACGGGGTTGTCTAACAGGTAGGGGCGAAGCTCCGAGCCTGCCGTCGCGGGGGTCAGACCGGTATCGTCGCGTTAGCACTCCCCCAGGGGGGAGTGCCAAGAACGACCATAGGCGGCGGTTAGCACTCAGTCAACCAGAGTGCCAACGGCGCGCCCGGCGATTTCACCAGCCGGACCACCGGGACAATCATCTGGTGGACACCGAGAACTTCGACGCACTGCTCACCGACGAGGGACGCCAACTCCTGGACGAGGTCCGGGGATTGACCCCGAACGCGGAACTCGCCGCGGCCACCCGGCTGCGCCGGGCGCACCCGCCGGAGCTGGTGTCCGCCGCGATCGGCCAGGAACGGCTGCGCCAGCGCGCCCGCGCGAAGTTCGGCGCGGACGCCGAGCGGATGTTCTTCACCCCCGACGGCGTCGAACAGGCGACCAGGAGCAGCGTGGCCGACCTGCGGGCCGCCCGGTTCGCCGCCCTCGGGGTGCGCCGGCTGGCCGACCTGTGCGGCGGGATCGGCGGCGACGCGATCGCGCTGGCCCGGGCCGGCATCTCCGTGCTGGCCGTCGACCGGGACCCGCTCACCTGCGCGGTGGCCGCCGCCAACGCCGCCGCGCTCGGCCTGGCCGACCGGATCGAGGTGCGCCGCGCGGACGTCACCGAGACCGACACCAGCGGCTTCGACGCGGTCTTCACCGACCCGGCCCGGCGCGGCGCCCGGGGCCGGATCTTCGACCCCGAGGCCTACTCCCCGCCGCTCTCCTGGGCGATCGGGGCCGGCCGCTCCGCCCGGTTCGGCGCGCTCAAGGTGGCCCCCGGCATCCCGCACGAGGCGGTCCCCGAGGACGCCGAGGCCGAGTGGGTCTCGGACGGCGGGGACGTCAAGGAGGCCGTCCTCTGGTTCGGCACCGGCGCCGAACACCCGCACCGCGCCACCCTGCTGCCCGGCGGCCACACCCTCACCGGCGGCCGGCTGCCCGACGTCGCCGCCGGCCCGGTCCGCCGCTACCTCTACGAGCCGGACGGCGCCGTGATCCGCGCCCACCTGGTCGCCGAGACCGCCGAACTCCTCGGCGACGCCACCCTGCTCGACCCGCACATCGCCTACCTGACCTCCGACACCCTGACCCGCACCCCGTTCGCCACCCCGTACGAGATCACCGACGTGCTCCCGTTCAACGTCAAGAAGCTCAGGGCCCTGGTCCGCGAGCGCCAACTCGGCACCCTCACCATCAAGAAGCGCGGCTTCGCCGTCGAGCCCGACGAGTTGCGGAAGAAGCTCCGCCCCGAAGGGGTGAACTCCGCGGTGATCGTGCTCACCCGGATCGGAACGGCTCCGATGATGCTCCTGGGGCGCGGGCTGCCGGTCTGACCCCGGCTCAGCTCGGCGGCTGGATGTAGTCGTCCAGGCGGGCCACCGCGAAGCCCTGTTCCTGGATCCGGCTGAGCAGTTCGCCGAACATCTCGGTCATGGTCTCGCCCTTGAGGTCCTTGGGGCCGCGGAAGTGGACCAGGATGATGTCGCCAGGGTGGAGCTGCTTGGCGCCCTGGTACTGCATGTCGTGGATCTGCATGGTCTCGCGCCAGAGCACGACGGCGCGCGGACCGCACTGCTGCACGGCGTTGTTGAGGTTGGCGGTGTTGGCCCCGTCGCCGTAGGGCGGGCGGAACAGGAACGGCGCGGTGCCGTACTCCTTGGTCAGCACCTGCTGGTCGCCGCAGACCTCCTGCTTCTGCTGGTCGAAGGTCTTGGTGCTCATCGCCGGGTGGTGCAGGGTGTGGTTCTGGATGGAGTTGCCGGCGGCCTGCAGCGGCTTGAAGTAGCCGTAGTCGCTCTTGATCGCGTCGTCCATCAGGAACATGGTGATCGGGATCTTCAGGTCGTTCATCATGTCGATGAACTTGGGGTCCTTCTCCTGCCCGTCGTCGATGGTCACGAAGACCACCTTGTCGGTGGTGGGGACCGAGCTGAAGACCGGGACCTGGCCGGTCTTGGTGAGCTTGATCGGCTTGTCGGCGGGCGGGGCGGGCGGGGCCGGCAGCGGCTGGAGCTTCCACTTGGCCCAGGCGGCCGCCGAGACGGCGCCGCCGGCCGCCGGGCTGCCCGGGGCGGCCGGGGAGGCGCCCGCTGACGGGTTGTCGGCTGCGGCGCCGGTGGGCGCCGGGGCGGCGTTGGCCCCGCCGCCGGACGAGCTGCTGGAGCAGCCGCTCACCACGGCGATCAGCGCGAGGGCGCCGGCGGCGACGGCCGTGGCACGGCTCCTGGACTCGGTCTTCACGGTGCCGTGCTCTCCCCGGTGCTGTTGTCTGGTGATCTGACGAGCGGTCACCTGTCCGATTCGGCAGGCTGCTCCGAGACTACATACTCGCTGCGGAAGGACCAGCGGTGGACCGGACGCGCCAGCAACTCGGCCGGCGGCTCCACCGGTGCGCCCGGCTGGACCCCCTCCGGCCACCAGGCGATCACCAGCACCCGGTCACCGGGCGCGCTGAGCAGCTCCAGCCGACTCGCCCCGGCCAGCGCCGGCAGCAGCCGCTCCCGGGCCCAGCCGAGCAGTTCGGCCCCGCGCCCGTCGACGGCCCGGGCCTCCCACATCGCCGCCCGCACCGCTACTTCCCCAGCGCGCGGTACGCCTCGCCGTGCACGTCGGTGTGGACCGGCGCGGCGATCGACACCTCGGTGAGCGGCAGCGAGGAGTCGGCCGACAGGTCCAGCGCGGACGGCTCCCGGTTGCGCCACACCATCTCGGCGCCGAGCGCGGCCACCATCGCCCCGTTGTCGGTGCACAGGCCCGGGCGCGGCACCCGCAGCCGGATGCCGGCCCGCTCGCAGCGCTGCTCGGCCATCGCCCGCAGCCGGGAGTTGGCCGCCACCCCGCCGCCGATCATCAGGTGGTCCACGTCGTTGTCCTTGCAGGCCTTGACCGCCTTGCGGGTCAGCACGTCGGTGACCGCCTCCTGGAAGGAGGCCGCGACGTCCGCGACCGGCACGTCCTCGCCGGCCCGCCGCTTGGCCTCCACCCAGCGGGCCACCGCGGTCTTCAGGCCGGAGAACGAGAAGTCGTACTCCGGGTCCTTCGGTCCGCTCAGGCCGCGCGGGAAGTGGATCGCCTTGCGGTCGCCCTCGCGGGCCATCCGGTCCACCACCGGGCCGCCGGGGAAGCCCAGGCCCAGCACCCGGGCCACCTTGTCGAAGGCCTCGCCGGCCGCGTCGTCGATGGTGGCGCCGAGCGGGCGCACGTCGCTGGTGATGTCGCTGGTGAGCAGCAGCGAGGAGTGGCCGCCGGAGACCAGCAGCGCCATGGTCGGCTCGGGCAGCCGGCCGTGCTCCAGCTGGTCCACGCAGATGTGCGAGGCGAGGTGGTTGACCCCGTAGAGCGGCTTGTCCAGGGCCCAGGCGTAGGCCTTGGCCGCGCTGACCCCGACGAGCAGCGCGCCGGCCAGGCCGGGGCCGGCGGTGACCGCGATGCCGTCCAGGTCGCTCGCCTTGATCCCGGCGGTGTCCAGCGCCCGCTGGATGGTCGGGACCATCGCCTCCAGGTGGGCCCGGCTGGCGATCTCCGGCACCACCCCGCCGAACCGCGCGTGGTCGTTGACGCTGGAGGCCACCGCGTCGGCGAGCAGCGTGGTGCCGCGCACGATGCCGACGCCGGTCTCGTCGCAGGAGGTCTCGATGCCCAGGACGAGCGGTTCGTCAGCCATGGTCTTCCTCGGTGTGGTTCGTCGTCTGGTGGTCGAGGCGCATCACCAGCGCATCGACGTTGGCCGGCTGGTAGTAGCCGCGGCGGATGCCGACCGGGGCGAAGTCGTACCGCTCGTAGAGCCGCTGGGCCCGGGTGTTGTCCACCCGCACCTCCAGCAGCAGTTCGGCGCAGCCGCGCCGGGCCGACTCGGCGATCAGGTCCTCCAGCAGCAGCGCTCCGAGGCCCCGGCCCTGCTGCTGCTCGGCCACCGCGATGGTCTGCACGTCGCTCTCGGCGCCGACGGCCATCAGGCCGGCGTAGCCGACGATCGCGCCGTCCCCGTCGGTGGCGACGGTGTAGTGCCGGCTGCCGCCCTGGTGCGCGTCGGCCAGCTCGGACCAGTACATGCCGCGCGACCAGGCGTCCTCCGGGAAGAGCTGGTGCTCCAGCTCCATCACCGGTTCGATGTCCCACCAGCGCATCGGCCGCAGCGCGAGCCGCGCGCCGCGCGTACCGGGCCCGCTGCCCCGCCCCTCGGTGAGCTCGCTCACGCCGGCAGCACGGCCTTGTAGCCCGCCGGCACCTGAGCGTCCGGCCGGCGCAGGTAGAGCGGCGCGTTCGGCAGCAGCTCGCGCCCGGCCGCCAGCTCGGCGACCGCGAAGTCGGCGAGCGCGCCGGCCGAGAGGTGCTCGGGGCCGCCCGCGCCGGGGAAGGTGTCGGGGTAGAGCAGTGCCCCGGCGCCGACCGAGGCCGTGCGGACCTCCAGGTCGCCGGGCCGGTCCACGGCGGGGCCGGCGGTGCGCCGGCCGTCCGCGTCGTAGTCGGCCCAGTAGACCTCCTTGCGGCGCGCGTCGGTGGCCGCGGTGAACGGGCCGGTCAGGCCGCCGGTGCGGGCCTGGTGGGCGATCGCGTCCAGGCTGCACACGCCGTGCACCGGCAGGCCGAGCGCGTGGCCCAGCGCGGCGGCGGTGACCAGGCCGACCCGCAGCCCGGTGTACGGGCCGGGGCCGACCCCGACCGCGATCGCCGTCAGCTCCCGCTTGTCCACCCCCGCATCGGCCAGTACCTGCCCGATCGCGGGCAGCAGCAGTTCGCCGTGCCGGCGCGCGTCGACCGTGTAGGTCTCGGCGAGCACGGCGGCGCCGTCGTGGACGGCGGCGGTGACGGCGGGGGTAGCGGTGTCGAAGGCGAGCAGCAGCACGGCTCCAAGGTTAGAGGGTCGGCCGCGGCTTCCCGATGCCGACCATTCGTCCCAGCACGGAACACACGTTCGCGGCAGCCGGGAACGGCTCCGGGAACCTGGCACGATAGGGACGGTTCCGGCAACGGTCCTTCAGCAGACGGGAGCGCACGGTGGCGAAGACTGGTCCTGGGGTGGTCGTCGCGGGCCTGACCCTGGCCGCGCTCGCGGTGGTCACCGTGCTCGCCGTGCAGGCCGAGGGCACCGCCGCGACGGCCGTCGCCGCGCAGCCCGGTCCGAGCGCGAGCTCCGCCACGCCGTCCGCCCAGGCCAGCGCGGCGCCGGGCCCTAGCCTGGAGCCGCTGCCCTCCGCGGCGGCGGTCGGCAGCACCCGGCGGGTGGTCTACTCGATCTCCGCCAAGCAGGTCTGGCTGGTCGACCCGAAGAAGGACCCGCAGGTGGTGGCCGCCTTCACGGTGGAGCCCGGCTCGGCCAACCCGGCCCAGGGCAGCTACACGGTCTACTCGCGCGCGGCGGCGGCCAACGGCACCGACGGGCGGCCGGTCGAGCACGTGGTGCGGTTCACCCAGCAGGGTGGCACCGTCTTCGGTTTCAGCGCGGCGGTGGACGGCAGCACCCCGGCCGCCGACCCGAAGGCCAAGACCGGCGGCATCCGCTCCACCCGGCAGGACGGTCAGACGCTCTGGGACTTCGCCCCGGTCGGCACCCGGGTGCTGGTGGTCTCCTGATCCTCCGTCCGCTGACGGTCCGTCGGCTGCTCGTCGCCGGCCGGCGGGGTGCAGACGGCGGCGGCCGCGGCGCAGGAGGCGAGCAGTCGACGCATCGTCGGCTCGGCCTGCGGCACGGACCCGGTCGGCTCGGCGGCGGGGGTGCTGGCGGTCATCGCGACTCCCTAGTTAGGGTCACCTAACTTCAAAGACCATCCCATCACGGCCGCCGCCCGGGCCGCAACACCTTCCGGCAGGCCATCGGGGTCCTGTCCACCCGAAACGGCCCGCCCGAAGCGCCGTCAGGCGGCCAGGGCGGCCAGCCCGGCGTCCCCGGCCCAGCGGGCGCCGAGGCCGGTGACCACCACCCGGCGCGGATCGGCGTCCGGATCGTCCGCGTCCAGCCGGCCGTCGCCGCCCAGCGCGCGCTCGATCCGCACCTCCAGGCGGCTCTCGGCGAGGTCCTCGACCTTGCCCTCGCCCCACTCGACCACGACCACCGACTCGGGCAGCGAGACGTCCAGGTCGAGGTCCTCCATCTCGTCGAGGCCGCCGCCGAGCCGGTAGGCGTCCACGTGCACCAAGGCCGGGCCGCCGACCAGCGAGGGGTGCACCCGGGCGATCACGAAGGTCGGGGAGGTGACGGCGCCGCGCACGCCCAGTCCCTCGCCCAGTCCCCGGGTGAGCGTGGTCTTGCCGGCGCCCAGCTCGCCGGAGAGCAGCACCAGGTCGCCGGGGCGCAGCAGTGCGGCCAGCTGCCGCCCGAGGGCGGTCATGCGCTCCGGCGAAGGGACGGTGATGGTGGCGTGCGCGCCCATGGTGCCTCTCGTCTGCTCGGGTCCGGGACCTGTCCGCCAACCGTGCCACATCGGTGGACGCCCGCGCACGGCCGTCCGCCCGGGGTGGCCGGTGCGGCTTCCGGAGTCCGGCTGCTGGAGCCCGGCTGCCGGCGGCCGTCCGGCGGACGCTATGGTCCCCGGGAGATCTTGTGAACTTCTCATCGAACGATCAGTCAGCTTTGGGGGATTTTATGAACATCCGTCTTGCGGCTGCGGCCGTCCTGAGCGGCTCCGTGGCGCTGGCCGCGCTCGCCGCCCCGGCCGCACTGGCCGACACGCCGGCGCCGACCGCCGCGCCGACCCTGGCCAGCGCCGCGCCCAGCGGCCACCCGTCGGAGTCCGCCTCGTCCTCGGCGTCGTCCTCGGCGTCGTCCTCGGCCTCGTCGAGCAGCAGCTCGCGGCCGACCCAGCCGGCGCCCAGCAACTCCCCGAGCAACAGCACCCCGGCGAACCCGAGCACCGCGCCCGGCCAGCTGCCGACGGCCCCCGCGTCCGAGTGGCCGACCGTCAACCTGCCCGGCGTGGACGCCTCCACCAACTCGCGCGGCATCACCGGCGGCCCGCTGGTCCCCGGCGGCCAGCCGGTCGCGTTCACGGTGCGGATCAGCAACCCCGGCCCGCACAACGTGGCGCTGGCCCCGGGCATGGTGCTCGGCCCGATCGCCGGCAGCACGCTGAACCTGGCCCAGCAGAAGGTCGAGGTCCAGTGGGCCGACGGGTCGTGGCACACCGTCACCGCGCTGCGGGGCTCCGGCAACACCGCCGCGTCCTACCTGTTCGGCGCCTCGCCCGAGGACCTGCTGTTCATGGACCCCGATTCCTACATCGACCTCACCGTGCGGATCTCGGTGACGGCCGACGTCCCGGTGCCGGGTGTGGCGTTCGTCGACGTGCTGGCCCCGGGCTTCACGCTGGACGACCACGACAACCCGATCGGCCGGCTCCAGCCCGACAACACCGGCTTCCTGGGCATCCAGGCCGCCGCGCCCACTACCGCCCCGGCCTCCTCCAGCAGCTCGGCCGCTGCCGGCGACTCGCCGAGCAGCACGAGCAGCACGAGCAGCACGAGCAGCACCGCCGCCAACCCCCCGGTCCCCGCCCCGGTGGCCAGCGCGGCCGCCGCCCAGCAGGCCGCCCTCCCGGTGCCGGCCCCGGCCGCCGTGGCCGCCGCCAAGGCCGCCGACAAGTCGGTGCACGGCACCGGCGCCTCCCACTCGGCCGGCACCGGCCTGGCCTACACCGGCGGCGGCAGCGACAGCATGCCGCTGGCGGTGAGCGGCGCGGCCGCCATCGCGCTCGGCGCGGGCACCCTGGTGGCGCTGCGCCGCCGCCGCAAGGGCAACCACGCCTGACGCACCCGCAGCCGGCCCGGGGCCCCGGCCCCGGGCTACGGCCGCGCCAGCTCCCGCACCCCGTCCGGCAGCGGGAGCCCGGTGCGCACCAGCAGCCGGGCCAGCGCCCGGTCCACCTCGTCCGGGCGCTCCAGCTGCACCAGGTGCCCGGTCCGCGGCAGCAGCTCCAGCTCGGCCTGCGGCAGCGCCCGGGCGATCGACTCGCTGTGCGAGGCGGGGGTGAGCAGGTCCTCGGTGCCGGCCAGCACCAGCACCGGCAGGTCGCGCAGCGCGGCCAGCGCCGAGGCCTTCTCGTGCGCGGCGAAGACCGGGTAGAACTCGGCGACCACGTCGATCGGCGTGCCGTCCAGCAGCTGCTCGGCGAACCGCACCACCCCGGGGTCCACCTCCCGGCCGGCGTCGCCGAACGAGAACCGCCGGTAGAAGACCGCGGTGACGTCGGCGCCGACCCGGCGGGTGGCCTCCACCAGCCCGACCTGACTGCCCAGCAGCTTCACCACCCCGGGGCCGACCCGGCGCCAGACCTTGGTGCCGGTGGAGCTGAGTCCAAGGTCCACGGAGTTCCAGTCGCCCGCCGAGGTGCCGATCAGCGCCACCCCGGCCACCCGCCCGCCGCGCTCCGGCGGGCCGAACAGCTCCGGGCGCTGGTCGGCGAGGGCCATCACGGTCATCCCGCCCATCGAGTGGCCGACCAGCACCACCGGTCCCTCGGGCACCACCGCGTCCAGCACCGCGGACAGGTCGCCGCCGAGCTGGTCGATGCTGGCGGGGCGGCCGGCCAGGTAGGAGCGGGAGCGCTCGGAGCGCCCGTGGCTGCGCTGGTCCCACCAGACCAGCCGCAGCCCGCCGCGCAGCGCCGCGCGCTGGAAGTGGAAGCTGTCCTGGTTGAGGCAGTAGCCGTGGCAGAAGACCACGGTGGGGGCGCCGGGCAGCGGGCTCGCGGGCTCGTCCACCTCGACGTACAGCTCGGTGCCGTCCTCCCCCGGCACCCGCCGGGGCCGCCCGCGCAGCGAGCCGAACGGCGCCACGGCGTCCAGTTCCTCACGGGCCCGGCGGCGCGCCCGGCCCAGGGTGAGCCGCTCGACGGCCACCCCGGCGGCGGCGCCCGCGGCCAGCACACCGAGGCCGATCAGTCCGGCCCGTCCGAGGGCCGGGGAGGGGGCACCGCCGCTCTCGGTCATGGCCGGCTCACCCCTGGCTGGCGCCGTGGTAGCGGCGCGGCACCCGGGCGCCGATCCGGGTGACGATCTCGTAGGCGATGGTCCCGCAGGCCATGGCCCAGTCCTCGGCGGTCGGCTCGCCCCGCTCGCCGTTGCCGAAGAGCAGCACCTCCTCGCCGATCCCGGGGGTGTCGCCGCCCAGGTCCACCACGAACTGGTCCATCGCGACCCGGCCGGCCACGGTGTACCACTTGCCGGCGATCTGCACCGGCCCGGCGCTGCTGCCGTGCCGCGGGATGCCGTCGGCGTAGCCCACCGGCACCAGGCCCAGGGTGGTCTCGCCCGGGGTGTGGTAGCGGTGGCCGTAGCTGACGCCGTGTCCGCCCGGCACCTGCTTGACCAGCGCCAGCCGCGCGGACAGCGACATCACCGGGCGCAGGCCGAAGTCGGCGGGCGCGCCGAGCTCCGGGATCGGCGAGACGCCGTACATCGCCAGCCCGGTGCGGACCAGGTCGTAGTGCGCGTGCGGCAGCGTCAGGGTGGCCGGCGAGTTGGCGATGTGGCGCACCTCGGGCCGCACCCCGGCCCGCTCGGCGTAGGCCAGCGCGGTGTCGAAGGCGTCCAGCTGGGCCTGGATCGAGGGGTGGCCGGGCTCGTCGGCGGCGGCGAAGTGCGACCAGATGCCGACCACGTCGAGCTGGCCGGCGGCCTGGGCGCGCAGCGCGGCGTCCACCAGGTCGGGCCAGTCGTGCGGCTGGGCGCCGTTGCGGCCGAGGCCGGTGTCGGCCTTCAGGTGCACCCGGGCGGGTATGCCGGTCTCCCGGACGGCGGCGAGCAGCTCGTCCAGCGCCCACTGGCCGCTGACCGAGATGTCCAGCTGGCTGCGCAGGGCCGCGGCGAACGGGCCGCCGGGCGTCCACAGCCAGCACAGGATCCGGGCCCGGTCGGGGCCGATCCCGGCGGCGCGCAGCGCCAGCGCCTCCTCGGGGGTGGCGGTGCCGATCCAGCGGACGCCGGCGGCCAGCGCCTCCAGGGCGCAGGGCAGTGCGCCGTGTCCGTAGCCGTCGGCCTTGACCACCGCCATCAGGTCGGCGTGCTGCACCCGTTCGCGCAGGGCGGTCAGGTTGCCGTTCAGCGCCGACAGGTCTATCGCCGCCTCGGCGCGCACTCCGTCGGCGAGCATGGTGGTCCCGGTGGTGTTCGCGGTTGTCATCACTCTCAGTCTCCCAGACCTGCGGCGTCCTGCTGGCTGCCCCCCTGTGGTGCGGTCGCGTTCCGCCAGGCAGCGGGGAGTGCCGCGGCCACCTGCCGAGCCGTGACGGGTGCTTCACCCCGGTCACCCACGGTGCTGTGGACGCTGCCGAACGGCAGCCGGTTCCCGCCGGCGGCGGCCAGCCGGCCCGCCAGGCCGTGCAGGTAGGCGGCGGCCGAGGCGGCGTCGAACGGGTCCAGGCCGGCCGCCAGCAGCGCCCCGGCCAGGCCGGCCAGCACGTCGCCGCTGCCCGCGGTGGCCAGCCAGGAGGTGCCGGTCGGGTTCACCCGGGCGGTGCCGTCCGGTCGGGCGACGACGGTGGTGGAGCCCTTGAGCAGCACCGTGGCGCCGTACCGGTCGGCCAGTTCCCGGGCCGTGCGCAGCCGGGCCGCGGCGCACCGCTCGGCGGTCGCCGCGCCACCGAGCAGCCGGGCGGCCTCGCCGGTGTGCGGGGTGAGCAGGGTGGGCGCGGTGCGGCCGGCCAGCGCGCCGGGGCCGCGGCGGGCCAGTTCGGTCAGGCCGTCGGCGTCCACCAGCACCGGGACCTCGGCGGCCAAGGTGGCGTCCAGTGCCTCGACGGTGGCCTCGCCCGAGCCGGGGCCGACCACCCAGGCCTGCACCCGGCCGTCGCCGAGCAGCACCTCGGGGTGGCGGCGGACCACCTCGGCGCCCGGCCGGCCGAGGTAGCGCACGGCCCCCGCGCCGCCGTGCAGCGCGCCGGCCACCACCAGCTGGGCCGCGCCGGGGTAGCGCTCGGAGCCGGCCCGCACCCCGAGCACGCCGCGCCGGTACTTGTCGCTCTCCGCGCCGGGCCGGGGCAGCAGCGCGGCCAGGTCGGCGTGCTGCAGCGCCTGCACGGGTGCCGCGGGCGGGCGCAGTCCGATCGGCACCAGCTGGACCGGTCCGGCGTGGCCGGCGCCCGGGTCGATCAGCAGGCCGGGCTTGTGGGTGCCGAAGGTGACGGTGAGGTCGGCCCGCAGGGCCGCGCCGGCCACCTCGCCGGTGTCCGCGTCCACCCCGCTGGGCAGGTCGACGGCGACCAGCAGGCCGGTGCGCGGAGCGGTGGCGTAGGGCGCGGCCGCGGGGCGCAGCCCGCTCCGGCCGCCGATCCCGACGATGCCGTCCAGGATCAGGTCCGCCCGCGCGAAGTCCGCCAGGCCGACGTTCTGATCCGTGGTCACCTGACCCCCCGTCGCCCGCAGTGCGGCCAGCGCCGCCCGGTGCGCCTTCTCGGGCGAGAGCAGCACCGCCGAGACCGCCGCACCCCGGCGGGCCAGCGCGGCGCCGGCGAACAGGGCGTCACCACCGTTGTCGCCACTGCCGGCCAGCACCAGCACCCGGCTGCCGTAGACCCGGCCGCGCCGCTCCCGCAGCAGCCGGGCGCAGGTGGCGGCGAGGCCGGCCACCGCCCGGTCCATCAGCGGCTGGCCGGCCAGCTCGGCCTCGGCGGCCCGGACCTGTTCGACGGTGTGAGCGTGGCGCATGGGGTGACGCTACCCCTCCGCGACCACCATCGCAGTGGCGATGCCGGCGTCGTGGCTGAGCGACAGGTGCCAGCTGCGCACGCCGAGTTCGGCGGCCCGGGCCGCCACCGTGCCGCTGACGTGCAGCGTCGGCCGGCCCGACGGCTCGGTCCGGACCTCGGCGTCCTGCCAGGACAGCCCGGCCGGTGCGCCGAGCGCCTTGGCCACCGCCTCCTTGGCCGCGAACCGGGCGGCCAGTGAGGCGGCCGAGCGGGGCTCCCCGGAGGGCAGCACCCGCTCGGCGGGGGTGAAGAGCTTGTCCCGCAGCGACGGGGTGCGCGCCAGCGCGGCGGCGAACCGGTCGATCCCGGCGACGTCGATGCCCACGGCGATGATCACCCCGTCACGCTACCCCGTCACATCCGGCGGCCTACTCCACCGTCACCACGGCGCTCATCGGTCGGCTCCGGCTCCGCTCGCTTCGCTCACTCCACCGTCACCGACTTCGCCAGGTTCCGCGGCTGGTCCACCTCGTGCCCCTTGGCGGTGGCCAGCTCGCAGGCGAACACCTGCAGCGGCACGGTGGCCACCAGCGGCTGCAGCAGGGTCGGGGTGGCCGGGATCCGGATCAGGTGGTCGGCGTACGGCACCACCGCCTCGTCGCCCTCCTCCGCGATCACGATGGTCCGCGCACCGCGGGCCCGGATCTCCTGGATGTTGGAGACGATCTTGTCGTGCAGCAGCGACCGCCCGCGCGGCGAGGGCACCACCACGACCACCGGCAGCCCCTCCTCGATCAGCGCGATCGGACCGTGCTTCAGCTCGCCCGCCGCGAAGCCCTCGGCGTGCATGTAGGCGAGCTCCTTGAGCTTGAGCGCGCCCTCCAGCGCCACCGGGAACCCGACGTGCCGGCCGAGGAAGAGCACCGAGCGGGCGTCGGCCAGCGAGCGGGCCAGCTCGCGCACCGGCTCCATGGTCCGCAGCACCTGCTCGACCTGCTTCGGCGCCTCGGACAGCTCCTTGATGACGGCGTAGATCTCGTCGCCCCACTTGGTGCCGCGCACCTGGCCCAGGTAGAGCGCCACCAGGTAGCAGGCGACCAGCTGGGTCAGGAAGGCCTTGGTGGAGGCGACCGCCACCTCGGGCCCGGCGTGGGTGTAGAGCACCGCGTCGGACTCGCGCGGGATGGTCGAGCCGTTGGTGTTGCAGATCGCCAGCACCCGGGCGCCCTGCTCGCGGGCGTGCCGCAGCGCCATCAGGGTGTCCATGGTCTCGCCGGACTGGGAGATCGCGATCACCAGGGTGCGGGCGTCCAGGATCGGGTCCCGGTAGCGGAACTCCGAGGCCACCTCGACCTCGCAGGGGATCCGGGTCCAGTGCTCGATCGCGTACTTGGCGATCATCCCGGCGTGGAAGGCGGTGCCGCAGGCGACGATGACGACCTTGTCCACCTCGCGCAGCACCGCGTCCGGGATCCGCAGCTCGTCGAGGGTGAGCCGGCCGTCGGTGCCGATCCGGCCCAGCAGGGTGTCGGCCACCGCCTTCGGCTGCTCGGCGATCTCCTTGAGCATGAAGTAGTCGTAGCCGGCCTTCTCGGCCGCCGACGCGTCCCAGTCCACGTGGTAGGCCCGCACCTCGGCCGGCGCGCCGGCGAAGTCGGTCACCGTGACCCCGTCCGCGGTCAGCTCCACCACCTGGTCCTGGCCGAGCTCGATCGCCTCCCGGGTGTGCGCGATGAACGCGGCCACGTCCGAGGCGAGGAAGTTCTCGCCCTCGCCCACGCCCACCACCAGCGGGGAGTTGCGCCGGGCGCCGACCACCGTGCCGGGCTGATCGGCGTGCACGGCGACCAGCGTGAAGGCACCGTCCAGCTGCCGGCAGACGACCCGCATGGCCTCCGCCAGGTCGCCCTGGAAGGCCTCGCCGAGCAGGTGCGCGACCACCTCGGTGTCGGTCTCGGAGCGCAGCGAGTGGCCGCGGTCGGCCAGTTCGGCCCGCAGCTGGGCGAAGTTCTCGATGATGCCGTTGTGCACCACCGCCACCTTGCGGTGGTCATCCAGGTGGGGGTGGGCATTGGCGTCGGTCGGCCCGCCGTGGGTGGCCCAACGGGTGTGTCCGATGCCGGTGGTGCCGCCGGGGAGAGGGACCTCGGCGAGCGACTTCTCAAGGTTGACGAGCTTTCCGGCCCGCTTGTCGGTGGCCAGACTCCACTGCCCTCGGGAGTCTGCCGTCTGAATGGCCACGCCTGCCGAGTCGTACCCTCGGTACTCCAACCGCTGCAGACCGGCGATGACAACGTCCAGTGCGCTCTGCGAGCCCACATATCCAACAATTCCGCACATATGCGTCAGCATAAGGGCGGTTCCTTTTACGCAACCTGTCCGGTCTACCACAGTTGGTGACCGACGCCACAGGGCGGGGCGCTGGCTCGGCGGGCCACAATTGACCATGTGCTGACCGAACTCTGTACCCGGGGCGCCTCCTCGGCGCCCGCCCCGTCGCCGTCCCCGTACGTCGACCTCTCCCGGGCCGAGTGGAGCGCCCTGCGCGACCGCACCCCGCTGCCGTTGACCGCCGACGAGGTGGAACGGCTGAGGGGCCTGGGCACAGCACTCGACCTGGACGAGGTGCGCGACGTCTACCTGCCGCTCTCGCGGCTGCTGAACCTCTACATCCACGCCACCCACGAGCTGCGCGGTGCCCTGGGGACCTTCCTGGACACCCCGGACACCGAGCGCACCCGGACCCCGTTCATCATCGGCGTGGCCGGCTCGGTGGCGGTGGGCAAGTCCACCACCGCCCGTCTGCTGCAGGCCCTGCTGGCCCGCTGGCCCGAGCACCCGCGGGTCGAGCTGGTCACCACCGACGGCTTCCTGCTGCCCAACGAGGAGTTGCGCCGGCGCGGCCTGATGGCCCGCAAGGGCTTCCCGGAGTCCTACGACCGGCGGGCCCTGATGCGCTTCGTCGCGGACGTGAAGGCCGGCAAGCAGGAGGTCTCCGCCCCGGTCTACTCGCACCTGGTCTACGACATCGTCCCGGACCAGCGGCTCACCGTGCAGCGGCCGGACATCCTGATCGTCGAGGGCCTGAACGTGCTGCAGCCCGCCCTGCCCGGCAACGACGGCCGCACCCGGCTCGCGGTGGCCGACTACTTCGACTTCTCGATCTACGTCGACGCGCGCACCGACGACATCGAGAACTGGTACCTGTCCCGGTTCAAGAAGCTCCGGGACACCGCCTTCCTGGACCCCAGCTCCTACTTCCGCCGGTTCACCGAGGTGCCGGAGGAGGAGGCGATGGAGTACGGCCGCCAGGTCTGGCGCACCATCAACAAGCCCAACCTGCTGGAGAACGTGCTGCCCACCCGCGGCCGGGCCACCCTCGTGCTGCAGAAGGGCGCCGACCACAAGGTCCGCCGCGCCCGGCTCCGCAAGCTCTGACCGGTCGGGGCCGCCTGCCCACCGGGCGGCCCCGACGGCCCGTCAGACCGCCAGCTGCGACCGGACCACCGAGGCCAGCCGCTCGGCCACCGCCTTGGCCTGCTCCTGGTCCGCGGCCTCCACCATCACCCGGACCAGCGGCTCGGTGCCGGAGGGCCGCAGCAGCACCCGGCCGGTGGCGCCCAGCTCCTCGGTGGCCGCCTTGACCGCCAGGGTCAGCTCGCCGCAGTCGGCGACCCGGCTCTTGTCCACGTCCTTGACGTTGATCAGCACCTGCGGCAGCCGGGTCATCACCTGGGCCAGCTCGGCCAGCGGCTTGCGGGTGGCGGCCAGCCTGGCCCCCAGCATCAGGCCGGTCAGCGTGCCGTCGCCGGTGGTCGCGTGGTCCAGCAGGATCACGTGGCCGGACTGCTCGCCGCCCAGCGCGTAGCCGTGCTCCTTCATCGCCTCCAGCACGTAGCGGTCCCCCACCGCCGTCTCGACCAGGGCGATGCCCTCGCGCTCCATGGCCAGCTTGAAGCCCAGGTTGGCCATCACGGTGCCGACCGCGGTGTTCCCGCGCAGCGTGCCGGCCTCGCGCATGGCCACCGCCAGGATCGCGATGATCTGGTCGCCGTCCACCTCGTCGCCCTCGGCGTCGGCGGCCAGGCAGCGGTCGGCGTCGCCGTCCAGCGCGATGCCCAGGTCCGCCCGGTGCTCGCGCATCGCCCGGCGCAGGCCGTCCAGGTGGGTGGAGCCGACGCCGTCGTTGATGTTCAGGCCGGTCGGCTCGGCGCCCAGCGTGTAGACCACCTCGGCACCGGCCCGGGCGAAGGCCTCGGGGGCGACCCGGGCGGCCGCGCCGTGCGCGCCGTCGATGACCACCCGCACGCCGTCCAGCCGGTTCGGCAGCACCGCGACCAGGTGGGCGACGTACTTGTCGAAGCCCTCGGTGTACTCGTGCACTCGGCCGACCCCGGCGCCGGTAGGCCGCGGACGGTCCAGCGTGCCGTCCAGGTGGCCCCGGTAGTCGGCCTCGATCGCGTCCTCGATCGAATCGTCCAGCTTGTGGCCGCCGCGGGCCAGGAACTTGATCCCGTTGTCCGGCATCGCGTTGTGGCTGGCCGAGAGCATCACGCCGAAGTCGGCCCCGAGCGCCCCGGTGAGGTAGGCGACGGCCGGGGTGGGCAGCACCCCGACCCGCAGCACGTCCACGCCCGAGCCGGCCAGCCCGGCGATCACCGCGGCTTCGAGGAACTCGCCGCTGGCCCGCGGGTCACGCCCGACCACGGCGACCGGACGCCGGCCACCGAGGCCGCCCGCCTCGCCCAGTACATGAGCGGCGGCCATCGAGAGGCCGAGCGCCAGTTCGGCGGTGAGGCCCTCGTTGGCCACACCGCGTACGCCGTCGGTGCCGAAGAGTCGTGCCACAGTCCCGTCCTTCGCTGGAGGCCCACCGGTCGGGGGGGGGGGGGTGAGACCGACCGGCGGAGGAGTCGTCCCTGGCCGCCTGACCGTGCCAGGGAGCACAACGCCCCGAAGCACGTGAAGTGCTCCGGGGCGTGGATCCCACCTGCGGGGTGCGCACCAAGGGCGGTACGCACCCCGGGGCGTGGATTAGCGCTTGCTGTACTGCGGGGCCTTACGGGCCTTCTTGAGACCGGCCTTCTTGCGCTCGACGGCGCGGTCGTCACGGGTCAGGAAGCCGGCCTTCTTGAGGGCGCCGCGGTTGTTGTCCACGTCGGCCTCGTTCAGCGCACGGGCCACGCCGAGGCGCAGCGCGTAGGCCTGACCGGAGACACCGCCACCCGCGATGCGGGCGACGACGTCGTAACGGCCGTCCAGCTCAAGGAGCTTGAAGGGCTCGTTGACGGTCTGCTGGTGCACCTTGTTGGGGAAGTAGTTCTCCAGGGTGCGACCGTTGATCTTCCACTGGCCGGTGCCGGGGACGATGCGCACGCGGGCGATCGCCTCCTTGCGGCGGCCCAGGCCGGCGCCCGGCAGGGCCTCGCCGAAGCGGCCGGCGAGCGACTCGGTGGAGTAGGAGGTCTCGTCGCCCTCGGAGGTGTACTCGGTGAGCTCCTCGTCGAAGTCGACGTCCAGGGTGGTCTCGATGGCAGCGTTCTCGGCCACGATGTTCCTCAGCTTTTCTTAGTTAAGGGCTTGTGGCCGGGATTACTGCGCGACCTGGGTGATCTCGAACGGCACCGGCTGCTGGGCAGCGTGCGGGTGCTGGTCGCCCGAGTACACCTTGAGCTTCGAGAACATCTGACGGCCCAGGCTGTTCTTCGGGATCATGCCCTTGATGGCCTTCTCGACGGCCTTCTCCGGGTTGTTCGCCAGCAGGTCGTCGTAGCGAACGGAACGCAGACCGCCCGGGAAACCGGAGTGGCGGTAGGCGAGCTTCTGGGTCCGCTTGTTGCCCGAGAGGTGCACCTTGTCCGCGTTGATGATGATGACGAAGTCACCCATGTCCATGTGCGGCGCGTAGGTGGGCTTGTGCTTGCCCCGGAGGAGGTTCGCGGCCTGGGAGGCCAGGCGGCCGAGCACGACGTCGGTCGCGTCGATGACGTGCCACTGACGCTGGACGTCGCCGGGCTTGGGGCTGTACGTACGCACGGTCGTAGCCTCTGCTTTTCAGTGAGTGAGTCCTGACAGGAGCACCTGAACGAGTGGATCAGCCAGGCCCCGCTTGGACGCAATCAAGGGGAAGCCGCTGGTCATCGACCGGATGTCTCCGGCGTACCGACCTCTCACGTGAGATGGAGCGAGCCAATACGCACAACAAGGGCCAACGATACCCGTCCGCCAGGCCAACTCCAAAACTCAGCGCTCGCGCTCCACCCGGCGCTCGTCCCAGACCGGCTCCGGGGACTCGTAGACCCGGCCGTCACTGCCGAAGACCAGGAAGCGGTCGAAGGTCCGGGCGAACCAGCGGTCGTGGGTCACGCAGAGCACCGTGCCGTCGAACGCCTCCAGCCCCTCCTGCAGCGCCTCGGCGCTCTCCAGGTCGAGGTTGTCGGTGGGCTCGTCGAGCAGCAGCGCCGTCACCCCGGAGAGCTCCAGCTTGAGGATCATCAGCCGGGCCTGCTGGCCGCCGGAGAGCGACTCGAACTTCTGCTCCTCCTGCTTGTCCAGCTCGTAGCGGCGCAGCGCGCCCATCGCGGCGCCGCGGCTGAGCGCGTGCTCCTCCTCGACGATCGAGCGCACGGTGCGGCCGAAGAGCTCCGGGTGGGCGTGGGTCTGCCGGAAGTGGCCCGGCACCACCCGGGCGCCGAGCTTGAAGCCGCCGGTGTGCCCGACCGTCTGGTCACCGGCCAGCAGCCGCAGGAAGTGCGACTTGCCCGACCCGTTGGAGCCCAGCACCGCGACCCGCTGGCCGTAGTAGACCTCCAGGTCGAAGGGCTTCATCAAGCCGGTCAGCTCCAGCTGCTCGATGGTCAGCGCGCGCACGCCGGTGCGGCCGCCCTTGAGCCGCATGGTGATGTTCTGCTCGCGGGGCGGCTCCTCCGGGCGGCCGGCCTCCTCGAACTTCTTCAGCCGGGTCTGCGCGGCGGCGTACCGGGTGGCCAGCGCGTGGCTGACCGCCGCGGCCTGACGGAGCGTCACGACCAGCTTCTTCAGCTTGGCGTGCTCCTCGTCCCAGCGCCGGCCGAGCTCCTCGAACCGGGCGAACCGCTCCTTGCGGGCCTCGTGGAAGGAGTCGAAGCCGCCGCCGTGCACCCAGACCGAGCTGCCGCCGCCCCCGAAGCCGGACTCGACGCTGATGATCTTGTCGGCGGTCCGGGAGAGCAGCTCGCGGTCGTGCGAGATGAAGAGCACGGTCTTGGCGCTGGCCTTGACCGCCTCCTCCAGCCAGCGCTTCCCGGGCACGTCCAGGTAGTTGTCCGGCTCGTCGAGCAGCAGCACCTCGTCCGGGCCGCGCAGCAGCGTCTCCAGCACCAGGCGCTTCTGCTCACCGCCGGAGAGCGTGTTCAGGCCGCGGAACTGGGCCCGGTCGAAGGGCATCCCGAGGGCCGAGGTGGTGCACACGTCCCAGTCGGTCTCGTAGTCGTAGCCGCCCGCGTCGGCCCAGTCGGAGAGCGCCTGGGCGTAGGCCATCTGCGACTTCTCGTCGTCCTGGGCCAGCATCGCCAGCTCGGCGGCGTCCACCGCGCGGGCGGCGGTGGCGATCCGGGCCGGGGCGACCGAGACCAGCAGGTCACGCACCGAGGCGTCCGGGGCCAGCGCGCCCGGCGTCTCGCGCTGGTCCTCCCGCCCGGTGGTGCCGACGAACTGGCGCATCACGCCGAGGCCGCCGCTGACCGTCACGGTGCCGCCGTGCGGCTGCACGTCCCCGGCGATCATCCGCAGCAGGGTGGTCTTGCCGGCCCCGTTCGCGCCGACCAGGGCGGCCTTGGCGCCCTCGCCGACCCGGAAGGACGCGTCGTCGAACAACACCCGACCGTCCGGCAGGTAGTACTCCAGGTGTGAAATCTCGACGTGTCCCATGGGTGGAGATTGTCCTACGGGCCCGGCACCCGGCCCAAACGGATTACCCGGCCTGACCGGGCAGGGTGCGCATCCGGCGGGCCTGCCTGCTGCGCTCGGCCAGCTGGTCGTCGGCCGGGTACCCGACCTCCTCCAGGGTCAGCCCGTAGGGCCGGATCACGTTGACCGCGCTGTTGCGCACCCCGCCGCGCAGCACCTCGCCGGGGAACTCCACCGGCCGGTGCCCGTCGCCGACCAGCAGCATCGCGCCGACCAGGGCCCGCACCATGTTGTGGCAGAACGCGTCGGCCCGCACCGTGGCCACCGCCAGCGAGCCCTCCTGGGCCGCGTACGGGTCCATCGGCACCCGGTCCCAGCGCAGGTCGAGCAGGGTGCGGATGGTGGTGGCGCCCTCGCGCTTCTTGCAGTAGGCCGCGAAGTCGTGCTCGCCGAGCAGGAGTTCGGCCGCGGCGTTCATCTTCGCCAGGTCCAGCGGCCGGTCGTGCCAGAGCACGTGGCCGCGCAGCAGCGGGTCGACCCCGCCCGGGTGGTCGGCCACCCGGTAGGCGTACCGGCGCCAGACCGCCGAGAAGCGCGCGTCGAAGCCGGCCGGCGCCTCGGCCGCCCGGTAGATCCGCACGTCGGCCGGCAGCCGCCCGGCCAACCGGCGCAGCAGCTTCTCGCCGTGCACGGCCCACAGTTCGTCCGGCAGGTCCACGTGGGCCACCTGGCCGCGCGCGTGCACCCCGGCGTCGGTGCGGCCGGCCACGGTCAGCGGGTAGAGCTCCTGGCTGCGGGTGACCACCTGCAGCGCGCTCTCGATCTCCTCCTGCACCGTGCGCCGCCCGCCCTTCTGGCGGGCCCAGCCGGAGAACTCGGCTCCGTGGTAGCTCAGGTCCAGCCGGATCCGGGTGTGCCCGGCGGCCGGTCCGTCCACCCGCTGCGGCTTCTCCTCGGCGCAGTCGTTCACCGCTCACCTCTCGTCGAACTCATGGACATGCGAACGGGCCCGCTCCCCCGCCGAAGCGGAGAAGCGGGCCCGTTGTCACCTGGCGGTGCGTCAGGCCTGCTCGGCCTCGTCCGCCGGGGCGGCGTCGGCCGGAGCCTCGTCGGCGACCGGGGCGGCAGCCTCGGTCTCCTTGACGGCGCGCTTGGTGGCGGCCTCGGCCTCGCCGACCGCGGTCTGGGCCACGGTCAGCGCCTCGACCAGCTCGATCACGGCCATCGGGGCGTTGTCGCCACGACGGGGACCGATCTTGGTGATGCGGGTGTAGCCACCCGGGCGGTTCTCGTACCGCGGCGCGATCTCGGTGAAGAGGGTGTGCAGCACGGCGATGTCGGTGATCGTCTTGCGGACGATGCGACGGTTGTGGATGTCACCGGCCTTGGCCTTGGTGATCAGCTTCTCCGCCAGCGGGCGCATCCGACGGGCCTTGGCCTCGGTCGTGGTGATGCGGCCGTACTGGAACAGCTCGCGGCACAGGCCGGCGAGCAGCAGCGGCTCGTGGTGCGGGCCGCCGCCGAGGCGGGCGCCCTTCGCGGGACGGGGCATGGTTGCTCCTTGGATCTCCGAATCCGGCCGTGTCAGGTACCGGAACGGGCGGCCGGGCACAGTTGCCCGGACGGCTTAGTTCACTGCATTGAAGCGGGGGCGACCCGCAGGGAGTCGCCCCCACCGCAAACTCTGGGTACAGCTCAGTACTGCTCGGTCTCCGCGTAACCCGCGTCGTCCAGGTCGTCGGCGCCGAAGGCGTCGGCGGCGGCGGTCGGGTCGAACCCGGGCGGGCTGTCCTTGAGGGCCAGGCCCATGCCGGCCAGCTTCGCCTTGACCTCGTCGATCGACTTCGCACCGAAGTTGCGGATGTCGAGCAGGTCGGCCTCCGAGCGGGCGACGAGCTCACCCACGGTGTGGATGCCCTCGCGCTTGAGGCAGTTGTAGGAGCGGACGGTGAGCTCCAGCTCCTCGATCGGCAGCGCCAGGTCGGCGGCCAGGGCGGCGTCCGTCGGGGACGGGCCCATGTCGATGCCCTCGGCGTCGATGTTCAGCTCGCGAGCGAGGCCGAACAGCTCCACCAGGGTCTTGCCGGCCGAGGCCATGGCGTCGCGCGGACGCATGGCGGGCTTGGTCTCGACGTCGACGATCAGCTTGTCGAAGTCGGTCCGCTGCTCGACACGGGTGGCCTCGACCTTGTAGGTGACCTTCAGCACGGGGCTGTAGATCGAGTCGACCGGGATCCGGCCGATCTCCTGGCCGGAGGCCTTGTTCTGCACGGCGGAGACGTAGCCGCGACCGCGCTCGACGGTCAGCTCCATCTCCAGCTTGCCCTTGCCGTTCAGCGTGGCCAGGACCAGCTCGGGGTTGTGCACCTCGACACCGGCCGGGGGCGCGATGTCGGCGGCGGTGACCACACCCGGACCCTGCTTGCGCAGGTACATCACGACCGGCTCGTCGTGCTCCGAGGAGACGACCAGTTGCTTGATGTTCAGGATGAGGTCGGTGACGTCCTCCTTGACGCCCGGCACGGTGGTGAACTCGTGCAGGACACCGTCGACCCGGATGCTGGTGACAGCGGCGCCCGGGATCGAGGAGAGGAGCGTGCGGCGAAGCGAGTTGCCGAGGGTGTAGCCGAAGCCCGGCTCCAGCGGCTCGATGACGAACCGCGAGCGGTACTCGTCGACAACCTCTTCGGTCAGCGACGGACGCTGAGCGATAAGCATGTTTCAGATCCTCCAGTTGTGTCGGCGCCCACTATTTGACGCCGTACGACACCAAGAGTACGGGGTCCCGCAAGCAGCACCAATGAACTGCGTGGGACCCCGTACCAGGATTACAACACCGACCAGATGGTCAGCCGCAGGTCAGACGCGGCGACGCTTCGGCGGACGGCAGCCGTTGTGCGGGGTGGGGGTGACGTCCTGGATCGAACCCACCTCCAGGCCGGTGGCCTGGAGCGAGCGGATCGCGGTCTCGCGGCCGGAGCCCGGACCCTTGACGAAGACGTCGACCTTGCGCATGCCGTGCTCCTGCGCACGACGCGCGGCGGCCTCGGCGGCCATCTGCGCGGCGAACGGGGTGGACTTGCGCGAGCCCTTGAAGCCGACGTGGCCGGCAGAGGCCCAGGAGATCACGTTGCCCGCGGGGTCGGTGATCGAAACGATGGTGTTGTTGAACGTGCTCTTGATGTGGGCGTGCCCGTGAGCGACGTTCTTCTTTTCCTTGCGGCGGATCTTCTTCGCGCCGGCAGCCTGACGACCCTTGGGGGGCATAAGTCTGTTCTCCTACTGAGGTGGTCGGTCCGCTAACCCGCGGGCCGGAGGGATGTCCGGTTAACGGGCGGACTACTTCTTGCCCGGCTTCTTCTTGCCGGCAATCGCGCGACGCGGGCCCTTGCGGGTACGCGCGTTGGTGTGGGTGCGCTGACCGCGGACCGGCAGGCCACGGCGGTGACGCAGACCCTCGTAGCAGCCGATCTCGACCTTGCGGCGGATGTCGGCGGCGACCTCGCGGCGGAGGTCACCCTCGACGCGGAAGTTGGCGTCGATGAACCGCTGCAGGGCGACGAGGTCGTCCTCGGAGATGTCGCGGACGCGGATGGACGGGTCCACACCGGTCTCGGCCAGCGTCAGCTGGGCGCGGGTGCGGCCGATGCCGTAGACGTACGTGAGGGCGATCTCGATCCGCTTCTCGCGGGGGAGATCAACGCCGGAGAGGCGTGCCATTCAAGGCTCCTGTGGTGTTCCTCAGAGGTCTGACGTGCCGCCTACCCGGACACCTCTCGGTGTGCGAGCCCCGGCCTCTGAACCGGGGGTGGCAGTCCGTTCCAGCGGGGAACGGATCGGGCGGCCCGCTTATGACGTTGTGCGCGTCGCGCGAAGTACTACGAGAAATGCGGGACGATCAGCCCTGGCGCTGCTTGTGGCGCAGGTTGTCGCAGATCACCATGACCCGGCCGTGACGGCGGATCACCTTGCACTTGTCGCAGATCTTCTTGACGCTCGGCTTGACCTTCATGTTTCAGGTTCTCCGGGTCTAGATCTGACGGGGGCCCCTCGCTGGGCGAGGGAAGTTACTACTTGTACCGGTAGACGATCCGGCCGCGGGTCAGGTCGTAGGGGCTCAGCTCCACGACGACCCGGTCATCCGGGAGGATGCGGATGTAGTGCATGCGCATCTTGCCGCTGATGTGGGCGAGGACCTTGTGACCGTTCTGCAGCTCGACCTTGAACATCGCGTTCGGAAGAGACTCGATCACGGTGCCCTCGATCTCAATGGCGCCTTGCTTCTTAGCCATGAACTGCGAGAACCACCCTTCGGGTCCGGCTACCGTATGCGGAACGCTCGTGCGAACCAGCCTTCACCTCACACCCCGAGGGGGATGAGGGCGTGCCTGGGCACGCTACGAGAGAGCCGACGGTCCATCGTACGTTACCGGTACCCTCTCGCAAAAACTCAGCCGCCCACCGGAACCGCCACCGGCTGCACCACCGCGGTGCACGCGGAGCAACGGGTGGCGGCCTCCGGTATCTCGGTCAGGCACTCGGGGCAGGGGCGCTTGGCGGCCTTCGGCTTCTTCGGCAGGTAGCGGGCGCTGGCCTTGGTGACGGGGAGCACCACGCAGAAGTAGAGCACCGCGGCGGTCATCAGGAACGAGATCAGGGTGTTGACGAAGTCGCCGTACGGGAACGTCACCCCGCCCACGTGGAAGACCTTGCTGCTGTAGTCGCCGGTGGCGCCGGTGACCAGCCCGACCAGCGGCGTCAGGAAGGCCTTGACGAAGCCGTTCACCACGCCGGTGAACGCGGCGCCGATCACGATGCCGACTCCCATGTCGACGACGTTGCCGCGCATCATGAAGTCGCGGAAGCCCTTCAGCACTGTTTCCCCTATTGTCCGATTTCGTCTGGCGGTCGAGGCCCAGAGGATACCGGTTCGGGTCAACGGCCCGGCCAACCAGAGGCCGCCGGACTAACCCAGCGGGTCCGGAGCGGCGGTCACACCGAGCGCGGCGAGCTGCGCCTTGCCGCCGTCGAAGGCGGTGAGCACCAGCGGGCCCTGCTCGGTGACGGCCACCGAGTGCTCCCAGTGCGCGGCCCAGGTGCCGTCGGTCGTGACGACGGTCCAGTCGTCCTCCAGCACCTCGGTGTGCGGGGTGCCCAGCGAGACCATCGGCTCGATCGCCAGCACGGTGCCGGGCACCAGCTTCGGGCCCTTGCCCCGGCCGCGCTCGACGTAGTTCAGCACGTGCGGCTCCATGTGCATCGAGGTGCCGATGCCGTGGCCGCCATAGCCCTCGGTGATGCCCCACTTGCCCTTGGGCGGCAGCGGGTGGCGGCGGATGAAGCCCTCGATCGCCTTGGAGACGTCGACCAGCCGGTTGCCCTTCTTCATCTGCGCGATGCCGGCCCACATCGAGCCCTCGGTCACCCGGCTGAGCATCTCCACCTCGGGCGCCACCTCGCCGACCCCGACGCTGATCGCCGCGTCGCCGTGCCAGCCGTCGACGATCGCACCGCAGTCGATGGAGATCAGGTCGCCCTCCTGGAGCACCCGTCCACCGGGGATGCCGTGCACCACCTCGTTGTTGACCGAGGCGCAGATCACCCCGGGGAACCAGAGTCCGCCGTGGTGGGCGCGGAAGTTGGAGGTGGCACCGTGCTCGGTGATCACCTTGTCCGCGATGTCGTTGAGCTCCTGGGTGCTCACCCCGGGGGCGACCGCCTCGCGGCAGGCCTTGAGCGCCTCGGCCACGACCAGCCCGGCAGCCCGCATCTTGGCGATCTGCTCGGGGGTCTTGATCTCCACCATCTGGCCAGTGCCTTTCGTCCGAAATCGCGCCCGGTCCTTGCCGGGCGCCCGTTCCACTCCCCCACGGTACGACGCCGCACGGCCGCGGCACCCCGCTCCCGGGGTGCCGCGGCCGTGGGGCACGCGGAGGCGTCTGTTCTTCCGTTGTCCCGCCGGGGCGGGTCAGCTCTGCTTGCCGGCCTTCAGCGCGTCGACCGCGCGCTGGGTGACCTCCTCGACCTTGCCGAGGGCCGGGATCGTGGTCACCAGCTTCTGCTCGGTGTAGTACCCGATGATCGGCTCGGTCTTCGAGTGGTACTCCTCCAGCCGCACCCGCACCGAGTCCTCGGTGTCGTCCGAGCGCTGGTACAGCTCGCCGCCGCACTCGTCGCAGACGCCCTCGGTCTTCGGCGGGTTGTAGGAGACGTGGAAGACGTGCGCGCCGTTGTTGCGGCAGAGGCGGCGGCCGGCGATCCGCTTGACCACCTCGTCCTCGGGGACCTCCAGGTCGAGCACGCCGTCCAGGGCGATGCCCTGCTCGGCGAGGAACTCGTCGAGCGCCTGGGCCTGCTCCAGGTTCCGCGGGAACCCGTCGAGCAGGAAGCCGGGGGCGGTGTCCGGCTGCAGCAGCCGGTCCTTCGCCATCCCGATGGTCACCTCGTCCGGCACCAGGAGGCCCTGGTCCATGTAGCTCTTGGCCTCCAGCCCGAGCGGGGTGCCCTGGCTGATGTTGGCCCGGAAGAGGTCACCGGTCGAGATGTGGGGAATGGACAGGGTCTTGGCGAGCACGTGCGCCTGAGTACCCTTCCCGGCCCCGGGAGGTCCGACGAGGACGATACGCATCAGCGGAGGAACCCTTCGTAATTACGCTGCTGGAGCTGGCTCTCGATCTGCTTCACAGTTTCGAGTCCGACGCCGACGATGATGAGGATGCTGGTGCCGCCGAACGGGATGGTGGTGCTCGCGTTGAGGGCGACCAGGCCGATCATCGGGATCAACGCGATCAGGCCAAGGTAGAGCGAACCCGGCCACGTGATGCGGGTGAGCACGTAGTTCAGGTACTCGGCCGTCGGTCGGCCGGCCCGGATGCCCGGGATGAAGCCACCATACTTCTTCATATTGTCGGCAACTTCCTCGGGGTTGAAGGAGATCGCGACGTAGAAGAAGGCGAAGAACACGATCAGTACGAAGTACGCGATCATGTAGACCGGGTGGTCGCCCTTGGTGAAGTTGTTGTTGATCCAGGTTGCCCAGCTCGCCTTGCTACTGGTCAGCTGCGCGACCAGCGAAGGGATGTACAGCAGCGAGGAGGCGAAGATGACCGGGATCACACCGGCCTGGTTGACCTTCAGGGGGATGTAGGTCGAGGTCCCGCCGAAGGCCCGGCGGCCGATCATGCGCTTCGCGTACTGCACCGGGATCCGGCGCTGCGCCTGCTCGACGAAGATCACCAGGATCACCACGACGATGCCGACCGCGATCACCGAGAAGAACTCGAACCAACCGCCGGCGATCTTGCCGAGCTTCTTGATGGTCCACACGTTGCCCGGGAAGCCGGAGGCGATCGAGGTGAACATCAGGATCGACATGCCGTTGCCGATGCCGCGGTCGGTGATGAGCTCACCCAGCCACATGATCACCGTGGTGCCGGCGGTCATCGTGATGACCATGACGGCGATCCGGAACACACCGGTGTCGGGCACGACCTGGTTGCCCACCGCGCAGCTCGAGAAGAGCGCGCCGTTGGAGGCGGTGGCCACGATGCCGGTGCCCTGGAGGATCGCCAGCGCGATCGTCAGGTAACGCGTGTACTGGGTGATCTTCGTCTGGCCGGCCTGGCCCTCCTTCTTCAGCGCTTCGAGTCGCGGAATCACGACGGTCAGCAGCTGCAGGATGATGCTGGCGGTGATGTACGGCATGATGCCGAGGGCGAAGATCGTCAGCTGCAGGAGTGCGCCACCACTGAACAGGTTGACCAGGCCGAAGAGCCCGCTCCCGCTCTGCTTGACGCACTCGTTGACGGCCTTGAAGTTCACGCCCGGGACGGGAATGTGCGCGCCCACCCGGAAGATCACCATGATGCCCAGCGTGAACAGCAGCTTCTTGCGCAGGTCGGGCGTCTTGAACGCCCGCGCGAACGCACTGAGCACGGGTGCCTCCTGCGCCTCCCGCACGTCGTCGGCGGGAGGGTCGGTCCAGATGGACGTGGTGTATGTCGGTCGGCCCCCGGGTTCCTCGACGCCCGGTCGGGGCGTCAAGATACAAGGGAACTCCAGGGACTCTAACAGCGTGTGGCCACTCGGCAGAAGCGCCGCAGCCCGGGGGTTGCCGAACGCACGGCCAGATGCCCGGTTTTGGCCGTGCTTGCACGGAAAAGCCGCCCCGATCACCAGATGAAACGCCAAGAGCCCCGTCCCTCTAACGAGGGACGGGGCTCAACGGCACTGACGTGCCGTCAGACCGCTTTTCTCATCTGCCCCGCCTCGGAAAAGAGGGGGCTCAGACGGAACGGGTCAGACCAGCTCGGTGACGGTGCCGCCGGCGGCCTTGATCTTCTCGGCGGCGGAGCCGGAGACGGCGTCAACCGTCACCTGCAGCGCGACCGAGACCTCGCCGGTGCCGAGCACCTTGACGAGGGAGTTCTTGCGAACCGCACCCTTGGCGACCAGGTCCTCGACAGTGACCTCGCCACCCTGCGGGTAGAGCTCGGCCAGCTTGTCGAGGTTGACCACCTGGAAGGTGATCTTGAAGGGGTTCTTGAAGCCCTTCAGCTTCGGCAGGCGCATGTGGAGGGGCATCTGGCCACCCTCGAAGCGCTGCGGAACCTGGTAGCGGGCCTTGGTGCCCTTGGTACCACGACCGGCGGTCTTGCCCTTGGAGCCCTCACCGCGACCGACACGGGTCTTCTCGGTCTTGGCACCCGGGGCCGGACGCAGGTTGTGGATCTTGATCGGGTTGTCAGACATGATCAGTCCACCTCCTCGACCGTGACGAGGTGACGGACGGTGTGGGCCATCCCGCGGATCTCGGGACGGTCCTCCTTCACGACCACGTCGTGCATGCGCTTGAGACCAAGCGAACGCAGGGTGTCACGGTGGTTCTGCTTGCTACCGATGTAGCTCTTGGTCTGGGTGATCTTCAGGCGAGCCATCAGACACCCGCCCCGGCGGTCGCAGCAGCGGCGGTGCCGGCGGCGCGGGCGCGCAGCAGGGCAGCCGGAGCCACGTCCTCAAGCGGCAGGCCACGACGGGCGGCGATCTCCTCGGGGCGCACGAGGCCCTTCAGAGCAGCCACGGTGGCGTGCACGATGTTGATCGCGTTGTCCGAGCCGAGCGACTTCGACAGGATGTCGTGAACGCCGGCGCACTCCAGGACGGCACGCACCGGGCCACCGGCGATAACACCGGTACCGGGGGACGCCGGCTTCAGGAGCACGACGCCGGCGGCCTTCTCACCCTGGATCGGGTGCGGGATGGTGCCCTGGATACGGGGGACCTTGAAGAAGTTCTTCTTGGCCTCCTCAACACCCTTGGCGATGGCGGCCGGAACCTCCTTCGCCTTCCCGTAACCGACACCCACGGTGCCGTCACCGTCGCCCACCACGACCAGCGCGGTGAAGCTGAAACGACGACCACCCTTGACAACCTTGGCGACACGGTTGATCGCGACAACGCGCTCGACGTAAGCAGTCTTCTCGACGGCGGGGGCGTTGCCCCGGTCGTCCCGCTTACGGTCGCGCCGCTCGCCACCGCCGGTGCCGCCGCCGGCGCCGCTACCGCGGCGCTGGGGTCCAGCCATTGGAATTACCTCTCTCGATTACGTCCGCCGACAGAGTCGACGAGCGGCTTAGAAGTCGAGCCCGGCCTCGCGGGCCGCGTCCGCCAGGGCGGCGATGCGGCCGGCGTACCGGTTGCCCGCGCGGTCGAAGACGACCGACTCGATGCCGGCGGCCTTGGCGCGCTCGGCGACCAGGCTTCCGACCTTCTTGGCCAGCTCGGTCTTGTCGCCCTCGACGCCCTTGATGGACACGTCGAGGGTGGACGCCGACGCCAGAGTGTGGCCCTTGGCGTCGTCGATGACCTGGGCGACCATGTGCCGGTTCGAACGCGTCACGACGAGGCGCGGACGCACCTCGGTGCCGGTGACGCGCTTGCGAACACGGATCGCGCGGCGCTTGCGGGCAGCAGCCTTGTAGCCGTTGCCCTTGCCGATCTTGACAGAGACGCTCATGGCTTACTTACCACTCTTTCCGACCTTGCGGCGGATGACCTCGCCCGCGTACTTGACGCCCTTGGCCTTGTACGGGTCGGGCTTGCGCAGCTTGCGGATCTTGGCGGAAACCTCGCCGACCAGCTGCTTGTCGATCCCGTCCACGTGGAACTTGGTGGGCGACTCGACCACGAAGGAGATGCCCTCCGGGGCCTCGATCAGGATCGGGTGGCTGTAGCCGAGCGAGAACTCCATCGCGGAGCCCTTCGCTGCGACTCGGTAACCAACACCGCTGATCTCCAGCGACTTGCGGTAGCCCGCGGTCACGCCGGTGATCATGTTCGCCACCAGCGTGCGGGAAAGGCCGTGGAGGGCCTTCGACTGACGCTCGTCGTTCGGGCGAGTGACGACCAGGGTGCCGTTCTCGTCCTTGCCGATCTCGATCGGCGCGGCGACAACGTGGGTGAGGGAGCCCTTGGGGCCCTTCACCGAGACCGCCTGGCCATCGATGGTGACGTCCACGCCGGCGGGAACCGGGATGGGCAGCCGTCCAATGCGCGACATTGCTGTACCTCCGTTTCCCGAATTACCAGACGTAGGCGAGAACTTCTCCGCCTACGCCCTTCTTGGCGGCCTGCTTGTCCGTGAGGAGACCCGAGGACGTGGAGATGATCGCCACGCCCAGGCCGCCGAGGACCTTCGGCAGGTTGGTGGACTTTGCGTAGACCCGCAGGCCCGGCTTGCTGATGCGCTTGATACCAGCGATCGAGCGCTCGCGGTTGGGACCGAACTTGAGCTCGATGGTCAGCTTCTTGCCGACCTCGCCCTCGGTCGGCTCCTCGACCTTCCAGCTGGAGATGTAACCCTCCTGCTGCAGGATCTGCGCGACGTGCGACTTGATCTTGCTAGCCGGCATCGCCACGGTGTCGTGGTACGCCGAGTTCGCGTTACGCAGACGCGTGAGCATGTCTGCGATGGGGTCGGTCATGGTCATGATGGCCTCAGGCCTCTCTCGCCGTGGTTTCTCCGCGCCAGGTCCCCCTGCCGCACTCCGGGGAGTGCGGCAGGGGCACAGACGCAGGGGACCTGCGGCGTTAGTAAGACTGGGTGCGAGCCCCTCCAAAGAAGGGCCGCGAGCAGCTATGGAGCTGCCGCGGCGGGGGCCCGACCCCACTACCTTACGGGAATCCGTACAGAGACCCAAAAGGGAGGGGCCGGGCACCTCTGCTTCGCAGTTGTGCGCCGAGGGCTACTGGCTTACCAGGAGCTCTTGGTCACGCCCGGCAGCTCGCCGCGGTGCGCCATCTCACGGAGGCAGACACGGCAGAGGCCGAACTTGCGGTACACCGAGTGCGGACGGCCGCAGCGCTGGCACCGGGTGTAGGCCCGCACGCCGAACTTCGGCTTGCGCTCGGCCTTCGCGATGAGGGACTTCTTCGCCATGTGGTTACGCCTCCTTGAACGGGAAGCCCAGAGCGCGCAGGAGCGCCCGGCCCTCGTCGTCGGTCTGGGCGGTGGTCACGACGGTGATGTCCATACCGCGCTGACGGTCGACCTTGTCCTGGTCGATCTCGTGGAACATGACCTGCTCGGTCAGACCGAAGGTGTAGTTGCCACGGCCGTCGAACTGCTTCGGGGAGAGGCCACGGAAGTCACGGATACGCGGCAGGGCCAGCGACACCAGACGGTCCAGGAACTCCCACATGCGGTCACCACGGAGGGTGACGTGGGTGCCGATCGGCTGGCCCTCGCGCAGCTTGAACTGCGCGATGGACTTACGAGCCTTGGTCACAGCCGGCTTCTGACCGGTGATCGCGGTCAGGTCCTTGATGGCACCCTCGATCAGCTTGCTGTCACGAGCGGCCTCGCCGACACCCATGTTGACCACGACCTTGACCAGGCCGGGGATCAGCATGACGTTCTCGTACGAGAACTCCTCCTGCAGCTGGCCCTTGATCTCGGCGTTGTAACGCGCCTTGAGGCGGGGGGCCACCTTCTCGACGTTCTCGATGGTCGTCTCAGACATCAGATGTCCTCACCGGTTCGCTTGGCAACGCGGATCTTGTTGCCCTCGTCATCGAAGCGGTAACCAACGCGAGTGACGACCTTCTTGCCGTCCTTCTCGACGACCAGCTGCACGTTGGAAACGTGCACCGGGGCCTCGACGGTGATGATGCCACCGGCGGTGCCCTGGCCGGGCTTGGTGTGCTTCTTGACCCGGTTCACACCCTCGACGAGGACCTTGTTCTCGGCGGGCATGGCCTGGATGACCTTGCCCTGCTTGCCGCGGTCCTTGCCGGTGATGACCTGAACCAGGTCACCCTTCTTGATCTTCATGCTGTTCGCCATGGGTTAGAGCACCTCCGGCGCAAGCGAGATGATCTTCATGAACTTCTTGTCACGCAGCTCGCGGCCCACCGGGCCGAAGATGCGGGTGCCACGGGGGTCACCGTCGGTGTTCTTGAGCACGACGGCGGCGTTCTCGTCGAACCGGATGTACGAACCGTCGGGACGACGGCGCGACTTCACGGTACGGACGACGACGCACTTGACGACGTCACCCTTCTTGACGCTGCCGCCGGGGATCGCGTCCTTGACGGTGGCGACGATGACGTCCCCGATACCGGCGTAGCGGCGACCGGAGCCACCGAGAACGCGGATGCAAAGGATTTCCTTCGCGCCCGTGTTGTCGGCGACGCGCAGTCGCGACTCCTGCTGGATCACAGCTTTCTCCTGATCGTCAACGAGAGTCGACGGGCCGGCCGCTGCTCACAGAGGCGTTCCCTGGGGAACCCGCTGCACATACGGCCGTACCTCATCGGCTTCGTTACTTGGCCTTCTCGAGGATCTCGACGACGCGCCAGCGCTTCGTCGCGGACAGCGGGCGGGTCTCCGCGAGGAGGACCCGGTCGCCCACGCCGCACGCGTTCTGCTCGTCGTGCGCCTTCAGCTTGTTCGTACGGCGGATGACCTTGCCGTACAGCGCGTGCTTGACGCGGTCCTCGACGGCGACGACGACGGTCTTGTCCATCTTGTCGCTGACGACGAGACCCTCACGGGTCTTGCGGAAACCGCGCGCCTCAGTGTCGTTGGTGGTGTTCTCAGTCATCAGGCGTTCTCCACCGTCTCGATGCCCAGCTCGCGCTCGCGCATCAGGGTGTAGATCCGCGCGATGTCCTTACGGACCAGCCGGAGCCGTCCGTGGTTGTCGAGCTGTCCGGTCGCCGCCTGGAAGCGGAGGTTGAACAGCTCCTCCTTGGCCTCGCGGAGCTTGGCAACGAGACCCTCGTTGTCCAGCTCGCGCAGCTCAGCAGCCTTGGTGCCGGCCGACATCAGCTCTCACCTGCCTCGCGCCGGACAATCCGGCACTTCATCGGGAGCTTGTGAGCAGCGCGGGTGAGCGCCTCACGAGCAACCTTCTCATTGGGGTAGGACAGCTCGAACATGACCCGTCCCGGGTGAACGTTGGCGATCCACCACTCCGGGGAGCCCTTACCGGAACCCATGCGGGTCTCGGCCGGCTTCTTGGTGAGGGGACGGTCCGGGTAGATGTTGATCCAGACCTTGCCACCACGCTTGATGTGACGGGTGATGGCGATACGAGCGGACTCGATCTGCCGGTTCGTCACGTAGGCCGGGGAAACGGCCTGGATGCCGTACTCGCCGAACGCGAGCTCGGTGCCACCCTTGGCAGCGCCACGGCGCTTGGGGTGGTGCTGCTTGCGGTGCTTGACCCGACGGGGGATCAGCATGAGGGTCAGGCCTCCGTTCCGGTGCTCTCAGCCGCCGGCGCCTCGGTCACAGCCGCGGCCGGAGCCTCGGTGTTCGCGGGACGACGACCGCCACGGGCGCCACCACGCTCGCCGCCACGGCCACCGCGCTCGCCGCCACGCGCGGGGCGGGCGTCGTTGCGGGCCGGACGGTTGCCCGAGCGGGCAGCAGCGTTCTCAGCGCGGACCTCGGCGATGTTCTTGACGTCGCCCTTGTAGATCCAGACCTTCACGCCGATGCGGCCGAAGGTCGTCTTGGCCTCGAAGAAGCCGTAGTCGACGTTCGCGCGCAGGGTGTGCAGCGGCACACGGCCCTCGCGGTAGAACTCCGAACGGCTCATCTCGGCGCCGCCGAGACGACCGGAGCACTGGACCTTGATGCCCTTGGCGCCGGACTTCATGGTGCCCTGCATGCTCTTGCGCATGGCACGGCGGAACGACACGCGGGAGGACAGCTGCTCCGCGACGCCCTGAGCCACGAGCTGGGCGTCCAGCTCGGGGTTCTTGACCTCAAGGATGTTCAGCTGGACCTGCTTGCCGGTCAGCTTCTCGAGGTCGCCGCGGATGCGGTCGGCCTCGGTGCCACGGCGACCGATCACGATGCCGGGGCGGGCGGTGTGGATGTCGACGCGGACGCGGTCGCGGGTGCGCTCGATCTCGACCTTGGAGATGCCGGCGCGCTCCATGCCCTTCGTCATCATGCGACGAATGGCGACGTCTTCCTTGACGTAGTCCTTGTACAGCTTGTCGGCGTACCAGCGGGACTTGAAGTCCGTGCTGATGCCGAGGCGGAACCCGTGCGGGTTAACCTTCTGGCCCATTACCGGGTCCCTTCCTTGCTGCTGACGACCACGGTGATGTGGCTGGTCCGCTTGCGGATCCGGTAGGCACGGCCCTGGGCGCGCGGACGGAACCGCTTCAGGGTCGGGCCCTCGTCAACGTACGCCTCGCTGATGACGAGGTCGTCCACGTTGGAGTGGTTGTAGTTGTGCGCGGCGTTGGCGATAGCGCTGTTCAGCACCTTGCCGACCGGCACGGTCGCGGCCTGCGGAGCGAAACGCAGGACCGCCTGGGCCTCCGTGGCACTCATGCCACGGATGAGGTCCACCACGCGGCGGGCCTTCATGGGCGTGACGCGGATGTACCGCGCCTGGGCCCTGGCTTCCATGGTTGTCCCCTTGCTGGTGTCAGTCATAGTCGTTGCTTTCAGCCGGCGACTAGCGACGCTTCGACTTGCGGTCGTCCTTGACGTGACCGCGGAACGTACGCGTCGGCGCGAACTCGCCGAGCTTGTGGCCGACCATCGACTCGGTGACGAACACCGGGACGTGCTTGCGGCCATCGTGCACCGCGATCGTGTGACCGAGCATGCTCGGGCTGATCACGGAGCGACGGGACCAGGTCTTGATGACGTTCTGAGTACCCGCCTCGTTCTGCGCGTCCACCTTCTTGATGAGGTGGCCGTCGATGAAGGGGCCCTTCTTGAGACTGCGCGGCATCTGACCTGCTCCTAGCGCTTCTTGTTGGTCTTGCGGCGGCGCACGATGAGGGCGTCCGAAGCCTTCTTGGCCTTACGGGTGCGACCCTCCTTCTGACCCCACGGCGAGACCGGGTGGCGACCACCAGAGGTCTTACCCTCACCACCACCGTGCGGGTGGTCGATCGGGTTCATGGCGACACCACGCACGGTCGGGCGAACGCCCTTCCAGCGCATGCGGCCGGCCTTGCCCCAGTTGATGTTCGACTGCTCGGCGTTGCCGACCTCGCCGATCGTGGCGCGGCAGCGCACGTCGACCAGGCGGATCTCACCGGAGGGCATGCGCAGGTGCGCCATGCGGCCCTCACGGGCGAGCAGCTGGATGCCGGAGCCGGCGGAGCGGGCCATCTTGGCACCGCCACCGGGACGCAGCTCCACCGCGTGGATGGTGGTACCGACCGGGATGTTGCGCAGCGGCAGGTTGTTGCCCGGCTTGATGTCGGCCGTGGGGCCGTTCTCAACCCGGTCACCCTGCGCGATGCCGCGGGGGGCGATGATGTAGCGCTTCTCGCCGTCCGCGTAGTGCAGGAGCGCGATGCGCGCGGTGCGGTTGGGGTCGTACTCGATGTGTGCGACCTTGGCCGGCACGCCGTCCTTGTCGTGACGACGGAAGTCGATCACGCGGTAGGCGCGCTTGTGTCCGCCACCCTGGTGGCGAGCGGTGATACGACCGGCGTTGTTACGGCCGCCCTTGCTGTGCAGGGGGCGAACCAGCGACTTCTCCGGCGTGGACCGCGTGATCTCTACGAAGTCGGCCACGCTGGAGCCACGACGGCCCGGCGTAGTCGGCTTGTACTTGCGGATGCCCATTTGGCTCTCTCGTCCTCGTCCTTATCGACGATCACGATCTCCGTTAGGAGACCGGACCACCGAAGATGTCGATGCGGTTGCCCTCAGCCAGCGTCACGATGGCGCGCTTGGTGTCCTTGCGCTTGCCAAAGCCCGTCTTGGAGCGCTTGCGCTTGCCCTGACGGTTGAGCGTGTTGACGGACTCGACCTTGACCGAGAAGACCGCCTCGACGGCCTGCTTGATCTGGGTCTTGTTGGCACCGGGCGACACGACGAACGTGTACTTGTTCTCGTCGAGGAGCGCGTAGCTCTTCTCGGAGATGACCGGCTTCACCAGAACGTCACGGGGGTCCGTGAAGGTCTTGCTCGTGATGTCTGCAGCCATCAGGCGGCGCTCCCTTCGAGCTCGCCCTCAGCAGCCACAGCCTTGGCGGACGCGACGGGACCCGCCACGAAACGCTCGAAAGCAGCCTGGGTGAAGACCACATCGTCGGAGACGAGCACGTCGTAGGTGTTCAGCTGACCCGCGTCCAGGATGTGAACGTGCGGCAGGTTGCGGGCGCTCTTCAGACCCAGCTCGTCGGCACGCTCGACGACGAGGAGGATGTTCTTGCGCTCGGTGATCTTGCCGAACAGGCCCTTGGCGGCCTTGGTCGACGGCGCCTCGGTCGCGGTCACGCCGGTGATGACGTGGATGCGCTCGTGGCGGGCCCGGTCGGTGAGCGCACCGCGCAGGGCGGCGGCGATCATCTTCTTCGGGGTCCGCTGCGAGTAGTCGCGCGGCACGGGACCGTGCACGACGCCACCGCCCGCGAACTGCGGCGCGCGGGTCGAGCCCTGGCGAGCCCGGCCGGTGCCCTTCTGGCGGTACGGCTTGCGGCCGCCGCCTCGGACCTCGCCACGGGTCTTGACCTTGTGGGTGCCCTGACGGGCCGCAGCGAGCTGCGCCACGACGACCTGGTGCATCAGCGGAACGCTGACCTTGGCGTCGAAGATCTCAGCGGGCAGCTCAAGGCTGCCGGCCTTGTCGCCGGAGGGCGACAGGATGTCAATGGTGCTCATATCCTTCACAGCCCCTTCGCCGCGGTGCGGACGAGGACGAGGCCGCCGTTCGGGCCCGGGACCGCACCCTTGATCAGGAGCAGACCCTTCTCCGCGTCAACCGCGTGCACGGTCAGGTTCTGGGTGGTCACACGCTCGTGACCCATCCGGCCGGCCATCTTGAGGCCCTTGAACACACGGCCCGGGGTGGCGCAGCCACCGATGGAACCGGGCGAACGGTGCTTGCGCTGCACGCCGTGACCGGCGCCGAGGCCCTTGAAGTTGTGACGCTTCATGACACCGGCGAAGCCCTTGCCCTTGGAGGTGCCGGTCACGTCGACCTTGACACCCGCCTCGAACAGCTCGGCGGTGATCTCCTGGCCCAGCGTGTACTCGGAGGCGTCCGAGGTACGCAGCTCGACCAGGTGGCGGCGCGGGGTGACACCAGCCTTGGCGAAGTGACCCGCGAGGGGCTTGTTCACCTTGCGGGGGTCGATGTCGCCGAAGCCGATCTGCACGGCGTCGTAGCCGGCAGCGCTGTCAGCGGTGTGGACCTGGGTCACGACATTGGGCCCAGCCTTGACGACGGTCACCGGAACGATCCGGTTGTTCTCGTCCCAGACCTGGGTCATGCCGAGCTTCTCGCCCAGGATGCCCTTAATCTGCTTAGCCATCTTCGGTGCGCCTCTCAGAGCTTGATCTCGATGTCGACACCAGCCGGCAGGTCGAGACGCATGAGCGAGTCAACCGTCTTCGGCGTGGGGTCGAGGATGTCGATCAGACGCTTGTGAGTACGCATCTCGAAGTGCTCGCGCGAGTCCTTGTACTTGTGCGGCGAGCGGATGACGCAGTACACGTTCTTCTCAGTGGGCAGCGGCACCGGGCCCGCGACCTGCGCACCAGTGCGAATGACGGTCTCGACGATCTTCTTCGCCGAGGAGTCAATCACCTCGTGGTCGTAGGCCTTGAGCCGGATGCGGATCTTCTGTCCCGCCATGGCTACTCAGTAGTCCTTTGTGTCGTCTGCTGCTTCTACTGCCGGATTGAGCCGGGTGGCTTGGTCCGGTGGCGGCCCGGGTGGTTCCCTCCGGTCCACGCGCTCGGGCGTGTCGCGCCTGCGCTTAAGAAAAGGGAAAGAACCCTCTTCAGTGGATCCTGGTCGGCCTTGCACCCATGGACGCCGGATCGAGGCCCCGCCCACGCTTCCCGGAAGATTCCCGTACGTCCGCCCCGCAGCTGCCGCGGTGTCGCTTACACACCACTACCCCCACATACTGTCCGTGGGGATATGAACGGCCATCACGGGAACGACGAGTACCTGGGACTCGCTTCCAGTCCTCCCGGCGGGAGGCGCGCAGCATCGGCACTCAACCGAGCAACTTGGCTATCTTGCCATATCAGAGGCGTTTGACGCCAATCAGGCAAGGGTACGCGGGCTGATCGCCTGTCAATTCCCCGGCCGACGGGGTCCATCGCCTCGTTCGAACATGCGAAAGGGTCCCGGACCCCGCTCTCGCGAGCGGGCTCCGGGACCCTTTTCGAGCTAGGCCTTCAGACCGTCAATTACTTGAGGATCTTGGTGACCTGGCCGGCGCCGACGGTGCGGCCACCCTCACGGATGGCGAACTTGAGGCCCTCCTCCATGGCGATCGGCTGGATCAGCACGACCGTCATGGCGGTGTTGTCGCCCGGCATGACCATCTCGGTGCCCTCGGGGAGGGTCACGACGCCGGTCACGTCCGTGGTACGGAAGTAGAACTGCGGGCGGTAGTTGTTGAAGAACGGGGTGTGACGGCCACCCTCGTCCTTCGACAGGATGTAGGACTGGGCCTCGAACTCGGTGTGCGGGGTGACGGTGCCCGGCTTGATGATGACCTGGCCGCGCTCGACGTCCTCGCGCTTGATGCCGCGGAGCAGCAGACCGACGTTCTCACCGGCCTGGCCCTCGTCGAGCAGCTTGCGGAACATCTCGATGCCCGTGACCGTGGTGGTGGTCTTGGTGGTCTTGATGCCGATGATGTCGACGGTCTCGTTGACCTTGAGGACACCACGCTCGATGCGGCCGGTGACGACGGTGCCACGACCGGTGATCGTGAAGACGTCCTCGATCGGCATCAGGAACGGCTGGTCGGTCAGGCGCTCCGGGGTGGGGATGTTCTCGTCCACGGCCGACATGAGGCCGAGGAGCTTCTGGCCCCACTCGGCGTCGCCCTCGAGCGCCTTCAGCGCCGAGACGCGCACGACCGGCAGGTCGTCGCCCGGGAACTCGTACTCCGAGAGCAGCTCGCGGACCTCGAGCTCGACGAGCTCCAGGATCTCCTCGTCGTCCACCATGTCGGCCTTGTTCAGGGCGACGACGATGTAGGGGACGCCGACCTGGCGGGCCAGGAGGACGTGCTCCTTGGTCTGCGGCATCGGGCCGTCGGTGGCGGCGACGACGAGGATCGCGCCGTCCATCTGGGCCGCACCGGTGATCATGTTCTTGATGTAGTCGGCGTGACCCGGGCAGTCGACGTGGGCGTAGTGACGCGCCTCGGTCTGGTACTCGACGTGCGCGATCGAGATGGTGATACCGCGCTGACGCTCCTCCGGGGCCTTGTCGATCTGGTCGAACGGCGTGAAGGGGTTGATCTCCGGGTACGCGTCGTGCAGCACCTTGGTGATGGCCGCGGTCAGCGTGGTCTTACCGTGGTCGATGTGACCGATGGTGCCGATGTTGACGTGGGGCTTCGTCCGCTCGAACTTCGCCTTCGCCACTGCAGTCCTCCTGAGGACAGTTCTGTACGCCGTACGACGTCAGTTGGTCTTTGATCGGGTTGTGGTACGGGGTGGTTCGACCCACCCCATGCCGTCCCGCGGATGGGGGGCGGAGGAACCGGCGGGGTCGGGTGGACCCCGCCGATTTGCCTCCTATCAGCCTAAGGCTTGCGATTCGTCCCGTTTCCGGGTGAATCACGGACCGGACCAGCCGGTCTTACTCGCCCTTGGCCTTGGCGATGATCTCCTCCGCCACGTTCCGCGGAACCTCGGCGTACGAGTCGAACTGCATCGAGTAGCTCGCGCGACCAGAGGTCTTGCTGCGCAGGTCACCGACGTAGCCGAACATCTCGGAGAGCGGCACCAGCGCGTTGACCACGCGGGCACCGTGACGCTCGTCCATGGACCGGATCTGGCCACGACGAGAGTTGATGTCGCCGATGACCTCGCCCATGTAGTCCTCGGGCGTGGTGACCTCGACGGCCATCATCGGCTCGAGCAGGGCCGGGGAGGCCTTCTTCGCGCCTTCCTTGAACGCCATCGAGCCGGCGATCTTGAACGCGAGCTCGGAGGAGTCGACGTCGTGCGAGGCACCGTCGAGCAGGATCACGCGGACGCCCTGGAGCGGGTAGCCGGCGAGCACGCCGAACTCCATGGCCTCCTGGCAACCGGCGTCGACCGAGGGGATGTACTCCTTCGGCACGCGGCCACCGGTGACCTTGTTGACGAACTCGTAGCCCTCGCCGGCCTCGATCGGCTCGATCGCGATCTGGATCTTCGCGAACTGGCCGGAACCACCGGTCTGCTTCTTGTGCGTGTAGTCGATCCGCTCGACGGCCTTGCGGATCGTCTCGCGGTACGCGACCTGCGGCTTGCCGACGTTGGCCTCGACCTTGAACTCACGCTTCATGCGGTCGACCAGCACCTCAAGGTGCAGCTCGCCCATGCCCGCGATGATGGTCTGGCCGGTCTCCTCGTCCGTGTTGACCTGGAAGGACGGGTCCTCCTCGGCGAGACGCTGGATGGCGACACCCAGCTTCTCCTGGTCGCCCTTGGACTTGGGCTCGATCGCGACGCGGATGACCGGGGCCGGGAAGTCCATGGACTCCAGGATGACCGGGTTCTTCTCGTCGCTCAGCGTCTCACCGGTGGTGGTCTGCTTGAGACCCATCACGGCGATGATGTCGCCGGCGCCCACCGACTCGATCTCCTCACGCTTGTTCGCGTGCATGCGGTAGATCTTGCCGATGCGCTCCTTCTTGCCCTTCACCGAGTTCAGCACCGAGGTGCCGGACTCCAGGCGGCCCGAGTAGACCCGGACGAAGGTGAGCTTGCCGAGGTGCGGGTCCGACATGATCTTGAACGCGAGCGCGGCGAGCGGCTCGTCGTCCGAGGCCTTGCGGACGATCTTCTCGTCGGCGTTGCCGGGCTTGGTGCCCTCGATGCCCTCGATGTCGAGCGGCGACGGCAGGTACTTCACGACCGCGTCGAGCAGGGGCTGGACGCCCTTGTTCTTGAACGCCGAGCCGCAGAAGATCGGAGTGAAGTCCGAGTTCAGCGTGCCCTTGCGGATCGCGGCGACCAGCATCTCCTCGGGGATGTCCTCGCCCTCCAGGGCGAGCTCCATCACCTCGTCGCTGACGTTCGAGACGGTGTCGATCAGGGCCTCGCGGTACTCCGCGGCCTTCTCGGCCAGGTCGGCCGGGATCTCCACGGTGTCGTACATCTCGCCCTTGGGGGCGTCCGCGGACCAGACCAGGGCCTTCATCTTCACCAGGTCGACGACGCCGGCGAAGTCGCCCTCGGCGCCGATCGGCAGCTGCATGACCAGCGGGGTCGCCTTGAGGCGGTCCACGATGGTCTGCACGCAGAAGTAGAAGTCGGCGCCCGTGCGGTCCAGCTTGTTGATGAAGCAGATGCGCGGGACGCCGTAGCGGTCAGCCTGCCGCCACACGGTCTCGGACTGGGGCTCGACACCGGCGACGCCATCGAACACCGTCACGCCACCGTCGAGGACACGCAGCGAACGCTCCACCTCGACGGTGAAGTCAACGTGGCCCGGGGTGTCGATGATGTTGATCGTGTTGTCAACGCCGTCGAGCGTCCAGTGACAGGTCGTCGCGGCCGACGTGATCGTGATGCCGCGCTCCTGCTCCTGCTCCATCCAGTCCATGGTGGCAGCGCCATCGTGGACCTCACCGATCTTGTACGAGACACCGGTGTAGAACAGGATCCGCTCGGTGGTGGTGGTCTTGCCCGCGTCGATGTGCGCCATGATCCCGATGTTGCGGACCTTGGCGAGGTCAAGGGAGGTTGCAGCCATGGTGGCTCGTTCTCTCTCTGTCTAGTGACGGGGTTGGGACTACCAGCGGTAGTGCGCGAAGGCCTTGTTGGACTCGGCCATCTTGTGGGTGTCCTCGCGACGCTTCACGGAGGCGCCGAGGCCGTTCGAGGCGTCGAGGATCTCGTTCATCAGACGCTCGGTCATGGTCTTCTCGCGACGGGCGCGGGAGTAGCCGACCATCCAGCGCAGCGCCAGGGTGCTGGCACGGCCCGGGCGGACCTCGACGGGCACCTGGTAGGTGGCGCCACCGACACGGCGGGACTTGACCTCAAGCGCCGGCTTCACGTTCTCAAGCGCGCGCTTCAGGGTGACGACCGGGTCGGAGCCGGTCTTCTCACGGACGCCCTCAAGGGCGCCGTAGACGATCCGCTCGGCGGTGGAGCGCTTGCCGTGCAGCAGGATCTTGTTGACCAGCGAGGTCACCAGCGGGGAGCCGTAAACCGGGTCGATGATGACCGGGCGCTTCGGGGCGGGGCCCTTACGAGGCATTCTTACTTCTCCTTCTTGGCGCCGTAGCGGCTGCGAGCCTGCTTGCGGTTCTTGACACCCTGGGTGTCGAGCGAACCGCGGATGATCTTGTAGCGGACACCAGGAAGGTCCTTCACACGGCCACCGCGGACCAGCACGATGGAGTGCTCCTGCAGGTTGTGGCCCTCGCCCGGGATGTAAGCGGTGACCTCGATCCCGCTGGTGAGGCGCACACGGGCGACCTTGCGAAGCGCCGAGTTCGGCTTCTTCGGGGTGGTCGTGTACACACGCGTGCAGACGCCGCGACGCTGGGGCGAACCCTTCAGGGCGGGCGTCTTGTTCTTCTCGACCTTGTCCTGCCGGCCCTTTCGGACCAGCTGCTGGATCGTAGGCACCGTTTCTCCGTTTTCTGTGTGCCAAGGCTTGGTGAAACTAACCTGCGGTGTTCCCGAGCGGACCGCCCAGCTCACGCCGACCCCCGAGGTCGGGTGTGTTGGGCCTCTCACCGGAGAGGATCACGCGGAATCCCATGGGCTGACGCACAGCGACGGCACGGGCAGGGCGGGTTGAACCTCGCCACTGCGATGGCCGGTGTGCTGGCACGCACAAGGACCCGGGGACACCCCAGGCACAAGGTCAGAGCGTACCTAGCGCATCGAGCGCGGTCAAAACAAATGGAGTGCCGCAGGTCGTGGCGGATCCGGCCGCCGCCCGGGAGGAGCCGCGGCCGGCACGGGCCGTGCCGGGCCGCTACCCGTGCGCCACCACGGCCAACATGCCGAGCAGGAGGAACATCGACCAACCGGCCAGCGAGAGGTAACCCAGAACCATCCCGAACGTCGCCATACCGTCACCGCTCTCCTTGGTGCGGCGGATCTGGCTGCGGGCGATGTGGCCGGTCACCACGGCCGGCAGGCCCGCGACGCCCATCGTCGGCACGCACAGCAGGCCGAGCACCAGGGAGGCGATCGCCACCGAGTTGTTCGGGGCCGGCCGGGTCGGCGGCGGCAGGAAGGTGGCGGGCACCGGGGCGATCGGCACGGCCATCGGCACGCCCACCGGGCCCAGGCCCGGACCGGCCGGCAGGTCGGCGACCAACTGGGCCAGCTGGCCGTACGTCTGCGCGCTCTGCGTCGCGTCGAAGCGCTCGCCGTACTCGGCGGCGGAGAGCCGGCCTTCGGCGTAGGCGGCCTTCAGCACGTCCACCGTGCGCTCGCGGTCGGTGTGCGCGGCGCGCATCCCGGCGTGCGGCGAGCCGAAGGCGGGCGGCGCCGGTGCGGCGTAGGGCGCGGGGGCCGGGGGTACCGGAGCCGCTGCGGGCTGCCGGGGCGGCCAGCCGCCGGACCACGACTGCACGTCACCCATCCGGACTCCTCCCTCGGTTCTCTCCCCAGCATGAGGACGAACGCGCCCGCGATCGGGTTCCGCCCCGACGCTCATCATGCCCGCTTCGCGGCTCCGGCATCATGGCCGGGTGAGCAACGATTCGAGCCAGACGGCGGTACGGCTGTGGGAACGGGCGCTGGACGGGCTGCTGGGTGCCCCGCCCAAGCGGGCCGACCGGGCCCTGGACGACGGCGCGTCCCTGCTCGCCGCCTCCGCCGACCAGTGGCCGCTGACCGGCCAGGCCCTGCTGGTGCTGGGCGAGCGCTCGCTGGGCTCGCTCTGGGCCCGCGGCTGGCGCCCGGCCGACCTGGCCCGGCTGGTCCGGCGTGACCTGGCGGGTGATCACCTCGCGCTGCTGACCGGCCTGGTGGCCGGCGAGGCCCGTCGGCACGCCCCGGCCGCGCTGGACCGCCGCTGGCGCGAGCAGCTGCAGGAGCTCGGTGCCGAGCAGACCTGGTGGGACGGCGACGAGCGGTTCCTGCCGGAGTTCGCCGAGCGGCACCGGCTGGACCGGTTCGCGCTGGCCACCACCGCGCTGGAGCTGCTGGCGCTGCTCGCCCGGCTGCCGGTGCTGGCGCCGGTCGGGCCGGTGCCGGGCGGTGCGCAGCGGGCCGAGCACCGTTCGACGGTGCCGTCGCCGGACGAGCCGCGGATGCTCGGACGGATCCGCGCGCTGCTGGCCAAGGCGGAGTCCACCGAGTACCCGCAGGAGGCCGAGGCGCTGACCGCCAAGGCCCAGCAGCTGATGGCCCAGCACAGCATCGACGAGGCGCTGCTGGCGGCCGGCCGGCCCCCGGGATCGGAGGGGAGCGCGACCCCGGGCGCGGTGCGCCTCGGGGTGGAGAACCCGTACGAGGGGCCGAAGGCGATGCTGCTGGACGCGGTGGCGGCGGCCAACCGGTGCCGGGTGGTCTGGGCGAAGGAGTTCTCCTTCTGCACCGTGATCGGCTTCGACCCGGACCTCGACGCGGTCGAACTGCTCTACACCTCGCTGCTGGTGCAGGCCACCGCGGCGATGCACAAGGCCGGCAGCCGCCAGCACCTGGACGGCGCCTCCCGCACCAGGGCGTTCCGGCAGTCGTTCCTGGTCTCGTACGCGGCCCGGATCCGGGAGCGGCTGACCGAGGCGACCGAGCGGACCACCCGGGAGGCGGCGGCCGGCCGGCACCTGCGCGAGGACGGCACCGCCGAGCAGCTGCTGCCGGACAGCCGGCTGCTGCCCGCGCTGGCCGCCCGGGAGCAGGCGGTGGACTCGGCCACCGAGCAGATGTTCCCCAAGCTCACCTCGCAGCGGGTCCGGGTGAGCGACGGCGAGGGCTGGGCGGCCGGCCGGGCCGCCGCCGACCGCGCCGCGCTGCACCCGCGCAAGCGGCTGCGCTGACCGGCCGTCAGTCCCAGAGGGCGCCGAGCGCCAGCAGCTCCGGGCGGTACTCGATCCGCTCCGCCCAGTCGGCCGGCCAGGCCGCAGCGCCCAGGTACGCACCGGCGAAGGCGCCGGTCAGGCAGGCCAGCGAGTCCGAGTCGCCGGAGGAGTAGGCGGCCCGGCGGATCGCCGTGACCGGGTCCTGCGGGAAGAGCAGGAAGCAGAGCAGCGCGGTGGCGAAGGCCTCCTCGGCGATCCACCCCTCGCCGGTGACCAGGCACGGGTCGGCCTCCGGGTCCGGTGCGGCCAGTGCCCGGTCCAGCCGGTCCAGCACGCCCAGGCACTCGTCCCAGCCCAGCGCGATGAACTTCTCCGCCGAGTGGTGGTGGGACCTGGTCCACAGGTCGCCCAGCCAGTCCTCGCGGTACCGGGTGCGGTTGGCCAGCGCGTGGGCGCGCAGCCGGGCCGGCAGTTCGGCCGGGGCGACGCCATCGACCAGCAGTCGCACGGTCAGCGCGGTCAGCTCACTCGCCGCCAGGCCGGTCGGGTGACCGTGCGTCAGGGCGGCTTGCAGCTGGGCCCCGCCGGCCAGCTGGTCCGCCGTCAGCTCGCGGACCAGCCCGAGCGGGGCCACCCGCATGTTGGCGCCGCAGCCCTTGGAGCCGATCCGGCTGGCGTCCTGCCAGAGCACCCCGCGCCGGCTCAGCTCGGCGCAGGCGCTCATGCAGGTGAAGCCCGGTGCCCGGTTGTTCTCCGGCGAGCGCCACCACTCGACGAACTCCGCGCGCAGCGGCTCGGTGAATAGCGCCGCGGTCAGTGGCCCCTGGGCCAGCGCGGTGCGCAGCGCCCGGCCGACCGAGAGCGTCATCTGGGTGTCGTCGGTGACGATCGCTTCCTTGCGCAGCGGGAGCTGCCGCCAGTCCGGGTAGCTGCGGGAGAGCATCTCGACGGACTGGAACTCGGTCGGGAAGCCGAGCGCGTCGCCCAGCGCGAGGCCGAGCATTGCGCCAGTGGCACGGAGCATCAGGTGGTCACCAGGAGTTCGGTCAGGCCGCGGATCACGTATCCGGGCTGCCACGCCGGTTCGCGCAGCAGCGTCAGGTTAGGCACCCGTCGCAGCAACGCGCCATAGGATTCCGCGAGTTCGAGCCTGGCCAGCGGGGCGCCGAGGCAGAAGTGGATGCCCGCGCCGAAGCTGATGTGCGGGTTGTCGGTGCGGCTGACGTCCAGTCGGTCCGGGTCGGCGAACCGAGCTCCGTCGCGGTTGGCCGAGCCGAACAGCAGGGCGAGCTGACTGCCCTTCGGCACCGTGCTGCCGGCCACCTCGATGTCCTCCAGGACCCAGCGGGTGAACATCTGCAGCGGCGTGTCGTAGCGCAGCAGTTCCTCGATCGCGGTGGGCAGCACGGTGTCCACGTCGGCCCGGAGCCGGGCCAGCTGGTCGGGGTTGCGGAAGAGCGCCCACCAGCCGTTGCCGGTGGTGTTGACGGTCGCCTCGTGGCCGGCGTTCAGCAGCAGCGCGCAGGTGGAGACCATCTCCTGCTCGGAGAGCTGGTCGCCTTCCTCCTGGGCGGCGATCAGCGCGGAGACCAGGTCGGGGCCTGGGGTCGCCCGGCGCTCGCGGATCAGCGCGCGCAGGTAGTCGGAGAACTCGACGCTGGCGTCCACCGCGCGCTTCGCCGCCTCTGGCGTGGGGCTGGGCTCGAACATCCCGGTGATCGCGGCCGACCAGGGCCGCAGCAGCGCCCGGTCGGCGGCGGGCACGCCGAGCATCTCGGCGATCACCGCCACCGGCAGTGGTTCGGCGACCGCGGAGATCAGGTCGCCGCCGCCCTCGGCGAGCAGGCCGTCCACCAGTTCGCCGGCCAGCCGGGCCACCGTCGGGCGCAGCCCCTCGACCATCCGCGGGGTGAAGGCCTTGGCGACCAGTCGGCGGATCCGGGTGTGGTCCGGGCCCTCCAGGTCGAGCAGGCCGTTGTCGTTGAGGGTGTGGAAGGGCTCGTGCGCCGGGTCGGGCGCGCTGCGGCCGAACTCCTGGTGGCTGAACCGGTGGGTGTAGACCCGGCCCAGCCGGCGGTCCCGCAGCAGGGCGCTGACGTCGGCGTGCCGGGAGACCAGCCAGCTCCCGGTGGCCTGGTGGAAGACCACCGGGGCGTCGGCCCGCAGCTGGGCGTACACCTCGTAGGGGTGTGCGACGAACTCGGCGGACCAGGGGTCGAATCGGGGCGTCATCCGGTCAGCGTAGCCACCAGGGCGGGCAGCGCCGTCGAGATGGGGTCCCGGACGACCTGCTCGGCCAGCTCGTCGTACGGGGTCGGCTCGGCGTTGACCACGATCAGCCGGGCGCCCGCCTCCACCGCCACGCCGACCAGGCCGGCCGCCGGGTGCACCTGCAGGCTGCTGCCGACCGCGACGAACACGTCGCACAGTTGGGCGATCTTGGCGGCGCGCTCCAGCACCACCGGATCCAGCGCCTCGCCGAACATCACGGTGGCCGGGCGCAGGATCCCGCCGCAGTCCGGGCAGGGCGGGTCCGCCTCGCCGGCCGCCACCCGCTCCAGCGCCCGCTCGGTCGGGCAGGTGAACTCGCAGTCCATGCAGCGCACCCGGCGCGCGGTGCCGTGCAGCTCCAGCACCCGGCTGTCGCGCAGGCCGGCCTTCTGGTGCAGCCCGTCGACGTTCTGGGTGAGCACCCGCATCGGCAGCTTCGCGTCCAGCTCGACCAGCGCCCGGTGGCCGGCGTTGGGCTCGGCCCGCAGCGCCCCGCCGTCCCGGCGCAGCAGCCAGGCCCGGCGGCGGACCTCGGGGTCGGCCAGGTAGGGGCCGATGGTCACCAGGTCCTGGGCGGCCGGGTCGCGCTGCCACAGGCCGTTCGGCCCGCGGTAGTCGGGGATGCCGGAGTCGGTGGAGATCCCGGCACCGGTGAGCACGGCGACAAGGGTTCGGCTGGTCATGCTCCGACCCTAGGCGCGCCGCACCGGCTGCCGCACCCGGTTTCGGAGTGGTCACAGCCCGCCGGGCTCAGACCTCCCCCGCCACCACTGCCCCCGCCTCGTACGCGAAGACCACCGCGTGCACCCGGTCGCGCAGCCCCAACTTGCTGAGCACGTTGGACACATGGGTCTTCACGGTGTGCTCGCTGACCACCAGTTCGGTGGCGATCTCGGCGTTCGACAGGCCCCTGGCGAGCAGCCGCAGGGTCTCCTGCTCACGGGCCGTCAGCTGCTCCAGCAGTCGGTGCTGCGGCCGTGCCGCGGCCGCTCCCCCGGCACCGCCCGGCCGGCGGGCGGCGAACTCGCTGATCAGCCGCCGGGTCACCGAGGGCGCCAGCAGCGCCTCGCCCCGGGCGACCAGCCGCACCCCGTGCGCCAGGTCGTCCCGGCGGACGTCCTTGAGCAGGAAGCCGCTGGCCCCCGCGTGCAGCGCGTCGTAGACGTAGTCGTCGATGTCGAAGGTGGTGAGCATCAGCACCTTGGTCAGCGGGTACTCGGCGCAGACCCGGCGGGCCGCGCCCAGCCCGTCCAGCACCGGCATCCGGACGTCCAGCAGCAGCACGTCGGGCCGGTGCTCGGCGACCGCCGCGATCGCCTGCTCGCCGTCGGCCGCCTCGGCGACCACCTCGATGTCCGGCTGGGCGTCCAGGATCATCCCGAAGCCGGCCCGGACCAGCTCCTGGTCGTCGGCCACCACCACTCGTATCACGCCGTGCTCCTTCACAGTGCCTCACCTAGCGAGGGCCGGGCGGTCCAGCGGGAGGTCCGCCCGGACCTGGAAACCCGTCCCGTCCGGGCCCGGACCGACCTCGGCCCGCCCGCCGCAGGCCGCGGCGCGTTCCCGGATGCCGAGCAGCCCGCGGCCGCCGTTCCAGCCGGCGGCGCCGGCGGGCGCCTCCGCGCCCGGCCCGCGCCCGTTGTCACGCACCGTCAGTTCCAGCCGTTCGGCCCGCTCGACCACCGCCACCTCGGCCCGGTCGGCGCCGGAGTGCTTGAGCACGTTGGTCAGCGCCTCCTGGACGATCCGGTAGGCGGCCGCCTCCACGTCGGCCGGCAGCGCGGGTGCCGGCTCGGGCAGCTCCAGCTCGACCCGCACACCCGCCGCGCGCACCCGGTCGGCCACCGCCGTGAGCTCCAAAAGCCTTGGCTGCGGCGCAAGTTGGGGAGCCTCCCCGACCTCCTTGAGCACCCCGAGGACCCGTCGCAGCTGCACCATGGCATCCCGCCCCGAGTCGGCGATGGTGTCGAAGGTGCGCACCGCGCGCTCCGGGTCGCGGTGCACCACCAGCGGCCCGGCCTCGGCCTGAATGACCATCAGGGAGACGGCGTGCGCCAGGATGTCGTGCATCTCCCGGGCGATCCGGGCCCGCTCCTCGGCCACCGCCCGGGCCGCCTCACTGGCCGCCTGGGCGCCGGCCTCGTGCGCCCGCTGCTTCTCGGTCGCCGCCTGCCGGCGCAGCTCACGGGTGATCGAGCCGAGGATGAAGGAGCCGACGGCGGTCAGCTCGCTGAAGATCAGCCCGTTCGGCGAGCGGGTGCCGAACACGTTGTAGACGACCAACCCGGCCAGGGTCAGCCAGCGCTGCCACTCCTTGCCGCGGTCCGCCAGGGTGTAGATGACCAGGATCCCGGCCAGCATGATCTGCGGCTGCGCGGAGTGCGCGAACAGGCTCAGGCAGAGCGAGGGGAGGCTGGAGAGCCAGAACACGGTGAACGGCGCCCGCCGCCGCCAGGGCAGCGGAGCCGCGGTGGCGGCGGCCAGCAGGAAGGTCCACAGCGGCCAGTAGCGGGAGTCGAAGAGCACCGCCCAGACCGCGATCGCCCCGGCCAGGAAGGCCAGCACGCAGTCCACCGCGAACGGCCGCCCCGCCACCGAGCGGATCAGCCGCCCCTGCCACGTACTCTCCACCCGTGCCCCCGTCGCTCCCCCGCCCACCAGCAGGGCGAGCGGCAGCCTAGCCGCCCGGTGCGGTAGCGGGAAGCCGGGCTCAGGCCCCCGTGACAGCGACATTGCCGGTCTCGGCGTGGGCGTCGATGGTCCGTCCGGCGGAGTCCTGCGGGACCGCCACGTTGACCGAGCCGGTCTGCGTGCCGGCCGAGACGGTGTAGCCGGTGCCGCCGGGCACGCTGATCCGGATCGAGCCGGTCTCGGCGTTGGCGTCCACCGCGGTCGGGGCGGTGTTGAAGCCGGCCGTGACGTTGCCGGTCTCGGTGCGCAGCTCGACCTTGCCGCCGGACAGCCTGGTCGCGTTGATGTCGCCGGTCTCGGTGGTGCCCTGCACGTCGGCGGTCAGCCCGGAGAACGCCAGCTCCCCGGTCTGGTCGGTCACCTTCACCACGGTGCCCGCGGGCACGTGGACCTCGTAGCCGACCCCGCAGTCCTGGCAGTGGTAGGCCAGCGTCAGGGTGCCGTCGGCGCTGACCTGGTGGGTGGTGGCGGGCTGCTGGTCCTTGTAGTTCTGGTGCTCGGTCACGGTGACCGCGTCCCCGCCGCCGACCACCCTGACGTTGCCGGTCTGGCCCTGCACCACCAGCGTCTTCACCGGCTGCCCGATCGCGTAGCTGACGTTGGTGTGCTTCTCCGAACCGGTCCAGTCGCAGGCCGTCATGGCGAGGATCACGATGCCGGTGATCGCGGCGTACACCATCACCCGGGTCAGGCGGTTGTTCATGTCCGGGCTCCCCCTCGAACTCGAAGCCGTCGGACCCGGACCCTCCGGGCCGACGCTCCAAGACTGCCCGCCGGGGCCCTGGTCGCGGATCGCTCGCCCGAGTGGTTTGCCGGCCTCCCCCGCACGGGGGAGGCAGCCGTTCCCGGGAGGGAGGAACGCCGCAGGGCGGCCACCCCACGAGTGGGATGACCGCCCTGCGGACGGAGAGCAGCGGGCTCAGCCGGTGTACGGACCGTAGTCGTAGTCGTCCAGCGGAACCGCCTGGCCGGAGCCGGCGCCGAACGGCGACAGGTCGTAGTCGTCGTAGCCGACGGCCGAGTACATCGCGGCCTTGGCCTCCTCGGTCGGCTCGACCCGGATGTTGCGGTAGCGGGGCAGACCCGTACCGGCCGGGATGAGCTTACCGAGGATGACGTTCTCCTTGAGGCCCAGCAGCGGGTCCGACTTGGCGTGGATCGCCGCGTCGGTGAGCACCCGGGTCGTCTCCTGGAAGGAGGCGGCCGACAGCCAGGACTCGGTGGCCAGCGAGGCCTTGGTGATACCCATGAGCTGCGGACGGCCGGAGGCGGGGTGACCGCCCTCGGAGACCACCCGGCGGTTCTCGGTCTCGAACCGGCCGCGCTCGACCAGCTCGCCCGGGAGCAGCTCGGCGTCGCCCGACTCGATGATCGTCACGCGGCGGAGCATCTGCCGGATGATGATCTCGATGTGCTTGTCGTGGATCGACACGCCCTGGGAGTTGTAGACCTTCTGGACCTCGGCCACCAGGTGGATCTGGACGGCACGCTGGCCCATGATCCGCAGCACGTCGTGCGGGTTCGTGGCACCCATGGTCAGCTTCTGGCCGACCTGGACCGCCTCGCCCTCGCTGACCAGGAGCTTGACACGCTTGGAGACCGGGTAGGCGATCTCGTCGGTGCCGTCGTCCGGGGTCACGACGATCTTGCGGGTCTTCTCGGTGTCCTCGATCCGCACCCGGCCCTGGGCCTCGGAGATCGGGGCCACACCCTTCGGGGTGCGGGCCTCGAAGAGCTCGACGACACGCGGCAGACCCTGGGTGATGTCGTCACCGGCCACACCACCGGTGTGGAAGGTACGCATGGTCAGCTGGGTGCCGGGCTCACCGATGGACTGGGCGGCGATGATGCCGACCGCCTCACCGATGTCGACCAGCTTGCCGGTGGCCAGCGAGCGGCCGTAGCAGAAGGCACAGGTGCCGACGGCCGACTCACAGGTCAGGATCGAGCGGACCTTGACCTCGCCGATGTTGTGGCGGATCAGCTCGTCGATCAGCACGTCACCGAGGTCGGTGTTGGCGGTCGCGACCAGCTTGCCGTCGATCGTGATGTCCTCGGCCAGCATGCGGGCGTACACGCTGGTCTCGACGTCCTCGGCCTTGCGCAGGACGCCGTCCTCGCCGACCGAACCGATCGCCAGCTTGAGGCCGCGCTCGGTGCCGCAGTCCTCCTCGCGGATGATCACGTCCTGCGAGACGTCCACCAGACGACGGGTCAGGTAACCCGAGTCGGCGGTGCGCAGCGCGGTGTCGGCCAGACCCTTACGGGCACCGTGGGTGGAGATGAAGTACTCCAGCACGGACAGGCCCTCACGGAACGAGGCCTTGATCGGACGCGCGATGGTCTCGTTCTTCGCGTTCGACACCAGACCACGCATACCGGCGATCTGACGCATCTGCATCATGTTTCCGCGGGCGCCCGAGTCCACCATCATGAAGATGGGGTTGGTCTTCGGGAAGTTCGCGTTCATCGCCTCGGCGACCTCGTTGGTCGCCTTGGTCCAGATGCTGACGAGCTCCTGCTTGCGCTCGTCGTTGGTCATCAGACCGCGCTCGTAGTTCTTCTGGACCTTCTCGGCCTGCGCCTCGTAGCCCTCAAGGATCTGGGGCTTGCTCGGCGGGACCACGACGTCCGAGATCGAGACGGTGACGCCCGAACGGGTCGACCAGTGGAAGCCGGACGCCTTCAGGTTGTCCAGGGTCGCCGCGACGACGACCTTGGGGTACCGCTCGGCCAGGTCGTTGACGATCGCGGAGAGCTGCTTCTTGCCCACCTCGTAGTCGACGAACGGGTAGTCGTCCGGGAGCAGCTCGTTGAAGAGCGCCCGGCCCAGCGTGGTGGTGAGTCGGAAGGACTCACCCTCGGTCCACGGCTGCTCGGTGTCGGCCCACTCGGGGTCGACGGCCTCGGGCGTCCAGCCGCGCGGCGGGACGGTGCCGATCGGCAGCCGCAGGTTGATCGGCGCCTGGAGGTCCAGCTCCCGGGCGTCGAAGGCCATGATCGCCTCGGCGGTCGAGGAGAAGGAGCGGCCGGCGCCCTTCACCGTCTCGCGGTCCGAGGTCAGGAAGAACAGACCGAGCACCATGTCCTGGGTCGGCATGGTGACGGGGCGACCGTCGGCCGGCTTCAGGATGTTGTTCGAGGACAGCATCAGGATGCGGGCCTCGGCCTGGGCCTCCGCGCTCAGCGGCAGGTGAACGGCCATCTGGTCGCCGTCGAAGTCGGCGTTGAAGGCGGTGCAGACCAGCGGGTGGATCTGGATCGCCTTGCCCTCGACCAGCTGGGGCTCGAAGGCCTGGATGCCGAGGCGGTGCAGGGTGGGCGCACGGTTCAGCAGCACCGGGTGCTCGGCGATGACCTCTTCGAGGACGTCCCACACCACCGGGCGCGCGCGCTCGACCATGCGCTTGGCCGACTTGATGTTCTGCGCGTGGTTCAGGTCGACCAGGCGCTTCATCACGAACGGCTTGAAGAGCTCCAGCGCCATGGCCTTGGGCAGACCGCACTGGTGCAGCTTGAGCTGCGGGCCGACGACGATGACCGAACGGGCCGAGTAGTCGACGCGCTTGCCGAGCAGGTTCTGACGGAAACGACCCTGCTTGCCCTTGAGCATGTCGCTCAGGGACTTCAGCGGGCGGTTGCCCGGGCCGGTGACCGGACGGCCGCGACGGCCGTTGTCGAAGAGCGCGTCCACGGCCTCCTGGAGCATGCGCTTCTCGTTGTTCACGATGATCTCGGGCGCGCCGAGGTCGAGAAGCCGCTTCAGGCGGTTGTTGCGGTTGATCACGCGGCGGTACAGGTCGTTCAGGTCGGAGGTCGCGAAGCGGCCACCGTCCAGCTGCACCATCGGACGCAGGTCCGGCGGGATCACCGGGACGCAGTCGAGCACCATGCCGTTGGGCTTGTTGCTGGTCTGCAGGAAGGCGGAGACGACCTTGAGGCGCTTGAGCGCACGGGTCTTCTTCTGGCCCTTGCCGGTGCGGATGATCTCGCGGAGGCGCTCGGCCTCCTCCGCGAGGTCGAAGGACTCCAGGCGGTCCTTGAGCGCCGCGGCGCCCATCGAACCGGAGAAGTAGGTGCCGAAGCGGTCGCGCAGCTCGCGGTAGAGCAGCTCGTCGCCTTCGAGGTCCTGGACCTTGAGGTTCTTGAACCGGGCCCAGACCTCGTCCAGACGGTCGATCTCGCGCTGCGCGCGGTCGCGCAGCTGCTTCATCTCGCGCTCGGCACCCTCGCGCACCTTGCGGCGCACGTCGGCCTTGGCGCCCTCGGCCTCCAGCTCGGCCAGGTCGGACTCGGCCTTCTTGGCGCGGGCTTCGAGGTCCGCGTCGCGGCGGTTCTCGACCTGCTGGCGCTCGACCGAGACGTGCGCCTCCAGGGAGGGCAGGTCGCGCTGGCGGCGCTCGTCGTCCACCCAGGTGATCATGTAGGCGGCGAAGTAGATGACCTTCTCCAGGTCCTTCGGCGCCAGGTCCAGCAGGTAGCCCAGCCGGGACGGAACGCCCTTGAAGTACCAGATGTGGGTCACGGGGGCGGCCAGCTCGATGTGGCCCATCCGCTCACGGCGCACCTTGGCGCGGGTCACCTCGACGCCGCAGCGCTCACAGATGATGCCCTTGAAGCGGACGCGCTTGTACTTGCCGCAGTAGCACTCCCAGTCCCGGGTGGGGCCGAAGATCTTCTCGCAGAAGAGCCCGTCCTTTTCCGGCTTCAGGGTGCGGTAGTTGATGGTCTCCGGCTTCTTGACCTCGCCGTGGGACCACTGGCGGATGTCGTCGGCGGTGGCCAGGCCGATGCGGAGCTCGTCGAAGAAGTTGACGTCAAGCACTGGTCGTCAAGCCCTCTTTCGTGAATCGAGAGTCTTTTTGTGGTCTGAGGGGGGCCTGGGGGCGGGCCGGCCGGACCTGTCGGTCAGGCCGGCCCAACCTCCGTCAGACCTCTTCGACGCTGCTCGGCTCGCGCCGGGACAGGTCGATGCCGAGCTCCTCGGCCGCGCGGAACACGTCCTCGTCGGAGTCCCGCAGCTCGATGTTGGAGCCGTCCGAGGACAGCACCTCCACATTGAGGCAGAGCGACTGCATTTCCTTGATGAGGACCTTGAAGGACTCGGGAATGCCGGGCTCGGGGATGTTCTCGCCCTTGACGATCGCCTCGTAGACCTTCACGCGGCCCAGGACGTCGTCGGACTTGATGGTGAGCAGCTCCTGCAGCGCGTAGGCCGCGCCGTACGCCTCAAGGGCCCACACCTCCATCTCACCGAAGCGCTGACCACCGAACTGCGCCTTACCACCCAGCGGCTGCTGGGTGATCATCGAGTACGGGCCGGTCGAGCGGGCGTGCAGCTTGTCGTCGACCAGGTGGTGCAGCTTGAGGATGTACATGTAGCCGACCGAGATCGGCATCGGGAACGGCTCGCCGGAGCGGCCGTCGAACAGCCGGGCCTTGCCGGTGGAGTTCACCAGGCGCTCGCCGTCACGGGTGAGCGTGGTGTTGTCCAGCAGACCGGTGATCTCGTCCTCGCGGGCGCCGTCGAAGACCGGGGTGGCGAGGTTGGTGCCGCCCTCGACCTTGTCCGCGCCGATCGCCTGCAGGCGGCGGGCCCACTCGTCGCCGAGACCGGAGACGTCCCAGCCCTGCTGGGCGAGCCAGCCGAGGTGGATCTCCAGGACCTGACCCGGGTTCATTCGGGACGGGACACCCAGCGGGTTGAGGATGATGTCGACCGGGGTGCCGTCCTCAAGGAACGGCATGTCCTCGACCGGGAGGATCTTGGAGATGACACCCTTGTTGCCGTGACGGCCGGCGAGCTTGTCACCGTTGGTGATCTTGCGCTTCTGGGCCACGTAGACGCGGACCAGCTGGTTGACACCCGGGGGGAGCTCGTCGCCCTCCTCGCGGTCGAACACGCGCACGCCGATGACCTTGCCGGACTCACCGTGCGGCACCTTCAGCGAGGTGTCGCGGACCTCGCGCGCCTTCTCACCGAAGATCGCGCGGAGCAGGCGCTCCTCGGGGGTCAGCTCGGTCTCACCCTTCGGGGTGACCTTGCCGACCAGGATGTCGCCGGTGACGACGTCGGCGCCGATCCGGATGATGCCGCGCTCGTCGAGGTCGGCGAGGACCTCCTCGGAGACGTTCGGGATGTCCCGGGTGATCTCCTCGGGGCCCAGCTTGGTGTCACGGGCGTCGACCTCGTGCTCCTCGATGTGGATCGAGGAGAGGACGTCGTCCTGCACGAGGCGCTGCGACAGGATGATCGCGTCCTCGTAGTTGTGACCCTCCCAGGACATGAAGGCGACGAGCAGGTTCTTGCCCAGCGCCATCTCGCCCTCGTCGGTGCACGGGCCGTCGGCCAGCACCTGGCCCGACTCGACCCGGGCGCCCTCGTCCACGAGCACCTTCTGGTTGAAGGCGGTGCCCTGGTTGGAGCGGGTGAACTTGGCGGCCCGGTAGGTGTTGTACGTGCCGTCGTCGTTGGCGACGGTGACGTAGTCGGCCGAGACCTCCTGGACCACACCGGCCTTCTCGGCGGTGATGACGTCCTGGGCGTCGACGGCGCAGCGGTACTCCATGCCGGTGCCGACCAGCGGCGCCTCGCTGCGCAGCAGCGGGACGGCCTGGCGCATCATGTTCGAGCCCATGAGCGCGCGGTTGGCGTCGTCGTGCTCAAGGAACGGGATCATCGCGGTCGCCACCGACACCATCTGGCGCGGCGAGACGTCCATGTAGTCGATCTCGGTGCCCGGGATGTAGTCGATCTCGCCGCCACGGCGGCGGACCAGGACACGCGGCTCGGCGAAGTGCAGGTCCTCGGTCAGCGGCGCGTTGGCCTGCGCGATGACGTAGCGGTCCTCCTCGTCGGCGGTCAGGTAGTCCACCTGCTCGGTGACCACACCGTCGACGACCTTGCGGTATGGGGTCTCGATGAAGCCGAAGGCGTTCACCCGGCCGTACGAGGCCAGCGAGCCGATCAGACCGATGTTCGGGCCTTCGGGCGTCTCGATCGGACACATGCGGCCGTAGTGCGAGGGGTGCACGTCACGGACCTCGAAGCCGGCCCGCTCACGGGACAGACCACCGGGACCCAGCGCGGACAGACGGCGCTTGTGGGTCAGACCCGACAGCGGGTTGGTCTGGTCCATGAACTGGGACAGCTGGCTGGTGCCGAAGAACTCCTTGATGGAGGCGACGACCGGCCGGATGTTGATCAGGGTCTGCGGCGTGATCGCCTCGACGTCCTGGGTGGTCATCCGCTCGCGGACGACGCGCTCCATGCGGGCCAGGCCGGTGCGCACCTGGTTCTGGATCAGCTCGCCGACGTTGCGCAGGCGGCGGTTGCCGAAGTGGTCGATGTCGTCGACCTCGACGACGATGTCGCGGCCCTCGTCGTCGCGCCACTCGGTCTCGCCGGCGTGCAGCTTCACCAGGTACTTGATGGTGCCGATGATGTCGGGCTCGGTGAGCACACCGGAGTCCAGCGACTCGGCGTTGCCGAGCTTGCGGTTCACCTTGTAGCGGCCGACCTTCGCGAGGTCGTAGCGCTTCGGGTTGAAGTACAGGTTCTCCAGCAGCGTCTGCGCGGCCTCGCGCGTCGGCGGCTCGCCCGGGCGCAGCTTGCGGTAGATGTCGAGCAGCGCGTCGTCCTGGCCCTGGGTGTGGTCCTTCTCCAGGGTGGCCCGCATCGACTCGTACTCGCCGAACTCCTCGAGGATCATCTCGTTGGTCCAGCCGAGGGCCTTCAGCAGCACGGTGACCGACTGCTTGCGCTTGCGGTCGATGCGGACACCGACCATGTCGCGCTTGTCGATCTCCATCTCCAGCCAGGCGCCGCGGGAGGGGATGATCTTGGCGGAGTAGATGTCCTTGTCGGACACCTTGTCCAGGGTGGAGTCGAAGTAGACGCCCGGGGAGCGGACCAGCTGCGACACGACGACACGCTCGGTGCCGTTGATCACGAACGTGCCCTTGTGGGTCATGAGCGGGAAGTCGCCCATGAAGACCGTCTGAGACTTGATCTCACCGGTCTCGTTGTTGGTGAACTCGGCCGTGACGAAGAGCGGGGCCGCGAAGGTGAAGTCGCGGTCCTTGCACTCGTCAATGGAGTTCTTCGGCGGCTCGAAACGGTGGTCGCGGAAGGTCAGCGACATCGACCCACTGAAGTCCTCGATCGGCGAGATCTCCTCGAAGATCTCCTCCAGACCGGACTTGGTGGGGACGTCCAGACCAGACTCCAGCGCCTCCTCGACCCGGGACTTCCAGGCCGCGTTGCCGAGCAGCCAGTCAAAGCTCTCGGTCTGCAGGGCCAGGAGGTTCGGGACCTCGAGGGGCTCCTTGATCTTCGCGAACGAGACGCGGAGCGGGGCGGTGGATGCGGCGGAATTGTTCGAGGCGTTGCGCGGCGCGGCCAAGAGGGGGGTCCTTCCGAGGGCTCGGAGCTCACTACGCGCGTACCGGCCGGGCCTTGCCGAGGGACTCATCCGGTGGAGAAATCCCAGGTCAGGGCAACGCCGACTCCGGGCGACGAGTCACGGAGCAGCTAACAGGCAGCGCAAAGGGACAGTGTAGCCAATGGCTGCACTGCTGTCCAGTCCTGATTCGGAGACCGAATCGGACTCTCCCTCCGTCACGTACCGCACCTACTGCACCGCGCACCGCAGCGGTGCCCAGCCCCTCGAAGAGGCAGGCACCGCGACTCACACTGAGTGAGTTCCCGCAGCGGCCCCGGGTTATGCATCCGGGGGCCACCCAAACTAACGGCCCACCGCCCTCGGGGTGTCGGCGCGCGCCTTGAGAATCGCGCGCCCGCCGCCGTTCGTCAAGGCCCGGCCGAACCGTGGACCTCGGGTTGTTCATCGCTGAAGACCCCTCAGGTGTTACAGCGGTGATCACCATACCCCGCACCGCCGACAGCCCGGCCCGAACGCAGACAGGCCGGGCCGGCCACCCCGAAGGGTGGCCGGCCCGGCCCGGCAGAGAACTCGCTAGGAGCTCAAAGTCACTTGACGGTGACCTTGGCGCCAGCGCCCTCAAGGGCGGCCTTCGCCTTCTCGGCGGCCTCCTTGGTGACCTTCTCCAGGACGACCGCACCGGCGGTGTCAACGAGGTCCTTGGCCTCCTTCAGGCCGAGGGAGGTCAGGGTGCGCACCTCCTTGATGACCTGGATCTTCTTGTCGCCCGGGCCATCGAGGATGACGTCGAACTCGTCCTGCTCCTCAGCGGCCTCGACCGGAGCAGCGGCGCCACCGGCGGCGGCGATCGCAACCGGGGCGGCGGCGGTGACGTCGAACTTCTCCTCGAACGCCTTAACGAACTCGGAGAGCTCGATGAGGGTGAGCTCCTCGAACTGCGCGAGCAGCTCGTCCTGGGTCAGCTTCGCCATGATGGCGTCCTTCCACTCATTCGGCAGGTGGTGCCGGGATGTACGGGTTGTGGCGGGCGCGGGCCCGCTGCGAGGGCGTGAGCCCGTCGCCGATCACTCGGCGGCGGCGTCCTCGGCGGGAGCCGGCGTACCGGCACCGCCCTGCTCGGCCTTCTTCTCGCGAAGCGCGTCCACGGTGCGGACGAGCTTCGAGGGCAGGGCCTGGAAGAGCGCGGCAGCCTGCGAGGGCTTGGCCTTCAGGGCACCCGCCAGCTTGGCGAGCAGCACCTCGCGGGACTCAAGGTCCGCGAGCTTCTTGATGTCGTCGGCGGTCAGCGCCTTACCGTCGAGAACACCACCCTTGATGATGAGGGCGGGGTTCTCCTTGGCGAAGTCACGCAGAGCCTTGGCCGACTCCACCGGGTCACCGGTGACGAAGGCGACAGCCGTCGGACCAGTGAACTGGTCGTCGAGCTCCGTGATCCCGACCTCATTGGCCGCGATCTTGGTCAGCGTGTTCTTCACCACGGCGTACTGGGCGTTAGCGCCCAGCGAGCGACGCAGGGTCTTGACCTGCTTCACCGTCAGACCGCGGTACTCGGTCAGCACGGCCGCGTTGGAGGCACGGAACTTCTCCGTGATCTCCGCGACGGCAGCAGCCTTGTCAGGCCTGGCCATAGGCTTACGCCTCCTTCCGTGATGTCGAGGTCGGCCGACCTTGGAACAGTCGACCTACGGTGCCTCGGACCACTGGAGCGGAGGGCAGCTCGCCAGGGGTATGAGAAAAGCCCCGGTGCGCAGAAGGCACGGGGCTCGGTACGACCTCGACAGACGCACGGAAACCGTGCGACCGGAAGTCAAAGCTCCAAACTCTCCTGCGCGGGCTGCCTGCGCTGAGCGCAGAACCTTCGGTCGTCCGGCCCGGGGGCGCGATACGACAACCAGCGGTCTTTGGCAGAGCTCAGCCTACGGTCAAGGGGGCGAGAACACCAAATCCCGCCCCCTTCACCGGGTCAGCCGAGCTTCGGGCCGAGCAGTTGGAGGGCCGCGCTCGGGTCGGCCTGGTCGCTCGCGGGCGGGGCGCTGACGGTGACCTGGACGCCGAGGTCGCTGTAGCCGGTGGTCACGGTGCCGCTGGTGGCCGCGCCGGCGCTCGGGCTCGCGGCGGCGGTCAGCGGCTGCTCGCGCTGCTGGACCAGCTCGTGCTTGGCGTTCAGCCAGAACTCGACCTTGACCGAGGTGTTGCCGTTCAGCTGGCTCTGCACGGCCGCGCGCTGGGCCGGGCTGAGGCCCTGCAGGCCCGCCAGCAGGTCGTTGACCGGCACGGTGCCGGTGTAGTGGTCGGCGGACGCGCCGGCCACCTGCTCGCTGCCGGCCTTGGTCATCTTGCCGCTCTGCGCGGCGGCGGTGAGCTGGGCGGCCGGGTCGAGCATCACCGGCAGGGACTGGAAGGCGGAGCTGGTGCCGCTGGGCAGCTGCACCCAGTGCTTGCCGCCGGGCAGCGGGCTGGGCTGCGCGGTGGTGCCCAGGTAGACCGCGTCGCCGAGCACCCGGACCCGCAGGTCCTGCCCGGACTGCTGCTCGGTGACGTCCAGCTTGGTGCTGCTCCCCCAGGCCAGCTCGCCGCTGGCGCTGCTGCCGGTGCCGGAGTCGGCGCCGGACACGGTGACCTTCGCACTGCCGGCCTTGGCCATCACGATCGCGGCGGCCAGCAGCTCGGCCTTGGCGTCGCCGCCGCCGGCCGCCGGTGCGGGAGTGCCGGCCGCGGCCGGGCTGCTGCCGCCGGCGGGCTTGCCCGCACTGTTGTCGGACGGCGACTTCGCCGAGCTGCCGCAGGCCGCGACGGCGACGGTGAGCAGGCCGGTGAGCGCGGTGGCCGCGACGGTGCGGGTGATCCGCATGGTGTCCCCCAAAGCTGTCGGTGTCACGGGAGAGGACACCGCTCGGCCCGCCCCCGGTTCCCGAACGCGTCAGGGCCCGCCTCCCGGACGGGAGGCGGGCCCTGACGGACGGTCAGTCAGACCTGGCTGCGGTTCAGACCGCCGCCGGGTCCTCCTCGACCAGGAGGTTGCGGGTGCGGTTCGGGTCCACCTGGATGCCGGGGCCCATGGTGGTCGAGAACGCGGTCTTCTTGATGTAGCGGCCCTTGGCGGCGGACGGCTTGGCCCGCAGCACCTCGTCGAGGGCGGCGGCGTAGTTCTCGACCAGCTGCTCGTCGGTGAAGGAGGCCTTACCGATGATGAAGTGCAGGTTCGAGTGCTTGTCGACGCGGAACTCGATCTTGCCGCCCTTGATGTCCGTGACGGCCTTGGCCACGTCCGGGGTGACGGTGCCGGTCTTCGGGTTCGGCATCAGACCACGCGGACCGAGCACGCGGCCGAGGCGGCCGACCTTGCCCATGAGGTCCGGGGTGGAGACGACGGCGTCGAAGTCCAGGCGACCCTTGGCGACCTCGTCGATCAGCTCGTCGGCACCGACGATGTCGGCGCCCGCAGCACGCGCGGCCTCGGCACGGTCACCGGTCGCGAAGACCAGGACCCGGGCGGTCTTACCGGTACCGTGCGGCAGGTTCACGGTGCTGCGGACCATCTGGTCGGCCTTGCGCGGGTCGACACCCAGGCGCATGGCGACCTCGACGGTCGAGTCGAACTTGGTGGTGGCGGTCTCCCGGGCGAGGCGGACGGCCTCAAGCGGGGCGTACAGGCGGTCGCGGTCGACCTTGAGGTCCGCGGCCTTGAGGGCCTTGCTGCGCTTCACTGCTGCTCCTGTGTTGGTGGAGTCGTGGTGTGGGCCGCGCGGGCCCTACCACTGGCTGTCCTCGATCAGTCCCTGGCGGGACGGGGAAAAGGGTGCTCAGCCCTCGACCGTGATGCCCATGGACCGGGCGGTACCCGCGATGATCTTCTCCGCGGCGTCCAGGTCGTTGGCGTTCAGGTCGGGCATCTTGGTGGTGGCGATCTCGCGCACCTGGGCCGAGGTCAGCTTGGCGACCTTGGTCTTGTGCGGCTCGCCGGAGCCCTTCTCGATCCCCGCGGCCTTCAGGATGAGGCGCGCGGCCGGCGGGGTCTTGGTGATGAAGGTGAAGGTGCGGTCCTCGTAGACCGTGATCTCCACCGGCACGACCATGCCACGCTGCGACTCGGTGGCCGCGTTGTAGGCCTTGCAGAACTCCATGATGTTCACGCCGTGCTGACCCAGCGCGGGGCCGACCGGCGGAGCCGGGTTGGCCGCACCGGCGTTGATCTGGAGCTTGATAAGCCCCGTGACCTTCTTCTTCTTGGGAGGCATGTCTCTCCGGGTCCTTCCTTCGATGGACGCGTGCACCGGACCGGGGCGACACCCGGCATGCAGTACACACAGCGGACCAGGTTAACGCGTGCGCGCTGCTGGTCCAAAACGGGTCCGGGGGCGGAGCCGCTCGGCCCCGCCCCCGGAAGGTCTGTACTAGTTCTTCTGGATCTGGTCGAAGGAGAGCTCGACCGGGGTCTCCCGGCCGAAGATCTCGACCAGGCCCTTGACCTTCTTGGAGTCCGGGTTGATCTCGTTGATGGTCGCCTGCAGGGTGGCGAACGGACCGTCGGTGACGGTGACCGAGTCGCCGACCTCGAAGTCCAGCACCTGGATCTCGCTCGGCTTGACCGGGGAGGGCTTGCCGGCCTCCTTGGCCGCGGCGCGCTCGACGTCCGGCGCCAGCATCTTGACGACCTCGTCCAGGGTCAGCGGGTACGGGTCGTAGGCGTTGCCGACGAAGCCGGTGACGCCCGGGGTGTTGCGCACCACGCCCCAGGACTCGGGGGTGAGGTCCATCCGGACCAGCACGTAGCCGGGGAGCTTGTTCTGCCGGATGGTCTTGCGGTCGCCGTTCTTGATCTGGACGACCTCCTCCTGCGGCACCTCGGCCTGGAAGATGTACTCCTCGACGTTCAGCGAGACGGCGCGCTGCTCCAGGTTCTGCTTCACCCGGTTCTCGTAGCCCGCGTAGGTGTGGATCACGTACCACTCGCCCGGCATGAACCGCAGCTCCTCGCGGAACTTGGCGACCGGGTCCACGTCCTCCTCGGGCTCCGGCTCCTCGGCCGGCTCCTCGAAGGTCTCGGCGGCCTCGGCCTCGTCCTCGCTCACCTCGCGCAGCGCGGCCTCCTCGGCCGGCACACCGGCCTCGGCCAGGTCCGCCGCCTCGACCTCGTCCTCGTCGCTGTCCGCGCCGTCGGTGATCTGCACGGCGTCCTCGACGTCGGCAGCCTCAGCCGCATCCAGCTCGGCGGCGACCTCATCCGCCTCGCGGACGGTCTCGTCGGCGTCGTACAGGGGGGACTCAGACACGGTGGCTGCTTCTTTCCTGGAGATGTGGAGATGTGTACTACGACCGGGCAAGCCTCGAACGGTCAAGCCTCAACAGTACCGAGTCAACGGTAGCGGGCCCGGCCGACGCCCGCCGACAGCTCGACCCGGGCGGTCCCCCTGTGGTGTGGGGGGCCGACCCGGGTCGGGTGGTGGTGCGTGGCGTGCGGTGGGATCAGCCGAAGATCCAGAAGGTCGCCTTGGCGAAGCCCCAGTCCATCGTGGCGACCAGGGTCATCACGACGGCGACGAAGACCACCACGACGCTGGTGTAGTTCATCAGCTCACTGCGGGTGGGCCAGACGACCTTGCGCAGTTCCGCGATGATCTGGCGGTAGTAGAGCCCGGCGCGGGCGAACAGGCCGCGCTTGGCGCGCTTGCCGCCGGACTTGGCGCCCTCGCCGCCCAGCTCCTTGTTGGCACGCTTGCGCTTGCGGCGGGAGAGGCTCTTGTCGTCCTCGGCCACACCGTCCTCGGACACGGCGTCGACAGCCGCGTCCTCGGCGGCGTCGCTGTTGCCGCTCTCAGGCGTTGCGGTGGAGCCCGTGGTCTCCGTCACTCGTCCTCACCTGAATCCGGGTCGTTTTGCTGGGCAAAGCGGACTGGTGCCCTCTCCGCATCAAGCCCGCTCGCTCTCGTGGAGCGAACGGGCTGGAATTGGTTCGTGCAGCAGGGCACGAGGGACTCGAACCCCCAACCGCCGGTTTTGGAGACCGGTGCTCTACCAATTGAGCTAGTGCCCTCCGACGCCTCGCGGCGTCCGAGTGGGCCCCAACCTACCGCATCCGACCGCCCGCGTGGTGAACGCTTCTGGTCAGCTGCCGGTTGGCCCGGGCCGTCGATCAGTGAGTGTACGGGTTCGGCGGCGTTTGGTCGAACCTCTTCAGCAGGTGGACCCGGCGAGTACGGATGGTGAAACCCGGACGCAGTAGCCCCCGGGGTTCTGCGACGATGCCTGTATGAGCGCTTCATCCCCCTCGTCCCCCGCCGAGCGCCGGGTCTCCGCCCGGGTCGGCGCCATCGCGGAGTCCGCCACCCTCGCCGTCGATGCCAAGGCCAAGGCCCTCAAGGCGGCCGGCCGCCCGGTCATCGGCTTCGGCGCCGGCGAGCCGGACTTCCCGACTCCTGACTACATCGTCGACGCGGCCGTGGAGGCCTGCCGGGACCCGAAGAACCACCGCTACACGCCGGCGGCGGGCCTGCCGGAGCTCAAGGCGGCGATCGCGGCGAAGACCCTGCGGGACAGCGGCTACCAGGTGGACGCCTCCCAGGTGCTGGTCACCAACGGCGGCAAGCAGGCCATCTACGAGGCCTTCGCGGCGATCCTCGACCCGGGCGACGAGGTCATCGTCCCGGCGCCGTACTGGACCACCTACCCGGAGGCGATCCGGCTGGCCGGCGGCGTGCCGGTGGACGTGGTCGCGGACGAGACCGCCGACTACAAGGTGACGGTGGAGCAGCTGGAGGCGGCCCGCACCGGGAACACCAAGGTGGTGCTCTTCGTCTCGCCGTCCAACCCGACCGGCTCGGTCTACACCGAGGCCGAGGCCGAGGCGATCGGCCGCTGGGCGCTGGAGCACGGGCTGTGGGTGCTCACCGACGAGATCTACCAGCACCTGGTCTACGGCGACGCGACCTTCACCTCGCTGCCGGCCCTGCTGCCCGAGCTGGCCGACAAGTGCATCGTGGTCAACGGCGTGGCGAAGACCTACGCGATGACCGGCTGGCGGGTGGGGTGGCTGATCGGCCCCAAGGACGTGGTGGCCGCCGCCGCCAACCTGCAGTCGCACGCCACCTCCAACGTCAGCAACGTGGCCCAGCAGGCCGCGCTGGCCGCGGTCAGCGGCGACCTGTCGGCGGTCGAGGAGATGAAGGCCGCCTTCGACCGGCGCCGCCGGACCATCGTGCGGATGCTCAACGAGATCGAGGGCGTCTACTGCCCCGAGCCGCTCGGCGCGTTCTACGCCTACCCCTCGGTCAAGGGCCTGCTGGGCAAGGAGATCCGCGGCAAGCGTCCGCAGACCTCCGGCGAGCTGGCCGCGCTGATCCTGGACGAGGCCGAGGTCGCGGTGGTGCCGGGCGAGGCCTTCGGCACCCCGGGCTACCTGCGGCTGTCCTACGCGCTGGGCGACGCCGACCTGGCCGAGGGCGTGCAGCGGATGCAGAAGCTGCTCGGCGAGGCCCGCGACTGACCCCGACTGACCCCGGCTGACCCCGCGTCAGCTCAGGCGGAACCGCCCCGTTCACCCCTTCGGGGGACCCGAACAGGGCGGTTCCCCTTTTACCGGGGTTTGCGGCAGGATTCGTGGATGGAACAGCGAGACGTCGCGGCACTGCCGAAGGCCCACCTGCACCTGCACTTCACCGGTTCGATGCGCCCCGCCACCCTGCTGGAACTGGCGGTCAAGCACGGGGTCCGGCTGCCCGAGGCGCTGAGTTCCGGCACTCCCCCGAAGCTGCGGGCCACCGACGAGCGGGGCTGGTTCCGGTTCCAGCGGCTCTACGACACGGCGCGCTCGGTGCTGCGGGACGAGTCCGACATCCGCCGGCTGGTCCGGGAGACCGCCGAGGACGAGGTGGCGGACGGCTCGCGCTGGCTGGAGATCCAGGTCGACCCGACCTCCTACGCGCCCCGGCTGGGCGGGTTGATCCCGACCATCGAGCTGGTGCTGGACGCGGTCCGGGAGGCCTCGGCGGCCACCGGGGTGGGGATCCGGGTGCTGATCGCGGCGAACCGGATGAAGTCCGAGATGGACGCCCGCACGCTGGCCCGGCTCGCGGTCCGCTACGCCGACCAGGGGGTGGTCGGCTTCGGCCTGTCCAACGACGAACGGCGCGGGCTGGCCCGCGAGTTCGACCGGGCCTTCGCGATCGCCCGGCGCGGCGGGCTGCTGGCCGCCCCGCACGGCGGCGAGCTGGCCGGTCCGGAGTCGGTCCGGGACTGCCTGGACGACCTGGGCGCCGGTCGGATCGGCCACGGGGTGCGGGCCGCCGAGGACCCGCGGCTGCTCCAGCGGCTGGCGGACCGTCAGATCACCTGCGAGGTGTGTCCGGCCTCCAACGTGGCGCTCGGGGTCTACGAGGCGCCGGGCGCGGTGCCGCTGCGCGCCCTCTTCGAGTCCGGGGTGCCGCTCGCGCTGGGCGCCGACGACCCGCTGCTCTTCGGCTCCCGGCTGGCCGAGCAGTACCGGCTGGCGCGGGAGGTGCACGGCTTCTCCGACCAGGAGCTGGCCGAGCTGGCCCGGCAGTCGGTGCGCGGCTCGCGGGCCCCGGAGGGGGTGCGCAAGGAGTTGCTGAGTGAGATCGATCTCTGGCTCACCGGGCCTGCGGCATGACAATCTGACGATCCATGAGCAGCCATTCGACGGTCACGCATACGACGCACACGACCCACACGAGCACCACGTCGCACACGACCCACGTCACGCATGTCACCCACGTGACCCACGTGACGCACAACTACTACTTCTGGCACTCCAGCCGGTCGATCGGGCCAGGTCCCGGCGGCGGCTTCATGTTCTGGCTCTTCATCCTCATCCTGCTCGTGATCGCGGTGGCCTACGGCGTGCGCCGGGCCCGCCGCTGACCGGGCGTCAGAGCTCGACGCCGACCATCACGGGCTCGTTGACGAGCTCGACGCCGAAGGCGGCGTGCACGCCGGCCCGGATCTCCCGGGCCAGCGAGAGCAGGTCCGCGGTGGTGGCCCGGCCCCGGTTGGTGAGCGCCAGGGTGTGCTTGGTGGAGAGGGTCGCGGGGCCGCTGCCGTAGCCCTTGCGGAAGCCCGCGTGGTCGATCAGCCAGGCCGCCGAGGTCTTGGTGGCACCGTCCGGCGCCGGGTAGGCGGGGGCCTGCCGGCCGTCCAGCCGGGCCAGGAAGGCCTGGTACTGCTCCGGCGTCAGCACCGGGTTGGTGAAGAAGGAGCCGGCCGACCAGGTGTCGTGGTCCGTCTCGTCCAGCACCATGCCCTTGCCGGCCCGCAGTTCCAGCACCGCGTTCCAGGCGGCGGCCACCTCGACCCGCCCGCCCGCCTCGACGCCGTAGTGCCGGGCCACCTCGGGGTAGCGGATCGGGGTGGAGAGGCCGCCGTGGTCCTCCAGGCCGAAGCGGACCCGGAGCACCACCCAGCGGTCCGGCTCGGCCTTGAAGCGGCTGTGCCGGTAGGAGAAGCCGCACTCGGCGTTGGTCAGGGTGACCAGTTCGCCGGCCCGCCGGTCGTAGGCCACCACCTCGGTGATGGTCTGGGAGACCTCCTGGCCGTAGGCGCCGACGTTCTGCACCGGGGTCGCGCCGGCCGAGCCGGGGATGCCGGCCAGGAACTCGATGCCGGCCAAGCCGTGCTCCAGCACCACGGTGGCGACCGCGTCGGCCCACACCTCGCCGGCGGCCAGCTCCAGCACGGTGCCGTCCAGGGTGCTGCCGGTGGTGGCGATCCGCAGCACGGTGCCGTCGAAGCCGGCGTCGCCGATCACCAGGTTGCTGCCGCCGCCGATCACCAGCAGCGGCTCGCCGACCGCGTCGGCGGCCTGCACCGCGGCGATCACCTCCTGGTCGGTGTGCGCGGTCACCAGCCGGCGGGCCGGGCCGCCGAGCCGCAGGGTGGTCAGCGGGGCGAGGGGCGCGTTCTCGGTCACATGCACCCGACCACGGTATACGGGCGGGGCGGATACCGACGGCACATGGAGACGTACAGTATCCATATGCGGATCGGCGAGCTCAGCAAGCGCACCGGGGTGCCGGTGCCGACGATCAAGTACTACCTGCGCGAGGGCCTGCTCCCGAGCGGCGAGCTGACCAGCCACAACCAGGCCCAGTACGGCGAGGAGCACCTGCGCCGGCTGAAGCTGATCCGCGCGCTCACCGAGGCCGGCAAGCTCTCGGTGGCCGCCGCCCGCGAGGTGCTCACCGCGGTGGACCGGCCCGCCGACGGGCTGCACGCGGTGCTCGGCGTGGCCCAGCAGGCGGTGACCCCCCAGGTGACCCCGGTCGACACGGCCGAGTGGGCCCGGGCCGAGCGGCAGGTCGACGAGCTGGTGGCCCGGCACGGGTGGCAGGTGACCGCGGAGAACCCGGCCCGCAGCGCGCTCGCCCAGCTGGTGGTGACCCTGCGCGAGCTGGAGCAGGACGACCTGCTGGAGCTGCTGGACGACTACGCCGCCGCGGCCGGGCGGCTCGCCACCGCGGAACTGGCGGCGATCGCCCGGCGCGAGGGGGTGGCCGGCAAGGTGGAGGGCGCGGTGGTCGGCACCGTGCTGGGCGACGCGCTGATCGCCGGGCTGCGCCGGCTCGCCCAGGAGGACGCCTCGCACCGGATCTTCGAGGCGCGCTGACGGCCGGTCAGTCCGCGGCCCGTTCGGCGGCCGCCGCGGCGAGCCGGCGGCGGGCCTCGGCCCAGTCGGCCGGCAGCTCGCCGACCGGGGCCTCCCAGAAGGTGAAGAGCGAGGCGGCCATCGCCGGGCGCTGTGCCCGCATCACGGTGCGGTGCGGCTCGGATCCGGCGAAGGCGTCCAGTTCGGCCCGGCCCTCCCAGGCGGAGAGGGTCCAGAAGGTGCGCCGCAGCGGCTGGGCGACCAGCGAGGCCCCGAGCGCGCCGGGCGCGCGGGAGACCTGACGCCAGATCCGCAGCGAGCCGAGGAGGAAGCTCGGGACGTCGCGCAGCGAGCGGACCTCGAAGCGGGAGGCCATCAGCAGCACCCGGTCGGCGCCGGGGCGGGGCGGGTTGGGAACGGTCCAGGGGAGCGTGGGCATGGCGCTGCCCTCCACATCGATTGCAGATAGTGGAACCTGTCGCTATCCATGCTACCCGTAAAGAGAGGCGCCACCCCTACAACGGGGACGGCGCCTCGGCGGGCGGCTCAGCCGAGCTGGACCACCGCGCGGGACATCCCGAGCACCTTCTGACCACCGCTGGTCGCCACCAGGTCCACCTGCACCCGGCGGTCCTCCAGCAGCTTGGCCACCTTGCCGGAGACCTCGATCACCGCGCCCACCCCGTCGTTGGGCACCACCACGGGGCGGCTGAACCGCACGCCGTACTCGACCACCGCGCCCGGGTCGCCGGTCCAGTCGGTGACCACCCGGATCGCCTCGGCCATGGTGAACATGCCGTGCGCGATCACGTCCGGCAGGCCCACCTCCAGGGCGAACTTCTCGTTCCAGTGGATCGGGTTGAAGTCGCCCGAGGCGCCCGCGTACCGCACCAGCGCGGCCCGGTCCACCGGGAACGACTGGGCCGGCAGCTCGGTGCCGACCTCGACCTCGTCGAAGCTGATCGCCATCGGGGTCACTCGCCCTTCGTCTCGTCGGCGGCGGCCGCGCGGGCGACCAGGGTCATGGTGGCCTTCGCCAGGTACTCGCCGCTGTCCTCCAACAGCTCCGCCGTGACGGTCAACACATCATTGCCGGCCAGCGACTTGATGTTGTCGATGGTCAGCACCGCCCGCACCCGGTCGCCGGCCCGCAGCGGGCGGGCGTAGCTGAACTTCTGGTCGCCGTGCACCACCCGGCTGAAGTCCAGCCCCAACTCCGGGTCCTCGATCACCTGGTCAGCGGCCGGCATGGAGATCACCACCGGGAAGGTCGGCGGAGCGATCACGTCGGAGTAGCCGAGCGCCTTGGCCGCCTCCGGGTCGAGGTAGGCGGGGTTCGGGTCGCGCACGGCGATCGCGAACTCACGGATCTTCTCCCGACTCACCTGGTACGGCTCGGTGGGCGGGTAGCTCCGCCCGATGAACGAGGGGTCGAGTGCCATGGAACTGCTCCTCAGTTATCCGGGTGTGTCAGTCATACCAGCACAGAAATGACTTCAGGCCGCATCCCGAATCGGGATACGGCCTGAAGTCAAGACCTGTCACGGCCAGGCCCGATGACTCCTTATGGGATCAACGGGTCTCGCGGTGCGCGGTGTGCGAGTTGCAGCGGGGGCAGTGCTTCTTCATCTCAAGACGGTCCGGGTCGTTACGCCGGTTCTTCTTGGTGATGTAGTTCCGCTCCTTGCACTCCACGCAAGCCAGCGTGATCTTCGGGCGGACATCGGTGGCAGCCACGGGAGTGCCTTCCTTGGACAACGGGGTGATGACACAACAAGAGTAGCCGATCGGGGTTGGTGTTCTCCCGACCGACTACGCGGGGTAGCGGTGACCGGACTTGAACCGGTGACACAGCGATTATGAGCCGCTTGCTCTACCAACTGAGCTACACCGCCTTGATGACAGATCACCACCGAGGTGGATCCCTCTCATCAGAGCCCCCATGCGGAATCGAACCGCAGACCTTCTCCTTACCATGGAGACGCTCTACCGACTGAGCTATAGGGGCGAACCGGTTGAACGAGGAAGAGATTACACGGTTCCCGGCCCAAGGTGAAATCCGTATCCCGGCCGGAAGATCCCAGGTCGGCGGCTTCGTACGGAAGGGCGTCGGTCGCGGTCGCGTTCGAGGGGCCGGCGGGCGCTTCCGCCCCGCGGTCAGCGCGAGCCTGCGCGGTCGGGGGGCCGGTGCGCCATAGGCTCGGCGGCCAGTGATCTTCAGGGAGGAGCCCGCGGATGAGCCCGGACAGTGCACCCCCCGACGGCCAGCAGCCGGGCCGGCCGGGATCGGGCCAGCCGGGATCGGGGGTGCAGGGCGGCAATCCGCTGGACCACGGGCCGGTGCTGCTGCTCGCCGGGGCCCGGCTGGTCGACGGCCGGCTGGTGGACGTGCGGATCAGCGGCGACCGGATCCAGGCCGTGGGCACCGCCGGCAGCCTCGGCCCGCTGCCGCTCTCCGCGCTGCCGGTCGGCGCCGGCACCGGGACCGAGCCGGTGGTGGCCTCCGGGGCCCGGATCGACCTGACGGGCTATCTGCTGCTGCCGGCACCGGCCGAGCCGCACGCCCACCACGACACCGCCTTCACCGCGCCGGACCCCGGCGGCCAGGCCCAGGACGGGACCGGCACGGTGCGCCGGGTGACCGAGGCCGCGCTCACCTCGCTCGGCTACGGCGCCACCGCCCAGCGCACCCACGTGCGGATCGGCGACGCGCTCGGGCTGCGCGAGCTGGAGGCGGTGCTCACCGCCCGGCAGGCGCTGCGCGGGCTGGCCCACCTGCAGGCGGTGGCGGTGCCCCGGGTGCTCACCGGCACCGCCGGGGCCGACGGGCGGGCCCAACTGCGCGAGGCGCTGCGGCTCGGCGCGGACGCGATCGGCGGCTGCCCCGAAGCCGACCCGGACCCGGTCGGGTTCACCGAGCTGGTGGCCGAGCTGGCGGCCGAGTTCGACTGCCCCGTCGACCTGCACCTGCGCGGCGCCGACCCGGCGCTGCTGGCCCGGCTGACCGCCCCGCTGGCCCCGCTGCGCCCCGGGGTCTCGCTCGGGCCGTGCGACCTGCTGACGGCCGGCGGCGGCGCGGTGCTGCGGGCCGCCGGGGTCCGGGTGGTCTGCCTGCCGCAGAACGGCGGCTGCGGCGCGCTGGCCGGGCCGCCGGCCGGCCTCGGACCGGCCGTGCTGCGCGAGCTGAGGGACCACCAGGTGCCGATGGCGGCGGGCAGCGGGGCGCTGCGGGACGCGGCCAACCCGGTCGGCCGGGCAGATCCGCTGGAGGCCGCCTACCTGCTGGCGGCCGGCGGGGTGCTCAGCCCGGCCGCCGCCTACGAGGCGGTCAGCGGGCAGGCCCGGCTGCTGATGGGGCTGGTCCCGGTGCGGGTGGACGCCGGCTTCCCGGCCGAGCTGCTCGCGGTGCGCGGCGAGCACCTGCCCGGGGCACTGGCCGGCGGGCACAGCCGGCTGGTGGTGCACAGCGGCCGGGTGGTCTCCCGGACCAGCGCGGTCCGGGAGTTCGCCGACACGGTGGCGCTGGCGCTGCCCCGGCAGGGCGGGCACCCGCACTGACGCGGGGCCGGCCCGGCCGCTGACGGCGGGTCAGGCGTACTCGCGCAGCCGGGGCCGCACCGCCAGCAGGGTGAGCACCAGCGCGGCGGCGGCCAGCGCTCCGAGGCCGGCGGCGGTGACCGCGCCGAGGTCGGAGTCGCTGCTCGCGATCGCCCGGTCGAAGGCCGACTGGTTGATCCCGATCACCTGGTCGAAGTCGTCGCTGAGCTGGTTGAAGTCGCCGTCCGACTGGCCGTGCCCGGTGCCGGTGTCGAAGGCGATCGCCTCGGCGAGCCGGCCCTGGCCCTGCAGCGCGCGGATCGTGGTGTCGTCGGCCTGGTAGGTCCGGTAGTCCTCCAGCAGCCGGTCGGCGGCCTGCTGCTCGCCGGGGAAGGTGATGTTGCGCAGTTCGTCGCCGAGGTAGCCCTTGAACGGGACGGCCGACTCGCTGCCGCGGTGGGCCGCCACCGCGTCGTTGAGCGCGGGCAGGTACTGCGGGTACTGGGTCACCGCGTCGAAGCCGGCGACCTGCTGACTCTTCGCCAGGTAGCTCTGCTCGTACTGGGCGGCCCGGGACGGGTCCAGCAGCCAGCGGCTCTCGTCGGCGTTGGAGTCGTAGGCCACCGCACGGGCCCGGCCGAGCGCGATCACCGAGTCGTAGGCGCTCACCTTGGCGGTGTGCAGCTGGTCGGCGGCCGCGGAGGACGCGGCCAGGCCCCAGACCAGGCCGGCCGCGGTGAACAGGCCGGCCAGCAGCAGCGGCGGGGAGAGCAGCCGGCGGAACCGGACCGCCAGCAGGCGCTGCAGCGCAGCCAGCGCGGCCAGCGCCAGCAGGCCGAGCGCCAGCAGCTCCCAGAAGCCGGCCGAGAGCGCCGAGTGCTCGTCGGAGTAGCTGTGGTCGACGGTGGCGGCGTTCGCGGCGGCCACCTGGTCGGCGCCCGGCAGCAGGGTGGTGCGCAGCAGGTCGGTGGCCTGCCGGTAGCTGGCCAGGGCGTCCGCCGGCGGGTGGCCGGGGCTCGCCTTGGCCGCGTTCTCCTGGTCCGTCAACTGGCCGACCAGCGCCTCGTAGTGGCCGAGGCCGTCCAGCTCGTCCTGGGCGGCCTTGCGGGCCTTCGGGTCGCCGCCGACCGCCTCGGCGGCCTGTTCGAGGTCGGCGTCGGCCTGCTTGCGGCGCTGCTCGTAGGTGGCCTGCACGGCCGGGCGCTGGGCCGCGTACTGGCTGTCCGAGCCGAGCAGCAGCAGGTTGGCGGCCTGCGCGTCCATGTCGCCGAGCGCGAAGTAGAGGTCGGCGGCCCGGACGGCCTGCGGGGCGGCCCGGTGGCCTATCTCGTCCGCGCTGTCCCGGGCGCCGGTGAGCACGCTCGCGGTGAGGCCGGCGAAGGCCAGCAGGGCGGCCAGGGCGAGGGCGGTGAGGGCGCGGATCCGGCGCGGGGTGGTCCAGTCCTCGACGCCGCGCAGCCGGGTGAGCGCCATGGTGGCCCACCAGCCGGTGTAGGCCCGGACCCCCGGGACGCGCGGCACGGCCGAGCCCTGCGCGGTACCCGGATCCGTCCCCCTGGACGGAGCCTCCCCCGGTACGGTCGCCGTTCTCTCTTCGACTGCCATCGCCGCGCGTCCTCCCCGTTCACAGCACCGCTCCGTCCGGCCCCCCAGCCGGCTCCCCCGGAGTAGCGCCGTTCCCGGTGTCGAAGCTAGACCGACCCGGGTGCGGCTGCCCCCGCCTTGACGCCCCCTTGGCGCCCGTGAGCACGGTCTTGACGCGTTGTTAACGCGTCTTGACGGTGGCTCAGGGCTCGTAGCGGTAGCCGATGCCCGGCTCGGTGATCAGGTGCCGCGGCCGGGCCGGGTCGCGCTCCAGCTTGCGGCGCAGCCCGGCCAGGTAGACCCGCAGGTAGTTGCCGCGCTCCTCGTGGCCCGGGCCCCAGACGGCGCGCAGGATCTGACGGCCCGGCAGCAGTCGGCCCGGGCTGGCCAGCAGCATGGTGAGGATCTTCCACTCCGTCGGGGTGAGCCGCACCTGGGCCTCGCCCTGGCCGGCACCGGACACGGGCAGTACCGTGCCGGCCGTCAGGTCCACCACGTGGTCGCCGATCACCGCCCGGGCCAGCGGGGCGGCCGTGCCCGGGCGGCGCAGCACCGCGCGCAGCCGGGCGAACAGCTCGTCCATCAGGAACGGCTTGGTGACGTAGTCGTCGGCGCCGGCGTCCAGCGCCTGGATCTTGTCGTCCGCGCCGCTGCGGCCGGAGAGCACGATGATCGGCACCTGGCCGCGGTCGCGCAGCCGGTGGATCACCTGCACCCCGTCCAGGTCGGGCAGGCCCAGGTCGAGCAGCACGGCGTCCGGCCGGCTGCGCTCGGCGGCGTCCAGCGCGGCGGCCGCCGTGTCGGCGGTGGCCACCTGGTACTGGCGGGCCCGCAGGTTGATCCGCAGCGCGCGCAGCAGCTGCGGCTCGTCGTCGACGATCAGGATCTGGCTCACGGGCCCTCCTCCGTCACGGTCTCCCCCGGCGCGACGGGCAGGGTGAGCAGCATGGTGGTGCCGCCGCCGGGGGTGTCCTCCACCTCCAGGGCGCCGCCCATCGCCTCGGCCAGGCCGCGGGAGAGGGCGAGGCCGAGGCCGACGCCGGTGGTGTTGTCGGTGTCGCCGAGCCGCTGGAACGGCAGGAAGACCCGCTCCCGGTCGGCGGCCGGGATGCCCGGGCCGCGGTCGGCGATCCGGATCTGCACCTGCCGGGCGGGTGGGCCGCCCGGCTCCGGGCGCGGGTAGGCGCTCGCGCTGACCAGCACCGGCGCGCCGGGGGCGTTGTGCCGCAGCGCGTTGGTGATCACGTTGGCCAGCACCCGCTCCAGCAGCGGCGGGTCGGCCAGCACGGCGGGCGAGGTCTCCAGGTCCAGCGGCTGCACCGGGGCGTCCGGGTCCAGCAGCGAGTCCAGCGCCCGGGGCAGCACCTCGTCCAGGTGCACCGGGGCGAGGTGCAGGGTGAGCGCACCGGCCTGCAGCCGGCTCATGTCCAGCAGGTTGTCGACCAGCCGGGTCAGCTTGAGCAGCGACTCGTCGGCGGTGGCCAGCAGTTCGGCCACGTCCTCGGGGGAGAACTCGACGTCCGGACTGCGCAGCGAGCCGACCGAGGCCAGCGCGGCGGCCAGCGGGGTGCGCAGGTCGTGGCTGACCGCGGCGAGCAGCGCGGTGCGCATCTTGTCGGCGGCCTTGATCGGCTCCACCTCGGCGGCCACCGCGGCCAGCCGGTCGTGCTCCAGGGCGGTGGCGACGTGCGCCGAGAAGGCGGCCAGCACCCGCTGCTGGTCGGCCGGCAGCCGGCGGCCGGTGAGGATCAGCAGCGCGTCCGAGCCGACCGGCACCGAGGTGCTGTCGGCGTCGGGCGCCGGCGGGCCGGAGGCGTCGCTGCGGTTCAGCACCTCGCCGGACTCCCGGGAGAGCAGCGCCACCGAGTCCAGCCCGAAGGTGTTGCGGGAGAGCTCCAGCAGGGTGGGGATCGCCGAGCCGTCGCTCTCCCGGCTGCGCAGCACGGTGCCGGCCAGGGTGGACAGACTCTGCGCCTCGGCGGTGGCCCGGGCGGCCCGGCCGGTCTGCCGGGTCGCCCGGTCGACCACCGTGGAGACGGTCAGCGCGACCACCGCGAAGACCACCAGCGCGATCACGTTGTTGGTCTCGCCGATGGTGAAGGTGTGCACCGGCGGGATGAAGTAGTAGTTCAGCAGCAGCGAGGCGACCAGTGCGGCGACCAGCGCCGAGACCGAGCCGCCGAGCAGCGCCACCGCGACCACGCCGAGCTGGAAGAGCAGCGCGTCGGTGGTCAGGTTGAGGTGGTGCAGCTGGGAGAGCAGCGCGGTCAAGCCGAACGGCACCACCAGGCCGGAGGCGAAGCCGGCCACCGTGCGCCGCTGGGAGTGCCGCCGGCCGAGCGAGGGCATCAGCCGGCCCCGGCCGGTGAACTCGTGGGTGACCATGTGGACGTCGATGTCCTCGGAGGCGTCCACGGTGGTCTCGCCGATGCCCGGACCGGTCAGGAACCGGGCGGTGCGGCCGCGCCGGCTGGTGCCGAGCACCAGCTGGGTGGCGTCGTTGGCCCGGGCGAAGCCGAGCAGCGCGGTCGGGATGTGGTCGCCGACCACCACGTGGTAGCTGCCACCCAGCGACTCGACCAGCCGGCGCTGGGCGGCCAGCGCGCCCGGGGAGGCGCCGGCCAGGCCGTCGCTGCGGGTGACGTGCACGGCGAGCAGCTGGCCGGCCGCCGTGCGGTCGGCGATCCGGGCGGCGCGGCGGATCAGCGTCTCGCCCTCGGGGCCGCCGGTGAGGGCGACCACCACGCGTTCCCGGGTCTCCCAGACCCGGTCGATGTTGTGCTCGGCCCGGTAGTCGCGCAGGCCCTCGTCCACCCGGCCGGCCACCCAGAGCAGGGCCAGCTCCCGAAGCGCCGTCAGATTGCCGACCCGGAAGTAGTTGGAGAGCGCGGCGTCCACCTTCTCGGCCTTGTAGACGTTCCCATGGGCCATCCGGCGGCGCAGGGCCTGCGGCGCCATGTCGACGAGTTCGATCTGGTCGGCCCGGCGGACCACCTCGTCCGGCACGGTCTCCCGCTGCGGCGTCCCGGTGATCTTCTGGACCACGTCGTTGAGGCTCTCCAGGTGCTGGACGTTGACCGTGGTGATCACGTCCAGGCCGGCGGCGAGCAGCTCCTCGACGTCCTCCCAGCGCTTGGCGTGCCGGCCGCCGGGGATGTTGCTGTGGGCCAGTTCGTCGACCAGCACCACGCCGGGGCGGCGGGCCAGGATCGCGTCCAGGTCCATCTCGTTGAAGTCGGTGCCCCGGTAGGACCGGGTCACCCGCGGCATCACGTCCAGGCCCCGGAGCATCTCCTCGGTGTGCTTGCGGCCGTGGCACTCGATGTAGCCCACCACGACGTCGGCACCGCGCTCCTGTCTGCGACGGGCCTCGTCCAGCATCCGGTACGTCTTGCCGACGCCCGGAGCCGAGCCGAGGTACACCCGCAACCGCCCGCGCCGTGGCGGGGCGGTGGCGGCTAGGTCGCGAGCCATTGCTTCCTCACTTCCGAGGGTGGGCCGAAGACGTGACCGGACCGGCCCGCGCGAGCGGGCCGGTCCGGGGCATCAGATCTGACGGGTCGTCACTTGAGTTCGCTCACTGCCTTGTTGAGCAGCACCACGTTGACGCCGGGGTTTCCGAGGAAGCCCAGCGAGCGGCCGTCGGTGTACTTGGCGATCAGCTGGTCGAGCTGGTCGGCGCTGACGCCGCGGGTCTTGGCCACCCGGTTGACCTGCTCCTTGGCGTAGGCCACCGAGATGTCCGGGTCCAGGCCGGAGCCGGAGGCGGTGACCGCGTCGGCCGGCACGGTGGACGGGTCCACGCCGTCGAAGGCGGCGATGGCGGCGCGGCGGTCCTGGACCGACTTGGTCAGGCCGGCGTCGTTGGGGCCGAGGTTGCTGGCCGCCGACAGGTGCGGGTCGTAGCTGGCCGCCGAGGGGCGCGGCTGGAACCACTTGGGGTCCGGCTGGGCCACCTCGTTGGCGTCGTTCGGGTTCTTCTTCGGCAGGTTGTAGTTCTGGCCCAGCAGGCTGGACCCGATCTGGGTGCCGTCGGCGGACTTCACCACCGAGCCGTTCGCCTTGTCGGCGAAGGCGACCTGGCTGATCCCGGTGACCAGCAGCGGGTAGGCGACGCCGAGGATCACCGTCATGACGAGCAGCATCCGCAGCGCGGTCCAGTAGGTGCGCACCGGGGCGGGCAGGGGCTTGGACATTCTCTTCTCCTCCTTCCGCTGCTCAGCGCAGACCGGGGATGAACTGGACGATCAGGTCGATCGCCTTGATTCCGATGAACGGCACGATCAGGCCGCCGATTCCGTACACCCCGATGTTCCGGGCCAGCAGGGAACTGGCGTTGGACGGACGGTACTTGACGCCGCGCAGGGCCAGCGGGATGAGGCCGATGATGACCAGGGCGTTGAAGATGATCGCCGAGGTGATCGCCGAGGTCGGGCTGTGCAGGCCCATGATGTTCAGGTGCCGCAGGCCCGGGTACACGCTGGCGAACATCGCGGGGATGATCGCGAAGTACTTCGCCACGTCGTTGGCGATCGAGAAGGTGGTCAACGCGCCGCGGGTGATCAGCAGTTGCTTGCCGATCTCGACGATCTCGATCAGCTTGGTGGGGTTGGAGTCCAGGTCCACCATGTTGCCGGCCTCCTTGGCCGCCATGGTGCCGGTGTTCATCGCCACGCCGACGTCGGCCTGGGCGAGGGCGGGGGCGTCGTTGGTGCCGTCGCCGGTCATCGCGACCAGCTTGCCGCCCTCCTGCTCCTTCTTGATCAGGGCCATCTTGTCCTCGGGGGTGGCCTCGGCGAGGAAGTCGTCCACGCCCGCCTCCTCCGCGATCGCCTTGGCGGTCAGCGGGTTGTCACCCGTGATCATGATGGTCTTGATGCCCATCCGGCGCAGCTCGTCGAAGCGCTCCTTCATGCCCTCCTTGACCACGTCCTTGAGGTAGATCACCCCGAGGACCCGGGCGGGGGCGTCGCCGATCTTCGTGGCGACGGTGAGCGGGGTGCCGCCGACCGCGGAGATCCCGTCGACCAGCTGGGCGATGTCGTCGCCGACCGTGCCGCCGTTCTCGGTGACCCAGTTGGCGACCGAGCCGGCCGCGCCCTTGCGCACCTGGTGCACGCCGCCCGCCCGTCGCCCACCACCACCCTTGTCCGAGTCGCTTCGCTCCGCCCCCATTTCCTCGGCCAGGTCCACGCCCGACATGCGGGTCTGGGCCGTGAACGGCACCCAGGTCGCGTGCGTCAACTCGCCCTGCTCGCGGGCCCGCAGACCGTAGTCGGTCTTGGCCAGCACCACGATCGAGCGGCCCTCGGGGGTCTCGTCGGCCAGGCTGGACAGCTGGGCTGCGTTGGCCAGCTCGTCCTTGGTGACGCCTTGGGCGGGCAGGAACTCGGCAGCCTGGCGGTTGCCCAGGGTGATGGTGCCGGTCTTGTCCAGCAGCAGGGTGTTGACGTCGCCCGCCGCCTCGACCGCGCGCCCGGACATGGCGAGCACGTTGCGCTGCACCAGGCGGTCCATGCCGGCGATGCCGATCGCCGAGAGCAGCGCGCCGATGGTGGTCGGGATCAGCGCCACGATCAGCGCGACCAGCACGATCATCGACTGCGGGGCGCCCGCGAAGGTCGCCATCGGCTGCAGGGTGACCACCGCGACCAGGAAGACGATGGTCAGGGAGGCCAGCAGGATGTTGAGCGCGATCTCGTTCGGCGTCTTCTGCCGGGCCGCGCCCTCGACCAGCGCGATCATCCGGTCGATGAACGACTTGCCGGGCTCGGTGGCGATCTTCACCACGATCTTGTCGGAGAGCACCTTGGTGCCACCCGTCACCGCGGAGCGGTCGCCGCCGGACTCGCGGATCACCGGCGCGGACTCGCCGGTGATCGCCGACTCGTCCACCGAGGCCACGCCCTCGACCACGTCACCGTCGCCGGGGATGACCTGGCCGGCCTCGATGACGACGTGGTCGCCCAGGCGCAGCGCGGTGCCGGGCACCTGTTCCTCGTCATTGCTGGCGGGCCAGTTGATCAGGCGTCGGGCCACCGACTCGGTCTTGGCCTTGCGCAGGGTGTCGGCCTGGGCCTTGCCGCGGCCCTCGGCCACGGCCTCGGCCAGGTTGGCGAAGATCGTGGTGAGCCACAGCCAGATGGTGATCGCCCAGGCGAACACCGACGGGTGCGCGATCGCGGAGACGGTGGTGACCACCGAGCCGACCTCGACCACGAACATCACCGGGTTCTTGAACATCACCCGGGGGTCGAGCTTCTTCACCGCGTCGGGCAGCGACTTGAGGATCAGCTTGGGGTCGAGCAGGTTGCTGGCGGCTCTGTGCGGGGCGGCGGCCGTCCCCTGGTCGGCCGGGGCGGGAGTGAGAGTGGTGGACATCAGTGCAGACCTTCCGCGATCGGCCCGAGAGCCAGGGCCGGGAAGTAGGTGAGGCCGACGACGATCAGGACGACGCCCGAGAGCAGACCGACGAAGAGCGGCTTGTGGGTGGGCAGGGTGCCCGCGCTGGCCGGCACCGGCTGCTGCCTGGCCAGCGAGCCGGCCAGGGCCAGCACGAAGATGATCGGCAGGAACCGGCCGAAGACCATGGCCAGGCCCAGCGCGGTGTCCCACCAGGGCGAGACGACGGTCAGTCCGCCGAACGCGGAACCGTTGTTGTTGGCCGCCGAGGTGAAGGCGTACAGCACCTCGGAGAAGCCGTGCGCCCCGGTGTTGCCCATGTTGGCCCGCTCGCCGCCCAGCGCCATCGCCACACCGGTGCCGACCAGCACGATGGCCGGGGTGGTGAGGATGTACAGGGAGGCGAACTTCATCTCCCGCCCGCCCAGCTTCTTGCCCAGGTACTCCGGGGTGCGCCCGACCATCAGACCGGCCACGAAGACCGCGACGATCGCCAGGACCAGCATGCCGTACAGGCCCGAACCGGTACCGCCGGGCGCGATCTCACCGAGCATCATGTCGAAGATCGCCACGCCGCCGCCGCCCGGGGTGAGCGAGTCGTGCGCCGCGTCCACCGCACCGGTGGAGGTCAGCGTGGTCGAGGAGGCGAACAGCGCCGAGCCCCACTCGCCGAACCGGACCTCCTTGCCCTCCAGCGCCGCGCCGGCCGCCTTGAGCGCGGTGCCGGCCGGATGGGTCTCGAAGAAGGTCATCGCGGCCGCGGAGCCGGCCCAGAACAGGCCCATGACCGAGACGATCGCGTAGCCCTGGCGGTTGTCGCCGACCATCTTGCCGAAGGTGCGGGGCAGCGAGAACGAGATCACCAGCAGCAGGAAGATCTCCAGCACGTTGGTGAAGCCGTTCGGGTTCTCGAACGGGTGGGCCGAGTTGGCGCCGAAGAAGCCGCCGCCGTTGGTGCCCAGCTCCTTGATGACCTCCTGGGAGGCCACCGGGCCGCCCGGGATGTTGACGGTGTCGCCGCCCAGGCCCGCCATGTCGTGGCTGAAGCCGTGGAAGTTCTGGATCACGCCGTTGGCCACCAGGACCAGGGCGAAGACGATCGACAGCGGCAGCAGCAGACGCAGGCTCACCCGGGTCAGGTCGACCCAGAAGTTGCCGACCCGGTCGGTCTTGCTGCGGGTGAAGCCGCGGATCAAGGTGGCGACCACCGCGATGCCGACGGCGGCGGAGACGAAGTTCTGCACCGCCAGACCGGCCATCTGGACCAGGTGGCCCATGGTGTTCTCGCCGCTGTAGTCCTGCCAGTTCGTGTTCGTCACGAACGAGATGGCGGTGTTCCACGAGCTGTGCGCGTTGACGGCCTTGTCGCCCAGGCTGAGCAGCAGGTGGTTCTGCAGCCGCTGGAAGCCGTAGAGGAAGAGCACGGAGACGGCCGAGAAGGCCAGCACCGAGCGCAGGTAGGCCGACCAGCGCTGGTCGGCGTCGCCGTCCACGCCGACGACCTTGTAGAGGCCGCGCTCGACTCTGAGGTGCTTGGCGGAAGTGAGGAGGTGGGCGATGTAGTCGCCCAGCGGGCGGTAGCAAAGGGCCAGGGCGCCGACGAGGGCGAGGGCCTGCAGCCACCCGGCGAGAGTGGAACCCATGTCAGAACTTCTCCGGGTGGATCAGCGCCACGACGAGATAGCCGATGAGCGCGACTGCGATGACCAGGCCAGCGATGTTCTCGGCACTCACAGCTTCTCCACCCCCTTGGCGATCAGAGCGAGGACGGCGAACACGAGGACCGTGAGGCCGACGAAGACGAGATCGAGCATGAGCTCCACCAGTTGCTTCAGGAACGTTGCCGTGGGCGGCCCCAGGGCTCCGCACGACGCCGGCAAGGGCTACCGGCCCCAGAAGCAAATCGTCTGTTCGAGGCGCTCCGGCGTTTGTTGACGCCCTCCATACGGGTGGTTCCGCCATGTTGACGACGTCCTTACGGCCCTTGACGCTGCCCTAACGCCGCCGTGATCACGCCGTTAAGCGATCCGGGCCCGCCGGCCGCCCGGCGACCCGGCCCCGCCCGGTCGGGACAGCGCCGTCGGGGCGGCACGGCGACGGGCCCCGGGCGCAGTGCCCGGGGCCCGTCGACGGGGCGGCGCTGGTGCTCCGTCAGGAGGTCTCTCGGGGACCGTCCGTCAGGACCGCTCGGGAGCCGCGATCGGCTCGCGCCGGCCGGTGCCCTCGACGAGCGGCTCGCCGCGGCGCACCGAGCCCGGGCCGCGGCGGGCCGGGTGGTCGCCCTTGGGCGCCGAGGAGAGCTGCCACGGCACGCTGATCACCATCACGCCGGGGGTGAAGAGCAGCCGGCTCTTCAGCCAGAGCGCCGACTGGTTGTGCAGGAAGTGCTCCCACCAGTGGCCCACCACGTACTCGGGGATGAAGACCGCCACCGCGTCCCGCGGGCTGTTGCGGCGCACCGAGCGGACGTAGGCGACCACCGGCTTGGTGATCTCGCGGTACGGCGAGTCCAGCACCTTGAGCGGCACCCGCAGGTCGTACTGCTCCCACTGCGCCTTGAGCTCCTCGGTGTCCTCCTTCTCCACCGCGACGGTGACCGCCTCCAGCAGGTCCGGGCGGAACGCCTCCGCGTAGCCCAGCGCCCGCAGGGTGGGCTTGTGCAGCTTGGAGACCAGCACGATGCCGTGCACCCTGGACGGCCGCACCGAATCGGCCCGCGGGTCCTCCACCGCCAGCTCCTCGGAGACCGAGTCGTAGTGCTTGCGGATCCCGCGCATCATCACGAAGAGCACGATCGCGGCGAGCACCGCCAGCCAGGCGCCCTCCAGGAACTTGGTGGCCATCACGATCACGAAGACCAGGCCGGTGGTGCAGGCGCCGAAGGCGTTGATCACCCGGGAGCGCTGCGCGCCGGCCCGCACCTTGGGGTCGCTCTCGCCGCGCAGCACCTCGTTCCAGTGCCGGACCATGCCGATCTGGGAGAGCGTGAAGGAGGTGAAGACGCCCAGGATGTAGAGGTGGATCAGGTTGTCCACGTTGGCCTTGTAGAACCACAGCAGCAGGATGTTCACCGCGGCCAGCGCGATGATGCCGTTGGAGAAGGCCAGCCGGTCGCCGCGGGTGTGGAACTGCCGGGGCAGGTAGCGGTGCTGGGCCAGGATCGAGCCGAGCAGCGGGAACCCGTTGAAGGCCGTGTTGGCGGCCAGGATCAGCACCAGCGCGGTGGCGGCCTGGATGAAGTAGAAGAGCGGGCTGTGGTCCCCGCCGAAGATCGACGAGGCGAGCTGGGCGATCACCGTGGGCTGCGAGGCGGTGTGGCAGTCGCCCGGGTAGCCGACCAACTGGCAGGAGTCGTTGGTCTTGTGCACCTTGGCGACCAGGGCCAGCACGGTGATGCCGATGAACATCACCACGGCGGTGATGCCCATCCAGGACATCGTGGTGGCGGCGTTCTTCGACTTCGGCGCGCGGAAGGCCGGCACGCCGTTGGAGATCGCCTCGACGCCGGTCAGCGCGGTGCAGCCGGAGGCGAAGGCCTTCAGGCCGAGCATGATCAGCGCGACCCCGGCGAGGGTGCCGTTGTGGTCGGTGGGGATGATCGCGTACTTGGCGCTGGAGGCGACCGGGGCGTGCCCGAAGGCCATCTTGACGAAGCCGGTGATCACCATCAACAGGATGCCGAAGATGAACAGGTAGGTCGGCGCGGCGAAGGCCTTGCCGGACTCGCGCACCCCGCGCAGGTTCATCGCGGCCAGGATCGCCACGAAGCCGCAGGCCATCACGACCCGGTAGTCGCCCAGGCCCGGGAAGGCCGAGATGATGTTGTCCACGCCGGAGGCCACCGACACCGCGACGGTCATCACGTAGTCGACCATCAGCGAGGCGGCCACCACCAGGCCCGCCTTGGCCCCGAGGTTGCGCGTCACCACCTCGTAGGAGCCGCCGCCGCCCGGGTAGGCGTGCACGACCTGGCGGTAGGAGAGCACCACGACCGCCATCAGCGCGACCACGCCGAGCGCGACCCACGGGGTGAGGTAGAGGAACGCGGTGCCGCCGACGGTGAGCACCAGCAGGATCTCCTCGGTGGCGTAGGCCACCGAGGAGAGCGGGTCGGACGCGAAGATCGGCAGGGCCAGGCGCTTCGGGAGCAGGGTCTCCCCGAGCTCCTCGCTGCGCATGGCCTTGCCGATCACGAGGCGCTTGAGCGCCGAGGGCACATTGAACACATCCGGGAGCGTATGCGTCCTGGCCGTATGGGCAAGGGGTGACTCGCGGGGGTACGGAGGGCTGAGCTCCGCCTCGGCGGTGGGCGTTTCCGCAGGCCAGGGGCGGTGCGCCGGATTGCTGTCGGGGGCGGCGCGCGCGTTAAGAGGTGGCGTTAAGAGCCCGTCAAAATATCAGGCTGTTATCTGTCATATAGGTCAATCGTGACATTTCGTCTCTGATTGATGGATCCACCCCCGGTACGGGCCTTACAAGTCGAGGGTGCAACGGCGTTGTGGCCTGGATCCCTTGCCGTCTGCTCGCTCTGCCGGGAGTCACATGTGCAGCCGCAGGCGGCAGACCACCGCCTCGGTGTGCCGGCGCAGCGCGCGGTCCATCAACATGCCGCGCTGGTTCTGCAGCGCCCGCTGCCACAGCCGCTCCGGCTCCACCTCGGCGATCAGCACCGTGACCCGCTCCGCCGACAGCCCGTTGACGAACCCGACCAGCGGCTTGCCCAGGCGCCGGTGCGGGTCCGGCACCTCGACCAGCGGCACCCCCGGCTGCCACAGCTCCCAGTCCCGGCGCAGCGCCGCCACCGCCTGCTGGTCCTCGGCGTCCGGCTCGGTCGGCACCACGGTGACCGCCAGCACCTCGTCGCCCAGCGAGAGCGCCGCGGCCAGCGCCTCCCGGGTCATCCGGGTGATCGAGTGCACCGGCACCACCACGGTCGAGCGCTGCCGCACCACCGGACCGGGGATCCGGCCCAGCTCCAGCCGCTCGCCGATCCGCCCGTACGCCCGGTGCACCGCCTCGAAGAGCAGCACCAGCAGCGGCAGCGCGACCACCACGGCCCAGGCGCCCTCGGTGAACTTGGTGCCGGTCACCACCAGGGTCGCCACGCCGGTGAGCAACGCGCCGAAGCCGTTGATCGCCGCCCGGCCGCGCCAGCCCTTGCCGCGCTCCAGCGCCCAGTGCCGCACCATGCCGACCTGACAGATGGTGAAGCCGACGAAGACACCGATCGAGAACAGCGGCACCAGGCTGTTCACGTCGCCCCCGGAGGCGACCAGCAGGCCGGCCGAGACCGCCGCCAGGAAGAGCACGCCGTGCCGGTGCACCTGGTGGTCGGCGCGCAGCGCGAACACGTGCGGCAGGTGGTTGTCCCGGGCCAGCAGCCGCATCAGCACCGGCAGGCCGCCGAACGAGGTGTTGGCGGCCAGCGCCAGCAGCACCACCGTGGAGAACTGCACCAGGTAGAACCCGAAGCCGTGGCCGAGCGAGGCGTCGGCCAGCTGGGCCAGCAGAGTCACGCCGTCCACCGGCTGCAGCTTGAACCGGCCGATCAGCACGGCGAGGCCGATCAGCATCACGCCGAGCACCGCGCCCAGCGCCACCTCGGTGTGCTGGGCCCGCTTCACCCGCGGGGTGCGGAAGCTGGGCACCGCGTTGGCCACCGCCTCCACGCCGGTCAGCGCCGAGCAGCCGGAGGCGAAGGCCTTGAGCAGCAGCAGCGCGCCGACCCCGGTGGCGTTGTGCGCGAGCACCGAGGCGTGCCCGGCCGCCGCGGCGGTGCTGGCCGGGTGCGAGCGGAACAGGCCGACCACCACGATCGCCATGATCGACAGGACGAAGACCGCGGTCGGCAGCATGAACCAGCGCGCCGACTCGGCGATGCCGCGCAGGTTGACCCCGGTGACCAGGACCAGCACGGCCAGGCAGAGCCACACCCGGTCCGGGTAGAGGCCTGGGAAGGCGGAGGTCAGCGCGGCCACCCCGGCGGTGACGCTGACCGCCACGTTGAGGATGTAGTCGATCACCAGCGAGGCCGCGGCGGTCAGCGCGGTGCGCCGGCCCAGGTGGGTCTTGGCCACCGCGTAGGAGCCGCCGCCGTCCGGGAAGGCGGCGATCACCTGCCGGTAGGAGGCGGTGAGCACGGCGAGCAGCACCGCGATGGCGACGGTCACCGGCAGCGTGAAGCCCAGCCCGTAGCTGCCGGCCGCGGCCAGCACCAGGACGATCGACTCCGGGCCGTAGGCCACCGAGGCCATCGCGTCCAGCGAGAGCGCCGCCAGTCCGCCGAGGGCGCTCAGCCGGTCGCGCTCGCCGTGCCCGCCGCCCGGGGCCGCGTCGGTACTCGGCGGCTCGGCGGCCTGTTCGGCGATCTCCGGGGTCAGTGACATCGCAGTCCTCCATGGTCGGTGGCGCCGCTCACGGCACTCCCGGCATCGTCCCGGCCGCGGACTCGGCCGCCGCCGGGTCCATACGCGTTCGATACGCGGGCGCCGAGTTCCCTTACGCTTCGTTGACGGGGCCTGACGGCCCATCATCTCCCTGACCAGCGGGGATCCCCGGAGCGGGGTCCTGCGTCGGACCAGGGAACGGTTCCGGCGGCTCGGAAGGCGGACGGCGATGCGACGCGGACTCTGCGCGATTCTTCTCGGGTTGGCAGTGGGAATGGTCGGAGTGGCCGGCTGCGGAGGCACGACTGCCTCCAGCGCCCCACCACCACTGCGACTCACCGACAGCGCCAACGGCACCACCGTGGCCGCCGAGGTCGGCCAGCAGGTGGTCATCCACCTCACCAGCAGCTACTGGTCACCCGTCAGCAGCTCCGACGCCAAGCTGCTCACCCCGGGAACGGTCAGCAGCTCCCCCGTCAGCTGCCCGCCGGGCGAAGGCTGCGCCTCCGTCGACTTCCCCTTCACCGCCGAAGCCGCGGGCAGCGTGCAACTGACGGCCAGTCGGCACGTCTGCGGCGAGGCCAAGCCCTGCGCACCCGACCAGACCAACTTCCTGGTCACCGTGCGGATCAGCGGCTGAGCAGAGCCTCCACCCTGCCCAACTCCCGCTGCAACTCCAGGTGCGGCACCGCGAGCACCGGGCACCCGGCATGCTTCACGCAGTACCCGGCCACCGGCGCCCGCAGCACCCGCCGCCACCAGGGCCGGCCACCCGCGCCCACCACCAGCAGGTCGTCCACCCGGTCCGCGGTCGCCACCAGGCCCGCCCCCGGCTCCCCGCGCACCACCACACAACTCAGCGGCACCCCCTCCAACCCCGCCGGAAAGGCCCGCCCCATCGCCTCCCGCAACCGGGCCACCGCCGCATCCCGGCACGCCGACAGCAACGGCGGACACGGGGCCCTGCGGAAACTGTGCTCCCCACCGGGCGGCGTCCACACCAGCGCGACGACCAGCTCCGCCCCCGTCTCCCGCGCCAGCCCCGCCGCCCGGTGCAACGCCGCCAGACTCCCCAGCGACCCGCTCACCCCGACAACGACCCGCCGCCCGCCCATCTCACCCTCCACTGCCTGCGCCGACCTGCTCTCCGCCCCCATCCCAACCCCCGCCCAGCCCGGCCCCCGCCCCGTTGACGCACCCCTGACGCCGAGCGACCACTTCCCAACGGGCCCCTGACGGCGCGTCCGGCCCGGGAACGCGAGAAGGCCCCCGGTCTACGTTTCCGTAGATCAGGGGCCTTCTCAGGATCCTGTGGCTGGTGCAGGGTTCGAACCTGCGTAGCTTGCGCGACAGATTTACAGGCCGCTGGTCAGCCCTGCTCTCACCAGGCAACTTCCGATCGTGCGCTGACCCTGGTCCGCCACTGGTCCGGATCTTGGTTCACCTGCCGATGCTGGCGCCGATCCCTACTCCTCCCCCAACCGAAGCTGTTCGCCCTGACCAGCCACCGCAGGTGAGGCGGCGCTCTTGTCAGAGGCAGCAGGCTCCGGGATCGTGAAAATCAATTTCCGATTCCTTCGGTTCTCTCGCCGATCCCACTTCAGAAAGTCCATGTTCTGTGTCGCCCTCTGAGCACTGAGTTCAGCCACGTCGAGCAGCCAGACATTGAATCGCTGGGACCCCTTGTCCGGAACCGTCTCACTCTCATAAAGCAGATGAGTGAATCGAAGGTGCTGAAGCTTGTCAATCTGCTCGGTCAGTCCGGCCTCATCTGTGGCGACCAAGAAGTAGGCCGACTTGTGCTCTCGGCAAAATTCCGTGAGCTGCCTGACTAGATTTTCCAACTGTTGAGCCTCGCCGGGCTCGTCCTTACTTAGGTCCGCAAGCTTACTAGGAGACAATCCCCCTGCGGCCTTATTCACATCTTCAACGATGACGCGATGCGAACCGCTCTTCTCGCTCACTCCGCGATTTCTCGCCTCAGTGATGGAACCAGCGGCCAAGCGAAGGTAGTCCCGAGCGACCCCTCCGGCTGCCAGCACCAGTCGCTTCCTCGTCTCATCCGTAAAGAGCGCCTGCACGTCGACGTTCGACTTCGACGCGATCTTCACCAAAATCTCTTCGAGGAACTCCTGAGTAGACCTGAAGTGCCGGAGCCCGCGATCAAGTGGAACCTCGTGAGCATCATGACCGATCTGCATACCCCGGGGCGGGTCACCCGGCTTAAAGGTGATGGTCGAATACCGAATAGTCCCGATCTTGAGCCAAAGGCCAGTATCCTTCACGAGCCGATGCAGGTAGCCGAGAACGAGAGGCTGAACGTCTCGTCGCAACTGGTACAGGTCGTCGACGAAAACAAACCCGCCGCCCGTAATATTGGCCGCCTCGGTCAGAAGGCCCCTGAAGTTAGTAAGAGCCCTTTCGAGATACTGTTCCTTGGAGCCTTCAACCACTTCACTCGAAGATACGGCAAGCTTCCCCGTTTCCTCAATCTTTGAATCAAGTGAAACGATATTCATCTTGAGACCAGCACTGACTCCGGCCGTCTCCGATGATTCACTACTGATAGTCCACTGGACCTTGCGGTCCAAAGGTGCAAATTTCAGCATTTCGAGGTCGCGGGCGGACTGGGCAAGCGAGTTTGCGAGAATCTGGTTTTCATTCAACTTCTCGGCGATACGAAAGATTCGCTTGACCATTCCACGCTTAGGCGCTGGACCAACTTTATTCAAGAGTGCAATTCGAACGCCCTTGATCAGCTCATGGACTGCGCTGACCAAGACATCAGGATAACTGAGATTCGCAAAGACCTCTTCATCGATCCAGACCGAGATCCGCCCATCGGCGCCGGACAGCTGCTCAAGATGCCGCAACAGACTTGACTTACCGGACCCTCGCTGGCCGAAGACGAAGTGGTGGTAGTTCGCCTCAGCGATCTCACCACCATTGGGCGGCACGTAGTTCTGAGGACCTCCGCGCGGATTCGCCCGTGTCGCCTCTTGGAGATCTTTCAGCAGTAGGGTCACTGCGGGAGTTGCGTAGAGGGCAGCTACCTGACGCTGAACCATCGTGACCTCCTGAAGTTCGATGTCACCATTATTCCACCAGTTGGACTCGGATCTGCGCCTTCCGCAAAATCTGCCAGCTGATCCCAAGATTCACCGGATAGCGGACAGGCGTTGGAAACGCTCCCAGTCCCGCCAGCCGCTGACGGCTCGCGGATCAAGTCAATGCGTCTGAGATGAGAGCCATGGAGTCCACCACCACCACGGCCCCGGCGGCGGCGAGCCTTGCGTCCTTTCCCGGCTTATTGGCGTAGCCGATCGTCCGGACTCCTGCGGAGTGACCAGCCTCAACATCACGGACGGCATCACCAACGAAGATGCAGTGTTCCGGATCGGTTCCCGCAGCTTCCATGGCGCCAAGCAGGAGCCTCGGGCTGGGCTTCATGGACGACAGGTCGCCAGGGGGGCGCCCAAAGACACCCGCCACTAGATCACTCAGCCCATGGTCAGCAAGGTACCGGGCGATGGCCGCACCCGAGTTGTTGCTAACGATCGATACACGGCGGCCGGTAACAGCACAGGAGCGCAGAACGGATTCGCCCTCGGGGTTGGGCCGGCCGGATTGGACAGCCTCGACCTCAAGCGCGGTCAGCGCCGCATCGGCATCACCAGCCAGGTCAGGCCAGAAGTGCGCAATCGACCGAAGCAGAGAAAGTGGGTCCGTCTCGGTCGCGCCGATCGCCTGGCATTGCCCGTCGTCGGGCAGAACCCGGCGGAGGCGCCGGGCAACCTCCGGAGCGGGAAGACCAGAGAAGACCCCGCAGACCGGACCGTCAAAGTCCAGCAGCACGTGCGTCACCGGTCGGAGCACCTCGGTGAGTCGCTGCGCAACGGCACTCACGGCTGACGCTCGTAGGCGATCGTGGACCACACGCTCTCGAACCACATCGTGGCCTGCTGAACGTACTGCGAGCCCAGGGAGGCCTCATCCGGGCCAGCCACGTGGTGGAACAGCGTGGCGTCCTTGCCGGTCACGTCATAGAAGGTGTGGGCCGAGTCCCCGATGGTCACGGTGCGCTCGCGCAGCGGGTAGAAGCCGAAGAACGCCTCTTGACCGTTCAGGACGTACAGCTTGAAGAGGCTGGCGCCCCGGTGGACCTTGACCTGGACGGTGGCCGACTGGACCAGGCCCAGCTCGGCCAGCACCTCCACCGAGTGAGCGATCCCGCCGGCGGCGGTCAGCGCGATGTTCCGGGCTCGCTCAGGCAGCGCGACCTCATCGCGCAGGCCGTCCACCAGCACCGGCACGGCCATCGGCTCGGTGGTGTCGGGCAACAGGAGCCGCACTGCGATGGGCTCAGGGGCGAGCCGGCCAGAACGGACCTTGTCCAACGGCTCCTGCATAGCGTTGTGGAGCGTCTCGCTGGACAACCCGGCGAAGTCGAGGGTCACCTGCTGCTGCTCGAAGGCGCCTCAAGATGGGGCCGCAACCCGACCGGTCGAGAGAGCCGCTCCCGGATGAAGGACCCACTCCCCTGGCGGGTCACGATCATCCCCTCGACCCGGAGCAGGTCCAGCGCCTTGTCCACGGTCCCGCGCGCCACGCCGAAGTGCCTCGCCAGCTCAGGGCCGGAGGGCAGCTTGTCACCGGTCTCGAAGCCAGGCTGCTTGGTGAGGATCGAAGCCCGCAGGGCGCTGTTGACCTGCTGGTACGGGGGACGCGAGTCATCCGGGTCGAGAGGCATGAGCCAACGCTAGGCCTCCGCGAGCTACCCAAGTGGGTTACCTGAACGATCCGTTGGACGACCAGAGCTGCGAGCCGGCGCTCGGCCTCACGCGTCGAAGTCGTACTCCAGGACGTAGGAGGCGGCGTCGAGGGTCATCTCGTTGACCTCGACGGGTCGGTGGTCCTGTGCGAACGCTGTCCGGCAGATCAGGATCACCGGGGTCCCTGCCGCAAGTTGCAAGGCGGCGGTCTCGTCGGCTGTGGGCATCCGCGAGCGGAGTTCCTCACGGAAGTGGGCCGGCTTGGCGTCGATCTCGGCGAGGCGGGCGTAGGTGCCGCCGGGGCCGGTGTCCTCCTGCATGATCCGGGTGCCGGCCACCAGGGCGGCGGGGAGGTAAGAGGTGGAGAGCAGCACGGGCTTGCCGTCCAGGACGAACCGGCGCTGACGAACGCACACGGAGTCGCCCGGTTCCAGGCCGAGCGTGTCGGCGATCCGCTCCGGTGCGACGGCAACCGAGACATCGACCTGGTCGACTTCCAGCTCCCGGTTGTCGATGTCCGCCGCCCAGATCGAGCGCCCGGAACCCCACTGCGCCTCAGCCAGACGCTGGATGCCGCGACGCCGCAGTGGACGGAAGTCGCGGACGAAGACTCCGGCGCCCTTGCGGGCCTCGGCGATGCCCTCGCTCTGCAGGACGCCAAGTGCCTGACGCGCGGTCATGCGGGCTACGCCGTACGTCTCCATGAGGTCGTTCTCGCCGGGCAGACGGTCGCCGGCCGCGTACTGGCCGGAGTTGACGGCGTCCTTGAGCGCGTCGGCGATCCGACGGTACTTCGGCAGCTTGTCGTCGCTGTCTGCCATTGGGTCTCCCTCTGTGGATCTCTAGACATCGTAGGACCGGATCCTCCTGCACGCCGAGCGGCAGACCCACGCTTGACATCTCTAGAGATGAAGAGTTCTCTAGAGATGTTGCTCCATCTGAAGCAGGAGGCGCAGTGACCCAAACCCACCGTCAGAACGCAGGGCTCGTCCCGTACATCACCGCCTGGAGCTCCGAGCGCACGATCCGCCCTGAGCTTCTCTCACTTTCCGGCAGGGGCCTCGGCTTTGAGCGGGAGACCCCTCACGACCGCGACGCGGACGGGGTCCTGTGGAGCCGGATGACGTCCGCCGCGCACCAGGGCTCGCCCGACCACGGGCGGGTCCACCCGCAACGTCAGCGCCGCGCGATGCGACGACTGCTCTGCCAGGTCTGTGGCGGGCCGGCCGACCGCACCGACGAAGGCGTCCTCTGGCTGCTGCGGGACGACCGGGACGACTGGCCGGATTGGCCCGAGGGCATGGCAGCCACGCACCCGCCCGTCTGCCTGCCCTGCGCGCGGGCCGCGACTCGCCTCTGCCCGCACCTGCGGCGCAGATCGGTGGCCGTCCGGGTCAGGGAGTACGAAACGTGCGGGGTCTACGGGAGCCTCTACCGGCCCGGCCTTCTCGGCCTGGAGGCCGTGGGGGACGTCGTCGTCGCATCCACCGAGCCACTCGCACGCTGGGTCCTCGCCGCGCAGATGGTCCGGGTGCTGCGCGGCTGTTCGCTCGTCCGTCCGGACGTTCGGTAGGCACAACAGAGCAGCCCCTGATCTGCTGAACGCAGATCAGGGGCTGCTCTCTATCCTGTGGCTGGTGCAGGGTTCGAACCTGCGTAGCTTGCGCGACAGATTTACAGTCTGCTCCCTTTGGCCGCTCGGGCAACCAGCCAGGATGTTCGTCTTGCGGGGCTCGCCCCGTTCGACTGGGTAAACCTTACCTGATGGACGGGGGTGCTCCGCCACTTGATTGGTCACGTGATGATCAAGGGGGGTGGGGCGGGTGGCGCTGGATAGGCTGGGGGGCTGAGAACGCCCCGCGCCGGCGGGGAGAGGTGCCGAGTCAGCAAGGAGATCACGACAGATGGCCGACTCCAGTTTCGACATCGTCTCGAAGGTCGAGAGGATGGAGGTCGACAACGCGATCAACCAGACCTCACGTGAGATCGCGACCCGCTACGACTTCAAGAACGTCGGGGCCACCATCGGCTGGACCGGCGAGAAGATCGAGTTGAAGGCGGACGGCGAGGAGCGGGTCAAGGCGATCCTCGACGTGTTCCAGGGCAAGTTGGTGGCCCGGAAGGTGTCGCTGAAGGCGCTGGACGCGGGTGAGCCGCAGCTGTCCGGCAAGGAGTACAAGATCTTCGCGACCATCAAGGAGGGCATCTCCCAGGAGGATGCCAAGAAGGTCTCGAAGATCATCCGCGACGAGGGCCCGAAGGGCGTCAAGGCGCAGATCCAGGGCGACGAGCTGCGGGTCTCCTCCAAGAGCCGGGACGACCTGCAGACCGTGCAGGCGCTGCTCAAGGGCAAGGACCTGGACTTCGCGGTGCAGTTCGTCAACTACCGCTGACCCACTCCGGACGGCCGGAGGGCACTGCCCCTCCGGCCGTCGGCGTTCCCGGCTGCGTTCCCGGCAGGCGAGTGGGATTCGTACTGATGGCCGGATGTTTACGTTCGGCGGTACCCGGGGGTGGCGGCCGGCGGCGTGGGGGCGATGACCTCGGGCCGGACCCGTAGGGAGCACGTCCGATCCTGGAGTTCCGAAGAAATCTGGGAGTTTTCCGTGTGCCAACGGTGCGGATCCTGCAAGGATCGGGTGGGATCGGAGCATCGGACCGTGCAAAGACAGGCGGATCCGAGCCGCCGGGCTCAGTAATTCTTAAAAAACGAGCATTAGGTTGACCCGGCTTGCCCCACCAGCCAACGAAGGGGACGCCACCGGTGACCAGCCTGCTCCATACCGTACGCGCCACTGCCGACCGCTCGCGCTCCGACTCCGACAGACCGCCGGGGCGGCTCGCGTCGGTGCTCCGGGTGGCCCGGTACGCTCGCTGGCTGGCCTGGCCGACCTACTTCCTGCTGCTGTGGCACTTCACCGACGAGTACGGGCTGCCGTACGCCAACGACCTGGTGTTCTGCTGGCTGATGGGCGCTCTCGCGGCGGCCTGCGTGCACAGCGGGAGCTGGTTCGGCTGGGTGAAGGTGCTGCGCGACTGGGTGCCCGTGATGGCCGCGGTGTGGGCCTACTCACTGCTGCGCGGGTACGGCGCGCACACGCCCTGGAAGGTGCACTACGCGCCGCAGTTGGCCTTCGACAAGATGGCCGGCTTCGGGCAGGTGTGGACGGTGCGGCTGCAGCACTGGCTGTACACCCCGGGCCACCCGCACTGGTACGACTACCTGTGCACGGTCGTCTACATGTCGCACTTCTTCGCGGTCTTCATCGTGATGGCGGTGCTCTGGAAGCGCCGGCACGACCGGTTCACCCGCCTGGTGGCGCTCTACCTGGCACTCACCTTCGCGGCCTTCGCCACCTACCTGCTCTACCCGGCCGACCCGCCGTGGCTGACCGCGCAGAACGGCCACCTGCCGCAGCTCACCCGGGTGGTGTCGGACGTGCTGACCAACTCGGGGATGCCGCGGGCCGGCTCGATATTCGAGAACGGCAGCCGGTTCGACAACGACGTGGCCGCGATGCCCTCGCTGCACGCCTCCTACCCGATGCTGCTGGCGCTCTTCTTCTGGCCGAAGGCCGGCAAGAAGACCCGGGTGCTGCTGGCGCTCTACCCGATGGCGATGGCCTTCACCCTGGTCTACGGCGCCGAGCACTTCGTGATCGACATCATCATGGGCTGGCTGTACACCGCGGCGATCTACTTCAGCCTGACCCGCTGGCTGGACCGCCGGGCGGAGCTCCGCGCCGAGCGCCGGTTGGCCGGGGAGCCGCGCGGGCGGCTCGGCGCCCTGGTGGGGGTGGCCAGGCGCGGTTAGGGTCCGGGCAGACTGGGGCGGTGAGCACTGCGATCCGCCCCACGCCGGCCCAGCTGGCCGCCGCCCAGGACACCACCATCCCCGACGTGACCGGGCCCGGGCTGCGGGTGCTGTTCTGCGGCATCAACCCGGGCCTGTGGTCCGGCGCCACCGGGCACCACTTCGCCCGGCCGGGCAACCGGTTCTGGCCCGCCCTGCACCGCTCCGGGTTCACCGACCGTCAGCTGGCCCCGGACGAGCAGGGCCTGCTCCCGGCCATGGGCCTGGGCATCACCAACGTGGTGGCCCGGGCCTCGGCCAAGGCGGACGAGCTGACCCGCGAGGAGCTGCGGGCGGGCGGGGCGGCGCTGCGCGAGCGGGTGGAGCGGTTGCGGCCGCGGGCGCTCGCGGTGCTGGGCATCGGCGCCTACCGGACCGGGTTCGGGCAGCCGAAGGCGGCGCTCGGCCGGCAGCCGGAGCCGCTCGGCGGCACCGAGGTCTGGGTGCTGCCGAACCCGAGCGGACTGAACGCGCACTACTCGCTGGACGCGTTGGCCGAGAAGTTCCGCGAGCTGCGCGAGGCGGTCGGGACGGCCACCACGACCGACGGCTGACCCCCCGTCAGCCGTGCTGCGGGCGCGGGCCGGTGTAGGTGGCCCGGGCCCGCATCCGCAGCTCCTCCTCGCGGTACTCCTCGACCGCGTGCCCGAGCCAGCCCGGCGTCCGGGCGACGGCGAAGACCACCTCGCCGGCCTCGGCCGGCAGCCCCGCGGTGTGCGCCAGTGCGGCCAGCGCCAGGTCGACGTTGGGCTGGTCGGCGGAGCGCCCGCCGGCCACCTCGCACAGTTCCTCGACGGCCGCCACCACCCGCTCGCCGCCGGCCAACCCGCGCACCGCGCGCAGCAGCGCGGTGGCCCGGGGGTCGCCCTGCGGGTAGAGCCGGTGGCCCAGCCCCGGCACCCGCCGGCCGGTGCGCAGGTGCTCGGCGACAACGGGCACCGCCCCGGCGGCCAGCACGTCGCCGAGCATCCGGTAGGCGGGCAGGCCGGCCGCGCCGTGCAGCGGGCCGTCGGTGGCGCCCAGGCCGGCGGAGACGACGGCGTACGGGTGGGCCCGGGCCGAGGCCGCCACCCGGGCCGCGACGGTGGAGACGGCCAGCTCGTGGTCGAGCAGCAGCACCAGCGCCCGGTCGAGGCACTCCACCGCCCCGGGGCCGGGCGCTCCGGGCGCCAGCCGGCTCCACAGCCGGGCGGCCAGGGTGGCCCCGGGCCCGGGGTCGGGCGCGGTCGGCGGCAGCGCGGCCACCATGCCCGCGACCAGGCCGGCGCCGGTGGCCCGCACCGCCTCCTCGCGCAGGTCGAAGCGGAGCGGGTCGGTAGCCGAGGCGACCGCGACGGCGACCCGCAGCCGGTCCGGCAGCCGGATGCCGGCGGGCAGCACGGCGGACGCCCGGTCCAGCGCCTCGGCGGCGGCGGGCGGCACCGGGAACCGCACCCCGGGGTCGGTGCCCTGGCCCCAGAACCAGCCGACGGCGGCCTCGAAGCCGTGCCGCTCGGCGAGTTCGGCGGCGTCCCGGCCGCGGTAGTAGAGCCGGCCGTCCTCGATCAGGGTCAGCCCGGTGCGCACCTCTACGGGCCCGCCGGCCACCGCCTTGGCGGCCGGGCGGCGGCCCCGGCGGGCGAGTTCGGCCACCTCGCGGGCGTCGAAGGTGCTGCCCTTGCCGTCGGGCGCGCGCTCGCTGCTGAGCTGGCCCCGGCTGGCGTAGGCGTACACCGTCTCGACCTTGACGCCCAGTTGCTCGGCGACCTGCTGGGTGGTCAGCCGCTCTGCGCGCTCCTCGGCCATCGGCGCGGGGTCCTCTCGATCGCGATGGGGTATTGACGGGAAGTATTGCACATTGATTTTAATCAACATTGACAACGTGGATCAACGGTCGCAGAGTACGAACCGTCAACCGGAACTCCTGGAACCGGAACTCCTGGGAAGGGGACCAGCACCATGTCCACTGTCGAGATCGAGGTCCCGCGCGGCCTCAAGGGCGTCGTCGTCACCGAGACCGGGCTGAGCGACGTCCGCGGGCTGGAGGGCTTCTACCACTACCGCCAGTACTCGGCGATCGAGCTGGCCGAGCAGCGCACCCTGGAGGACGTCTGGCACCTGATGCTGCTCGGCGAGCTGCCGGACGCGGCCGGGAGGGCCGCCTTCCTGGCCCGCACCGCCCCGCTGCGTCGGCTGCCCGCCGCGCTGCGCGAGGTGCTGCCCGCGCTGGCCGCCGGCACAGCGCACGGCGGCCCGCTGGGCGCGCTCGGCGCGGCGCTCACCGTGGCCGGCGCCGAGCGGGGCCTGCGCCCGCTCTACGACACCGCGCCCGAGCAGCGGGTGGAGGACGCGCTGTTCGCCGCCGCCCTGGTGCCCACCGTGCTGACCGCGCTGTACCGGCTGCAGCACGGCCTGCAGCCGATAGAGCCGCGGGACGACCTGGGCTACGCCGCCAACTACCTGTGGATGCTCACCGGCGAGGAGCCGGAGCCGGCCAAGGCCCGGGCGATCGAGATGTACCTGGTCTCCACCGTGGACCACGGCTTCAACGCCTCCACCTTCACCTCCCGGGTGATCGCCTCGACCGGGGCCGACCTGGTGGCCTGCCTGGTCGGCGGGCTGGGCGCGCTCTCCGGCCCGCTGCACGGCGGCGCGCCGAGCCGGGCGCTGGACACCCTGGACGCGATCGGCACGCCGGACCGGATCGACGCGTGGATCACCGAGCGCGTGCTGTCCGGCGACCGGATCATGGGCTTCGGCCACCCCGTCTACCGCACCGAGGACCCGCGTTCGCGGATGCTGCGCGGGGTCGCCGAGTCCTTCGGTGGCGAGCTGGTGGAGTTCGCCACCAAGGTGGAGGACCGGGTGGTGGCGCTGCTGGCCGAGCTCAAGCCGGGCCGCGACCTGAACACCAACGTCGAGTTCTACGCCGGCGTGGTCATGCACCTGTGCGGGCTGCCCCGGGAGATGTTCACCCCCACCTTCGCGGCGGCCCGGGTGATCGGCTGGAGCGCCAACATCCTGGAGCAGGCCGCCGACTCCAAGATCATCCGCCCGGCCGCCCGCTACACCGGCCCCGCCGCCCCGCAGCCGCTGCCCGACCTCTGACCGACCGCTGACCGGCCCCGACGGATCGTCAGCGCCCGGTCGGCGTGAAGGTCGGCAGCTGCTCCAGGCTCGCCGCGACGGCCGCGAAACCGTAGTCGAGCATCTCCAGCTCGTACCGCTCGACGGCGGCGAGCAGCTCGGCCTCGCCGTGGTGCGCGGCGGTGAGCGAGCGGCAGAGCAGGGCCGCATCCCGGAACGCGGTGTTCGCGCCCTGGCCGGCGCTCGGCGGCATCACGTGGACGGCGTCGCCGAGCAGGGTCACCCGGCGGGTGCCCCAGTGCGGCACCGGCTTGGCGTGACGGACCGTCAACGGCGAGCTGTTCACCGCGTCGGACTGCCGGACCAGCTCGACCAGGTCAGGGTGCCAGCCGTCCATCAGGCCCAGCAGCAGCTCACGGGTGGCCGTCCAGTCCTGCGGCAGCGCCTCGACGTGCGGCGGCAGGAAGGCGCCCCAGCGCAGGTAGCTCCCGGTGGCGGGGAGTTCGACGTCGGGCGCGAGTTCCGCCGCCGCGAGGTGCGGCGGCCGCCGGAACTCCATCTTGCCGAGCAGCATCCGCAGCTGCGGGCCGTGCACCACGGTGCCGAACCCCGGCACCAGCCCGGCGAACCGCTCGGTGAGCGGGGTGCGCCCGAGCAGGCCGTTGCCGCCCAGCGTGACGATCTCGGCCTCGGGCAGGAGCTGGCGGCGCACCCGTGAGCCGACCCCGTCGGCGCCGACCAGCAGGTCGCCGCAGGCCGCGCTGCCGTCCGCGAAGACGGCCCGCACGGAGCCGTCGGCCGCCTCCTCGTAGGAGACGAAGCGCTTGCCGAACTCGACGCGGTCGGCGAGACCGGCGAGCAGCAGGTGCCGCAGCACGTGCCGGTCGGTGGCCATGCCACCGTTCAGCGGGCCGAGTCGGCCGGTCACCCGGAGCTGCTCGTCGACCACCCGGCGCTCGCCGGAGAGCTCCCCGGTGGTGGCCTCCAGCAGGCCGTGCAGCCGCGGCGGCAGGCACTCCCGCAGGGCGGCGAGCCCGGGGCCGCCCAGGCCGATCCGGAAGCCCTGGTAGCGGCTGTGGACGCCCGCCTCCCCCTCGAAGACCCGCACGTCGATCCCGGCCCGGACCAGCCCCTGCGCCAGGCACAGTCCGCCGATCCCCGCCCCGATCACCAGCACCCGCATGTCGACTCCCCCACTTGAACAGCGTTCACTTGATCGGTGTTCAAGTTAATTGAACACCGATCAAGTGGCAAGATGCTCCGCCGGGGAGGAGCCGGGCGAAGAAGAGGAGGAGGGCCGATGCCGCTCAGACGGTCCGATGTGCTCGACGGCGCGCTGGAACTGCTCGACGAGGTCGGCCTGGACGAGCTGACCACCCGTCGGCTGGCCGACCGGCTCGGCGTCCGGGCCGGCGCCCTGTACTGGCACTACCCGAGCAAGTCCGCGCTGCTGGACGCGCTGGCCGGGCGGATCATCGGCGAGATGCTCGTCGAACCGCTCGCCGAGCGGGACTGGGCCGGCCGGCTGCGCGAGCTCTGCCACCGGGCCCGGGACACCATGCTGGCGCACCGGGACGGCGCCCGGCTGGTCGTCTCGTTCGTCGAGCTCCCGCCGGCCGCCGCGGCCTACTTCGGGTCGCTCACCGACACGCTGCGCTCGGCGGGCGCGACGGAGCGGAACGCGGCGCTCGCCGCGGACGTGCTGACCAGCTTCGTGAACGGCTTCACCCTGGAGGAGCAGGCCCGCCAGGCCCACCGGCTCCCCCGCGCGGAGCGCGACGCCGCGTTCCGGCTGGAGCTGGACATCGTGGTCGGCGGGATCGCCGCGGTGCTGCCCCCCGACGGGAGTCAGTAGCGGGCGCCGAAGGCCTCGTCCGTGCGGACCACCTCGCGCCCGAGCGGCATCAGCGAGACCGGGATCAGCTTCAGGTTGGCCCAGCCGAACGGGATCCCGATGATCGACAGGAACAGCGGGATGCTCGTCGCGATGTGCGCCAGCGCCAGCCACCAGCCCGCGAAGACCAGCCAGATCACGTTCCCCACGCAGGACGCCGCACCTGCGTCCGGCTTCTCCACCGTGGTCCGGCCGAACGGCCAGATCACGTAGCCGGCGATGCGGAAGGACGCGATGCCGAACGGGATGGTGATGATCAGCACGCAGCAGATCAGCCCGGCCAGCGCGTAGCCGATGGCCATCCAGAAGCCGCAGAAAACCAGCCAGAGGATGTTGAGCAGCAGGTTGATCAGCTTCATGCTCCCCAGCCTCGCACGGCTGACGGCCCGTCGGAACGCGACGGGCCGTCAGCCGGCGGGCGGGGTCAGTCGGTCACCGGGGCGCGCAGGGCGGCCAGGGTCTCGCGGTAGAGGGTCTCCTTGATCCGGCCGCGCACCGGCTTGGACTTGGCGGCCAGCGGGCGGGCCAGTTCGACGGCGGCGGCCAGCAGCTCGTCGGCGCCCGCGGTGGCGTCCACCACGGCGGCGGCCAGGGCCTGCTCGCCGCCGTAGCGGTGGCCGGTGGTCATCGCCTCGTGCGCGGTCTGCGGGGTGAGGCGGGCCCGCACCAGGTCGGACATGCCGGTCTGGAATGGCAGGTCGAGGTCCACCTCGGGCAGGCAGAAGAAGCCCCGGTCGGCCCGCATCACCCGGAAGTCGTGGGCCAGCGCCCACATCGCCCCGGCCGCGAAGGTGTGGCCGTTCAGCGCGGCGACCGTCACCACCGGGGAGGCCAGGGTGCGGGCCAGCAGCGCGTGCACCCGCTCCAGATAGGGCGCGTACTGGTCGCCGTGGGCGAACAGCCAGTCCAGGTCCAGGCCGGTGCACCAGAACTTGCCGCTCCCGGCGGTGACCAGGGCGCGCGGACCCTCGGCGGCCTCCACCTCGTCCAGCAGGGCCTCCAGGGCGCTCAGCCGGTCGGGGTGGAAGCGGTTCTCGTCGTCCGCATCCAGGTGCAGGACGAAGACCTCGCCGTCGCGCTCCAGCTTGGGCATGGGGGTGCTCCAATCAGGGGGTGGTCATTCGCCGGCTGCCGACACCTGCACGTCCGGTTCCTGATCGAACGTCAGGCCCTTGAGCCGGCCCGCTTCGTACGCCGCCACGATGGCCCGCCGCTGCAGCTTTCCGCTACTGGTGCGCTGCAGCTGGTTGGGGCGCAGGTAGTGCACGTCCCCGGGGTGCACGGTGACGCCGACGGTCTGCGCCAGGTGCTCGACGATCCGCGCCCGGCTGCCGGGGATGTCGTCCCGGGCCTCCCGGTCCACCTCGGCCAGCACGATGATCCGACCGCCGGTCTGCGCCGCCATCGAGCGGCCCTCGCGGACGAACGGCAGCCGCTCGACGGCCTGTTCGAAGTCGGCGGCGAACAGGCTCTGGCCGTTCACCTTGATCCGGTCGCTGATCCGGCCGGTGATGAAGAGCTCGCCGCCGTTGACGAAGCCGATGTCGCCGGTGGCGTAGTAGCCGTCCGGGCCGGTCAGCGGCTCCGTGCGGTCCAGGTAACCGTCCGTCAGGCTGCCGTCGGCCAGCTCGATCTCGCCCAGCTCGTCCTCGCCGCAGAGCCGGCCCTCGTCGTCGCGCAGCCGGACCCGGAACTCCGGCATCGGCGGGCCGACCGAGACGGCCGACAGGCCGTTCGGGCCGGTCACCTCGCGGATGCCGGCGCCGACCGCGCGGGTGGAGACCAGCAGCACCACCTCGGCCATGCCGTAGCAGGGCATGAAGACGCCCGGGTCGAGGCCGGTGGGGCGCATCAGTTCGATGAACTCGCGCAGGTTGGGCAGGTTGATCGGCTCGCTGCCGAGGTAGATCGAGCGGATCCCGCTGAGGTCCAGGCCGGCCAGCTCGTCCGGCTCCATGTCCTGCATCATCCGCAGCGAGTAGTCGATCGCGAAGTTGGGGATCACCGTGCCGATCGCCCGCTCCCGCGCCATGTGCTCCCACCAGCCGCGGGCGTCGAACAGGAAGCTGACCGGCTCGGCCAGCATCAGGTCGCAGCCCACCGCGAAGCACGACAGCATCCCGCCGACCAGGCCCATGTCGTGGTAGAGCGGCAGCCAGCTGCTGACCCGCTCGTGCGCCGACCGGCCGTCGGTGCGGGTGATCATGTCCAGGTTGGCCCGGAGCCGGTCCTGCCGGACCGGGATGCCCTTGGGGAACGAGGTCGAGCCGGAGGAGAACTGCACGAAGGCCAGCTCCTCGCCGTCCGGCACCCGCAGCACCGCGCCGGGCACCCGGGCGCCGGCCGGCGGCAGCGGCAGGCCGGGCACCGGCGGCTCGGTGGTGGCCAGGCTCGGGGTGAGCAGCACCCGGGCCGCGCCGAAGTCGCGGGCCACCTTGTCCAGGAACTCCTGGTAGGACTCGCGCTGGGTGCTCATGATCATCGGCTTGACCGAGAGCGGCACCGCGCCGATCTCCATCAGCGCCAGGAAGGCGATCACCACCTGGCTGGAGGTCTCGAACGGGAAGACCACCCGGGTGCCGGCGGTGACGCCCTCGCCGCGGAAGAACTCGGCGGCGCCGGCCACCAGTTCCGGGAAGTCCCGGTAGGCGAGGAACTCCGGCTGCTCGCCGAACTTCTCGTACAGGTAGAGCCCCCGCTGCTGCGGCGACTGCTGGTTGCGCTGGATGAGTTCGAGCACCGCGCGCCCCTCCGATCGTTGGGTTCAGGTCAGCTGGGGCGCGAGGCCTCGACGAATTCCTGCAGGGTGGTCAGCGAGCGCTTCCCGGCGTCCAGGAAGGCGACCGTGACCAGCGCCTCCACCGCCGGTCCGGCGCGGCCGGGCAGGAACACCCGCTGCCGGAACCGGGCCCGGTAGTTCACCCCGTCCTCCTCGAACTCCTCCGCGTCCGGGGACACCAGCGCGGTGGCCACCTCGACGGTGCCGCGCGGGATCTCGGCCCGGTAGTCGATCTCGGTCCGGGCGACCACCGCGATGGTCTCGCCGTTCGGGACCAGGCCCTGCTCCTCCAGCCAGTGCCATCGGCCGCTCTCCAGGTACTCCAGAGCAACCGAGTTGTTCACGTGCCCCAGGACGTCCAGGTCGTTGGGGCGCACCGGCAGGGTGAGCCGGGTCTCGCCGAAAAACATGTCGGTTCCCCCGATGGATGGCGCCGGGCGGGCCGCCTGCGCCGGCGTCACCAGGACGACGGCCGAGGCGAACCCGCCGCTGTGCGAGATCGATACGTGCACGGCCAGGCCCCGGCGGGCGAGCAGCTCCGCCAGGGCGCCGTGGGTGCGGAAGGCCGGCGCGCCGTGCCGGTCGTGGACCAGTTCGGCATCCGTCCAGAACCAGGTCCGGTCCGTCCGGGGCAGCGCCTTGAAGAGGGCCTCCTTGGCCGCGAAGGCGCCGGCCAGGCTCTGCGACGGCTGCTGCGCCGAGTCGATCCGGCGCAGCTCCGCCGCGGTGAAGAAGACGTCCGGGGCACGCAGTCCGCTCACCCCGGCGACCTCGGCGACCTGCTGGAGGTCGTGGCCCAGGCCGGTCACGCGTCCGTGCCCCTCACGAGTCGAGGCCGATCACGAGTCGAGGAGGTCCATCCACATGTCCTCGACCTCGTCCCGGCTCTTCACCTCGATGCCGGTGATCTTCTTGAGCGCGCTGCAGACCAGCTGCTCCTTCTTGTCCATCATGCCGACCTGGAACCCGGTCTCCCCGGTCTCCAGGTGGTCCCACCAGTTGACGTGGGTGCCGCGGTCCTCGCGCAGGTCGCGGTTGCTGCCGCCCAGCTCGCCGTCCTCGCGCAGGAACAGGTGGGCGACGGCGAAGGCGTCCTTCGCGTGGTACTCGCCGCTGTCGATCAGCGCCTTGGCGAAGGCGATGAAGTAGTTGCGGTGCTGGATCTCGTCGGCCGCGACCTGCTTGAAGATCTTCTTCAGGCCCTCGTCCTGGATCACGTGCTGGCACTCGCCGTAGTTGACGGCCGCGGTGATCTCGGAGATCGCCAGCAGCATCAGGGTGCGCAGCATGTCGTCGTCGGGGAAGACCTGGCGGAACTCGATGAAGGTCTCGTCCGAGATCGGCTCCATCCCGGTGACCTGGGCCAGTCGGATGAAGACCGTCTCGTGGTGGGCCTCCTCCTCGTTCCAGTACCGGCTCCAGGTGCCGCAGGCCTGCATCACGGAGGCCAGCGCCGGGTTCTTCTCCTGCCAGCGGCTGCACTCGGCCTCGGCCTGGCGCTCCAGCCGGTCGGCGCCCGGCTTGGTGGTCAGCTCGGCCCGGCCGGCGTTCCACACCAGCACCCGGTCCAGCTCGGTGAGGCTGTCCAGGTCGACGGCGGCGAGCATCTCCACGACGCTCCAGCGGCGCGACTCGTGCAGCCGCTGCTGCTCCCAGGTCACGTCCACCAGGGACATCTGACGCTCGGTCAGCGCGTCCCAGAGGTCGGTGAGGATGGCCGGCTGGCCCTCGCCCTGCAGGGCGGCGCCGCGGGCCGGACGCTCGGTCTCGGCGATTGTCATGCCGCCGCCTCCTGCTTCTCGAATTCGTCCAGGAATGCCTTCAGCACGACCGAGACCGGCGTGTCCAGCGGGAGGGCGGGCAGCCGCACCCGCACGCCGTACTCCTTGCGGACGGCATTCGCGGTACGCGCGAACGACTCCATCAAGTCGATGCTGTTGGTCATTTGCGGACTGCGACTGATCACCGTCGCCATAGTCACGTCTTCGACGAAAACTTGCTCATCAGACAGTCCCGCGAACTCGACGAACTTCAGCCGAATGAAGGACTCCACCCCAGGCGTCACCATGGCTGGAATCGTACAGGTATACTCACGCCCCGCCAAGTGTCTTCTGTCACAGGCATCTTGATGGTCCGTCGGAGTCCGTGCGAGTTCACGGCGAATTAACGCTAATACCGGATCGCCGGGCCGCGCGATGTGCTACCGAGCATGGCAGAACATCTCGGAAATACAAGTGCCGGTGATTTTCCGGAGAACGGAAGCCGCAGTGTCGGCGGGCTTTCGGAAAATCGGACGGAGGTGTCCGGAATTCAGCCCGCGACACCCGCGCGGCGCCGCCCCGGCAGCGTCGCCGACACCAGCACCGCGACCGCCAGCGCGAAGCAGATGGCCATCACCCAGGTGTTCCGGGCGCCGTGCAGCAGGTCCCGGCCGGCGGAGCTGACGATCGACACCGCGAGCGCCGTGCCCAGCACCGCCCCGAGTTGGCGGAAGGCCGCGTTGGCGGCGCTCGCGGTGGCCAGCCGGGCCGGCTCCACCCCCGCCATCGCCACGTTGCCGAGCACCGGCCAGACCAGGCCGGCCCCGACGCCCATCACCGCCGCGCCGGGCAGCCAGTGGGTCACGAAATCCGGGTGCTGCCCGGCGCCCCAGGAGAGCAGCAGGGTGCCGGCGCAGTAGACCAGGCAGCCGATCGCCACCGTGATCCGGTCACCGAGCAGCTCGGCGAGTCTGATCGCCGGGCGGGCCACCAGCGCGGTGGCGATCGGCGGCGGGGTGGTGGCCAGGCCCGCCGAGAGCAGCGTCCAGTGCCAGTCGTTGTTGAGGAAGAGGATGTTGTTGAGGATCACCGCGTAGAAGGTGACCGCGAACAGCATCGAGCCCAGGTTGCCCGCCAGCGCGCTGCGCGAGCGCAGCAGGTCCAGCGCCACCACCGGCGCCGGGTGCCGCGAGCTGAGCACCAGCACCACCGCGACCAGCACCGCGCCGCCGATCAGGCAGCCGATCGTCCGGGCGCTGCTCCAGTCCCAGTCGTGCCCCTTGACCAGGCCGAGCGCCAGCAGGCCGAGGCCGACGGCCAGCAGCACCGTGCCGAGCAGGTCCGGGCGCGGGCCGCTGCGGTCGCGCTGCTCGCCGAGCCGCCGGCTCGCCCAGACCGCGACCGCGCCGATCGGCAGGTTCACCCAGAACACCGCGCGCCAGCTCCAGTGCTCGGTGAGCAGGCCGCCCAGGCCCGGGCCGATACCGGCCGCCAGCGCCGCCGCCGCGCCCCAGATGGTGATCGCGACCAGCCGCCGGGCCATCGAGAACATCGGCATCAGCAGCGCCAGCGAGGTGGGCACCAGGATGGCCGCGCCGATCGCCTGCACCAGCCGGGCCGCGATCAGCAGCTCGACCGAGCCGGCCGCGCCGCAGGCCGCCGAGGCGACGGTGAAGACCACGAGGCCGACCACGAAGGAGCGCCGGCAGCCGAGCCGGTCGGCGGCCCGCCCGGCCGGCATCAGCAGGGCGGCGATCACCACGTTGTAGCCGTTCAGCACCCAGGACAGGGTCGGCAGGTCGGAGCCCTTGAACTGGCGCTCGATCCCGGGGAAGGCGACGTTGACGATGGTGCTGTCCAGGAAGGCCATGAACGCCCCCAGGCAGCACAGCAGGATCAGCGCGGTGGCCGGCCGGGCGGTTGCCCCCAGCCCGGGCGGGTCGCGGCGCTCGGCGTCGGCGACCGGAGTGTCGGCCATCCGGGCTTCCCTTCACTCAGTGAGTGCGCCTTGGCTCGGCGGCCGTCGGACTCGCCGAGGTGGAACCGGTGCCGGAGATTCGACGCCCCCACCGGGTGGAACCGGCGAACCCCGAGGAAGCCCACCCCGGCGACAGTTTCCTTGCCCGTGCCCCGAGTTGGTGTCCCAGTGGCCGTGATCGCTCCCCCGAGCGCGGCAACCCGCCCCACAATGGCCGTTGTTACCGGTGAGTGTCAATGGCCCCAGAGCTCCATTGACCATGGCGCAGGGTTGTTGCAGGATTGCACGGAGTACACACCACTGGGGGGCGGACCGGGCCGTCCGCGCCGTCACCCGTGCAGCGGACATAGGCTGGCTCTGTCACACCGCCTGCCCGCCGTCCGGAGGGCCTCATGACCCGCCGCCGCCCCGCCAGCCACCCGAGCGCAGACGAACTGCTGACCGAACTCGGCCGGCTCACCGCGCAGGCGCTGGAACAGGCCGAGCTGCAGCAGGCCCGGGTGGAGCTGGCCGAGGCCCTGCAGCGCGAACTCCTCCCCTCCGCACTCCCGCAGCTGCCCGGCCTGCGCGCGGCGGCCCGGTACGCGCCCGCCCGGCACGGCCTGAGCATCGGCGGCGACTGGTACGACGGCTTCACCCTGCCGGACGGCTCGCTGGCCTTCTCGCTCGGCGACGTGCAGGGGCACGACGTGGAGGCGGCGGCCTTCATGGGCCAGGTCCGGGTCGGCCTGCGCGCGGTCGCCGGGGTGAGCGCCGACCCCGGCGAGGCCCTGAGCCGGGCCAACGACCTGCTGATATCGCTGGACAGCCGGCTCTTCGCCACCTGCAGCTTCCTGCGCTACGACCCGGCCACCCGGGAGCTCGCGCACGCCCGGGCCGGCCACGTGCCGCCGGTCTGGGCCACCGCCGACGGGTGCTGGGGGCACTGCGCGGACGACGGCGGGCTGCCGCTCGGCGTGCTGCCCGGCGAGCAGTACCCGGTGACCCGCCGCACGCTCTCCGGCTCCGGGGCGTTCGTGCTGGTCACCGACGGGGTGATCGAGGGCCCCGCGTTCCCGATCGAGGCCGGGCTGGAGCAGGTGGCCAAGGTGGTGCGGGAGCGGGTCACCGCGGATCCGGGCGAGCTGGCCGCCGAGGTGCTGCGGGTCGCCGACCTGACCGGGCACACCGACGACGCGGCCGTCCTGGTGCTGCGGCACGACGAGTGATCGACCGGTACTGCGTGTCTCACCCGGCTCGGCGGCCCGGACGTAGTCTGATGACTGGGTGCCGCCCAACGCCCTGACCCAGCTCCGCGACCCCCGCCGCCTGGCCGTCGGCGGGCTGCGCCTGCTGGTGATCGTCGCGGCCTACTTCGGCTCCGGCCGGCTCGGACTGCTGGAGCAGCTGGTGATCGGCGGCGCCAAGGTGACCCCGCTCTGGCCGCCCACCGGGGTCGCGCTGACCAGCCTGCTGCTCTTCGGGATCGGGGTCTGGCCGGCCGTGGCGGTCGGCGCCTTCCTGGTGATCGTCTCGCTCGGGCCGCTGCACCCGGCCTCGTTCGGGATCGTCGCGGGCAACACCCTGGCACCGGTCGCGGCCTACCTGATACTGCGTCGGGTGGGCTTCCGGATCGAGCTGGACCGGCTGCGGGACGGGCTGGCGCTGGTCTTCCTGGGCGCGCTGGCCGGGATGCTGATCAGCTCCACGATCGGCTCGGTGACCCTGGCGCTGAACGGCACGCTGCCGCGCAGCGGGTTCTGGTCCAGCTGGTCGACCTGGTGGGCCGGCGACGCGATGGGCGTGCTGGTGGTCACCCCGCTGCTGCTGGCGCTGCGGATGCTGCGGCTGCCCGAGGAGCCGGGGCTGTTCGACTGGGTGGAGCCGCTCCTGCTGCTGGTCGGCACGGCGGCCGTCACGCTGGTGGCCACGCACAGCACGCTGAGCCTGCTGTTCCTGGTCTTCCCGCTGCTGATCTGGGCCGCGCTGCGGTTCCAGCTGCTCGGCGCGGCGCCCTGCGTGTTCGTGGTCTCGGTGCTGGCCGTCGTCGGCGCCACCCGTGACGCGGGGCCGTTCGCCCGGCACGGCGTGGTGGCCGACATGGTGATGCTCCAGGCGCTGAACGGCTGCGCGGCGCTGACCGGGCTGCTGCTGGCCGCGCTGATCACCGAGCAGCGCAACACCTACCTGCGGATCGAGCAGGCCTGCGTGCAGCTGGCCGAGGTGGTGGCGCGGCTGGCGCCGGGCGAGCCGGCCGGGCGGTGGCCGCCGCCGGAGGACGACGACCACCGCTGACGCCGCGTCAGCCCTGGCCGAGCAGGATCGGGTTGGTGAGCGCGGCCATCGGCCCCCAGGGCAGGACGGGGCCCATGGTGTTGCCCTGGCCGGGGGTGCCGTCGGCGAGCGGGTGGCGGACCTCCGCCCGCACGTAGGCCGCCAGCGAGGCGGTGGTGCGCCAGACCACGGTGCCGGCGCCGCCCGCGGGCAGCGACTCCTGGTGCAGCTGCCCCTCGTCGGTGATGAACCGCACCGTCCCGTGCGGCACCCCGGAGACGGTCAGGCTGACGTCCACCGGCGCGTCGGCCGGCACCGCCAGCCGGTCCCCGATGCCCACCTGCCGCCCCTGCGCGGTGGCGGTGAACTCCAGCTGCACGCCCGCCGACTCGGCCACCCAGCTGCGCCCCGCCTTCAGCCCGGCCAGCACCTGATCACGGGTCAGGTCCTCGGCCAGCACCACGTTGTGCGGCAGGCCGATCACCTGGGGCACGCTGTGCGCGTCGCTGTTGCCCATGGCCGGCAGCCAGGGCCGGCCGGCCCGCAGGTCCTCGGCCAGCCGGGAGTCCCAGGTGTCCACCGCCGACTCGTCGTCGTAGGTCCACGGCCCGTTCCACACCTCGACCAGGTCGGCGCCCTGGTAGCCGAACTTCCACTGGCAGGCCACGTACGGGCAGTAGGGGTGGGCCGGCACCACCAGACCGCCGGAGCGGTGCACCTGGCGGGCGAAGCCGGGGTAGGCGTGGTCCCGGGAGCGGTAGCGCCAGTCCACCCACTCGCCCGGGTGCAGGCCGAGCGCCAGCCAGTGGCCGTTGCGGGTGGTGACCTCCTCGCCGGTGATGATCAGGAGATCAGGGCCGGCCAGTGGGCCCCAGATGCCGTGCGAGGCGGGGGTGTTGTGGTCGGTGGAGACCATGAAGTCCAGTCCGGCGGCCCGGGCGCCGGCCGCCACCTCGGTGGGCAGCCGGTGGCCGTCCGAGTAGACGGTGTGCAGGTGGCAGTCGCCGCGGTACCAGGCCCGGCCGCGGCCGGCGGCGCGCAGCGGCGGGTACTGCGGGGTGAAGGCGGGCAGGTCGTCGCCGAAGGTCAGGGTGACCTGCACCTGGTAGTCCAGGCCCTGCGGCGCCACCTGGTACGGGCCGAGCACCACGTGCCAGGTGCCCGGGCGGACCGGGCCCGGCAGGTAGCCGGGGGTGGCCTGGTCGGTGCTGATCGCGAACTCGGTGCGGAAGCCGCCGGACCAGCCGCGGAAGCCCTGGCCGCCCAGGTCGGTGCCGCGCTCGTCGAAGATCCCGATGTCGCAGGAGTTTCCCGGGGTGCCGGCCGGCACGCCCGGCCGGTCGTAGCTGTAGGAGACGGCGATCTGCCGGACCCCGCGCGGCACCTCGACCGGCAGGTAGACGAAGTCGGCGGCGCCGGTGTCGAGGTGGCCGGTGACGGTCTGCGTGGTGGTGCCGCCGCTCGGCGTGCCGGCCGCGGCGGCGAAGCTGAGCGGCGCCAGGCTCAGCGCGGTGGCGGCGCCGGCCAGCAGGCCGCCCCGCAGCAGGGTCCGCCGGTCCGGCTGTCCGTGCTCCTGATCAGGGTGTTGGCAGGTCTCGTTGCCGCACACGGCGGTCCCTCCGTCGCTACTGACGATGAACTGTCAGTACGCTCCCTTCCCCGGTCGGTGAACCCGGGGCGTGGCGCGGGCGGACGGGACCGCACCATGGCGTGAGGGTTTCGGGCTCAGCCCTGTTCGATCAGCTCCGCCAGCCCGGCGGCCGCCTTGGTCGGGGTGAACTCGACCACCTCGTAGGTGGCGGCGCCCGCCCGGTGGAACGGGTCGCCGGCCAGCACCTCGTCCAGCGCCGCCCGGTCGGCCGCGCGGGCCAGCAGCACGCCGCCGGTGCGGGGCACCCGGCGGCCGGAGGCCAGCACCGTGCCCGCCGCGTAGTGCCGCTCCAGCCACTCGACGTGCTCGGCCAGCAGCTCGTCGATGGTCTCGATCGGCGCGGTGTAGGTGAGGGTGACGACGAACACGGGTTCCTCCTGGCGGGGTCAGCGCCGCCCGGCCAGCCGCTCCAGCCGGGCGATCCGCTCCCCCATCGGCGGGTGGGTGGAGAACAGCCGGGAGCCGGCCTCTCCGGGGCGGAACGGGCTGGCGATCATCATATGACTGGCCGTCTGAATGCCCGGCTCGGGCGGCAGCGGCAGCCGCTGGGTGCCCGCCGCCAGCTTGCCCAGCGCGCTGGCCAGCGCCAACGGGTCCCCGGTGATCCGCGCGCCGTCGGCGTCCGCCTGGTACTCACGGGAGCGGCTGACGGCCAGTTGGATCAGCGTGGCGGCGAGCGGACCCAGGATCATGATGGCGAGCACGCCGAAGAGCCCGGGCCCGTTGTCGTCCTCGTCGCGGCCGAACGGGATCAACCAGGCGAAGTTCACCAGGAACATGATCACCGAGGCCAGCGCTCCGGCCACCGACGAGATCAGGATGTCGCGGTTGTAGACGTGGCTGAGTTCGTGGCCGATCACCCCGCGCAGCTCCCGCTCGTCCAGCATCCGCAGGATGCCGTCGGTGCAGCAGACCGCCGCGTTGCGCGGGTTGCGACCGGTGGCGAAGGCGTTCGGGGCCGGGGTGGGCGAGATGTACAGCCGGGGCATCGGCTGGCGGGCCGAGGTGGAGAGCTCCCGGACGATCCGGTACAGCCCCGGCGCCTCGATCTCGCTGACCGGCCGGGCCCGCATCGCCCGCAGCGCCATCTTGTCGCTGTTCCAGTAGGCGTAACCGTTGGTGGCCAGCGCGACGGCCAGTCCGATCAGCAACCCGGTGCGCCCGAAGAAACCGCCGATCACGATGATCAGCGCCGAGAGCAGGCCGATCAGGACGGCGGTCCTCAGCCCGTTGTGCTGGCGGTGCACGGCAGCCCCTCCAAGTGGTGCGGTGGCGGGAGGCCCTTCGGTTCTCATCCCTCGGTCACTCCGACAACGGAGGGGATCGGGGCCCGGGTTCCCTGCCCGCCGCGCCGGGCCGGCCGCCGCAGCTCAGAAGAGCGAGCCGGAGACCACCTGGAGCACCAGCTGCGGGGCCACCGACAGCACCACGGCACCGGCCGCGGCCAGCCCCAGGGTCGCCGTCAGCGCGGCCGGCGCGCGCTCCGGCCGGGCGTCCTCGGCGGGCCGGAAGAGCAGCGCCGTCCAGCGCAGGTAGTAGGAGAGCGCGATCACCACGTTGACCGCCATGACCACCGCGAGCCAGCCCAGGCCGGCGTCCACCGCCGCCCGGAAGACCACCACCTTGCCGAACAGGCCGACCACGCCCGGCGGCAGCCCCGCCAGGCAGAGCAGGAAGAAGGCCAGCGCCAGCGCCGCCCCGCGGTTGCGGGCGAACAGGCCGCGGTAGTCGTCCAGCCGGTTCGCCGACCGGCTGCGGCCGACCAGCGCGGCCACCCCGAAGGCGCCCAGGTTCACCAGGCCGTAGATCAGCGCGTACGCCACCGTCGCGCCCAGCGGGTGCGGGCTGCCCGCGTAGCCGGCCGCCGCCAGCGGCACCAGCAGGTAGCCCGCCTGCGCCACCGACGACCAGGCCAGCAGCCGCACCGCGCCCTGCGCCGAGTCGGCGCGCTGGCGCAGCGCGGCGGTGTTCCCGGCCGTCATGGTGACCGCGGCCAGCACCGCCAGCAGCAGGCCCCAGGTGTGGCCGTACGGCCGCAGCCCCAGGCTGGTGACCAGCGCCAGACCGGCGAAGCCGGACGCCTTGCCGACCACCGACAGGTAGCCGGCCACCGGCACCGGCGCACCCGCGTAGGTGTCCGGCACCCAGAAGTGGAACGGCACCGCGGCCACCTTGAAGGCGAAACCGACCAGCGCCAGCATCGCGCCCGCCTCGGCCAGCGGCTTCAACTGGCCGGGCAGCCCGACCAGCCCGCGCGCGACCGCCTCCAGCTGCAGGCTGCCGGTGGCCGCGTAGAGGAAGGAGATGCCGAGCAGCATCACCGCGGTGGCCACCACCGAGGAGAGGAAGAACTTCAGCGCCGCCTCGCCGCCGCGCCCGTCCCGCTTCAGCGCGACCAGCGCGAAGGAGGGCAGCGAGACCACCTCCAGCGCCACCACCAGGGTCGCCAGGTCGCGGGCGGCCGGCAGCAGGGCGGCCCCGGCCGCGCTGCTGAGCAGCAGGAACCAGTACTCGCCGGCCGGCAACTCCTCGTCCCGGACGGTCGCGATCGAGAGCAGCGCGGCGATCAGCGCGCCGCCGAGCGCCAGCAGCTGGAAGGCCAGCGCGAAGTGGTCGGCGGTGTAGGAGCAGCCGCTGTCCGGCAGGCAGAAGGTGGACCTGGTCCGCCCGGTCAGCGGCAGCAGCGCGAGCAGCGCGCCCGCCAGGCCGAGCACGCCGAGCGGGCCCAGCAGCCGCTTGCGCGACTCGGGCAGCAGCAGGTCGGCGAGCAGCACCAGCAGCGCGGTGCCGGCGGCGATCAGCGGCGGGGCGATCGCCGCCCAGTCCACCGACTGGATCAGCGAGCCCGCGTGCGGCACGGCGAGGTTCATCAGGTGAGGACCAATCAACTGGGGCGTCGTCATCGGTCAGCCCACCGCCAGCAGGTGCTTGACCACCGGGTCGGAGAGGGTGAGCAGCAGGGCCGGCCAGAGCCCGGCGACCAGGGTGAGCGCGGCCAGCGGGGTCCAGCTGACCGCCTCGTAGGCGCGCAGTTCGACGGGCCGGGCGACGGCGGGCTGCTCGGGGTCGCCCATGCAGACCCGGCACACCACCACCAGCAGGTAGGCCGCGGTCAGCAGGGTGCCGAGGCCGGCCAGCACCATGTAGGTGACGAAGGCCGGGCGGGACAGGCCCGCGCCGGGCTGGAAGGCGCCGAACATCGCCAGCAGCTCGCCCCAGAAGCCGGCCAGGCCCGGCAGGCCGAGGCTGGCCACGGCGGCGAAGGCCAGCAGCGCACCCAGCCGCGGCGCGCGGCCGTAGAGCGCGGCGCCGGTCTCGCCCGCGAGGGTGTCGAGGTCGGCCGTCCCGTAACGGTCCTTCAGCGAGCCGACCAGGAAGAAGAGCAGACCGGTGATCAGGCCGTGGGCGACGTTGGCGAAGAGCGCGCCGTTCACCCCCACCGGGGTCAGCGAGGCGATGCCCAGCAGCACGAAGCCCATGTGGCCGACCGAGGAGAAGGCGATCAGGCGCTTGAGGTCGCCGCCGCGCCCCTGCCGGGCCAGCGCCAGGCAGGCCAGCGAGCCGTAGACGATGCCGACGGCCGCCAGCGCGCCCAGGTAGGGGGCGAAGGTCGCGGTGCCGTCCGGCACGATCGGCAGCAGCACCCGGACGAGGCCGTAGGTGCCCATCTTCAGCAGCACGCCGGCCAGCAGCACCGAGCCGACGGTGGGCGCCGAGGTGTGGGCGTCCGGCAGCCAGCTGTGCAGCGGCCAGCCGGGCGCCTTGACGAGCAGGCCGAGGCCGATCGCCAGCGCGGCGAGCACCTGGGTGGAGTGGCTCAGGCCGTGGCCGTGCGCGGCGGCCAGCGCCGTCATGTCGAAGGTGCCGGCCTTCAGCCCGACCAGCAGGAACCCGAGCAGCATGACCGCCGAGCCGAGCAGGGTGTAGAGGATGAACCGGTTGGCCGAGGCCTCCTTGGCGCCGCTGCCCCAGCGGGCGATCAGGAAGTACATCGGGATCAGCACGACCTCGAAGGCCACGAAGAAGAGCAGCAGGTCCAGCACCAGGAAGGTGGCCAGCATGCCGACTTCCAGCAGCAGGAAGAGCCCGGTGAAGGCGAGCGCCGACGGGGTGCCCTCGCCGGTCGGCCGGCGCCGGGTCGAGTAGACGGCGCACAGGAAGGTGAGCAGCGCGGTCAGCACCACCAGCGGCAGCGAGACGCCGTCCACCCCGAGGTGGAACCGGACGCCGATCGCCGGGATCCACCGCACGTCGGTGACGGCCTGCATCCGGCCCGGGTGGGCGTGGTCGAAGCCGGCCGCCAGGGCGATCGCCAGCACCAGCACCAGGCCGGTGACCACGGCGTTGAAGGCCAGCGCCCGGCGCTCCCGGGTCTCGTGGTCCGGGCCGAACAGGCCGGCCGGGGCGAGCGTGGCGGCGGCGCCCAGCAGCGGCAGCAGCAGGAGCGCGATGAGGAGCGCGGTCATCGGGGACTCCAGGAGTAGAGGGTCACGCCCACTTCGAGGGTCAGGGGAGTCATGTACCGACCGCCACGAAGACCGCGATCAGCACCACGCCGGCGAGCAGCGCGCTCAGGTAGGTCTGGGCGTTGCCGGTCTGGCTGCGGCGCACGGCCCAGCCGAGCAGCCGGGCCGTCGCGCCGGAGCCCTCGACGTAGGTCTCGACCACCTCGCGGTCGAGGAACCTCACCAGCTCGGCGGCGCCCACCACGGGGCGGACGAAGAGCCGGTGGTAGAGCCGGTCCAGGTGGAAGCCGTGCCGGGCCGGGCCGAACAGCGGGCCGAGCAGCACCCGGCCGGGGTCGGCGACCGGCGGCACGGGCTGCGGCTGAGCCGCCGTCAGGCTCTCGGCGGCGGGGGCCACGCCCTGCTCGGGCACCCTCTCGCTGCGCGCCACGGCGGTGCGCCAGGCGGCCCAGCAGATCAGCACACCGGCGACGGCCAGGCCGGTGCCGACCGCGGCGGTGGCCAGGGACGGCCGCAGCGAGCCGCCGTCCAGCAGCTTCGGCAGCCACTCGGGCCGCAGCCCGGCCACGCCGAAGCCGATCGCCGGAATCGCCAGCACCCAGAGCGGCCAGCGCATCGCGGCCGGCTCGGCCTGCCCCGGGGCGACCTCGTCGGGTTCCGGCGAGTAGGGCGCGCCGGCCTCCGGACCGAGCGCCCCGGGCGCCACGGTGCGGGACGGGAAGGCGAGCAGCCACAGCCGGGTCGCGTAGGCGGCGGTGAGCAGCGCGGTCAGGCCGGCCGCGATCAGCACGATCCAGCCGGCCGCCTGCGGCACCGCGCCGGCCGGGCCGAGGCCGTTGGTCAGCGCCTCGCCGTTCGCGGCCTTCTCGGCGGCGGTGAAGACCGCCTCCTTGCTGAAGAAGCCGCTGAACGGCGGCAGGCCGACCAGGGCGACCAGGCCGATGCCGAGGGTCCAGCGGGCGTCCGGCACCCGGTCGCGCAGCCCGGGCAGCCGGGACATCGCGGAGAGCGAGTTGGTGTGCGCCGCGTGGATCAGCACGCCGGCGGCCAGGAACAGCAGCGCCTTGAAGGCGCCGTGGCTGACCAGGTGGAAGACCGCCGCCTCGCGGTCGCCGCAGGCCAGCGCGCCGGCCATGTAGCCGAGCTGACCGACCGTGGAGTAGGCGAGCACCCGCTTGACGTCGTCCTGGGCCAGCGCGCACAGCGCCGAGCCCACCATGGTGACGGCGGCCATGACGGCCAGCACCACCAGCGCGGCGCCGGAGAGCAGGAAGACCGGCAGCAGCCGGGCCACCAGGTAGATGCCGGCCGCCACCATGGTGGCGGCGTGGATCAGCGCGGAGACCGGGGTCGGGCCGGCCATCGCGTCGGGCAGCCAGGTGTGCAGCGGGAACTGCGCGCTCTTGCCGGCCACCCCGGCGAGCAGCAGCAGCGCGATCAGCGTCGGGTGGTGCAGCTGGCCGTGCGCGGCGGCGGCCAGCACGCCGGAGATCCGGAAGGTGTGCGCGTCACCGGCCAGCAGGAAGATGCCGAACAGGAACGGCACGTCGCCCAGCTTGGTGACCAGGAAGGCCTTGAGCGAGGCGGACCGGGCGTCCGCCGTCTCCCAGTGGTGGCCGATCAGGAAGTACGAGCACAGGCCCATCACCTCCCAGCCGGTCAGCAGCACGATCAGGTCGCCCGAGTAGACCACCAGGAACATCGCGGCGGTGAAGAGCGAGACCAGGGCCGCGTAGGAGGGGTAGCGCGGGTCGGCCTTCAGGTAGGCGGTCGAGTAGACCTGCACGCAGGTGGCGACCAGGCCGACCAGCACCGTCAGCAGCGAGGTGTAGCCGTCCAGGTGGAGCGCCAGCGAGACGTCCGGGCCGCCGGTGGGGGTGAGCCGGGTGGCCGCGTCCAGGGTCCGGCCGGTGCCCAGCTGCACGGCGGTGACCAGTGCCAGCACGGCGGCGGCCAGCACCGGCAGCACGGCCAGCGGGCGGGTCCAGCCGGGGGCCCGGCGGCCGGTGGCGAAGGTCGCGGCAGCACCGAGCGCGGGCAGCGCCGGGACCAGCGCGGGGAGGGCGGTGTTCACGAGACGGGCTGCCCCTTCGACGCGTCGTCAGTCGGCACCGGACCGGCCTGGGCCGGGACCTCGGCGGCGCGGTCGCCGAGCCCGGTCAGCCGGTCCACGTCGGCCGAGCCGCGGGTGCGGTAGACCAGCAGCACGATGGCCAGGCCGAGGCCGATCTCGGCGGCGGCCACCGTGATGGTGAAGAGGGTGAGCGCCTGGCCGGCGTGCAGCGCGTCGCGCAGCCAGGCGTCGAAGGCGATCAGGTTCAGGTTGACGGCGTTGAGCATCAGCTCGACCGACATCAGCACCAGCACCAGGTTGCGGCGGGCGAGCACGCCGTAGACGCCGATCGCGAAGAGCAGCGCGGCGAGGACGGCGGGGTAGGCGAGGTGCATCGGTGCTCAGCGCTCCTGCCGGGTCGGGGCCTTGGGCGCGCGCAGCTTGCCGGCCCGCGGCTTGGCGGCGCCCTTGCCGGTGCGGGAGATCACGATGGCGCCGACCAGCGCGGCCAGCAGCAGCACCGAGAGCGCCTCGAACGGCAGCACCCAGTAGCGGAACAGGCCGGCGCCGACCGCGGCGGTGGAGCCGCCGCCGGCGTCCAGGTCGATCCAGGAGGTGCGGAAGGCGTCCACCACCAGGGTCACCAGGGTGCCGGCGGTGGCCAGCGCCACGCCGAGGGCGACCCAGCGGTTGCCCGAGTCGGCGTCCGGCGAGCGGCCGATCGGCGCCCTGGTGAGCATCAGTCCGAAGAGCACCAGCACGACCACCGAGCCGAGGTAGATCAGCACCTGCACCCAGGCCACGAACTCGGCGGTGAGCAGCAGGAACTCGACGGCCAGCCCGCCGAGCGCGACCACCAGCCAGAGCGCGGCGTGCACCAGCTGACGGGTGGTCACGGTGAGCAGGCCGGCGCCCAGCACGACGAGCCCGACCAGCACGAAGACGACCTCCACCCCGGTCGGGGAGAGGAAGCCGTGCGGGGCGGGAGCCAACGAACCATTGGCCAGCGAGCCGGAGGCGGCCAGCAGCTGACGGGCGGTCACGAGGCATCACCGGCCGCGGCGGCCGCCTTCTGCGCCGCCTTCTGGGCGGCGGCGATCTCCTTGGGCTCCTCGGCCGCGGGGTCCAGGGCCGGCGGGGCCGGCACCGTCCACATCCACTCGCGCAGCTTGTCCCGCTCGTGGGTCAGCTCGCGGATGTCGGTCTCGGCGTACTCGAACTCGGGCGACCAGAAGAGCGCGTCGAACGGACAGACCTCGATGCAGATCCCGCAGTACATGCAGAGCGAGAAGTCGATGGCGAACCGGTCCAGCACGTTGCGGGTGCGGGCCCGGGCGTTCGGGTCGGCGGCCGGCAGGGTCTCCTTGTGCGAGTCGATGTAGATGCACCAGTCCGGGCACTCCCGGGCGCAGAGCATGCACACCGTGCAGTTCTCCTCCAGCAGCCCGATCACCCCGCGGCTGCGCGGGGGCAGCAGCGGCTGGGTGTCCGGGTACTGCGCGGTGACCGTCTTCCTGGTCATGGTCCGCAGGGTGACGGCGAGGCCCTTGGCCAGGCCGGAGCCGGGGAGGTTCACTGGATCGCCACCTTGATGATGCCGGTCAGGGCGAGCTGGAGCAGGGCCAGCGGGATCAGCACGGTCCAGGCGAACTTCATCAGCTGGTCCTCGCGCAGCCGCGGGAAGGTGACCCGGGCCCAGATCACCACGAAGGCCAGCGCGAAGGTCTTCAGCAGCATCCACAGCCAACCCAGGCTGTCCGGCAGCGGGCCGTGCCAGCCGCCCAGGAAGAGCACCGCGGTCAGCGCGCAGAGCACCAGGATGCCGCCGTACTCGGCGAGCAGGAAGAACGCGAACCGGATGCCGGTGTACTCGGTGTAGGCGCCGAAGATGATCTCGGAGTCGGCCACCGGCATGTCGAACGGCGGGCGCTGCAGCTCGGCCAGGCCGGCGGTGAAGAAGACGAACGCGCCGATCGCCTGCCACGGCAGCCACCACCAGTGGAAGGCGCCCAGGATGCCGGTCAGCGAGGCGGTGCCGGCGGCCATCGCCACCGAGGCGGCGGCGAGCAGCATCGGCAGCTCGTAGGACATCAGCTGGGCGGCCGTGCGCAGGCCGCCGAGCAGCGAGAACTTGTTCGCCGAGGCCCAGCCGGCCATCAGCGAGCCGAGCACCCCGATGCCCATCACGGCGAGCACGAAGAAGATGCCCGCGTCCACCGCCTGGCCGACGAAGCCGTGCGGGCCGACCGGGATCGCCAGCAGCGCCACCAGGTAGGGCAGCAGGGCGACGGCCGGGGCGAGCTGGAAGACCCGGCGGTCGGCGCCGGCCGGGACCACGTCCTCCTTCTGCGCGAACTTGACGCCGTCGGCGACCAGCTGGGCCCAGCCGTGGAAGCCGCCCGCGTACATCGGGCCGAGCCGGCCCTGCATGTGGGCCATCACCTTGTGCTCGGTCTGGCCGATCACCAGCGGCAGCACCAGGAAGGCGACCAGCACGGCGACGCAGCGCAGCAGCGTGTCGAGCAGGTTCACGCGCCGTCTCCGTCCTTCTCTTCCGGGGTCTGCTGGGGAGTCTCGGGTGCCGGGGTGTCAGCCGATGGAACGTCGGGTGACGACGGAGCAGCTGACGGTGCCTCGGGAGTCGGCTCGGCCGACTTCCCCGGCTCGTCGTAGGCGGGTACCGGCGCGTGCCACGGGGCGTCCGCGCTCTGCGTCCGGGCCACCTTCGGCGCGGCAGGCTCGGCGGACTCGGTGGGCGCGGCGGGCTCGGTCGGCGTGGCGGGCGCGGGCGCCGCCTGGCTGGTCGACCCCTCGGTGATGCTGCGGTTGCGCCGCGGCCGGTCGGCCCGCACCGCCGGGGCGCCCTCGACACCCGCGGCCGCACCGGCACCTGCACCGCGCGCCGCCGCACCGGCGGCCCCCGCCGCGCGCGGCCCGCGCGCGGCCCGGGCCGGCCGCTCGGCCACCGGCGGCAGGGTGCCCTTGAGCGGGCCCCACTCGTTCGGGTCCGGCACACCGGCCGGCTGCATCTTGCGCCGGGCCGGGCCCTCGCCCTCGCTCTCGCCCGGCTCCTTGGCACCCGGCCAGGCCTTGGCCACCCGGGCGGCCAGCACGAACTCCTTGCGCAGCGGGTGCCCCTCGAAGCCCTCCGGCAGCAGCAGCGGCTCCAGGTGCGGGTGCCCGGCGAAGCCGATGCCGAACATCTCGTGGGTCTCCCGCTCGTGCCAGGAGGCCCCGGCGTACACCGCGGCGCAGCTCGGCAGCACCGCCGCGTCCCGGGCCACCCGGGTGCGCAGCAGCAGCCGGCGCAGCTCGCCCGGCCCGCCCACGGCGGCCAGGTGGACGCAGACCGCGAAGCCCTCGCCCAGCTCGTCGACCGCGCTGAGCCAGTCGAAGAAGCGCAGCCCGAGCCCGTCCCGGGCGGCGGTCAGCGCCTCGATCCAGTGCTCGGCGGGGACGTCCACGGTGCAGAGGTCGTAGGCCTGCACGGCGGTGGCCCAGGGGCCGATCGCCGCGGCGGCCGCCTCGGGGTCCAGCGGGGTGCTCACTGCGCACCCCCGGGCCCGGGCAGCAGCGGCCGGCGCAGCGCCTCGGCGGAGGGGCCGGTGTAGCGCTCGGGCAGCGACTCGGCGGCGATCTTCTCCTGGAGCTTGAGGATGCCCTGCAGCAGCGCCTCGGGCCGCGGCGGGCAGCCGGGCACGTAGACGTCGACCGGGATGATCTGGTCCACGCCCTTGGTCACCGAGTAGGAGTCCCAGTAGGGCCCGCCGGAGTTGGAGCAGGCGCCGAAGGAGATGACGTACTTGGGTTCCGGCATCTGCTCGTAGAGCCGCTTCACGGCGGGGGCCATCTTGTCCGTCACGGTGCCCGAGACGATCATCAGGTCGGCCTGCCGGGGGCCGGGGGCGAACGGGATCACACCCATCCGGATGAAGTCGTGCTTGGCCATCGACGCGGCGATGAACTCGATCGCGCAGCAGGCCAGGCCGAAGTTGAAGCACCAGAGGCTGTAGCGGCGCCCCCAGTTGAGCACCACCTTGACCGGGTCCGGGGCCAGCCGGGCCAGCGGGCCGAGCCGGCGCTGTTCGAGCGCGCCGGGGCCCGGCCGGGCCGGGTCCGGCAGCCCGAGCGGCACCGGGCCGTCGGCACCGTCCGGGCCGTGCCCGTGCGGGTGACCGTGGGTCAGGTCCATTCCAGAACGCCCTTCTTCCAGGCGTAGAGCAGCCCCACCGCCAGGAACCCGAGGAAGACGAACATCTCGACCAGGGTGCCCGCGCCGAAGCCCGCGGCGGCGAAGACCGTCGCCCACGGGAAGAGGTAGATGGCGTCCACCGCGAAGATCACGTAGAGGAAGGCGTAGACGTAGTAGCGCAGCTGGGTGTGCGCCCAGCCCTCGCCGACCGGGTCCACGCCGCACTCGTAGGTGAGCAGCTTCTCGGGCGAGTGGATGACCGGGCGCAGCAGCCGGTTGGCGCTGAACGCGACCGCCACGAAGAGCACGCCGATCACCGCGAGCAGGCCGACCGCCGCGTAGGCGTCGAAGTAGCCGCTCCCCAGCGCGGGGTCGGCCGCGAGGGCGGCGGCCCGGGGCCCCTCCATGCGTTCGCCTCCAGCGGTCTTTACCCAATCAATAAGCTCGGTACGGCGTGAGTCTATGGCCACCGCCCCGCTCCACAGCTACCCCTCCCGACCCGTGGGACACCTCACGAGACGATCACCACACGAATCACACCGGGCCCGGGTGGGGTTAACCCCCGCCCCGGAACGGGCACCGGCCCCCGTGCGCGGAGCGGGCCCGGCTTGCCAAGCTGGGCTCGGTCACTTCGGGGTGCCGCAGCCCCTGGCCCAGCAGAACGGACGGAGACCCGATGAACAGACCGCTCTACGGTGCGCGGATGTGGCGCCAGGTCGGCGAGCACCTGATCGGCTTTCCGATCGGCGTCGCCTCCTTCGTCTTCACGGTGCTCACCCTCACCGCGGGCGCCGGGTTCAGCCTCACCGTGGTCGGCCTGCCGCTGCTCGCCGGCGGGCTGCGCGGCTGCCGCGGGCTGGGCGGCTGGGCCCGGCGGCGGGCCAGGTCCGCCTTCGGCGCGCAGGTCGCCGAGCCGGAGCCGCTGCGGCCGGCCCGCCCGGGCGTGGCCGGCCTGGTGCTGGCCACCCTCGCTGACGGCCTGTGCTGGCGCTCGGCGCTCTACTGCCTGCTGATGCTGCCCTGGGGGATCATCAGCTTCACCCTCACCCTGGTGCTGCTGGTGGTCGGCTGGCCGGTGCTGCCCTTCGTGGTGGGCTGGCTGGCGGCCGCGCACCGGGTGCTGGTCGAGCTGCTGCTCAGCCCGGGCGCGGCCGAGCAGCGGGTGCGCGAGCTGGAGGAGGACCGCGGCGCGGTGGTCGACACCGCCGCCGCCGACCTGCGCCGGATCGAGCGCGACCTGCACGACGGCGCCCAGGCCCGGCTGGTGGCGCTGGCCATGGACCTGGGCCTGGCCAAGGAGAAGCTGCTGGACACCGAGCTCTCCGCGGAGCAGGCCTCGGCGGCGAAGATGGTGGACGCCGCGCACGGCGAGGTGAAGCTGGCCCTGCAGGAGCTGCGCGACCTGGCCCGCGGCATCCACCCGGCGGTGCTCACCGACCGCGGGCTGGACGCGGCGCTCTCCGCGGTGGCGGCCCGCTGCACGGTGCCCGGCGGGGTCCGGGTGAACGTCGACCTGGCCGGCCCGGACGGCACCGCCGAGCGCCCGGACTCGGCGGTCGAGGGGATCGCCTACTTCACCGTCAGCGAGCTGCTCACCAACACCTCGAAGCACGCCGGCGCCTCCCGCGCCACGGTGGACGTCTGGCGCTCCGCCGACCGGCTGATGGTGCAGGTCACCGACGACGGGAAGGGCGGCGCGACGCTGCCCGACGGCTCGCCGCGGCCCGGCGGCGGACTGGCCGGCCTGGCCGAGCGGGTCGGCGCGGTGGACGGGGTGTTCCTGGTGGAGAGCCCCGAGGGCGGGCCGACCTCGGTGACGGTGGAGCTGCCCTGGCGCACCCGGGCGGCCCGCGCCGGCCGCTGAGCGGCGGCCCGACGGCCCGGCGGCAACCCTTGCGCGGTCGGCCGCCGGGCCTGCTCTGACCACCCGTCAGGAGCCGAGCGTCCCCAGGGTCACCTGGACGGTGCTGCTCTGCCCGTTGCGGGTGTAGGTGACCGGGGTCTGGCTGCCCGGGGTGAGCGAGGCCAGCGCGGTGGTCAGGTCGGAGAGCGAACTGACCTGGGTGTTGCCGACCTTGGTGATCACGTCCCCGGGCTGCATGCCGGCCGCGGCGGCCGGACCGCCGGAGGTGGTGCTGACCACCACCACGCCCGCCGGCTTGAAGTCGCTGCCGTAGTAGGTGCGGGCGCTGATGCCGAGCGCCGCCCGGCCGGAGTTGGTGACCTTGCCGCTCTGGATCAGCTGGTCGGCGATGCTGGTGATGGTGGCGCTCGGGATCGCGAAGCCGATGCCGGGCGCGGCGCTGCCGTTCAGCTGCTGGTCCACCGCGGCCAGCGTGTTGATGCCGATCACCTGGCTGGAGAGGTTGACCAGCGCGCCGCCGCTGTTGCCCGGGTTGATCGCGGCCGAGGTCTGCACCATGTTGCCGATGGTGGCGCCGGGCGAGTCGGTGCTCTTCGGCTCGGTGACGGTCCGTCCGGTGCCCGAGACGATGCCCTGGGTCACGCTGCTGGACAGGCCCAGCGGGCTGCCCATGGCCAGCGTGATCTGGCCCAGCTCGACCTTGCTGCTGTCGCCGAAGACCGCCGGGCGCAGGCCGCCGGGCGGGCTGCTCAGCTTGATCACCGCGAGGTCGGAGTCGGGGTAGCTGCCGACCAGGGTGGCGTCGAGCTGGTTGCTGCTGTTCGCCAGGCTGACCTGGAAGCTGGTGGCGCTGCCCACCACGTGGGCGTTGGTGACGATGTCGCCCTTGGTGTCGTAGATGATCCCGGAGCCCAGTCCGGAGGCGGTGGTGATCTGCACCACCGAGGGCAGCACGTTGCCGATCACCTGCTGGTAGTCGTCCTGCAGCGTGTTGCTGACGGTGGGTGAGCCGGAGGCGGCGACCGGGGTGGCCGAGCCGGTGGTCGAGGAGGAGGACGAGGACTTGCTGCCACTGGTGCAGCCGGCCAGCGCCAGCGCGACGCAGGCCAGCACCACGACCGGCCCGGCCGCCTTCGGCCCGGTGGGACGGGGTCCGCTGGGGAACGGTCGGGTGTGGTCCTTCGAGGGGTGCACCTGGCTGCCTCCGGTTCGCGCATGCGGGCGTGCTGAACCCGGCCCTGGGGCCGGGCTTTGTCAGCATTTCACCTTTATGTCCGAATCCCCGGCGCGGCGCGCCGCGCTGCGCTACCGCTGCTCGGGCACCGCCGTCCCGTAGACCGCGTCCAGCGCGTAGACGCAGCGGTCCTTGCTGCTCACGAAGACCCGCCCGAGCGCGGCCACCGGAGAGCCCGTCAGTTCGCCCTTGGTGCCCAGCTCCCAGCGCAGCCGTCCGGTGGCCAGGTCCACGGTGTGCAGCGAGTGGTCCCGGCTGCCCAGGTGCACCAGACCGTCGGCGGCGGCCGGCGCGCCGACCACCTCGCCGCGGGCCGAGTAGCGCCACAACTCCCGGCCGTCCGCGGTGTCGAAGGCGTAGAGGGTGTCGCCGCTGGCGATCAGCGCGGTGCGGCCGGCCAGCACCACCGGCTCGGCGCCCTGCCGGCTGGCCGTCCGGGCCTGCCAGCGCACCCGGCCGGTGGCCGCGTCCAGGGCGTAGAGCGTGCCCAGGTAGTCGGCCACGTAGACCGCCGGGTTCGGCGAGTCGTCCAGCACCGGCGGGGTGAAGAGCGAGACCGGCGCGTCGAACCGCCAGTGCTGCGCCCCGCTCGCCGCGTCCAGCGCGTAGACCGCGGTGCCGGCCGTGACCAGCACCCGGCTGCCGCGCACCGCCGGCCGGGACGGCACGTCCTCGCCGACCGGGAAGGACCAGCGCGGCAGCCCGCCCCTGGCGTCCACGCAGCGCAGCCGCCCGCCGCCGTAGTAGAAGGCGGCGCCGGCCAGCAGGGCCGGCCCGGACTGCGGGTTCTCGTAGTCCTGCTGGGCGTCCTCGGCCCGCCACAGCTCCGCGCCGTTCGCGGTGGAGCGGGCCTGCACGCCGCCGCCGCGCAGCCCGCAGAGCAGCACCCCGTCGCCCGCGTCCAGCGAGTACACCCAGCCGTCCAGCGAGGTGCGCCAGCGCTCGGTGCCGTCCGCCACGTCCACGGTGTAGAGGTGTGGGCCGTCGGCCGCGTGCAGCCGGCCGGCGTCCACCGCGACCGCCCAGGCCACGTCCCGGGTCTTGTAGCGGCGGCGGCCGGTGGCGATGTCCAGCGCGTGCACCTCGAAGCTGGAGATGAAGAGCGTGCCGTCGGCCACCAGCGGGGTGCCCCAGACGTCGTTGGACATCCGGAACCGCCACGGGCGCCAGCGGGCCCCGCCGGTCGTCTCGGGGCGCACCGCCGGGGCGGGGGGCGCGGCCTGGCCGCCCTCCGCCGGCCGCGCGCCGGTGGGAGCCGCGTCGGACCGGCGGATCCAGTCGGTGCCGGCCGGCATCGGTCCGCCGGTCTGCCCGTTGTCGGCGTGCGCCTGCGGGCCGGGCCCTATCCGCACGTTGGACAGCCGCACCTCGCCCTGCGGCGACCGGCGGGCGTGCGAGCCGAGCTTGGCGGTGGCCACCTCGCCGGCCTCGCCGGTCGGCGCGGCGTGCGGGCGCGGCCCGAACGCGTCGGGCGGCGGGCCCCAGGGCTCGGCGGCCGGCGGGCCGGCGTGCGCGCCGACCGGCGTCTGCGCCAGGTAGGGCGCGGGCACCGGGGACTGCGGCACCACCGGCGGGACGGTCGGCTGCGGCGGCACCTGCATCGAGGGGGACGGCGGCGGCACCTGGGCGGAGGGCTGCGGCGGCTCCGGCGCCCGCGGCGCGCTGACCGAGCGTCGGCCCAGGCGCTTGCGCTCGATCAGCGCCAGCGCGTCGGGCGGCAGCCAGTCGCCGCCCTCCTCCCCCGCGTCGTCCCGGGAGAACAGGTGCGGGGCCAGCTCGGACTGGATCTGCGCGGGCGTCGGCCGGTGCTCCGGCGCCGCCCGCATGCAGGCGGCCACCAGGTCGGCCAGCTCCGCCGGCAGCCCGGACAGGTCCGGCTCCTCGCGCAGCAGCTTGAAGACCGTCTCCACCGGATTGCCGCCGCGGAACGGCGCGTGGCCGGTGGCGCAGAAGACCAGCAGCGAGCCGAGCGAGAAGACGTCGCTCGCGCCGGTCACGCTGCGGCTGTCCTTGGCCTGCTCCGGCGACATGTAGGCGGGCGTGCCGACGGCCACGTTGGTCATGGTCAGCCGGGTGCTGGAGACGCCGGCCGCGATGCCGAAGTCGATCACCCGCGGACCGTCCTCCACCACCAGCACGTTGGAGGGCTTGAGGTCGCGGTGCACCAGGCCGGCCGCGTGGATCGACTGCAGCGCCTCGGCGATGCCGGCGACCAGCCAGCGCACCGCCTCCACCGGCAGCGGCCCGCACTCCTCGACCAGGTCCTCCAGCGAGGGCGCCGGCACGTAGGCGGTGGCCAGCCAGGGCACCCGGGCGTCCGCGTCGGCGTCCACCACGGCGGCGGTGTAGAAGCCGCCCACCGTCTTGGCCGCCGCGATCTCGCGGGCGAACCGGACCCGGAACAGCTCGTCCTCGGCGAGCTCGCCGCGCACCGTCTTGATCGCCACCCGTCGGCCGGCGGGCGACCGTGCCAGGTACACCAGCCCCATCCCCCCGGCGCCGAGGCGCCCGAGCACCTCGAACGGCCCGATCCGTCTCGGATCCTGCGCCGTCAGCTGGTCCACTCGGCTGCCACCTCCCCGTCCGCGCGCGCCACCTGATCGGCGGCCGCTCCGATTCTCCAATGCCCCTGCCGTCTGAGCCAATCTCCCCCCGCCGGTGCGTCCCACCCGTGTCCCGGTGGAACGTCTGGTTCCGGCCAGCCCGTCAGCTCGGCCGCTTCCACACGGAACTGACGGGCATTCGGAACGTCACGGCGCGCTACGCAGAGCGACCCGAGGCCCCCTCAGCCCACACGCCGTCACTCTGTGCCGCCATCAGCACACGGGGGGGCTCCGAATATCGCTATCCGCCGATCGATTAGCACCCCGAGCGGACTAATAGTCGCATCACCGAATCGCGCCATGATCGGTGCGCGGTAAGCTGACGGCATGACAGGACAAGTTCGCACCGTCGACGGTCGCGTCGCCGGGCGACGCGGACAGGAGACGCGGCAGAAGCTGCTCGACTGCCTCCGCGAGATGCTCAGCACGTCGCCGTACCGGGACGTCAAGGTCATCGACGTCGCCCGTATGGCGGGTACCTCCCCCGCGACCTTCTACCAGTACTTCCCGGATGTCGAGGGCGCTGTCCTCGAGATCGCCGAGGAAATGGCCAAGGACAGCGTCGAGCTCAAAGAGCTGATCGACGGAAAGTCCTGGGCAGGAAAGTCCGGCACCACCACCTCCGAAGAACTGGTGGACGGATTCCTCGCCTTCTGGCGCAAGAACGATGCCATTCTGCGAGTGGTGACGCTCGGTGCTGCCGAAGGGGACAAGCGGTTCTTCAAGATCCGCATGACCGTCCTCAACTCGGTGGCCAAGCCGCTCACGGATGCCATCAAGGAACTCCAGGCCAAGGGCCAGGCCGACAAGGCGCAGGACGCCGCCGCGACGGCAGGCTCGCTGATCTCGCTGCTCGCTTCGGCGGCCGAGCACCAGAAGGCCTTCACCTCCTGGGGTGTGAAGGTCAAGGACCTGAAGCCCACCCTCGCCCCCCTGGTCTACCTGGGCATCACCGGCAAGAAGCCGCCCAAGTAAGGCCCTCCTACGACCCGTGGTACCAGCTCGACAACAGAATGCTCGCGCGCGGCCCCGGCCCTCCTGTCCGGTGCAACGACGGGCGGCGGCCGTGTCCTCGGGGGAGGTTCGCCGACGTACCGCAGCGCGCGGGCGAACGCCGACGGCGGTGTGCACCAGCACACCGCCGTCGGTCTTTTCGCGTTCGGGCCCCGGTCAGGGGCAGCGCACCACCTGGCCGGCGTAGGCCAGCCCGCCGCCGAAGCCGAAGAGCAGCACCGGGTCGCCGGTGGTCAGCTCGCCGCGCTCGACCAGCTTGCTCAGGGCCAGCGGGATCGAGGCCGCCGAGGTGTTGCCGGAATCCACCACGTCCCGGGCGATCACCGCGTCCGGCGCGCCCAGCTTGCCGGCGATCGCGTCGATGATCCGCAGGTTGGCCTGGTGCGCCACGAAGCCCTTCAGCTCGCTCGGCTCGATTCCGGCCTTCTCGCAGGCCTGCCGGGCGAGTGGCGCGATCCGGGTGGTGGCCCAGCGGAAGACCGACTGCCCCTGCTGGGAGATCACCGGCTTCCAACCGGTGATGACGACGGCGTCGCTCCGCTCCGGCTCGGAGCCCCAGAGCACCGGGCCGATGCCCGGCTCGGCGCCCTCGGGCTGGGCCTCGACCACGGCCGCGCCCGCGCCGTCGGCGAAGATCACGGCGGTCGAGCGGTCCGCCCAGTCGATGGTGTCGCTCATCCGCTCGGCGCCGATCACCAGCGCCGTCCGGGCCGCGCCGGCCCGGATCGCGTGGTCGGCGGTGGCCAGCGCGTAGGAGAAGCCGGAGCAGACGGTGTTGATGTCGTAGGCGGCCGGCGAGCTGATGCCCAGTCGGGCGGCCACCGCGCAGGCGGTGTTCGGGCTGCGCTCCACCGCGGTGCAGGTGGCGACCACCACGAGGTCGATCTCGGCGGCGGTCCGCCCGCTGGCGGCCAGCGCCTTCTGCGCGGCCTCGGTGGCGAGGTCGACGAGGGTCTCGCCCTCGGCGATGTGGCGCTGTCGGATGCCCACCCGGCTGCGGATCCACTCGTCGTCGGTGTCCACCACGAGGGCGAGATCGTCGTTGGTGAGCACCTTCGGCGGCTGGTAGTGGCCGAGCGCTACGATGCGGGAACCGGTCATGGTGCCACTCAAACGGTTACCGGTGGGTCAACTGAACACGCCAAGTGACAACGTAAAGCGGTTTCGTCTGTAGGACACGGACAACGGCCCTTGTCCCGCAACGACGCACGGGGCGCATCGGGACAATTCTCACGTTGCCAACGAGGCCGCGTCGCCCATCACGATCACCGGGTGCGCCGCCGGGTCCAGGGTGCGGACCAGCTCGGCCATGTGGTCCTCGGAGACCGAGACGCAGGCGTGGGTCGGGCCGCCGTGGTCCACGTGGATCCAGATCCCGCCGCCCTTCTGCGCGCCCATCGGCTCGCGCGGGTCCAGCGGGGAACTGCCGACCACCCGGTTGTAGTCGATCGCCACCACGTAGTCGAAGGCGCCGGCCAGCGGCTCGCCGTCGAAGCCGGTGCCGCCCGCGACGAAGCCCTTGTCCTGGTGGTAGGGCAGCTTGCTGCCCGGGTCGGACTTGAGGCCGCCCGCGTCGCTGAGGGAGAAGACGCCGATCGGGCTGCGCAGGTCGCCGACCGAGTGGTCGGCGGTCCAGCCCGAGTAGCCGTTGTGCGCGGGCCAGCTCGCGCCCGGCCGCCAGCGGTTGTCCGGGGTGCGGCTCCACAGCGTCACGGTGGTGTCGGAGGAGTCCTTGGCGGCGCCGGAGGCGAGCACCACCTGGTTGGCGCCGGCCGGTATCTGCCCGGCGAAGCCCGGGCCGAGCCCGGGTATCGCGGCGAAGGTGCCGTCGGCGCGGTCCGAGCGGTCGGCCGCCGGGGTCCCGGTGTGCGGGTCGGCCGGGGTGGGTGCGACCTGCTGCGGGGAGGCCGGGCCGGCCGCCGGCTCGGGCGCCGCCTGCGCCGTCGCACCGCCCCGGCCGTGCGCGGCGAAGGCGCCGCCGGGGCCGAGGGCGAACCAGCCGGCGGCCGCCGCGATCAGCAGCGCCGCCGTGCCCGGCAGGATCCGCCGCTTCGGCTTCGCCCGGCGCCGCCGCCCCCGGGACCCGCCGCCCTGCTCCGCCTGCGGCGGGGGGCTGGGGCGGCGGCGTCCTGCGGCACGATGGGATCCGGACATGCGGTCGATCCTGCCAAATTGATAACCGATCGGTAAACCCGGTCCGCCATAAATCCTGGTGAAGGGGCATCAGGCCTGGTGAAGGCCCTGCGGCTGCCGCAGGTCAGAGGCGCATCGCCTGCGGAACGTCTCGGCGGCCGAGATCCGGGCCCGGGTACTCGCGGATGATCTCGTACCGGGTGTTGCGCTCGACCGGCCGGAAACCGGCGTCGCGGATCAGGTCCAGCAGGTCGTCGCGGCCCAGCTTGTTCGGGGTGCCGAAGTTGTCCGCGTCATGGGTGATCTTGTACTCGACCACCGAGCCGTCCATGTCGTCCGCACCATGACTGAGCGCCAGCTGGGCGGTGGTGACGCCGTGCATCACCCAGAAGACCTTGACGTGCGGCACGTTGTCGAAGAGCAGCCGGGAGACCGCGAAGGTCTTCAGGGCCTCGGCGCCGGTGGCCATCTCGGTGCGCGCCATCAGCCGGTTGCGGACCACGCCGTCCTTGGAGTCGTGGAAGTCGTGCTGGTAGCGCAGCGGGATGAAGACCTGGAAGCCGCCGGTCTCGTCCTGGAGTTCGCGCAGCCGCAGCACGTGGTCGACCCGGTGGCGGGGCTCCTCGATGTGGCCGTAGAGCATGGTGCACGGGGTCTTCAGGCCCTTTTCGTGCGCCAGGCGGTGGATCCGCGACCAGTCCTCCCAGTGGGTCTCGTGGTCGACGATGTGTTGGCGGACCTCCCAGTCGAAGATCTCCGCGCCGCCGCCGGTCAGCGACTCCAGGCCGGCGTCGATCAGCTCGTCGAGGATCTCGCTGGCGCTCAGTCCGCTGATCTTCTCGAACCAGTGGATCTCGGTGGCGGTGAACGCCTTGAGCGAGACGGTCGGCAGCGCGGCCTTCAACTCGCGCAGCGAGCGCGGGTAGTAGCGCCAGGGCAGCGTGGGGTGCAGGCCGTTGACGATGTGCAGCTCGGTCAGCGACTCGCTCTCCATCGTCTTGGCGAGCCGCACCGCCTCCTCGATCCGCATCGTGTACGCGTCCTTCTCGCCCGGCTTGCGCTGGAACGAGCAGTAGGCGCAGCTGGCGGCGCAGACGTTGGTCATGTTGAGGTGGCGGTTCACGTTGAAGTGGACCTTGTCGCCGTTCATCCGGGTCCGCACGTGGTGCGCCAGGCCGCCCAGCCAGGCCAGGTCGTCGCTCGCGTAGAGCGCGATCCCGTCCTCCCGGGTCAGCCGCTCGCCCGCGTAGACCTTCGCCTCCAGCTCGCGCTTCAGCCCTGCGTCCATGCGGTGGCCCGCCTCTCTGTCCTTCGTTTCACAGTCCGGAACGAGAGTACGCCTATGCCGTCAGCAGCTCGGACAGCAGCGTCGGTTCCAGGTTGCCGCCGCTCAGCACCGCCGCGAAAACCCGTCCGCCCAGCTCACCGGCCCGGTAGAGGTAGGCCGCCGTGCTGACCGCGCCGGAGGGTTCGGCGACCAGCCGGCCGCGCTGGGCCAGCACCGCCACCGCGTCCCGGATCTCCTGCTCACTGACCGTCACGATGTCGTCCACGTAGGCCTGCACGTGCTCGAACGGCAGCACCCCGAGCGAGGGCTGCCGCAGGCCGTCGGCGATCGTCCGGTAGGTGTCCGCGACCGGCCAGACCACCCGGGTGCCGGCCCGCAGGCTGCCCTGCGCGTGGGCGGCCAGCTCCGGCTCCACGCCGATCACCCGCACCCCGGGGGTGGTCAGCTTGATCGCGGCGGCGACGCCGCTGATCAGGCCGCCGCCGGAGATCGGCACCAGCACGGTGTCCAGCTGGTCCGGGGCGTCCTCGCCGATCTCCAGGCCCACCGTGCCCTGGCCGGCGATGATGTACGGATCGTCGTACGGCGGCACCCAGACGTAGTCGTGCTCCTCGGCCAGCTCGGCCGGCACCTCCTCGCGCCGCTCCGGCGTCACCAGCAGCACCTCGGCCCCGAAGGCCCGGGTGTTGGCCACCTTGACGGCGGGTGAGGCCTCCGGCATCACGATCACGGCCTTGATGCCGAGCAGCTGCGCCGCGTACGCCACCGCCTGCGCGTGGTTGCCGCTGGACTGCGCGACCACGCCGCGGGCCCGCTCCTCGGCCGAGAGCGCGGCCAGCCGGTTGTAGGCGCCGCGGATCTTGAAGGCACCGGTCGGCTGGAGGCTCTCCGGCTTCAGCCAGAGACTGCGCCGACCGTCCTGCGCCCACGGGCACGGGAGCAGCGGCGTGCGCACCGCCACCCCCGCGATCCGCCGCTGGGCCGCGCGCAGCTCCTCCACCCCGACCAGTGCCATCAGTGCCTCACTCCCAGCTTCGATCCAACCGCTTGATGCCCTGCTCCTGCGCTCCGTGCGGGTGCCACCTCTCCCAGCCTCCGGCCGGGGGCACCCCCGCCTCGGCGACCCCCACACTCCGCTGCGTCGCAGGTCAGTCGCTAGCCAAAGGCAGTTCGCTGACCCGGTTCTCCCACTTGGTGGAGAGCACCACGGTGGTCCTGGTGCGGGCCACCCCCTTGGTGCCGGAGAGCCGCTTCACCACCGACTCCAGCCCCTCCACGTCGGAGACCCGGACCTTGAGCATGTACGAGTCGTCGCCGGCGATGAACCAGCAGTCCTCGACCTCGCCGAGGTCCTTGAGCCGGTGCGCCACGTCCTCGTGGTCGGCCGCGTCGGTCAGCTGCAGGCCGATCAGGGCCGTCACGCCGAAGCCGAGCGAGGCCGGGTTGACCGTCGCCCGGTAGCCGGTGATCACCCCGGCCTGTTCCAGCCGGTTGATCCGGTCCGTGACGCTCGGCCCGGACAGGCCCACCAGACGCCCCAGTTCCGCGTAGGAGGCGCGCCCGTTCTGACGCAGCGCCTGGATGAGCTGTCTGTCCACCGTGTCCATGTACCGTCCCGCGTCCTTCCGAGCTGCTATCGCAGAGAACATACTCTCCCGGCAAGTACCGTCTTACGCCCCCCGCGCCACTCTCTCCGCACCCAGCTCCCCCGCCCAGCGTCGGTAGAGCCCGTGCGGCACGCCCACGGCGTCCAGCACCCGGCCGGCCACGAAGTCCACCAACTCCTGCGCCGTCGAGCCGCCGGCGTAGAAACCGGGCGAGGCGGGCAGCACCACGGCGCCGGCCGCGTCCAGCTCCACCAGGTGACGAAGCGTCACCGAGTCGAGCGGCGTCTCGCGCAGGCAGACCACCAGCGGCCGGCGCTCCTTGAGGGTGACGGCCGCGGCCCGCTGCAGCAGGTCCTTGCTCAGCCCGAGCGCCATCCCCGCCACCGCGCCGGTGGTGGCCGGCACCACCAGCATCCCCTTGGCCGGGTAGGAGCCGCTGGACGGGCCGGCCGCGAAGTCGCCGGCCGTCCAGTAGCGCACGTCGTCGAGGTCCTGGTCGGCGCCGATCCAGGCGGCCAGGTCGGTCCGCCAGTGCGCGTCCCGGAAGGAGATCCCGGTCTCGTCCAGGATGGTCAGCCGGGCGGCCCGGGAGACCACCAGGTCCACCGCCTCCCCCGCGGCGATCAGCGCCCGCAGCACCGACGCCGCGTACGGGGTGCCCGAGGCACCGGCGACGGCGACCACCCAGGGGCGGCGGACGGTTCGTTGTTCGTTCTCCACAGCACCGGACCCTAGACCCTCGGTGGATCGGGGGGCGGCGTCGCGACGCCCGGACTCTCGCCTGGACGGCTTCTCCTCAGTCGCCAATGCTCCGCATGGACTCCTTCGTCGGCACCGCCCAGACTCGGCCCGAACGCCGCTCCTTCACCCACCCCCCAATCCACCGAGGGTCTGCGGGAGGATGCTGGCGTGACTGCTCCGGTTCTGCACGACCTCACCCACCAGGTCACCACCGGCATGCCCGTCTACCCGGGCGACCCCGAGGTGGCCCTGCGACCGGCCCTGACCAGCGACACCGCCGGGGTCAACCTGCTCTCGGTGCACCTCGGCTCCCAGTCCGGCACCCACGTGGACGCGCCCTACCACGTGGACGTCACCTGGCCCACCCTGGACGGGCTGCCGCTGGAGCGCTTCACCGGCCCGGCCGTGCTGGCCGACCTGCGGGCGCTGCCGCCCCGCAGTGCGGTGACGCCCGATCAGCTGGCGCCCGCGCTGGAGCGGGTGGTGCCGGGCGCGGTGCTGCTGCTGGCCACCGGCTGGCCCCGGTTCTGGGGCACCGACCGCTACCTGGCGCACCCCTACCTGACGCCCGGGGCGGCCACCGCGATCGTCGAGGCGGGCGTGCGCACGGTCGGCGTGGACGCGCTCAGCGTCGACCCGACCGCCGACCCGGGCCCCGGCGACCCGGCGGTGGCAGCCCTGCTGGCCGGCCTGGCCGACGAGCACGACCCCGGCCAGCCCTCCGCCGCCGCCCTGCCGGTGCTGGACGCGCACCGGATCCTGCTCGGCGCCGAGGGCGGCGGGGTGATCGCCGAGAACCTCACCGACCTGACGGCCCTGGTCGAGGCGCAGGCCCGGGGGAAGTCGATCACCGTGACGCTCTTCCCGCTGCGGCTCGCGGCGGCGGACGGTGCGCCGATCAGGGCCGTGGCCCGGGTGGAGTGACGGTCGGTCAAGGCCGCGGGGACCATTGCCGTGCTCCCGACAATTGGCGCGCTTGGTCTAGACCATCCTCCGTAGGCGCCGATAAGCTGACGGGCCATGGCAGAGATCATCGGAGTCGTCGAACGGCTCTGGCGCTACCCCGTGAAGTCCACCGCCGGGGAGCGGTTGAGCGAGGTGCACCTCGATGAGCGCGGCCTGGCCGGCGACCGGCTGTACGCGGTGCGGGACGGCGACGGGAAGATCGGGTCCGGGAAGAACACCCGACGGTTCCGCCGGATGGACGGACTGCTGCGGCTCGGCTCCCGGCTCGGCCACCGGCTCGACCGCCCCGAGCTGCTGGATCCGCTCGGCCGGCCGGTCACCGACCCGGCCGCCTTCCTGCGCGCCTACCTCCAGCGGCCCGAGGTGGCGCTCGCCCGGGAGGACGGCGTCTCGCACTTCGACCAGAGCCCGGTCAGCGTGGTGTCCACCGCCACCCTGGACTGGCTGCGCGAATCACTGCCGCAGACCCTGGTGGACGAACGCCGGTTCCGCCCCAACATCGTGCTGCGCACCCCGCCCGGAACCCGTCCGTTCGTCGAGGACGACTGGCTGGGCCGGGAGGGCTGCTTCGGCTCCGGCGCCCGGCTCAGCTTCACCGGGACCAGCGAGCGCGGGGTGATGACCGCCACCGCCCAGCCCGGGCTGCCGCACGCGCCCGAACTGCTGCGGCTGATCGCCATCGCGCACGGCAACCGGCTGGACGCGCTGGCCGCGGTCGGCGCGGTCGGGCCGCTGCGGGTGGGCGACCGGCTCCGGCTGAGCTGACCGGCCGCCCTGACGCCGGGTCAGGCGAAGTGCAGCCCGCGCAGGATCAGGTCCAGGAAGGCGAAGGCGAACAGCGAGATCCCGACGAAGCCGTTGATGCTGAAGAACGCCCGGTTCAGCTTCGAGATGTCGTGCGGCTTCACGATCGAGTGCTCGTAGAGGAAGGCCGCCACCACCACGGCCAGGCCGATGTAGAAGGCCGGCCCGGCGTGGGTCAGCACCCCGTACCAGGCCAGCAGGCCCGCGGTGACGGCGTGGCAGGCCCGGGCGCCGTGCAGCGCGCCGGCCACCCCGAACCGGGCCGGCACCGAGCGCACCCCCTCGGCCCGGTCCGCCGCCACGTCCTGGCAGGCGTAGATCAGGTCGAAGCCGCCGATCCAGATGCCGACCGCCAGGCCCAGCACCACGGCCTCCCAGGACCAGCTGCCGGTGACCGCCAGCCAGGCCCCGACCGGGCCCATCGCCTGGGCCAGCCCGAGGATCGCCTGCGGGAAGTCGGTGAACCGCTTGCCGTACGGGTAGACCACCATCGGCACCACGGCCACCGGGGCGAGCGCCAGGCAGAGCGGGTTGAGCGAGGCCGCCGCGCCCAGGAAGACCAGCAGCGCGGCCGCCGAACCGGTGTAGGCGGTGCGCAGCGAGACCGCGCCGGTGACCAGCTCGCGGCCGGCGGTGCGCGGGTTCCGGGCGTCCAGCTCGCGGTCGATGATCCGGTTGGCGGCCATCGCGAAGGTGCGCAGGCTGACCATGGCGATCGTGACGATCAGCAGCTCGCCCCAGTGGATCCGCCGGTTCGCCAGGAACATCGCGGTGAAGGAGGCGATGTAGGCGAACGGGAGGGCGAAGATCGAGTGCTCGATCATCACCAGGCGCAGGAAGGCCTTGATCCGGCCGGGCGGCGGCGCCTCGAAGAGTTCGGCCGTGCTCACAGCCCGTACTCCTTCCAGCGCTGGTCCACCAGGGCGGCCGTGGCCGGGTCCGAGGTGATCATCTCGGGCCAGCCGCCGTCCCGGGTGTAGCCCTCCTCCGGGAGCTTGCGGGTCGCGTCGATGCCCGCCTTGCCGCCCCAGAACTTCTGGTACGAGGCGTGGTCCAGGTGGTCCACCGGCCCCTCGACCACGCTCAGGTCGCGGCTGTAGTCCACGTTGCCCAGGGCCCGCCAGGCGACCTCCTGGTAGTCGTGCACGTCGCAGTCGGCGTCGACCACCACGATCAGCTTGGTCAGCGACATCATGTGGGCGCCCCAGATCGCGTGCATCACCTTCTGGGCGTGCTTGGGGTACTTCTTGTCGATCGAGACGATCACGCAGTTGTGGAACCCGCCGGCCTCCGGCAGGTCGTAGTCCACGATGTCCGGCACGATCACCTTGAGCAGCGGCAGGAAGAAGCGCTCGGTGAACTTGCCCAGCGGCCCGTCCTCGGTCGGCGGCCGGCCGACCACGATGGACTGCAGCAGCGGGCGGCGGCGCATGGTGACGCAGTCGATGGTCAGCGCCGGGAAGGGCTCCTGCGGGGTGTAGAAGCCGGTGTGGTCGCCGAACGGGCCCTCCGGCAGCAGCTGGTCCGGCTCCAGCCAGCCCTCCAGCACCACCTCGGCGTCGGCCGGCACCTGGAGCGGCACGGTGCGGCAGTCCACCATCCGCACCCGCTCGCCGGCCACGAAGCCGGCGAACAGGTACTCGTCGATGTCGCCGGGCAGCGGTGCGGTGGCCGCGTAGGTCACCACCGGCGGGCAGCCGAAGGCGATCGCCACCGGCAGCCGCTCGCCGCGCTTGGCGGCCACCGCCGCGTGGTTGCGGCTGTCCTTGTGGATCTGCCAGTGCATGCCGATGGTCCGCTTGTCGTGCCGCTGCAGCCGGTAGAGGCCGAGGTTGCGCACGCCGGTGTCGGGGTCCTTGGTGTGGGTCAGGCCGAGGTTGAAGAACGACCCGCCGTCCTTGGGCCAGGTGAAGAGCGCGGGCAGCTGGTCCAGGTCCACCTGGTCGCCGGTGAGCACCACCTCCTGCACCGGCGCCTCGGCGGCCTTCACCTTGCGCGGCGGCACGTGGGTCATCGAGGCGAGCTTGCCGAAGGCGTCCCGGACGCCGGTGAAGCCGTGCGGGAGCTCGGGCTTCAACAGACCGGCGATCTTGTCCGCGATGTCGGCCGGCGACTTCAGGCCGAGCGCCTTGGCCAGCCGGCGCTCGGTGCCGAACACGTTCATCGCCAGCGGCATCGAGGCGCCCTTGACGTCCTCGAAGAGCAGCGCCGGGCCCTTGGCCTTCTGCACCCGGTCGACGATCTCCCCGATCTCCAGGTGGGGGTCGACCGCCACCTTGATGCGCTTGAGGTCGCCTTCGCGTTCGAGGGCCCGCAGGAAGGAGCGGAGATCGTCGTATGCCATGGCAGCCAGTATCGGGTACGCCCCCGCCCGTCCCGCTCGCACCCCGCCCATGCCCTGCGGAGGAGCTTTTGGCGTATCCCTACGATTGCGGGTGCGTGAACGGCTCCCCCGCACCCGGGTCGGCCGCGGCGGCCCAGCAGTGGGCGAACTGCCCGTTTTGTGAGGGATCCGGGACCGGGAAACCCGCCCTGAGCTGCGAAATCGCCGAGCGGTAGACTCCGCGGCCGCACTCCCGGGCCGGCGACCGGATGCACCTCGCGTTAACACCCCCAACAGGGGCCCGGAACAGGCGATCTGTAGCCCTCTCACAGGTAATGCCCGCCGACCTTGTACGGAACCAACGCCGAACCGCAGCGGTGAACCCTCGTAATGTCGTAGGGGAAGAATGAAATCGCAGCCGGGGCCCACAACTCGACGCCGACTGCTCGCGCGCTCACAACTGGGAGTTCGAGATGACGGTGTTGCGGGAGGCTGCCGCGGGGGAACCCGCCGACGCGCGTGGCCGGGTGGCCGAACTGCTCGAACTGCGCGAGTTGGTGCGGCGCGGCCCGAGCGACGCGGCCACCGAGGCGCAGCACGCCAAGGGCAAGCTGACCGCGCGCGAGCGGATCGAACTGCTGCTGGACGAGGGCTCCTTCCACGAGGTCGAGCCGCTGCGCCGGCACCGCGCCCAGGGCTTCGGCCTGGAGGCCAAGAAGCCGCACACCGACGGTGTCATCACCGGTTGGGGCACCGTGCACGGCCGCACCGTGTTCACCTACGCCCACGACTTCCGGATCTTCGGCGGCGCGCTGGGCGAGGCGCACGCCCAGAAGATCCACAAGATCATGGACATGGCCATCGCGGCCGGCGCCCCGCTGATCTCCCTGAACGACGGCGCCGGCGCCCGGATCCAGGAGGGCGTCACGGCGCTGGCCGGCTACGGCGGCATCTTCCAGCGCAACACCAAGGCCTCCGGGGTGATCCCGCAGATCTCCGTGATGCTCGGCCCGTGCGCCGGCGGCGCGGCCTACAGCCCCGCGCTGACCGACTTCGTCTTCATGGTCCGCGAGACCTCGCAGATGTTCATCACCGGCCCGGACGTGGTGCAGGCCGTCACCGGCGAGAAGATCAGCCAGAACGGCCTGGGCGGCGCGGACGTGCACTCCGCCGTCTCCGGCGTGGCGCACTTCGCCTACGACGACGAGCAGTCCTGCATCGAGGAGGTCCGCTACCTGCTCTCGATGCTGCCGCAGAACAACCGCGAGATGCCGCCGGCCACCCCCGTCGACGACCCGGTGGAGCGGCGCTGCGAGGCCCTGCTGGACCTGGTGCCGGCCGACGGCAACCGCCCGTACGACATGCGCAAGGTGATCGAGGAGATCGTCGACCACGGCGAGTACCTGGAGATCCACGAGCGCTGGGCGACCAACGTCATCGTGGCGCTGGCCCGGATCGACGGCCACGTGGTCGGCCTGATCGCCAACCAGCCCCAGTCGCTGGCCGGTGTCCTGGACATCAACGCGTCGGAAAAGGCCGCCCGCTTCGTGCAGATGTGCGACGCCTTCAACATCCCGCTGGTCACCCTGCTGGACGTGCCGGGCTTCCTGCCCGGCGTGGACCAGGAGCACGGCGGCATCATCCGGCACGGCGCCAAGCTGCTCTACGCCTACTGCAACGCCACCGTGCCGCGGATCTCGCTGATCCTGCGCAAGGCCTACGGCGGCGCCTACATCGTGATGGACTCCCAGTCGATCGGCGCCGACCTGACCTACGCCTGGCCGACCAACGAGATCGCCGTGATGGGCGCCGAGGGCGCCGCCAACGTGATCTTCCGCCGCGACATCAACGGCGCCGAGGACCCGGAAGCCATGCGGGCCCAGAAGATCAAGGAGTACAAGAGCGAGCTGATGCACCCCTACTACGCCGCCGAGCGCGGCCTGGTGGACGACGTCATCGACCCCTCGGAGACCCGCACCGTGCTGGCCGCCGCGCTCGCCATGCTCCGCACGAAGCACGCCGACCTGCCCTCCCGCAAGCACGGCAACCCGCCGCAGTGACGGGTGCGCACCGCGAGCGGACCGCGGTGCGCACCCCGTCCTGACACACCCCCAGCCGACCCACGCCCAGGAGCTTACGATGACCGAGCCTCTCGTCCGCGTCACCCGCGGCAGCCTCACCGACGAGGAACTGGCGGCGCTGACCGCCGTGCTGATGGCCCGTGCGGCCGCCGTCCAGGCTGCCGCCCCGGCCGCCCGGATCGAGCCGATCGCCCGCTGGCAGCGGCTGGAGCGCCGCCCGTCCTACTTCTCGCCGTTCAGCTGGCAGCAGGCCGCCTGACCGCCTGACCCGCCTGTCGGGAGGCGGCCGGGCGGTCGGCTCAGGCCGTCAGCCGCTTCTCGAACCAGTGCGCCGAGTACCGGCTGTCGTTGTACCGGGGGATCTCCCGGTAGCCGTTGCGGGCGTACAGCGCCCGCGCCTCGACCAGGTCGGAGCGGGTGTCCAGGCGCAGCACCGACATCCCCCGTGCCGCGGCCTCGACCTCGACCGCGGCGAGCAGCCGGGTGCCGCCGCCGCTGCCCCGGGCCGCGGGGTACAGGAAGACCTTGGTGACCTCGCCGGTGCTCTGGTCCAGCCGGCGCAGGCCGATGCAGCCCAGCACCACGCCGGCCGGGTCCCGGGCGAGCAGGAACTCGGCCAGCCCGGCGGCGGGTTCGGCCGCCACCACCTCGTCCACCTCGGCCGCGGTGGTGGGGCGGCCGTGGTAGCGCTCGATCATCTCGATCAGGTAGTCCCGCAGCACCGCCACCGCGTCCGGGTGGTCCACCGGGGTGGGTTCGAAGGTCCAGGCGTTCGTGTCCATCCGGCCATGATCGCCTTCGGATGACCCACAGTCAGCTGATTATCAGGCGGCGACCAGCGCGGCCGAGGAACGGCCGGCGTGCATCAGGTCCAGGTGGGCGGCGAGCAGCTGCGGGTCCTGGTCGAGCCAGAGCCGCAGCGCCGCGCCGAGCATCGCGCTGCCCGAGCCGAGCCGCACGCCGGTGGCCCCGGCCACCGTGGCGGCAGCCGGCACCAGCAGGTCGGCCAGCGGGCCGGGCAGCCAGACGGTCAGCGCGCAGGGGGCCGGCTCGGCGAGTGCGGCCAGCAGCAGGTAGGACCGGGCCGGGCCGTGCAGGGTGGGCAGGATGTCCAGCAGGCCGTCGGCGACCACCTCGGACAGGTCACTGCGGTGCCCCTGGGCGAGCCGGCGCAGCAGTGCCCGCTCCGCCACGGTGATCCGGACCTTCAGCATGATCTCTTCGCTGTCCACGGCGCGGTTCTCCTTCCCTCCTGGCGCGTCCCGCTCAACCGCTGTCACACCTGCCCACCGGAACAGGTCTCACACCACAGTGTGCCCGTTCTCACGCAACTGGCGGACCGTCAGACCGACCGGCCCGCCGCCGGGTTGACGCTGCGTCGGATCATCCCACGCCGGCGTAGGAGTGCTTGCCGGTGATGAAGATGTTGACGCCGTAGTAGTTGAACAGGAAGCAGGCGAAGGCGAGCAGCGCCAGGTAGCCGGCCTTGCGGCCCTTCCAGCCGGCGGTGGCCCGGGCGTGCAGGTAGGCCGCGTAGACCACCCAGGTGATGAAGGACCAGGTCTCCTTCGGGTCCCACTCCCAGTACTTGCCCCAGGCCGCCTCGGCCCAGATCGCGCCCGCGATGATGGTGAAGGTCCACAGCGGGAAGACCATCGCGTTGATCCGGTAGGAGAGCTTGTCCAGGGTCGCGGTGGCCGGCATCCGCTCGAACACCGAGGCCGGGATCTTGAACGGGCCGTTCGGCAGGCCGGCCGCCTTGCGCTTGTCGTAGGACTCGCGGCCCAGGTAGAACGCGGTGGTGGCGAAGGCCGCGTAGAAGGCGCCGCCGCAGATGATCGCGGCGGTGACGTGGATCGCCAGCCAGTACGAGTGCAGCGCCGGGACCAGCTGCTCGGAGTCGGTGTAGAGCACGCTGGTGGCCAGGCCCAGGGTCAGGCAGGCGGCCAGCACGGCCGGCAGGCCGAGCCAGCGGACCGGCTTGCCGACGACCAGCAGCACCAGGTAGGCGCCGACCATGGTGACCGAGAAGGCGCAGGAGAACTCGTACATGTTCCCCCACGGCGGCCGCATCACGGACAGGCCGCGGAAGACCACGCCGCCGAGGTTCAGCAGGAAGCCGAGCACGGTCAGCGAGATGGCGATCCGGCCGAACAGGTCGGCCCGTTCGCTGGTGCCGGCCGCGCCGGGGCCGTCGACCTCGGGGTCGTCGTCACCGCGGCCGCTGGTCACCACGGTGGCGCCCTCGCCGGCCAGGGCGGTGCGGGTCAGCGTGGTGGTGCCGCCGTTGCCGGAGGCCACCGTGACGGTGACCTTCTTCGCCTTGGCCGCCTGTGGTGCGGCGGCGGCAGCGGCGGCCTCGGCCAGGCTGGCCTGCTCGGCCGAGCGGCGGGCCACGGCGCCCTTGCTGCCGAAGGTCCACTCGAACATGTGGGCGAACATGGCCAGCGCGTACACGCCCATGGCCGACCAGATGCACTTGTTGGAGAGGTCCGCCAGGTGGGGGTTGACCCCGGAGGCGAGAGACACCGTCTACTCCTTGGGTTCGTCGTCGGCCGGGGCGGTCTCGGGGGCGCCCGCCTCGGGTTCGTCGGCTTCGGGTTCGTCGGCTTCGGCTTCATCGGCTTCGGCCTCGTCGGCTGCTGCACCGGCTTCGGCCGGTGCTTCGTCCTCGTCGTCCAGCGCCGGCGCGTCGTCCTGCAGGTCCACGGCCAGCTCGGCCAGCTCCTCGGCGATCTTCGCCGACTCGCTGCGGGCCAGGCCGGCCAGCTCGACCAGGGTCCGCCCGTCCGGGCCGACCACCGCGCGGACCCAGATCCGGCGGCGCTGCACGAACAGCGAGCCGATCAGGCCGGCGATCGCCAGCACGGCGCCGGTCAGCGCGACCGCGTTGCCGGGCCGGTGCGAGACCGAGAAGGTGGCCCACTTCTTGTAGCCGTCGAAGGTGAGCGAGCCGTAGTTGTCCGGGAGGGTCCAGCCCTGACCCGGGGTCAGCTTGACCCTGGCCGGCTGGCCGTCCTGCTGCAGCTGGGTCAGGTGGCTCAGGTCGAGCTGGTAGACGTTCTGCGGCAGCCCGGAGTCGGTGCCCAGGTCGCCCGCGTAGCCGGTCAGCACCAGGGCCGGCGCGGCGTCGCCCGGGAAGAGCGAGCGCGGGCCGGTCGACATGTCGAACTGGTCCGGCGCGGTGGGCAGGAAGAAGCCGGAGAAGCCGAGCTGGACCTTCTTGCCGTCCTTCTGGCCGTAGTCGCCGACCTTGACCACGCCGGTCGAGGTGAGGTTGGCGTCCTGCGGCAGGAACGGCACCGCGTCGTGGAAGACCACCTTGCCGCTCGCGTCCCGGACCGTGATCACCGGGGCGTAGCCGTGCCCGATCAGGAAGACCTTGCTGCCGCTGATCTCCAGCGGGTTGTTGACCGAGATCTCACCGGCCTTCAGCTTGGTCGGGTCCGCGCCCTGCCAGTACCGGATGTGCGCGGTGAACTCCCGGGCCTCGCCGATCTGGTCGCCGGTGGTCTGGTACTTGTCGGTGAAGCCGTCCAGCTTGAAGCCGAACGGATCGAGGTCCTCGGAGCCGTAGAAGGCCGAGCCGGAGAAGTCGTCCAGCTGGGTCATGGTGTTGGAGAAGCCGTCGCCCTCGACCACCAGCTTGCCGCCGGTGCCGCTGGCCAGGCTGGCCCAGGCGAAGCCGGCCAGCAGGGCGAAGAGCGAGAGGTGGAAGAGCAGGTTGCCGACCTCGCGCAGGTAGCCCTTCTCGGCCGCCACCGCGCCGCCGGACCGGTGCGCGCGGAACCGGCGCCGGCGCAGCAGCCGGTGCGCGGCGGCCACCGCGGCCTCGGGGTCGGCGTCCGTCTTCCAGGCCGCGTAGACCGGCATCCGGGTCAGGTTGGCCGGGGCCGCCGGCGGCTTGGCCCGCAGCACCCCGACGAACTGCCAGGTGCGCGGGATGATGCAGCCGGCCAGCGAGATGAACAGCAGGATGTAGATCGCCGAGAACCAGACCGAGCTGTAGACGTTGACCAGCTGCAGCTTGTCGTAGACCGGCGCCAGGCTCTTGTGCGCGGCCTTCCAGGTCTGCACCTTGAAGGCGTTCTCGCTGGTCTGCGGGATCAGCGAACCCGGGATCGCGGCGAGCGAGAGCATGAAGAGCAGCACCAGCGCGACCCGCATGGAGGTCAGCTGGCGCCACATCCAGCGCAGCCAGCCGAGCAGCCCTATGCCGGTCGGGGTGTCCGAATCCCTCGGGGCGCTGGTCAGCCGCTCGGCGGCAGCCTCCTCGGGCTGCTCGGTCCGCAGCTCGGTGTCACTCACGGTCAGATTCCGATCTCGCCGCTGGGGGCGATGTATTGAAGCTGGTTCACCAGGTAGTCCCAGCCACCGGTGACCAGCAGCACCCCGACGGCGACCAGCATGCCGCCGCCGATCCGCATCACCCACTGGTAGTGGCGCTTGATGAAGCCGAAGGCACCGATCGCCTTGCGGAAGGCCAGGGCCGCCGCGATGAACGGTATGCCCAGGCCCAGGCAGTAGACGGCCATCAGGAACGCGCCGCGCCCGGCGCTGGCCTGGGTGGCCGACAGCGAGAGCAGCGCCCCCATGGTCGGCCCGGTGCACGGGGCCCAGCCGAGCCCGAAGACGATGCCGAGCAGCGGCGCGCCGATCAGGCCGACCACCGGGCGCCGGTGCGAGCGGAACTCGCGGTTGCTGAACCCGGGGAGCAGACCGGCGAAGGCCAGGCCCATCAGGATGGTCAGCCCGCCCATCACCAGGTTGATGGTCCGCCGCTCGTCCCTGAGGGTGTTGCCGAAGTAGCCGAAGAGCGCGCCGAACGAGATGAAGACGGCCGCGAAGCCGGCGATGAACAGCAGCGAGCCGAGCAGCATCCGGCCGCGCTTGCGGCCCTCGGCGTCGGCCAGGTCGGCGGCCGAGAAGCCGGTCACGTAGGAGAGGTAGCCGGGGACCAGCGGGAGGACGCACGGCGAGAAGAAGGAGACCAGCCCGGCCGCCACCGCGATCGGGATCGCGAGCAGCAGCGGTCCGCTGGAGACCGTCTGGTAGTTGTCCGCGAGGATCACTGCTTCTCCGCGACGATCGGCGCGACCAGCGTGGTCAGCTCGTCGGGGGTGAGGCCCTTCATCGCCCGGGCGGCCAGCCGGCCCTGGCGGTCGATCACCATGGTGGTCGGGATCGACTGCGGGTTCAGGCTGCCCTTGGGGAACTTGAGGATCTGGGTGCCGTCCGGGTCGTAGATGCTCGGGTAGCTGATCCCGTTGACGTCCTCGAACCGCTTGGCGTTGGTCGGGTCGGTGTCCCGGGTGTTGATCCCGACGAACTGGACGCCCTGCGACTTGTACTTCTCGTAGACCTGCTCCAGGCCCTTGGCCTCGGCCCGGCAGGGCGAGCACCAGGAGCCCCAGATGTTGACCACCACGACCTCGCCCTTGTAGTCGGAGAGCGCGATGGGCTTGCCCTCCAGGTCGTTGCCGCCGATGGCCGGGGCGGGCTTGCGGGCGCTCAGCGGGACGGTGTCCAGTCCGCCGTTCCCGGAGACGAAACCGGCCTGGGCGTCACCGCTCCCGCCGCCCGATGAGCTGCAGCCGGCCAGGGTCAGGACAGCGGCCGCCGCGGTGAGCAGGGCGGCCGTACGGAGGCGGGGCGTACCAGACATGTGAAAAGTTTCGCATGGCACTTCTGGCCGGTTCAGGGGGGTCCGCCCTCGTGTGTCGGACCCCCGCTGAACTGCGGGTGTAAAGCCGTTCTAAGGAACTCCGGCCAGGCTCGGCGCAGGTGGTTAGGCCCCGAAGCTCTTGGCCACCGGCGCGTCGCCCTTGCGCCCCTTGCCGCTCAGGTGGGCCGGCAGCAGGTCGCGGGCCGGCTCGCGGTAGCCGATCGAGACCAGCCGGTCGCCCTCGTAGGTGAAGCTGGTGAGCGAGGCCAGCGAGCACTGCCGCTTGCGCGGGTCGTGCCAGAGCCGGCGCTTCTCGGCGAACGAGCGGGCGATCCAGATCGGCGACTGGTGGCTGACCGCGACCGCCTCGTGGCCCCGGGCGGCGTCCCGGGCGGCGGCCAGCGCGGCCATCATCCGCACCGCGAGGTCGATGTAGGGCTCGCCCCAGGACGGCCGGAACGGGTTGGTCAGGTACTTCCAGGCGGACGGGTTCTTCAGCGCGCCGTCGCCGACCCCGAAGACCTTGCCCTCGAAGACGTTGCCGGCCTCGATCAGCCGCTGGTCCACCGCGATGTCCAGCCCGTGCGCCTTGCCGATCGGCCCGGCGGTCTCCTGGGCGCGCTCCAGCGGCGAGGCCACCACGTGGGTGATGTCCCGGTCCGCCAGGTGCTCGGCCACCCGGTCGGCCATCTGCCGGCCGAGGTCGGAGAGGTGGTAGCCGGGCAGCCGGCCGTAGAGCACGCCCTCCGGGTTGTGCACCTCGCCGTGGCGCATCAGGTGCACCACAGTGATCTCGCTCATTGGATGTCCAATCAGTTCGCGGTGGCGGCCGCCGCGGCGCGGGCCGCGGCGGGCAGGGCAGCGGCGATCCGCTCGATCGCCCGCTCGTCGTGGGCCGCCGAGACGAACCAGGACTCGAAGGCGGACGGCGGCAGGTAGACGCCGTCGGCCAGCAGGCTGTGGAAGAAGGCGGTGAACCGGAAGGACTCCTGGGTCTTCGCCGAGGCGTAGTCGGTGACCGGCCGCTCGGTGAAGAAGACCGAGAACATGCTGCCGGCCTTCTGCACCCGGTGCGCCACGCCCTCCTTGGCCAGCGCCTCGGTGACCAGGCCGGAGACGGTCCCGGCGACCCGGTCCACGGTGGCGTAGACCTCGTCGGTGCAGTTGCGCAGCTGGGCCAGGCCGGCGGCGGTGGCGATCGGGTTCCCGGAGAGGGTGCCGGCCTGGTAGACCGGGCCGGCCGGGGCCAGCTGGGCCATCACGTCGGCCCGGCCGCCGAAGGCCGCGGCCGGGAAGCCGCCGCCCATGACCTTGCCGAAGGTCAGCAGGTCCGGGGCCCAGCCCTCGTGGGCCGCCTCCAGGCCGTACCAGCCGGCCTTGGAGACGCGGAAACCGGTCATCACCTCGTCGGAGACGAAGAGCGCGCCGTTCTCCCGGCAGAGCTTGGCCAGCCCGCCGTTGAAGCCGGGCAGCGGCGGGACCACGCCCATGTTGCCGGGCGAGGCCTCGGTGATCACCGCGGCGATCTCGCCGGGGTGCTGGGCGAAGGCCTGCTCGACGGCGGCCAGGTCGTTGTAGGGCAGCACGATGGTGTCGCCGGCCTGGGCGCCGGTGACGCCGGGGGTGTCGGGCAGCGCGAAGGTGGCCAGGCCGGAGCCGGCGGCGGCCAGCAGCGAGTCCACGTGGCCGTGGTAGCAGCCGGCGAACTTCACGATCTTGGCCCGGCCGGTGAAGCCGCGGGCCAGTCGGATCGCGGACATGGTGGCCTCGGTGCCGGAGGAGACCAGCCGGACCTGCTCGACCGGGGCGACCCGGGCGACGATCTCCTCGGCCAGCTCCACCTCGCCCTCGCCGGGGGTGCCGAAGGAGGTGCCGCGGACCACGGCCCGCTGCACGGCCTCGATCACCGCCGGGTGGGCGTGGCCGAGGAGCATCGGCCCCCACGAGCAGACCAGGTCGACGTACTCGCGACCGTCGGCGTCGGTCAGGTAGGGGCCGCTGCCGGACACCATGAACCGCGGCGTGCCGCCCACCGCACGGAAGGCGCGGACCGGCGAGTTGACGCCGCCGGGGGTCACGGCCGCCGCGCGGTCGAAGAGCGCTTGGGACTGAGGGGCTTCATACGGGTAGCTCACGAGACCCCATCCTCTCAAACCGGCTCCGGTCTCAAATCGTGTCCTTTACCTCTGCATGTCGGACCCGATCATCTGGAACGATGATCCGTGTGCGGCCACGGGTCGATTCATCCCGCACACTGGATGTGACGAACCCCGGGCCACGGTCCGGGGAAGGCGTCGGGATCCGGCCGAGATGTCCGGTTTCGGTCGCACAGCGGCGGCACAACGGGAAAATGGGGCCTTCGGCGGGACGCCGAGGGCCCGGGGGTCTGTCGATTCCGGCGAATTCCGGTGAGGATGGTCCGAGTGTCCGAGGAGCAGGACGGCTTCGAGGAGGCCGCGGGGGCAGGCCGCAAGGCAGCCCGAGCGGGAAGGGGAAGGCGGGGTGAAGGTCGCGTGGGGGTGACGTACAAGTACTTCGGGGCACCCGACCGCGCCACCGCCGCCAGAGTCCCCACCGCGCTGGGCCCCGGGGGTCTCGGGCTGGACGCCGGCGAGCTCGGTTCGCTCGGCCGGCTCGGCGACCTGATGGAGACCAGCGGCTCGCCCAACGGCCACCTCTCCACCAAGATCAAGCCGGAGACGATGAGCGCGATGGTGCTCACCGGCATCCAGGGCGTCCCGCTGCACCAGGTCCCGCCGCTCGAACTGGTCGTCCTGCACCCCGACTACGCCGTGGTCCAGCTGCCCTCCACCGTCGTGGAACCGCTGCGCAAGGCCGACGAGACCGAGCTCGGCGCCGCCGCCTTCATCTGGTCGACCGTCCCGGACCGCCGCGGTCCGCGCGACGCCTTCGTCATCTACTCGATGCTGCACGAGTGGCAGGACTTCGCGAACCGGCTGCACGACGCGGGGCACCAGCTGTACTGCCTGGTCTGGCCCTGACGGTCCGTCAACGGCTTCGCTGACTGACCGTCAGGGCAGCACGGGTCGTCAGCTGTCGCTCTGCGGGCCGGTGAGGTTCTTGGTGAGCCAGTCCAGGCTCATCGGGATCAGCTTCCCGAAGTCGACGGTGCTGTGCTCGCCGCCGGGCTCCTCGTAGTACTCGACGGTGGTCGGCGCGGCGGCCTTGGCCATCCACCGCTTGACCACGCCCACCTCGTAGGCGCTGCCGCCGCCGGCGGTGGCGAGTATCCGGACATCGGCCTTGCTGCTGGCGATCAGCTTGTCGGGGCTGTTGGCGGCCTGCTCGGCCTCGTGGCCCTTCCAGGACCAGGAGTCCGCGACGAAGTCGCCGTCGATCGCCACGGCGGCCTTGAAGAGGTCGGGGTGCTGCATGGCCAGCTTGGCGCTGCAGTCGGCGCCGCTGGAGGCGCCCATCAGGCCCCAGCTGTCCCGGCCCTTGAGGGTGCGGAAGTTGGCCCGGACGAAGTCCGGGACGTCCTGGGACATCCAGGTGCCCATCTTGGGCTGGCCGGGGATGTCGGAGCAGTCGAAGGAGTGGTGCTCGTCGCCCGTCAGGTTCTGCACCGGCATGATCATGATGAAGGGGTGCGCCTTCTGCTGCTGGGCGAGCTGGGCGTCGATGTCCTGGATCGGCAGCTGGTGCTCGTCGGTCCAGGTGTTGTAGCCGTTGCTCTGACCGCCCGCGTAGAGGGTGAGCACGGGGAAGCCGTAGTGCGCGTACTTGGGGTCGTTGTACTGCGGCGGCAGCCAGACCCAGACGTCGGCGGAGACACCGGACTTGGGGCCCGCCAGGGTGGTCATCATGATCGGGCCGGCCTTGGTGTCCCGGGCCTTCTTCAGGTTGGCGGCCGGCCCGGTCGGCATGACGACCTTGGCACCCGCCGGCGCCGCGCTGCCGCCCGTCGGGACCGGCGCCGCCGGGGCGCCCGAGCCGGCCGGCGCGGAGGCCGCCGCGCCGCCGCCCGCCTTGGCGTCGGCGGCCGGAGTGCCGCTGCTGCCACCACTGCAGGCCGCCAGCGCGGCGGACAGGGCCAGCGCGGTCACGCCGGCCAGGACCGCGCGGATACGGGTGGGCTGGGACTGCGGCTGTCGCACGGTGGGGGACGCTCCGATCGGTATCACGCCTGGCGCACCTTCCTCGGGTGGAGTGGCCGGCCGTTCACGATCAATGACGCTGGACCGGCGCGCGAAGTTGCCAGGTCCCGCCAGGTCACTTGAGTCGCCGGGAGAGCCAGTCGAAGACCGCCGGCAGGGCGCCCCGCCAGAGCGGGAGGTCGCGCGGGCCGACGAGTTCGCCGACCGTGACGGTGGTCGGCGGCTCGGCCGCCGCGGCCAGCGCCTGGCCGTCCTCCAGTCCGTCGCCCTTGGCGCCCGCCGCGTAGAGGGCGACGGCCGGCGGCCGGGCGGCCCGACGGAGCATCAGCAGCGGGTTGTCCTGGGTGCGCAGGGTCTTGTCGCGGCCGACGGGGCTGGTCGGGTCCCCGGCGGGGTCGTTGACGCCGCTCAGGCTCACCCCCGCGCCGTAGCGGTCGGGGTGGGCGATGGCCAGCCGGGTCGCGCACTGGCCGCCCGCCGAGTAGCCGGCCACCGCCCAGTGCTGGGGGGCGGGTTCGGCGCGGAAGTTGTCGAGGACGAGCTGCGGGACGTCGCGGGTGAGCCAGGTCTCGGCCTTCGGCCGGCCGGGCAGGTCCGCGCAGCCGGTGTCCTGGACGCCGCCGAGGCCGGTGAAGCGCGGCGCGACCAGGATGAACGGCAGCGCCGAGCCGTTCGCGATCATCGGCTTGAGCTGATCCGAGGCGTTCAGGCGGCTGAACCAGATGCTGCTCGGGGCTCCTTGGCCGGGGAGCAGCTCCACGACCGGGAAGCTGCGGTCCCGGTAGGCGGGGTCGTCGTACTGCGGCGGGAGCCAGACCATGACCTCGGCGTCGATCCCGGAGAGCGGCCCGTTGAGCTGGGTGACCTTGACGTCCCGGGGGACCGTGCTGTCAGCCGCGGCGGTGAAATCGGCGTGCGAAGCGGCGGGGGCCGCGGTGGCCGGGCCTGCGGCGGCGGGGACCGCGGCGGCCCGGTCGGGCGGTGGAGCCGGGTGGCGGCCCGGCAGCAGCGCGAGGGTGAGCGCGGGGACGACGACCGCCGTCACGACGACGGCGCTGCGCACCGCGGCCCGGCGGCGGCGGTGCGCGCGGCCGTCGCGGACGATCCGCGCGTACGGCGGCGGGGAGATGACGATGTCCGCCGCGCCGTGCGCGAGGGCGTGGCGCAGCCCTGGTTCGTCGGTGGGTGTGTGGTCCTCGTCAGACCAGGTCATGCGGGCACCTTCGATCTGGGGTCGGTCGTGGCCATCGGGCTGAGGTCGGTGAGGCCGGGATGGGCGCGCAGCTTGGCCAGCCCCTTGGCGGCCTGGCTCTTGACGGTGCCGATGGAGCAGCCGAGCGCGTCGGCGACCTGCGCCTCGGCGAGGTCCTCCCAGTAGCGCAGCACCACCACGGCGCGCTGCCGTGCGGGCAGCGTGGCGAGCACGGCGAAGAGCACCTGGCGCTGGTCGACCTGTGCGCTGGCGTCCGCCGGGTGCGGGCCGCTCGGCTCCAGCAGGTCGCCGGTCGGGTACTCGGTCAAGCGGCGCTTGCGGAAGCGGTCGATGTTGCTGGTCACCAGGATCCGGCGCAGGTACGCGTCCGGGCTGGTGCTGCTGCGGACGCGGCGCCAGGACGCGTACGCCTTGGCCAGCGCGGTCTGCGCCAGGTCCTCCGCGTCGTGCCGGTTCCCGGTCAGCAGGTACGCCGTCCGGACCAGGCCGTTCCACCTGCCCTGGACGAACGCGCTGAACTCCGCCTCCTCGTCGTAGCTGCCCATCAGCCCCACCCCCTCGCCCGTCCAGACCACCTACTTCGTGGATCAGGTTGCCTGATCGGCGAAAAAGCCTGACGGCCCGCCGGGAGGGCAATCCCGGCGGACCGTCAGGTGTGCGGTGTCAGGGTGTGCGGTCAGCCGTGCAGGTAGACGATGCCGAGCTTGGTGAGCTGCCACTGCTGGTTGGCCGCGCCGGTGTCGGGGGCGAGCTGGACCAGCGGGTTGCCCTGGGAGTCCTGAGCGGTGGTCAGGGTGGCGACCGCGGACGGGTCCTGCGAGTCGGCGAGGCGGTAGGTGCCGGAGCCGGACGGGGTGACCAGCCAGTGCTGGTTGCCGCCGCCGTTGCAGCCCCACTGCTCCAGCTGGGTGCCGGCGCCGGTGGCCCCGCCGGTGGCGTCCAGGCACATGTTCCGGTTGCCGCTGAAGTCCAGCTCGTAGCTGCCGCCCGGCTTGGCCTCCATGACGAAGGACTGGTTCAGCCCGCCGGTGGCCTGGTAGCCGATCGCGGCCCGGCCGTTGGTGCTGTCGCCGTAGGTGCCGCCGCCGGAGAGGTCGAGCACCTGGCCGGTGGCCGCGTTGGTGAGCTGGAACCAGGCGCCGTCGTCCGGGGCGTCGTCGAACGGGCGGCCCGGGGTGAGCGGCTCGATGGTGGTGCCGTCGCCCTGGTCCAGGGTGCAGTAGGCCTCCTGCCGGGCCGGCTGGTCGTAGAACTCGCCGAGGCAGTTGCCCTCGCCCTGGTAGCCGGCCACCCGCAGGTGGAAGGACTGCCGGATCTCGTTCTCGCAGAGCGAGAGGATGCCGATCGGGTAGTCGCAGCCGTTGCGGGTGTTCTCCGAGAGGTCGATCACGTCGCCGTTGGTGTACTCGTACGGCGAGGTGGTCATCTCGGCGCAGACCTCGTGGCCGTAGGAGACCCGGCGCTGGTCCAGGTAGCGCACCCCGGGCACCTGTTCGGCGGCCTGCCGCAGCGCGTCCTCGAAGGTCGGCACCACCCAGTTGTGGCCCCAGGCCATGTCCTCCGGGTAGGCCGGGCAGCCCTGGGCGATCTTGGTCGCGTAGTCGTTGCTGCGGATGTCCGGGGTGAGCGGGGTGAAGTAGGACTGGAAGACCAGCTGGTAGTCGCCGTCCGCGTAGCCGGCCTGACGCATGGTCTGCCGGACGTCGGTGAGCGCGGCCACCACCTTGGGGATCACCTTGGCGGCCCGCTGGGTGATCGCGGCACTGCCGATGGTGTCCCGGCAGCCGGTGCCCTTGGGGATCGGGAAGTACTGCCCGAGGCAGCTCTCCATGATGCCGCTGAAGTCGAAGTCGTCGTTGGCGCCGATCGTCACCACGACCATCTTGACGTCGTACTTGCCGGCGGTCTGGGCGAGTTGGACGTCCTGCTTGGGCTCGCCGAAGTCGCCGCTGCCGCCGCCGGTGGTCTGCGCCAGCACCGGGTCGCTGGTCAGGTCGCCGGTCTGGGCGCCGGAGCAGGCCAGGTCGATCGCGGTGACTCCGGACAGGCCGGTGTCGAAGATCTCCGACTGCGGGTGGCGGTGGCAGTAGTCCTTGGGCCCGTCGGTGCCCGGGAAGTAGCCGTCGCTGGTGTCGGTGCCGGCGCCCTCGCCGGAGATCGCGCTGTCGCCCAGCGAGACGATCGCGGGAGCCAGGCCGGCGTGGGTGGCGGTGGGGGTGGCGGCGGCGCTCGCCGGTGGGGCGGTGAGGCCGAGGGCCGCGCCCAGTGCGGCGGCGGCGAGCAGCGCGGCGGGGGCGCGGAAGGGGTGTCTCCTGGTCACACGGACTCCTTCGAGGGGGCGGAGCGGTGCGGTGAGCGGAGTCACATGCTAGGTACTGACAAGTAGTACAACAAGGCTTGCGACAGCCGAAGTTGAGGCAGGCTCACATCCTTCGGCAGACACCCGGCGGCCGGAACGCGAACGGCGCCGCCGCCCGGACCGCCCCAGGAGGGGAGGCGGCGGGCGGCGGCGCCGCGTCGCAGCAGCGGCTGGATCAGCCGTTGTTGACGCAGGTGTTGCCGAAGGCCGGGTTCAGCAGGCCGATCACGTCGACGCTGTCGCCGCAGACGTTGACCGGGATGTGGATCGGCACCTGGACCGCGTTGCCGGAGAGCACACCCGGGGAACCGACCGCGGCGCCCTCGGCACCAGCGCTGGCCAGGGCGGTACCGGCACCCGCGGCCACGATGCCGACCACGGCGGCGCCGACGGCGGCAGCCTTCTTGACGCTCATATTGAGTCTCCTTGTTACTGAGCACGATGCGTGCATGATCTGGAACGACCCGCCCGCACGGCAGTTGCGGCCGGGGCGCGCGAATCACCCGTTCGTACGAACCCGGCGGCGCCGCCCGGCGATCGGGTGATGTTTCACGCCGGTACCCGTTTCCGGTCGCCCGGATCCTCGTTCTCGTTCCCGAAGCGCTTTCACGTACCGCCTCGGAAACGTTCCCGCCCGGGAATGCCCCGGGCCCAACAGAGAACTCGGGAGTCCGTCCCGGGAATCAACGGAGGAAAAACCATGCGCAAGTTCTCCAAGACCCTGGTCCTCTCCGCCGCCGCGGCCGGCCTGCTGCTGGGCGGCGCCGGCGCCGCCGCCGCCAGCTCGGGCGCCGAGGGCGTCGCGGCCGGCTCCCCGGGCGTGCTCTCCGGCAACCTCGTCCAGGTCCCGGTGCACGTGCCGATCAACGCCTGCGGCCTCACCGTCAACGTGATCGGCCTGCTGAACCCGGCCTTCGGCAACACCTGCATCAACCACGGCTGACCAACCCCCAGTTAGACCAAGGAGGTCTCTCCCATGAACGCCAAGAAGATCGCCATCCTGTCCACCGCGGCCCTCGGCCTGGCGCTCGGCAGCGCCGGCACCGCGATGGCCAGCGCCGGTGCGGAGGGCGTGGCCGCGCACTCCCCCGGTGTGCTCTCCGGCAACGCGGTTCAGGTTCCGGTGCACATCCCGGTCAACCTCTGCGGCGACACCGTCAACGTGATCGGCGCGCTGAACCCGGCCTTCGGCAACACCTGCATCAACGCCGACGCCCACCCGCACCACGACGACGACTGCTGAGCAGTCCGTCCCCGTGCACTGCTGGCCCCCCGGACGTGGTCCGGGGGGCCAGAGCCGCATCCAGTGAAAGGACACTCGGTTGAACCCCTCCACCACGGGCGCGCTGGCCGCCGCCGGCACCGCCCTGCTGCTGGTCCCGGTGGCGGCCGGCGCCGCCGCGGCCGCCGCGCCCGCGCCCACCGCCGCCCTGCGGCCCACCCAGGTCGGCCCCGCGCTCGGCGCGCTGCACGGCACCACCGGCTACGTGCTCGGCCCGGTCAAGGACCTGCGCCTCGACCCGTTCGCCAAGTCCGCGGTCGACCCGCTGAACAACGTGCTCGCGGTGCAGCCGGACAACGGCGTGCCGCAGGTCTCCACCACCGCGGCCACCGGCTCGCTGAGCGACGGCGGCGGCGCCAAGGACCTCCCGGTGGCCGGGCTGCTGCTCGGCGCGCTGCCGGGCCGCTGACCGGCTCCGCACACCGGTCGGGCCCGGTGCGCCGCTGCGCACCGGGCCCGACCGGCGGTGGCTGACGGGGGCTCAGCCCTGGTCGCCGCGGGTCGCCTCGTCGGCCACCGCGGAGCCGGTGGCGAGCAGGTTCTGCGCGGCCTGGAGCAGCGTGGTGTTCTGCTGCGGGCCGCCCAGGGTGGCCTTGGCGCCGGGGACCGCGGAGATCGCGCCGGGCACCAGCCGCGGGTCCAGGTCACCGGTGCTCAGCGAGCCGTCCTTGAGCTGGCCGTCGGCCCCCTCGACGAAGGAGAGCGGGTGGCCCACGCCGACCGCCGGGCCGATCGCCTTCAGCGGGGACTGCGGCGAGTCCAGGTCGAGGTTGCCCGGGCGCACCCCGTCGGCCACCGCGGGCAGCGGCAGCGCGGTCTCCAGGCTCGGGCCGACCCGGCTGAAGTTCAGCGGGGGCACCACCTGATCGGGCATCAGTTCGTGCTTGCCCTGCTCGGACGGGACCGGCGGCAGCACCGGGGAGGCGGGCAGCGCGCCGTGCACGTCGCCGGCGAGCGGCAGCATCGGGGCGTGCTGGGTGACCGTCTCCAGCGGCACCCGCAGCGGCACCGTCTTCGTGGCCAGGCCGTTCTCCAGCGCGGCGACCTGACCGGGGGTCATCGGGGTCGCCGGGGCGGCCTGGGCCGCGGTCTGGGCGACGGCCTGGCCGGCAATGGCCGAGGCGCCGGCGGCCAGCAGCAGGGCACCGCTCCGCTTGGACAGCTTCATCGTCTTCTCTGATCCCGTCTGTATGAGGCAGCTTGAGGCAGGTGTGGCAGTGAGCCAGGTGTGGCAAGTGAGCCAGGTGTGGCAGGTGGGCCCGGTCGATAGCAGGCACCCCGAACTGCCTCAACGAGCCGCGGGGTCGGGAGTGGGCGCAGCAATCCCTCGCTTAGCCCGGGTGGCGTATTAGTACGACCACAGAGGCCCCCGAACGGGCCGTCCCGGAGTTTTTCCGCCCAGCCTCGCGTAACTTTCCCGCCCGCCGTTCTTTGATATCGGTGTCGCCGCACCACTGCGGCCGGTTCGGACACCGATCGCCCGGCAGCCGGAGATCCTGCCAGCTGGCGATCCACCCCCGAACAGGTCGTATCCGAATAGGCCGCGAAAGCCGCGGTGACCAGGGACCAGGGCAATTCGTTTCACGCATTGCACCGAGACGCAGCGACGCAGTAAAACCCAGAGAGGAATTTCCCATGATCAAGAAGACCCTGGCCGTTGCCGGCCTGGCCGCCGCGGCGCTCGGCGCGGCCGTGTCCCCCGCCATGGCGATCGGCAACGCGGACGGCTCCGCGGCCAGCCTGTCGGGCAACGGTGGCACCAACAACACCGGCACCTGGGGCGACCACAGCCCCAACTTCCACGTGCTGGACAACGCGAACATCTGCCTGCCGGAGATCCACCACGTCCAGGTCGGCCTGATCCCGGTCCAGGCGGACATCCCGGTCGGCAACCAGCAGCTGCACCAGGTCTGCAACGTCGGCCAGCCGACCCAGACCAACGGCGACGGCGTCGCCTCGCACCTGATCGGCTGACCCAGCCGGTCCCCGCACTTGCACCACCCACCGCAGCCAGCGGTGACCCCCTCCGCACCACCCATTCACACAGCCAGAGAGAGCACCCCATGCTGAAGAAGGTCTTCGCCACCGCCGGCCTGGCCACCGCCGCCATCGCGATGGCCAGCGCGCCCTCCTTCGCCATCGGCGACGCGGACGGCTCCGCCGCCTCGGTCCAGGGCGACGGCGGCACCAACGCCACCGGCACCCACGGCGACCACAGCCCGAACTTCCACACCCTGGACAACCCGAACATCTGCCTGCCCGAGGTCCACCACGTCCAGGTCGGCCTGATCCCGGTCCAGGTGGACGTCCCGGTCCTCAACCAGCAGAACCACCAGATCTGCAACGTGGGCCAGACCACCCAGAGCAACGGCGACGGCGCCCTGTCGCACCTGATCGGCTGATCCAGCCCCACCCACGCACCACCCTGACCCTCCAGAGCAGTACCTGACCCGACGGAGCAGTACCCGAGCGGGGTTGGCGGAGCACTCCGGCCAGCCCCGCTCTGTCATTCGGCAACGCGTTCCACCCGACGCGCCCCACCGGCGCGTCCCACCGAGAGGACCAAATCTCATGCAGAAGATGCTGGGCCGGGCCGCCGCCGTCGCGGCCGGCGCGCTGATGATCGTCGGCCTGGGCGCCTCCACCGCCTCCGCGCACGTCGCGGTCGGCGGCGAGGGCGGCGGCGTGGTCACCGCGCACCACCCGTTCGCGGCCGGCTGGGGCGAGGGCTTCGCCTGCGCGGGCCACGTGCACACCAAGGGCGAGCACGCGTTCTGGGCCACCGACGAGGCCACCGGCGGCGAGGGCGGCGACGAGGTGTCCATCGACGGCTGGCACCACCACGGCTGAGCCGGAGCACGACTGAGGGGGCGTCAGCCGACCGGCTGACGCCCCCTCGGTCATGACGTGCCGTCAGGCGCGGAGCATCCGCGCCGCCTCGACCGCCCAGTAGGTGAGGATCTGCTCGCCACCGGCCCGGCTGATCGACAGCAGGGACTCCATGATGGTGCGCTCGCGCTCGATCCAGCCGTTCGCGGCGGCCGCCTCGACCATCGAGTACTCGCCGGAGATCTGGTACGCGACCACCGGCACCGGCGAGCGGTCGGCCACCGCGCGCAGGATGTCCAGGCACGGCCCGGCCGGCTTGACCATCACCAGGTCGGCGCCCTCGGCCACGTCCAGCTCCAGCTCGCGCAGCGCCTCCCGGGCGTTGGCCAGGTCCTGCTGGTAGGTCTTGCGGTCGCCCTTCAACCCGGAGTCCACCGCCTCCCGGAACGGGCCGTAGAGCGCCGAGGCGTACTTGGCGGTGTAGGCCAGGATGGCGGTGTCCTGGTACCCGGCCGCGTCCAGCGCCCGCCGGACCACCCCGATCTGACCGTCCATCATCCCGGACGGGCCGACCATGTGGACGCCGGCCTCGGCCTGCACCACGGCCATCTCCGCGTACCGCTCCAGGGTCGCGTCGTTGTCCACCGAGCCGTCCGCCGCCAGCACGCCGCAGTGGCCGTGGTCGGTGAACTCGTCCAGGCAGAGGTCCGACATGACCACCAGCTGCTCGCCCACCTCGGCGACCACGTCGCGGATCGCCTGCTGCAGGATGCCGTCCGGGTCGGTGCCCGCGCTGCCCACGGCGTCCTTGTGCTCCGGCACGCCGAACAGCATGATCCCGCCGATCCCCGCCTCGGCCGCCTCCGCGGCGGCCCGGCGCAGGGAGTCCCGGGTGTGCTGGACCACGCCCGGCATCGACCCGACCGGCACCGGCTCGCCGATCCCCTCCCGGACGAAGGCCGGCAGGATCAGCTGCGCGGGGTGCAGCCGGGTCTCGGCGACCAGCCGGCGCACCGCCGGGGTGGTCCGCAGCCGGCGCGGCCGGCTGTCGGGGAAGGTCATGACTCCTCCACGTGCTTGCGGGTTCGGGGGATCAGCGCGCCTTGCGTCGGGAACCCGGTCGGCGCTCGCTGGGGCGGTACACCGGCTCGCCGGCCGAGGTGGCGGCGTCCCGGCGGCCCGCACCGAACTCGGCCAGCGCCTGGGCCAGCGCGGAGGCGGACGGCGCGGGCGCCATCACGTCGACCCGAAGGCCGTGCTCCTCCGCGGTCTTGGCGGTGGCCGGACCGATGCAGGCGATGATGGTGACGTTGTGCGGCTTGCCGGCGATGCCGACCAGGTTGCGCACGGTCGAGGACGAGGTGAAGAGCACCGCGTCGAAGCCGCCGCCCTTGATCGCCTCCCGGGTCTCGGCCGGCGGCGGCGAGGCGCGCACGGTCCGGTAGGCCGTCACGTCGTCCACCTCCCAGCCGAGTTCGACCAGGCCGGCCACCAGGGTCTCGGTGGCGATGTCGGCGCGCGGCAGCAGCACCCGGTCGATCGGGTCGAACACCGGGTCGTAGGGCGGCCAGTCCTCCAGCAGCCCGGCGGCGGACTGCTCGCCGGAGGGCACCAGGTCGGGCTTGACGCCGAAGTCCACCAGCGCCTGCGCGGTGGTCTCGCCGACCGCCGCGACCTTGATCCCGGCGAACGCCCGGGCATCCAGGCCGTACTCCTCGAACTTCTCCCGGACCGCGCGGACCGCGTTGACCGAGGTGAAGGCGATCCACTCGTAGCGGCCGGTGACCAGGCCCTTGATCGCCCGCTCCATCTGCTGCGGGGTGCGCGGCGGCTCGACCGCGATGGTCGGCACCTCCTGCGGCACCGCGCCGTAGGAGCGCAGCTGCTCGGAGAGGCCGTGCGCCTGCTCCTTGGTGCGCGGCACCAGCACGTTCCAGCCGAACAGCGGCTTGGTCTCGAACCAGGAGTGCGAGGAGCGGTGCGCGACCTGCTCACCGACCACGGCTATCACCGAGGTGGCCGGGTCGACCGGGGCGGAGACCGGCGAGGGCAGCACCCGGGCGGCCTTCAGGTCGGCGGCGATCGCGCTCAGCGTGGAGGTGAAGGTGCGCTGCCGGGTGGTGGTGCCGGAGAGCGTGGCGCAGAGCGGGGCGTCCGGCTTGCGGCCGTGGCTGACCAGGGCGTTCGCGGTGGCCGGCAGCTGGCCCAGGGTGGTGCGGACCACCAGGGTGGTCTCCGGCGCGCCGAGGTCGACCAGGGCGCCGGCCAGCAGCGCGGAGCCGTCCACGAAGCGCACGTCGGCGCCGTTGCTGCCGCGCAGCGGCACTCCCGCGTAGGCCGGCACGCCGACCGACTGGGCGACGCCCGGGATCACCTCGAAGGCCAGTCCGGCGCGGGCGCAGGCCAGCATCTCCTCGGCGGCCCGGCCGTCCAGGCCCGGGTCGCCGTCCACCGTGCGGACCACGTGCTTGCCGGCCTGCACGGCCTCGCCGATCAGCTTGCCGATGGCGGCCGGGTCACCGCCGCCGATGTCCAGCGGACCGGTCTCGCTCTCCGCCGGGCTGTACAGCTGCACGGCCTGCGGGCAGTGGCTGCGCACGGCGACGGCGGTCAGCGGGTCGGCGATCAGCAGGTCGGCGGTGGCCAGCACCTCGACCGCGCGCAGCGTCAGCAGCCCGGGGTCGCCGGGGCCGGCACCCAGGAAGGTGCAGCGTCCGGTCCGGTCGGCAGTGGCGGTGGGGCTCATCAGACTCGCTCCCCCATCAGACCGGCCGCCCCGTCGGCGAGCAGCCGGGCGGCCAGCGCGTGGCCCAGGGCCCGCGCCGCCGCCTCGGCCGACTCGCCGGACGCGAGCGGACCAGTGGTGGACATCGTCAGCAGGGTGGCGCCGTCGGTGGTGCCGACCACGCCCTCCAGCCGCAGTTCGTTGCCGCCGGCCGGGTGGGCCAGGGCGGCCACCGGGGCGGAGCAGCCCGCCTCCAGCGCGGCGAGCAGGGCGCGCTCGGCGACCACGGCGGCCCGGGTGGGGGCGTGGTCCAGCGCGCCGAGGGCGGCGGCCAGCCCGGTGTCGTCGGCCCGGCACTCGATGGCCAGCGCGCCCTGCCCGGGGGCCGGCAGCATCAGCTCGGGGTCGAGGTGCTCGGTGATCTCGGCGGACCGGCCGAGCCGGTTCAGGCCGGCGGTGGCGAGCACCACCGCGTCCAGCTCGCCGGAGTGCACGAAGCCGATCCGGGTGTCCACGTTGCCGCGGATCGGGACGGTCTCGATCTCGACGCCGCGGGCCCGGGCCCAGGCGTTCAGCTGGGCCATCCGGCGCGGCGAGCCGGTGCCGATCCGCACCGGGCGGTCCGGGGTCTTCTCGACCAGCTCGGCCAGGTTCAGCCGCTCGCGGGCGATCAGCGCATCCCGGACGTCCTCGCGCTCCGGCACCGCGGCGAGCCGCAGGCCCTCGGCGGCGGCGGTCGGCAGGTCCTTGAGCGAGTGCACGGCGAAGTCGATCCGGCCGGCCAGCAGCGCGTCGCGCAGCGCGGAGACGAAGACTCCGGTGCCGCCGATCTGCGCCAGGTGCTCCCGGGAGGTGTCGCCGTAGGTGGTGATCTCCACCAGTTCGACGGCGCGGCCGGTGACCCGGGAGACCTCGCGAGCGACCATGCCGGACTGTGCCATGGCCAGTGCGCTGCGCCGGGTACCCAGCCGCAGCGGTATCGTTTCGGCCTCCAACTGGCCCTGCTGCGTGCTCAGTTGACCATTCATAGCGTTTTCGTCCCGGTGGTGCTGGTGGTCGTGGGGGTGGTTCATCGGGCCGCTCCGCCCGCGAGACTACCGCCGGCGGGCTGTGCCTGGGGCCCCACCGGCGTACCGGACACGGCGCGGACCGCGCCCGGGTCGAGGTCGAACAGCTCGCGCAGCGCGTCGGCGTAGGTGGCGCCGCCGGGCTCGGCGGCCAGCTGCTTGACCCGCACCGTGGGCGCGTGCAGCAGCTTGTCGACCACCCGGCGGACGGTCTGCGCCACCTCGGCGCGGGACCGGTCGTCCAGGTCGGGCAGTCGGGATTCCAGGCGGGCCAGCTCGGCGCCGACCACCTCGGAGGCCATCGCCCGCAGCGCCACCACGGTGGGGGCGATCCGGGCGGCCCGCTGGGCGGCGCCGAAGGCGGCCACCTCGGCGGCGACGATCCCGCCGACCGCGTCGACGTCGCCCGCGCCGGGGCCGGCCGAGTCGGCCTGGGAGAGCGACTCCAGGTCGACCAGCAGGGCGCCGGGCAGCTCGTGCACCGCGTGGTCCACGTCCCTGGGCATCGCCAGGTCCAGGAAGGCCAGCGGCTCCGGCGCGGTCCGTACGGCGATCGCGGCGGCCACGTCGGCGGCCGGGATCACCACACCGGCCGAGCCGGTGCAGGAGATCACCAGGTCGACGTCGGCCAGCGCCTGCGGCACCTTGGCGAAGTCCACGGTGCGGGCGCCGAGGGAGGCGGCCAGCCGCTCGGCCCGCTCGGGGGTGCGGTTGGCGATCAGCAGGTCGGACACCCCGGCGCGGGAGAGCGTGGCGGCGGCCAGCGAGCTCATCGAGCCCGCGCCGACCACCAGGGCCCGCTTGCCGGCGATCTCGCCGGCCCCGGCGGCGACCTGCTCCAGGCCGAAGGTGACCAGGGTCTGGCCGGCCTTGTCGATGCCGGTCTCGCTGTGCGCCCGCTTGCCGACCCGCAGGGCCTGCTGGAACAGCTCGTTGAGGCCGCGCCCGGCGGTGTGCTCCTCCTGGGCGCGGGCCAGCGCGTCGCGCAGCTGGCCGAGGATCTGGCCCTCGCCGACCACCATCGAGTCCAGGCCGCAGGCGACCGAGAAGATGTGGTGCACCGCGCGGTCCTCGTAGTGGACGTAGAGGTGCGCGGTGAGCTCCTCCAGGTCCACGCCGCTGTGCTCGGCGAGCAGCCGGGAGAGCTCGGCGACGCCGGCGTGGAACTTGTCCACCTCGGCGTAGAGCTCGATCCGGTTGCAGGTGTTCAGCAGCGCCGCCTCGGAGACGGTGGCCGTGGCCGCCGCGTCGTGCAGCAGCCGGGTGGGGGTCTGGCCGGTGAGGGCGGCGCGCTCCAGGACGGTGACGGGCGCGGTGCGGTGGCTCAGACCGACGACGAGCAAGCTCATGCGGGCAGCACCGCCTGCCGGTCGGTCTCGCCCTTGGTCTCCTTGCCACCACTGGCGGCCCGGCGCAGCTTGGCGGCGGCGGCCCGCACCGGACCGGGGGCGCGCTCGCGCACCGGCTCCTCGGCGGGCTCCTCGTCCTCGGGCTCCTCGCCGGCCTTGCGCTGCTCGTGGAAGGCGAGGATCTGCAGCTCTATCGACAGGTCCACCTTGCGCACGTCCACCCCGTCCGGGACGGTCAGCACGGTCGGCGCGAAGTTCAGGATGCTGGTCACCCCGGCTTCGACCAGGCGGTCGCAGACCTGCTGGGCGGCGCCCGGCGGGGTGGTGATCACACCGATGGAGACCTGCTGGCTCTCCACGATGGATTCGAGTTCGTCCATGTGCCGCACCGGCAGGCCGGCCGCGGTGGCGCCGACCACCGCCGGGTCGGCGTCCAGCAGGGCCGCCACCCGGAAGCCGCGGGAGGCGAAGCCCCCGTAGTTGGCCAGTGCGTGGCCCAGGTTGCCGATCCCGACGATGACCACCGGCCAGTCCTGGGTGAGACCGAGCTCACGGGAGATCTGGTAGACGAGGTACTCGACGTCGTAGCCGACCCCGCGGGTCCCGTAGGAGCCGAGGTAGGAGAAGTCCTTGCGCAGCTTGGCGGAGTTGACCCCGGCCGCAGCCGCGAGCTCCTCGGAGGAGACGGTGGGGACGGACCGCTCGGAGAGGGCGGTCAGCGCGCGCAGGTAGAGCGGGAGCCGGGCGACGGTGGCCTCGGGGATCCCGCGGGCGGCACGGGTCTGACGTCCCACAGGGGTGCGGCGCATGGAGCCTCCGTCGGCAGGGGTGGGGGGAGGTGACTGGGGGGTTGATCGGCCGATTGCCACGGTGCTCCTGTGGGTGAAGCTGGGCTTTGGCAGCCAGGCTATGCGTTTGTGAACGTGTGCACAAAGATGGTGTCCGTTTTGTCCCGCCACAGTGACGCGCATCACGCCGCACCCCGACCCCGAACGCCCGTCCGGCGGGCCCGGATCGGAGTCGGGATGGTTCGGACAAGCAGTACCTAAGCGACGCGCGGCCGGGCCCGGCCGGACCCGGCCGCCCGCCGGCACCGGTCCGAACTAGCGGCCAGTCAGCGCGGTGCGCAGCCGGCGTTCGTCGACCCGCCAGAAGTCGTGCTGGCGGCCGTCGATCAGCGTCACCGGGATCTGTTCCGCGTACGTCCGGTACAGCTCCGGGTCCTGGGTGATGTCGCGCTCCTCGAAGCCGGCGCCGAGCTCCCCGACGACCCTGGTGATCACCTCCCGCGCGTCGTCGCAGAGGTGGCAGCCGGGCCTGGACAGCAGGGTGACGGTCCGGTCGGCGGGATCGGCGCTCTTGGCGCGGCGCAGCAGTGGGCTCACCTGGCCATTGTGCGCCGACGCGGGGCAGCCGGAAGGCCCCCGGGCTGGCTATGCTCGGGGCCATGGCCGCGCTGCGAAGGCTCACCCGCACCAGGCGTTCCCCCTCCGAGCGGGCCGCCCTGGCGGGCGAGGCCGCCGCCGACGCGGCGGAGCGGGCGCTGCGCGAGGCCGGCCCGGTGCTCGCCGCCGAGACCGCCGAGTCCGCAGGGTCCACCGGGTCCGCAGGGTCCACCGGCTTCGGGGAGGCCGAGCAGGCCGGGGAGCCCGCGGCGCCGGCCGGTCCGCCGGTCGACCACCCGCTGGGCGCCGCCTTCTTCGACTGCGACAACACGATCCTGCAGGGCGCCGCCGTCTTCTACCTCGGCGTCGGCCTCTACCGCCGCAAGTTCTTCAACCGCCGCGACGTGGCCCGGTTCGCCTGGCAGCAGGCCTGCTTCCGGCTGCGCGGCGCGGAGGACCCGGACCACATCGCGGACGCGCAGTCCACCGCGCTCTCCCTGGTGGCCGGCAAGGCGACGGCCGACCTGGAGGCGATCTGCGAGGAGATCTTCGAGGACATCGTCGCCGCCAAGGTCTGGCCGGGCACCAGGGCGCTGGTGCAGATGCACCTGGACGCCGGGCAGCGGGTCTGGCTGGTCACCGCGGCGCCGGTCGAGGTGGCCCGGATCATCGCCCGCCGGCTCGGCATGACCGGTGCGCTGGGCACCGTCTCCGAGGTGGTGGACGGCGCGTACACCGGGCGGCTGGTCGGCGAGATGCTGCACGGCCCGGCCAAGGCCGAGGCGGTGCGGGCGCTGGCCCGGCGCGAACAGCTGGACCTGGGCCGGTGCGCCGCCTACAGCGACTCGGCCAACGACATCCCGCTGCTCTCGCTGGTCGGGCACCCCTTCGTGGTCAACCCGGACGGCCGGCTGCGCAAGTACGCCCGGGCGCACGGCTGGCGGGTGCAGGACTTCCGCACGGGCCGCAAGGCGGCCCGGATCGGCGTGCCGGCGGCGATCGGCGTGGGCGTGCTCGGCGGCGCGGCGGTGGCCGGCGCCGCGCTGCGCCGCAAGAAGCACCGCCGCTGACCCGGCGTCAACCTCCGCACACCCCGTGAACAGGGCGGCCGCGCCCGGGATCTGACGCGCCGTCGACCGGGTTGCCCGGGTGACCGGATCTGATCGTTCGAACGCCCCGGAAACTCGGGGATTGATGCGCCCGTCGGCTGGGAAACCGGCCGTCCCACCTCGGAATCGGTCACAGTCGGCCGCCGAGCGGTCACCGAACCCACCCGGTCCCGCCGCCCATCCGGTCACTTTCGGGTCACATACCACGAGAAGTGGATCCCTATCGACCACTTCGGCCACACGGTGTAGCTGTCATTGCACAAAGCGTTATTCTCTCCTGGATGCACGCCCACCCCAGCTGTCCCCTCGTCGGGGTGACGGGGAGCGTGCTCTCCGCGCAGGCGGAGGTGATCCGTCCACAGTTCTGCCTCTGGGAGTCCCGTGTACCCACCCGTCCGGAACGACGCGCCTGCTCCCTCCCGCCCGTCGACCTCCGCCACCACGAGTCGCCCCGTGCCGGCCGCCGTCCTGCCCGCCGTGCGCAACCTGCGGCTGCTCCGCTCCCTGCTGCGCAGTCAGCTGGCCTTCCCCGGGCCGCAGTTGGCGACCGCCGGCGGGGCGGCCCTGCCCGGCCAGGCGCAACCGGTGCCGATCGGCCAGGCGTTGCGCTCGGCCGCCACCGGGGCCGCCGCCTCCACCCGCAGCCGGGGCACCGGCCAGCCGCCCACCCGGGGGCGTTCGCGCACCCTGCCGCACCAGGGCGGGGAGGCCGAGCCGAATCCGGTCATGGAGCTGGTCGAACGGGCCCAGGCCGGCGAGAGCGAGGCCTTCGGGCGGCTCTACGACCACTACTGCGACACGGTCTACCGGTACATCTACTACCGGGTCGGCAGCCGGGCCACGGCCGAGGACCTGACCAGCGAGACCTTCCTGCGGGCGCTGCGCCGGATCGGCACCTTCACCTGGCAGGGCCGGGACTTCGGGGCCTGGCTGGTGACCATCGCGCGCAACCTGGTCGCCGACCACTTCAAGTCCAGCCGCTTCCGGCTGGAGGTGACCACCGGCGAGATGCTCGACTCCAACGAGTGCGAGCGCAGTCCGGAGGACTCGGTGCTGGAGTCGCTCTCCAACGCCGCCCTGCTGGACGCGGTGCGCCGGCTCAACCCGCAGCAGCAGGAGTGCGTCACCTTGCGCTTCCTGCAAGGGCTTTCGGTGGCCGAGACGGCCCGGATCATGGGCAAGAACGAGGGCGCGATCAAGACCCTGCAGTACCGCGCGGTGCGCACGCTGGCCCGACTGCTCCCGCCCGATGCCAGGTGAAGTCCACCTCGCGGACTGTTCCCACACGTCCGGGTGAGAATGCGGTCACATGATCACTCACGCGTAACCGACGGCCGACGCCACTCGTTGCCCAGCGTGCAGACCCCCTCGGGCGGCGTGGTCAAGACGGGCCACGATCCATCACCCGAAGGAGTGGATTTGGCCCGCCGTGGCAACCGTCCGGCAGGCCGGGGAGTCGACAACGACGAAGGGAGGTGTGGCCCGTGACGGCAAACGTGCTGGAGCACCGGCGGGCGAAGGCCTTCGCCGAGGCGCTGGAGGCCCACCGGACAGGACCGGCCGCGAGCAGCGAGCCGCTGGGTGAACTCCTGGACACCGCAAGGGCGCTGAGCGCGCTCCCGGTGCCCGGCCTGGACGCCGAGGTCCGGGTGGTGCAACGCGCCCAGTTGCTGGCCGCGTTCGAGCAGACCGTCGGCGGGGGCGGCCTGGCCGCCGTACCGCGCCAGCGGGAGCACCGGCACCGGCGGATCGACCGGCTGGCCCGGCGCCGCTGGGGCCGCCGGTTCGCCATCACCGGCATGATCGCCGGGGTCACGGTGGGCAGCCTGGCCGGGGTGGCCGCGGCCAGCTCCGGCGCCCTGCCCGGCGACCCGCTGTACGGCATGAAGCGCCAACTCGAAGGCCTGCGCCTGGACCTGGCCGACAACGACCAGGAGCGCGGCGCCCTGCTGCTGGACCAGGCCTCCACCCGGCTGGCCGAGGCCCGCACCCTGGTCGGCCGCTCCGGCAGCGGCCCGCTCAGCCCCGAGACGGTCAACCGGCTCGGCTCCGCGCTGCGCGACATGCACGCCGAGGCGGCCCGCGGCCGCGACCTGCTGCGCTCGGTCTACCGGGCCAACGGCTCGCTCGACCCGATGCGCAAGCTGGCCTCCTTCACCGAGGCCCAGGACGACCACTGGGCCGCCCTGCAGCCCAAGTTGCCCACCCAGCTGACCCCGGTGGCCGGCCAGGTGGACCAGCTCTTCGACAACCTGAACGAGGAGGTCGGTCCGCTCCACCTGGAGCCGCCGGCCGGCCAGCCGGCCGGTCCGTCCGCCACCGACAGCGGCTCCGCCGACCCGGCCGCGGGCAACTCCCCGTCCACCGGCGGCCAACCCGCCGCGCAGACCCCGCGGAGCAGCCCCGACGAGCCGGCCGGCCGGCCCGGCACGGGCACCCAGTCGCCCGGCCAGGACGGCGTCGCCGGGCCCGCCAAGGGCGTCGGCAACCCGGTCGGCGGTCTGGTCAACGGGCTCACCGGCAGCCTCACCGGGAACGGCCAGGCCGGTGCGGCCTCGTCGGCGCCGGCCGCCGGCGGTGGCGCGGACGGGTCGAACGGCCAGGCCGGCCAGGCCCCGGCGCCCGCCTCGCCCACCGCGGGGCAGAGCGGTGCGCCGAACTCCGGGCTCAACCTGCCGCCGCTGATCCCCGGCCTGCTGCCGGGCCTCGGGCTCGACGGCAACTGATCCCGCGTCGGTTGATGGCCCGTCGGAGCCGACGGGCCATCAACCGACGGGTCATCAACCGATGATGGACGGGCTCCGGGAGGAGCGTCAGAAGAAGACCGACCGGCGCTCCACCAGCAGCCGGTAGAGGGTGTGCTGGATGGTCTCGCGCACCTCGTCGGTCAGGTTGAAGACCAGCATCGGGTCGTCCGCCGCCTCCGGCGCGTACCGGTCGGTGGCGATCGGCTCGCCGAACTGGATGGTCCACTTGGTCGGCAGCGGGATCGCGCCCAGCGGCCCCAGCCACGGGAAGGTCGGGGTGATCGGCAGGTAGGGCAGGCCGAGCAGCCGGGCCAGCGTCCTGGCGTTGCCCAGCATCGGGTAGGTCTCCTCGGCCCCGACGATCGAGCACGGCACGATCGGCACCCGGGCCCGCAGCGCCGAGGCGACGAACCCGCCCCGGCCGAACCGCTGCAGCTTGTAGCGCTCGGAGAACGGCTTGCCGATCCCCTTGTAGCCCTCCGGCCAGACCCCGACCACCTCGCCGCGCTCCAGCAGCGCCTGGGCGTCCTCGTTGCAGGCCAGCGTGTGCCCGGCCTTGCGGGCGAGTTCGCCGACCACCGGCAGCTCGAAGACCAGGTCGGCGGCGAGCATCCGCAGGTGCCGCTGCCCCGGGGTGTGGTCGTGGATCGCCACCTGGGTCATCAGCGCGTCCAGCGGCACCACCCCGGAGTGGTTGGCCACCACCAGCACCCCGCCGTCCACCGGCAGGTTCTCGGCCCCGCGCACCTCGACCCGGAAGTACTTCTCGGCCAGCGGGCGCAGCGCGGTGAGGAAGACCTCCTCGGTCAGCTCCTCGTCGAAGCCGAACTCGTCCACCTCGTAGTCGCCGGTCAACCGGCGGCGCATGAAGGCCAGTCCGGCGGCGGCCTTCTCGTCCCAGCCCTTGCCGAGCAGCGAGTCGGCGGCCGCACCGGTGCGGCCGGCCAGCAGCGCACCCAACGCGTGACCCAGCGAGTCGGCCAGCCGGTCGCCCAGGCCGGCGCCGGTGCGGCCGTTCCAGCTCGGTGCCGATTCGATCGGGATCACCTTGGCCTGGTCGCCCAGCGGGTCGCGGGCAGCGGTCATGGCGGCCTCAGCTCCTCTTGCTCAGCAGGGTGGCCAGCCGGTCGGCGGCCGCGGCCAGCCGTTCCGGTGGCAGCAGTGCGCCGCGCTGTCCGGCGGCGAAGTCGGCGAAGGCCTGCGGCGTGTCGTAGGCCGGTCGGTAGCCGAACACCTCGCGCAGCGCCGTGGTGTCCACCACCCGGCCGTGGGTGAGCAGGCCGACCTGTTCCGGCGCGAAGTCGATGGCCCTGGTCCGCCGGGCCAGCGCGGCGGCCCAGCCGAGCGCCGGGCTGAGCACCGGCAGGGTCGGGCGGCCGAGCCGGCGGGCGCACTGGGAGAGCAGCAGCACCCCGTCTCCGGCCACGTTGAAGGTGCCGCTGCGGTCCGCCGGGGTGGGCTGGTCCAGGGCGGCCAGCCGGAGCACCTCGACCGCGTCGTCCTCGTGCACGAACTGCAGCCGGGGGTCGTGGCCGAGCGCGGTCGGCAGCACCGGCAGCGCGAAGTAGGCGGCCAGCGGGGTGTCGGCGCCGGGGCCGACCAGGTTGGCGAACCGCAGCACGGTGACCGCGACGTCGGGGCGGCGGCGGGCGAAGCCGCGCACGTAGCCCTCGATCTCGGCGGCGTCCTTGGCGAAGCCGTCGGCCGGCAGGGTCTTGGGCGGGGTGCGCTCGGCGAACACGGCCGGGTCGCGCGGGGTCGAGCCGTAGACGCCGGTGGTCGACTTCACCACCAGCCGGCGCACCAGTGCGGACTGCTGGCAGGCCCCGAGCAGCTGCATGCTGCCGATGACGTTGATCTCCTTGACCGCGGAACGGCCCGCGGCGCCGGGGTTGGTGGCGCTGACGTTCAGGTGCACCACGGTGTCGACGCCGTGCTCGGCCAGCACCCGGGCGATCGCCGGGCGGCGCAGGTCGACGGGCGCGAAGACGTAGGGCGCGCAGGGGGTGCGGTCCCCGGCCGGCCCCGGCCCGGGCGCCCGCGGCGGCCGCACGTCGACGCCGACCACCAGCTCCACCCCGGGCTCGCGGCGGATCCGCTCGGCGAACCGGGCGCCGAGCGGCCGGGCCACCCCGGTGACCAGCACCACTGTGCCCACTTGTCCGCCACCCTCCGCGCCGCCGTGTGCCTGCACCGTACCGCGTCCCCGGCCGGAAACGAGCGCTGCCCGCCCCGGACCGTTTCCGGCCGGGACGGGCAGCTGTGCACCTGGAGCGAGCTCCGTAGGTGTTACTTCTTGTTGCGACGCTGAACGCGGGTCCGCTTCAGAAGCTTGCGGTGCTTCTTCTTGGCCATACGCTTGCGACGCTTCTTGATGACAGAGCCCACGGAACAACCCTCGCTCACTGAGACTTCCGCCCGTGAGAGACGGAGTCCATACGTTTGACGGAGGGCCTAGCCTACCGTCTGGTCCGGGCTCCGCTTAAATCGGGACCGACCAACACGGCTGATCAGGCACTCTGTCGCCCGACGTAGGAGTCCTTGAGGTAGTCGTGGACCGCCTGTTCGGGCACTCGGAAGGAGCGGCCGACCCGGATCGCGGGCAGCTCCTGGGAGTGCACCAACCGGTAGACCGTCATCTTGGACACCCTCATGACCGAGGCGACTTCCGCCACGGTCAGGAAGTTGACCTCTTGCAGGGGGCGTTCGCCGGAACTCATGACCTCACCCGACCCTTTGTCCGTGTGCAAGGCACCGGCTTCCCCTCCGGTGACTCGACCGACACACGCGTATCCCCAGAGTAGTTGCGGGTGGTACGGGTGGGAAGGGGGAGATGCGGACTGCTTGTACGGTCAGAGATAAGACCGTTGCAGTACGTAGCCCATCGGCGCGGTACGTAGCAGAGTGGCTGCGCTGCGTACCACGATCGAGGTTAGGGCAGCAGGCCGTGCTGCGGGAAGACCGCCCGGCGGGCGGCCAGGATCGCCTGGTCCAGCCGGTCGGCGGGGTCGTAGCCGTGCTCGGCGAAGTCCCGGTAGCCGGCGTCCGCACCGTCGGTCATCCGCAGGGGGGCGCCCTGCCGGGTGCGCCGGTAGACCTCGGCCCGCCAGTCCTCGGGGGTCTCGGTGGTCGGCTCGATCGGGCGGCCGGCGGCGATCGCCACCAGGTGGGTCCAGCTGCGCGGGACCACGTCGACCACCGCGTAGCCGCCCCCGCCGAGCGCCACCCAGCGGCCCTCGCAGTGCTGGTGGGCGAGTTCGTGCAGGCTCCGGGCGACCTCGCGCTGGGCGTCCACGGTGACCAGCAGGTGGGCCAGCGGGTCCTCCAGGTGGGTGTCGGCGCCGTGCTGGCTGACGATCACCTGCGGCTTGAAGGCGGCCAGCAGCTCCGGCACCAGGGCGTGGAAGGCGCGCAGCCAGCCGGCGTCCGAGGTGCCGGCCGGCAGCGGCAGGTTGGCGGCCAGGCCCGGCGCCTCGGGGCCGCCGGTCTCGGTGGCCCAGCCGGTCTGCGGGAAGAGCGTGCTGGGGTGCTCGTGCAGCGAGACGGTGAGCACCCGGGGGTCGTTCCAGAACGCCCGCTGCACGCCGTCCCCGTGGTGCACGTCGACGTCCACGTAGGCCACCCGCTCAGCGCCCAGCTCCAGCAGCCGGGCGATCGCCAGCGCCGGGTCGTTGTAGACGCAGAAGCCGGAGGCCCGCTCCGGCATCGCGTGGTGCAGCCCGCCGGCGAAGTTGACGGCGTGCCGGGCCCCGCCGCGCCAGACCGCCTCGGCGGCGGCCACCGACTGGCCGGCGATCAGCGCGGAGGCGCTGTGGATCTCCGGGAAGACCGGGTTGTCCTCGGTGCCCAGGCCGTGCTCCTCGTCCACCAGGGCGGGGTCGGCGGCGGCCCGGCGGACCGCGGCCAGGTAATCGGGGCGGTGCACCAGGGCCAGCGTGGAGTCGCCGGCCGGCGGGGCGGCCGTCACCGTGACGCCGGGCGCGGTGGCCAGGCCGAAGGACTCGACCAGCCGCATGGTGAGCGAGAGCCGCACCGGGTCCATCGGGTGCCGGTCGCTGAACCGGTAGGCGGTTTCGGCTTCGTCCCAGAACAGGCTCAGCTGGCAGGACCGGTCAGGCTGGGTGTGCGGCATGCTCCAACGGTAGTGGCTGGTGTCGGGCGGGTGCGAAGTGCCTGCCGAGCGGCAGCACGGCGAGCACCAGCAGCAGCGGCGCGCCCAGCGCCCAGCGGTACGAGCCGGCCCCGGCGATCGCCCCGACCAGCGGCGAACCGACCAGGAAACCCACGTAGTTGAAGAGGTTGAGCCGGGCCACCGCAGCGTCCGAGTCGTCCGGGAAGAGCCGGCCGCCGGCCGCGAAGACCTGCGGGATGATCGCGCAGATGCCGGCCCCGAGCACCGTGAAGCCGGCGATGCCGACCCACACCCCCGGGGCCAGCGCGGCGATCAGGAAGCCCAGCGAGGCCACCGCCGCGCCGGTGCGCACCACCGGCACGGCGCCGAACCGCTGCACCGCGCGGTCCCCGAGCAGCCGGCCGGCCAGCATCGCCACCATGTAGCCCCCGTAGCCGAAGGGGCCCAGGGTGTCGCCGCCGTGCAGGGTGCCGGTGAGGTACTTGGCGCTCCAGTTGGAGACCGAGGAGTCGGCGATGTAGGCGAAGGCCATCGCGGCGCACAGCGGCAGCAGCGGGCGCCACGGGATCGACCGGGCGGCCGCGGCGGCGGCCTCCTGCACCGCGCTGCCGAGCTCGGCCGGCCCGGCCAGGAACCGGCCCACCACCAGCGCGGCCGGCACCAGCACCGCGGCGACCGAGCCGAACAGCACGATCAGCCGGGCGTGCGCGCCCACTCCGGCCAGCGCCGAGCCGATGATCGCACCGAGGCTGAACGCGGCGTGGAAGCCGATCATGATCGAGCGGCCGTAGCGGTGCTGGAGCCCGACCCCGAGCATGTTCATCGAGGCGTCCAGCGCGCCGACCAGCAGCCCGAAGGCGGCCAGCGCCAGGCCCAGGCTCCACAGCGCGTGCCCGAGCGCCACCCCGACCAGGGTCAGGCAGACGGCCGGCTGGACCACCCGCAGCACGCCGCGCGCGGAGGTCCGCTTGACCAGTTGCTCGGAGGTGATCGAGCCGACCCCGGCGAGGATCGGCACGGCGGCCAGGAAGACCGTCAACTCGCCGTCGCTGAGGCCGTACTGGTGCTGGATGCCGGGGATCCGGGTGACCAGCAGGGCGAAGGTGACGCCTTGCAGCAGGAAGCTGGCCAACAGGGCGGACCGGGCCCGGCGCAGCCGGTCGGTCGTGCCGGCCGCCGTGTCCGGGGACGTGGTACGGGTCTCGCTCACCGCCGGCACCTCCCTCACCGTGGGCGCGGCGGCCGACACCGTCGGCTACCGGCCGGTAGAAGACATTGGCGTGAGCGTAGGGGGTGGCGGCCGCTTTGGGGAGGGCCTGGACAGCGGTATCTGAGCCGGGCTCACTTCCCGCGCTACTTGCCGCCGGAGGCCAGCTCCCGGGAGCGGTCCCGGGCCGCCTCCAGCGCACCCAGCAGCGCGGCCCGCACCCCGTGGTTCTCCAGCTCCCGGATCGCCGAGATGGTGGTGCCGGCCGGCGAGGTGACCGCCTCGCGCAGCTTCACCGGGTGCTCGCCGGAGTCCCGCAGCATCACCGAGGCGCCGATCGCCGACTGCACGATCAGGTCGTGCGCCACCTGGCGGGGCAGGCCGAGCAGGATGCCGGCGTCGGTCATCGCCTCCACCAGGTAGTAGAAGTAGGCCGGCCCGGAGCCGGAGAGCGCGGTCGCCGCGTCCTGCTGGGACTCCGGCAGCCGCAGCGCCTTGCCCACCGAGCGGAAGATCTCCTCGGTGCGCAGCAGGTGCTCCTCGGTGGCGTGCGAGCCGCCGGAGATCACGCTCATCCCCTCGTCCACCAGCACCGGCGTGTTGGGCATCACCCGGACCACCGGGGTGCCGGCCGGCAGCCGGGCCTCGAACCAGCGGGTCGGGATGCCGGCGGCGGCCGAGATGACCAGCCGACCCGGGGTCAGGTGCGGGGCCAGCTCCTCCATCAGGGCGCCCATGTCCTGCGGCTTGACGGCCAGGATCAGGGTGTCGGCGAGCGCGGCCGCCTCCCGGTTGGAGACCGCCGCCACGCCGTAGCGCTCGGCCAGCTCGGCGGCCCGGTCCGCGCGGCGGGCGGTGACCAGCACATCGGCCGGGCGCTTGCCGGCCCGCAGCAGTCCGGAGAGCAGCGCCTCGCCGATCTTGCCGGTGCCGAGGAAGGCGATCCGCTGGGGGTGGACGGCGCTGCTGCTCATGGCCTGGCTCCTTGCTCACCTTGCTCACCTTGCTCACCGCGACGGTACTGCCGATCATCCTCGCACCGCCGGCCGCCCCGGCCCGGGAGCCGTCCAGCGGTCGGACAGCCGCCCGGACGGACGGGCGGACGGACGCGCCGGTGCCCGCCCGGCGGGGCCGACCCGTAGGGGCTCGCCCGGAGAAAGTTCCGGGGCGGCGGTGCTGGCCCGCGGGCGTTCCGAGGAGCACCGTGGAGGCATGGGACACGAGGATCTGTCACGACGCGAGAACCGCCAACTGGCCGTCGCCTCCGCCTCCACCGGCCCGTGGCGCACCGCCGCGGCCGTGGGTGCGGTGGTGGGCGGCGTCACCCTGGGTGTGGACCTGATCAGCGGGCACTGGTCCACCTCGATCCTGGCCGGACCGGCCGAGTGGGCACTTTTCTTCTTCTTCCTGGTCGGCACCGTCGGCGGGCAGCTGCGCCGGGACACCGGTGACCGCCGGCTGCGCCGCTGGGCCGACGCGCACCCCTGGCAGGCGGCGGTGCCCGCCACCGGCGCGCTGCTGGTGCTGAGCACCCTGGCGCTGACCTTCCTGGGCGACTGGGGGGTGATCGGCGCGGTCTTCGCCTCGCTGCTGCCGGCCGGGCTGCTCCTGCTGGTCGCCGGGGTGGTCGGCTCGGTGAAGGCGGCGAGGAAGGGCTGACCGGTGGTCAGCTGAGGATGAATCACCACAGAACGCGCACCGGACGGATACTCGACCCCCGCCCGGTGCTCGGCGTGTCCCCAGGTCCCCCCATACTGTGCGCGTGCCGATAACCGAAGATCCCGAGCCCCGCCCGTCCGGCGAGGAGCCGGACCCGTTCGAGAACCTCGTGCTGGACGAGGAGTTCGTCAAGGGCGCCACCGTCAAGGAACAGTCCGGCCGCACCCGGATGCTCACCGCGCGGTGGAAGAAGAACCCGCCCGAGCCCGTGCCGCACCGCGACCAGCAGCCGCGGCCGACCGCCGAGATCGGCCGCCGCCGGTTCGGCCGCAAGGCCGTGCGGCTCGACCCGTGGGGCAACAAGCCGCGCAGCCGGAAGGTCAACTGGCAGGGGCCGGTGTTCGTGGTGCTGGCGGTCGCCGTGGTGCTGGCCGGGCTGAACGTCAACGGGCTGCACGACTGGTACACGCGCAACTTCGGCGGCGGGCAGGGCGCCGACGCGGTGGCCCCGGCGAAGCCGGTGGTCACCCAGGCGCCGGAGACGGCCCAGCCGACGGCGGCACCGCCCAGCCAGGACATCCCCGAGACGCCGACCGTGGCGCACCCGTGGATCGGCTCGCCGGCGGAGAGCTGGCCGGTCGGGGCGGACGCGATCCAACCTCCGCCGGCACAGGCCGTCGGGGTGTTCAGTGCCGATCAGGTCGCCGCCCAGCTGCAGGTGGTCAAGCAGTTCCTGGTGGAGTCGAGCATCGACCCCGCGGTGCTGGCCGGTGGCCGGCCGGACGCGGCACTCGCCCTCCTGAACCCCTCCAGCCGCAAGGTGGCGGAGCAGGAGCTCGACAGCCCTTCCACGGAGCACAACCCGACCAACCTGTTCAGCCGGTTCAACCCCCGCACTGCGGTCCCGGCCACCAACGACGTGCACCTGCAGGGTCGGATGACCTTCGAGAGCGACGGCGAGAAGGGCATGGTCGTGCACGTCGACTACACATTCGTCTACGCCCTGGCACCGGGCCCCGACAAGTTCAAGCCGCTGCACGGTGCAAGCCCAAGCAGCAACTCCCAGTCGGTCGCCCTCGCCCAGCTCGACCCGTTCGCCCTGATCACCCGGGAGATCGTCCGCCGGGAGGCCGACTACGAATTCCGCGACCCGGACAAGTACGTGGTCGAGGACGGGAAGATCTCACTGTCGAAGTGGCTCGGCACCCGGGACAACAACTACTGCGACTCCGACGACGGGTGGCTGGAGCCGGAGTTCCCGGACGCCTCCGGCGAGAGCGGCCCGGGTCCGTCCGCGAGCGGCTCGCCGGTCGATCCCTACGACCGCAGCAAGCCGATCCCGGAGGACACCGGCGGGCCCGGCTGCGGCACCATCTCCCGCAGCTGACCGCTACTTCTTCTTCCGCTTCCCCGGCCGCCCGGACCGCGTCGCGCTGAGCTTCGCGGCCCGGGCGGTCGCGCGTTCCCAAGCGGCGCGCTGGACGGCCTCGCCGGGGGCCTCGACCAGGCTGCGGAAGAAGTAGGCGGCGGCCGCGCCGACGCAGCCGATCAGCCAGACCGCGCCGAGCGACTTGTCCTCGGCCATCCAGCCGGTCAGCGCGTCCCGGCCCTCGCTGAGCAGTTTCCAGGTGCGCAGCCCGGCCAGGAAGGTGCAGAGCGCGATCGCCCCGACCAGCAGCACGTTGACCATCGAGCCGGACTTGGACAGCTGCACCCCGCTGACCGCGAAGCGCAGCACCAGGGCCCCGGCCGCCGTGGCGGCCAGGGCCCCGAGCGAGACCGCGACCCGCCGCAGCCAGTACGCGCCGCCGCGGTCCACCCAGGTGGTGCCGAAGAAGCGGACGGGCTGCGGTGCGGGGGTGGTCTCTTCGCTCACCTGTGCAGGGTAACGGGCTCAGCCCAGCTTGCTGACGTCCCGCACCGCGCCCTTGTCGGCGGAGGTGGCCATCGCGGCGTAGGCCTTGAGCGCCTGGCTGACCTGGCGGTCGCGGTGCGCGGGGCGGTAGCCGCCGCTCTCCTCCAGCCGCAGCCGGCGCTCGTGCAGCTCCTCGAAGGAGACCTCCAGGTTGACCGAGCGGCCGGGGATGTCGATCGAGATGACGTCGCCGTCCTCGACCAGCGCGATGGTGCCGCCGGAGGCCGCCTCCGGGGAGACGTGGCCGATGGACAGGCCGGAGGTGCCGCCGGAGAACCGGCCGTCGGTGATCAGCGCGCAGGCCTTGCCGAGGCCGCGGCCCTTGAGGAAGGAGGTCGGGTAGAGCATCTCCTGCATGCCCGGGCCGCCCTTGGGGCCCTCGTAGCGGATGACCACCACGTCGCCCTCCTTGACCCGCTTGGCGAGGATCGCGTCCACCGCGTCCTCCTGCGACTCGACGACGACGGCCGGGCCGGAGAAGGTCCAGATCGACTCGTCGACCCCGGCGGTCTTCACGATGCAGCCGTCCTCGGCCAGGTTGCCGTAGAGCACGGCCAGGCCGCCCTCGACCGAGTAGGCGTGGGCCACGCTGCGGATGCAGCCGCCGGCCGCGTCGGTGTCCAGCGACTCCCAGCGCTCGGACTGCGAGAAGGCCTCGGCGCTGCGCACGCAGCCGGGGGCGGCGTGGAACAGCTCGACCGCCTCCGGGGAGGGCGAGCCGCCGCGGATGTCCCAGGTCTTCAGCCACTCGGCCAGCGAGTCGGCGTGCACCGTGTGCACGTCCTCGTTGAGCAGGCCGCCGCGGTAGAGCTCGCCCAGGATGGCGGGGATGCCGCCGGCCCGGTGGACGTCCTCCATGTAGTAGCTGCCGTTCGGCGCGACCTTGCTCAGGCACGGGACCTTGCGCGAGATGCCGTCGATCACCCGCATGTCGAAGTCCAGCTCGGCCTCCTGGGCGGCGGCGAGCAGGTGCAGGATCGTGTTGGTCGAGCCGCCCATCGCGATGTCCAGCGCCATCGCGTTCTCGAACGCGGCGCGGGTGGCGACGTTGCGCGGCAGCACCGACTCGTCGTCCTGCTCGTAGTACCGCTTGGTGATCTCGACCACGGTCCGGCCGGCGTTCTCGTAGAGCGCCTTGCGGGCGGTGTGGGTGGCCAGCACCGAGCCGTTGCCGGGCAGCGAGAGGCCGATCGCCTCGGTCAGGCAGTTCATCGAGTTGGCGGTGAACATGCCGGAGCAGGAGCCGCAGGTCGGGCAGGCGTTCTCCTCGATGATCGCGATGTCGGCGTCGGAGACGTTCTCGTTGACCGCGTCGGAGATCGCGTTGATCAGGTCCAGCCGGCGGACCGTGCCGTCGACCAGGGTGGCCTTGCCGGCCTCCATCGGGCCGCCGGAGACGAAGACCACCGGGATGTTGAGGCGCAGCGCGGCCATCAGCATGCCGGGGGTGATCTTGTCGCAGTTGGAGATGCAGATCAGCGCGTCCGCGCAGTGCGCGTTGACCATGTACTCGACGCTGTCGGCGATCAGGTCGCGCGAGGGCAGCGAGTAGAGCATGCCGCTGTGGCCCATCGCGATGCCGTCGTCCACCGCGATGGTGTTGAACTCGCGCGGGATGCCGCCCGCCTGCTTGATCGCCTCGGAGACGATCCGGCCGACCGGCTGCAGGTGGGTGTGGCCGGGGACGAACTCGGTGAAGGAGTTGGCCACCGCGATGATCGGCTTGCCGAAGTCCTCGCGGGCTACGCCGGCGGCGCGCAGAAGCGCGCGGGCGCCCGCCATGTTGCGACCGTGGGTGACCGTACGGGACTTCAGCTCGGGCACTGCCTTCTCCACTCCCTCAGGGCGGCTGGTGTCTGCCGAGCCTACGCCGCCGTCCCGGGGAACGGACGCACTGTCCACATCCCGATCAGCCACAGCTCCCGATCGAACACGGTCCCGTCACTGCTTGACGGCGACCGTGACGTCCACGGTGTACGGCTCGACCACCCGGCCGTCCGGGAACAGGCCGGTCAGCCACTCCCGGTCGTCGGCCAGCACCCGCTCGCGCAGCTCGGGCTCGGCCACCGCGAAGTAGGACTTGGAGCGCAGGTCGGTGATCACGTCGTCCACCGTGATGGTGCGCTCCCAGCGCAGCCGCTCGTTGACCACCCGGAAGGGGTGGCGGGACAGCGGCTCGGTGACGGCGTTCATCACCCCGTAGTAGTGGTACGAGGGCAGCGCGGCCGCGTGCCGGCGCTCCTGCTCGGCCAGCCACTCGACCGAACGGTCCTTCAGGTTCCAGAACAGCACCAGCGCGCCGCCGGGCCGCAGCACCCGCAGCGCCTCCGGGAGCGACTTCGCCGGGTCGGTCCAGTGGAAGGCCTGGGCGTAGGTGATCAGGTCGGCGCTCGCGTCGTGGCACGGCAGCTCGTCGCCCACGCCCTTGACCACCGGGATCTGCGGGCTGACGGCGTGCAGCTGGGCGGCCATCCCGGCGCTCGGCTCCACCGCGATCACCCGGGCGCCGCGCTCGGCCAGCAGCCGGGTGGCGATGCCGGTGCCGGCGCCCACGTCCAGCACGTCCGCGCCGCGCAGCGGGCGGCCGGCCAGCCGCTCGATCGCCTCGAACAGCGCCGGCGGGTAGGAGGGACGGGCCTTGTCGTAGTCAGCGGCCACGGCACCGAAGGAGGCGGCGTGGTGCTGGTGCTGAGTGTCCGTCATGTCCGTGCTCCCCGGGTCGTCTCGCCTGACGGTCAGCGTACGCGCGAGCCCGTGGCCAGGTGCAGCCGGGTGAAGGCGAGCGCCTCGGCGAGGTCGGCCTCCCGCTCGGCGGGCGAGCCGGACCGCCGGGTGTTGACCTCCAGCACCACGTGGCCGTCGAAGCCGGTGCGGGCCAGGCGCTCCAGCAGTTCGGCGCAGGGCTGCTTGCCGCGGCCGGGGATCAGGTGCTCGTCCTTGCCGGAGCCGGAGCCGTCGGCCAGGTGCACGTGGGCCAGCCGGTCGCCCATCCGGTCGACCATCTCGAAGGCGTCGATCCGCGAGGTGGCGACGTGCGAGAGGTCCACCGTGAAGTGCCGGTAGGCCTCCTCGGTGACGTCCCAGCCCGGCGCGTAGGCCAGCACCTCGCGGTCCTTGTAGCGCCAGGGGTACATGTTCTCCACCGCGAACCGGACCGGCGTCTCGTTCGCCATCCGCTCGATGCCGAGCACGAACTCCTTGGCGTACTGCCGCTGCCAGCGGAACGGCGGGTGCACCACCACGGTGTCCGCGCCGAGCTTCTCGGCCGCCGCCCGGGCCCGCTTGAGCTTGGTCCACGGGTCGGTGGTCCACACCCGCTGGGTGATCAGCAGGCAGGGCGCGTGCACCGCCAGGATCGGCACCCGGTAGCGCTCGGAGAGTTCGCGCAGGGCCGGCAGGCTCTGGCTGACCGGGTCGTTCCAGACCATCACCTCGACCCCGTCGTAGCCGAGCCGGGCGGCCAGCTCGAAGGCGATCCGGGTGTTGTCCGGGTAGACCGAGGCGGTGGACAGGGCGATCTTGTTGTCCGGGATGTGCAGCGCCGGGTGGCGGGGCAGCACCAGCCGGTCGGTGGTGCGCAGCAGGGGGTCCCTGCGCGGCTCCTTGCGCCGCCCGACCCGGCGGCGCGGCGGCCGTCCGCTCTGCTCTTCCACGTCCCTCAGGTTACGGGCTAGCGGGCGGGGTCGAGCGAGTCCAGGCGGCGCAGGATGATGCCCTCGCGCAGGGCCCAGGGACAGATGTCCAGCTCCTCCAGGCCGAACAGGTCCATCGCGGCGTCCGCCACCAGGGCGCCGGCCAGCAGCTGTCTGGCGCGCCCCTCGGAGACCCCGGGGATCCGCGAGCGCTCGGCCGCCGTCATCGCGGCCAGCCGGGGCACCCAGGCGGCCAGCCCGCTGCGGCCGAGCTTGCGCGGCACCCGGGGGCCGGCCTCGGCGGGGGCGGCGCCGGTCATCCGGGCCAGCTGCTTGAAGGTCTTGGAGGTGGCCACCGCGTGGTCCGGCGGGCCCAGCCGGGCCACCTCGCCGACCACCGTGGCGATCTCGGCCCGGATGTGCCGGCGCAGCTCGCGCACCCGCTCCGGGTCGGGCAGGTCGTCGGGCAGCCAGCCGACGGTGAGCCGGCCGGCGCCGAGCGGCAGCGAGAAGGCGGCGTCCGGCTGCTCGTCGATGCCGCAGGCGATCTCCAGCGAGCCGCCGCCGATGTCCAGGTCGAGCAGCCGGCCGGAGGACCAGCCGAACCAGCGGCGCACGGCCAGGAAGGTGAGCCGGGCCTCGTCCTGCCCGGAGAGCACCTGGAGCTCGACCCCGGTCTCCTGCTCGATCCGCTCCAGCACCGCCTCGCCGTTGGCGGCCTCCCGCACGGCCGAGGTGGCGAACGGCAGCAGGTCGACCACGCCCTTGTCCTCGGCGACCCGCAGCGAGGAGGCGATGTGGTCGATCAGCCGCCGTATCCCGTCCTCCCGGATCGCCCCCTGCTCGTCCAGGAGTTCGGCCAGGCGCAGCTCCGCCTTGTGCGAGTAGGCGGCCAGCGGCGCGGCACCGGGGTGGGCGTCCACCACCAGGAAGTGCACCGTGTTGGAACCTACGTCGAGGACACCGAGTCGCATAACGCACCACGCTACGCCACCGCACCTGCGGAAATCCCGCCTGTTCGATTGCTGATCGAATCGTCGTGGCGCCAGCCTGGGCGGTGCTGACCATCCGTCGATCCACCCTCACCGCTTGGAGCCAAGCAACCATGACGATCAGTCACCGCCTCGTCGGCGCGGGCGAGCACAAGGTCATCGTCCTGCACGACTGGTTCGGGACCACCTCGGGCTGGGGTCCGTTCCTCGACTACCTGGACCGCTCCGCCTTCTCCTACGCGATGCTCGACTACCGGGGCTACGGCGACCGGGTGGCCGAGCCGGGCGAGTTCACCCTGGCCGAGATCGCCCAGGACGCGCTGGCGCTGGCCGACCAGCTGGGCTGGGACACCTTCTCGCTGGTCGGCCACTCGATGGGCGGCAAGGCGGCGCAGCGGGTGCTGGCCGAGGCGCCGCACCGGGTGCGCAAGCTGGTCGGGGTGGCGCCGGTGCCGGCCGGCGTGTACGAGATGGACGAGCAGGGCTGGCAGCTGTTCCGGGCCGCACCGCAGAACTTCACCGCCCGCCGGATGATCATCGACCTGGTGACCGGGCAGCGGGCCAAGGCGGTCTGGCTGGACCGGATGGTGGCCCGCTCCTCCGCCACCTCCCGGGTGGACGCCTGCGCCGCCTACTTCGAGGACTGGGCGGGCCAGGACGTCTCCGCCGGGGTGGCCGGGCTGGAGCTGCCGGTCAAGGTCTTCACCGGCGAGCACGACCTGGCACTGACCGCCGAGCTGATGCGCCGCACCTGGCTGGAGCTCTTCCCGAACGCCGAGCTCACCGAGCTGGCCAACTCGGGGCACTACCCGATGTACGAGGTCCCGGTGCACTTCGCGAAGGAGTTGGAGGACTTCTTGGCGGCCTGACCCGCTCCCGGACACGTTCGGTCACCCGGCTGCCCTACCCTTGCCGGGTGGCCGCCATCGACATCCCCGCCCCCACCCGCAAGAAGCCGCTCCCCGAGGTCGGCGCCGACTTCCCCCGTGCCTGGGTCGAGTTCACCGACCCGACCGACGACGACCAGGTGTTCCGCTGCGACCTGACCTGGCTGACCTCCCGCTGGGGCTGCATCTTCGGCCAGGGCTGCCACGGCATCCGCCCGGGCCGCGGCGAGTCGGACGGCTGCTGCACGCTGGGCGCGCACTACTCGGACGAGGACGACGAGCAGCGGGTGGTCGAGCACGCCCGCCGGCTCACCCCCGAGACCTGGCAGCACTTCGCCGAGGGCACCGACAAGAAGGGCCGCCTCAAGATCGACGGCGGCATCACCATGCTCGACGAGGACGGCGACCGGCAGACCCGCCGGGTCGACGGCGCCTGCATCTTCCTCAACGGCCCCGGCTTCCCCGGCGGCCAGGGCTGCGCGCTGCACACCCTGGCGCTCAAGGAGGGCAAGGAGCCGCTGGAGACCAAGCCGGACGTCTGCTGGCAGCTGCCGATCCGCCGCACCTACGACTGGATCGACCGGCCGGACGACACCCGCTACCTCCAGGTGTCGATCGGCGAGTACGACCGGCGCGGCTGGGGCCCGGGCGGCCACGACCTGCACTGGTGGTGCACCAGCAGCCCGGAGGCGCACCAGGCCGTCCAGCCGGTCTACGTCAGCTACCGGCCGGAGCTGACCGAGCTGATGGGTGCTCAGGCGTACGCGGTGCTGGCCGAGCTGTGCGAGCAGCGGATCGCCGGCAAGGGCGACCGCAAGCTGGCGCCCCACCCCGCCGACCCGAAGAAGCGCAAGAAGGACGACAAGGACGCCAAGGGCGACAAGGAGTAGCCGGTCCTACTTGTCGATGTCGCCGACCACGAAGAACATCGACCCGAGGATCGCGACCATGTCGGCCACCAGCGTGCCGGGCAGCAGCTCGGTCAGCGCCTGGATGTTGTTGAAGGACGCCGAGCGCAGCTTCAGCCGCCACGGCGTCTTGTCGCCGCGCGAGACCAGGTAGTAGCCGTTCACCCCGAGCGGGTTCTCGGTCCACGCGTAGGTCTCGCCCTCGGGGGCCTTGAGCACCTTGGGCAGCCGCAGGTTCACCGGGCCGGGCGCCAGGGCGGCCACCCGGTCCAGGCAGGCGTCGGCGAGGTCGAGCGAGTTCTGGGTCTGCTCCAGCAGGCACTCGAACCGGGCCAGGCAGTCGCCCTCCTCGCGGACCGCGACGGAGAGCACGTCCCGCAGCTCGCCGTAGGCCAGGTAGGGCTCGTCGCGGCGCAGGTCGAAGTCCACCCCGCTGGCCCGGGCGATCGGGCCGGTGACGCCGTAGGCCTGCACGTGCTCGGGCGAGAGCACGCCGACGCCGGCGGTGCGGGCCCGGAAGATCTCGTTGCCGAGCACCAGGTCCTGGTAGACCGGCAGCTGGGCGCGGACGGCGGCGACGGCGGCGCGGACCCGGCCGAGCCAGCCGGCCGGCAGGTCCTCCTTGAGGCCGCCGACCCGGTTGAACATGTAGTGCATCCGGCCGCCGCTGGCCTCCTCCAGCACGTGCTGGAGCTCCTCGCGGGCGGTGAAGGCGTAGAAGACCGGGGTGATGCCGCCGAGCTCCAGCGGGTAGGAGCCGATGAACATCAGGTGGTTGAGCACCCGGTTGAGCTCGGCGAGCAGGGTGCGGGTCCAGACGGCGCGCTCGGGCACCTCCATGCCGAGCATCCGCTCGACGGCGAGCACCACGCCGAGTTCGTTGGAGAAGGCGGAGAGCCAGTCGTGCCGGTTCGCCAGCATGATGATCTGCCGGTAGTCCCGGGCCTCGAAGAGCTTCTCGGCGCCGCGGTGCATGTAGCCGATGATCGGCTCGGCGCTGACGATCCGTTCGCCGTCCAGCACCAGCTTCAGCCGCAGCACGCCGTGGGTGGCCGGGTGCTGCGGGCCGATGTTCAGCACCATGTCGGTCGCGGTGTTCTCGGCACCGGCGCCGACGCCGACCGTGGTCTCCCTCAGAGCGCTCATGGCTCCAGAGTCTGCCATCCCGCGAGCCCCGCCAGGAGTTCCGGTACCGGCATCCGGACGGCCTGCAGCAGCCAGCCGAAACCGCCCAGGCCGGCGCTCGCGGTGAGCTCGGCCGCCTCCCCGGCGGCGGCCAGCGCGCGCAGGTAGCCGGCCGGGTCGCGGCCGGCCAGCTCCAGCGGCGGCCGGGTGCCGGAGACGCCGAGCGCGTGCAGCGCCTCCCGCTGCGTCGTCCACAGGCTGTGGATACCGGGAACCGCCACCGAGTCCAGCGCCACATGGGCCGTCAGGTCGCAGCTGCCGTCCGGCACCGGGGGCACCTCGCGGCCCCGCCGGAAGCCGGTCAGGGTGCCGAAGATCGGCCGGTCCGACGCCCGGTGCGCGTAGTCCACCGCCACCGCGAGCCCACGGTCGAGCCGGCCGACCGCCGCCGCCCAGGCCTCGTCCCGCGGCCGCCCGATCTCGACGCGCTCGCCCTCCGGCTCGCCGTCCGAGGGCCACCAGCGCTCCACCCAGGCGAGGTCGGCCGGCTCCAGCGGCTCCCCCAACCGCTCCTGACCCGCCCCGTCCACCTCCAGGTAGCGCAGCACCCCGGCCGCGTCCCGCTCGGCGAGGTCCAGCGGCACGTTGTCCAGCCACTCGTTGGCGAAGAGCAGCCCGACCGCCCCTTCGGGCACCCGCTCGCACCACTGGACCCCGGCCGGCAGGTCGGCCGGCCGCTCCGCCAGCTCCACCCCGCAGGCCCGCAGTCGCCCGGGCAGCAGGTCGGCCAGCCGCCCGACCAGCTCGCCGCGCCCGGCCCCGATGTCGACCAGGGCGATCTCCTCCGGGTGGCCGAGGGCCGCGTCCACCTCCAGGAGCAGGCGCCCGACCGCCTGCGCGTACTGGGTGGAGGCGTGCACCGAGGTCCTGAAGTGCCCCGCCGGGCCCTCCGGCCTGCGGTAGAACCCGCCCTGCGGCCCGTACAGGGCCCGTTCCATGGCGGGTCGCCAGCGCATCCAGCTCATGCCCGCGACCGTACCCGCCTCCGACCTGCGGACGAGACGCGGATCGCCCTCCCGGTGGACGGGACGACCCCCCTCGGCTGCCTACGCTTGGTATGTGCATCGACTCAACGCCTGGCTCCGCGGACACCCGATGGTGGTGGACGGAGCCTGGGCCGCCCTGGTGGTCTTCCTCTCGCTGGTGTCCAACATCAGCAGCGAGGGGGCACACCGGGCTTGGTACCTGGTCATCACCGGGGTGATCGCGGTGCTGATGGTGATCCGGCGGCGCCGCCCGCAGATCGCCGTCACCGGAGGCCTGCTGATCGGCCTGCTCCAGGTCGGCCTGAGCATCTCGCCCGAGGCCTCCTCGATCGGCTACCTGGTCTTCGTCTACACCGGCGCCGCGTTCGGCGCCCAGTGGGTCTCCCGGCTGGCCCTGGTCGGCGGCCTCTGCGCCGGCCCGCTGACGCTGCTGATCCAGCATCAGCAGGAGAGCGACCCGGCGGCCCGGGCCGGCCACGGCTCGGCCCAGGAGGTCTTCGTCTCCGCGCTGCTCTCCACCCCCTTCATCCTCTGCTGGGCCTGGGGCCGGCTGACCCGGGTCCGCCGGGCCTACCTGACCGAGCTGGAGGACCGGGCCGAGCGGCTGGAGCGGGAGCGGGACGCCCAGGCCAAGGTGGCGGTGGCCGCCGAGCGGGCCCGGATCGCCCGCGAGCTGCACGACGTGGTGGCGCACAACGTCTCGGTGATGATCGTGCAGGCCGACGGCGCCGCCTACGTGATGGACAACTCGCCGGGCCAGGCGAAGGAGGCGCTGGGCACCATCGCCTCCACCGGCCGGCAGGCGCTGGTCGAGATGCGCCGGCTGCTCGGCGTGCTGCGCACCTCGGACACCACCGAGGAGTACGTGCCGCAGCCCGGCGTGGAGGAGCTGCCCGAGCTCCTCGAACAGGTCCGCACGGCCGGCCTGCCGGTGGAGTTCAGCACCTCCGGCACCCCGCGCGAGCTGCCCCGGGGCGTCGAACTGACGGTCTACCGGATCGTTCAGGAGGCTCTCACCAACGTCCGCAAGCATGGCGGTCCCAACGTGAGCGCCAAGGTCGCGGTGGACTTCGGCGACCGCGACCTGAACGTGCTGATCGAGGACGACGGCCGCGGCTCCACCGACGAGCAGCTGGCCCACGGGGGCACCGACGGTCTGGGCCACGGCCTGATCGGCATGCGGGAGCGGATCGGCATGGTCAGCGGCAGCCTGGACGCCGGTCCGCGGCCCGGCGGCGGCTTCCGGATCCGTGCCGTACTGCCGCTGAAGGCCGCCCGATGACCCTCCCCCCGACCCAGGAGTGAACGACGTGACCATCCGAGTGATGCTGGTGGACGACCAGGAGCTGCTGCGCACCGGCTTCCGGATGGTGCTGCAGTCGCAGGACGACATCGAGATCGCCGCCGAGGCGGGCGACGGCGCCGCCGCCGTCGAGGTCCTCGCCACCGCCGAGGTGGACGTGGTGCTGATGGACGTCCGGATGCCCCGGCTCGACGGCGTCCAGGCGACCCGCCGGATCTGCCTGGACGGGGACGGGCTGCCCCGCCCGGACGCCCCCAAGGTGCTCATCCTCACCACCTTCGACCTGGACGAGTACGCCTTCGCCGCGCTCAAGGCCGGCGCCAGCGGCTTCCTGCTCAAGGACGTGCCGCCGCCGGAGCTGGTCAGCGCGATCCGCGCGGTGCACAACGGCGACGCGGTGGTCGCCCCGACCACCACCCGCCGGATGCTGGACCGGTTCGCCGAGGTGCTGCCCGCCCCGCAGCCGCAGGCCGGCCCGCCCGCCCTGGACCCGCTCACCGACCGGGAGCGGGAGGTGTTCCTGCTGGTCGCCCAGGGCCTGTCGAACGGCGAGATCGCCACCGGGCTGACCCTCTCCGAGGCGACCGTGAAGACCCACGTCGGCCGGATCCTGGCCAAGCTGGGCCTGCGCGACCGGGTGCAGGCGGTGGTGCTGGCCTACGAGGCCGGGCTGCTCAAGGCCGGCGGCCACTGAGGGACGGGCCACCGGGGCCGCCGCCGCGGGGCCGTAGGATGGGACGGACCGTCTGGTACCCGTAGAGGACTGGAACGCCGTGAGCACCTGGGACCACCCCTTCGACTCCTCCGACCCCACCGATCCCGCCGACCGACCGGCCCGGCTGGCCGTCGGCGTGGTCGGCACCGGCCGGGTGGGCCCCGCGCTGGGCGCCGCCCTGCAGCTGGCCGGCCACCACGTGGTGGCCGCCTCCGGCGTGTCCAACGCCTCGGTGCGCCGGGCCGAGGCGCTGCTGCCCGGGGTGCGCCTGGTGACGCCCCCTCAGGTGCTGGCCGCCGCCGACCTGGTGCTGCTCACCGTGCCGGACGACGCGCTGGCCGACCTGGTCGCCGGTCTGGCGTCGACCGGTGCGATCCGCCCCGGCCAGCTGCTGGTGCACACCTCGGGCGCGCACGGCGTGGCGGTGCTGGAGCCGGCCGCCCGGGCCGGTGCGCTGCCGCTGGCGCTGCACCCGGCGATGACCTTCACCGGCACCTCGGTGGACCTGGCCCGGCTGGCCGGCTGCCCCTTCGGGGTGACGGCGCCGCCGGAGCTGCGGCCGGTGGCCGAGGCCCTGGTGGTGGAGATGGGCGGCGAGCCGGAGTGGATCCCCGAGGCGGTCCGCCCGCTCTACCACACCGCCCTGGCGCACGGCGCGAACCACCTGGTCACCCTGGTCGCGCAGGCGATGGAGCTGCTGGGCACGGCCGGCGTGGCCGAGCCGGGCCGGCTGCTCGGCCCGCTGCTGGGCGCCGCGCTGGACAACAGCCTGCGCTCCGGCGACGCGGCGCTGACCGGCCCGGTCGCCCGCGGCGACACCGGCACGGTGCGCCGCCACCTGGACCAGCTCAGTACGGTGTCCCCGGACATCCCGGCCGCCTACCGGGCGATGGCGAAGGCCACCGCCCAGCGGGCCCTGGCCCACGGGACGCTGAAGGAAGAAGCGGCGGCCTCGCTGCTCGACGTACTCAACGAGGAGATCTGATGGCCCGCCCGAAGCCCGCAGCGAAGCAGCGCAGCACCCAGCTGACCCACACCGTGGACGACTTCGAGTCCGCGTTCTGGCCGGACGAGAGCCCGGTGGACAACGCCGTGGTGATGACCATGGGCGCGCTGCACGAGGGCCACGCCGCGCTGGTCCGGGCGGCCCGCCGGCAGGTCGGCCAGGACGGCCGGGTGGCGGTGACGGTCTTCGTCAACCCGCTGCAGTTCGGCGCCGGCGAGGACCTGGACCGCTACCCGCGCACCCTGGCCGCCGACGTCCGGCTGGCCGAGGAGGCCGGCGCCGACGTGGTCTTCGCCCCGCTGCCGGAGGAGGTCTACCCGAACGGCGACCCGCAGGTGCGGCTGACCGCCGGCCCGATGGGCGAGCGGTTCGAGGGCGCGACCCGCCCGGGCCACTTCGACGGGGTGCTGACCGTGGTGGCCAAGCTGCTGCACATCACCGACCCGGACTACGCCTTCTTCGGCGAGAAGGACGCCCAGCAGCTGGCGATCGTCCAGCGGATGGTGGCCGACCTGGACTTCGACGTCGAGGTGGTCGGCGTGCCGACCGTGCGGGAGGCCGACGGCCTGGCCCTGTCCTCGCGCAACCGCTACCTCTCCGAGGGCGAGCGGGAGCAGGCGCTGGTGCTGTCGAAGGCGCTGTTCGCCGGCCGGGACGCGGCCGCGCAGGGCCCGGCGGCGGTCCGTGCCGCCGCCGGCGAGGTGCTGGCCGGGGCGCCGGGAATCGAGCTGGACTACCTGGCGCTGATCGACCCGCACGACTTCACCGAGGCGCCGGACGACTTCCAGGGCGAGGCCGTGCTGGCGCTGGCCGCCAAGGTGGGCGCCACCCGGCTGATCGACAACGTCCGCATCATCGTGCGCTGACCGCACCAGGCAATCCCCAGGCATGCACTCAGAAGGAGAGGCGTGACCATGCTCCGCACCATGTTCAAGTCCAAGATCCACCGCGCCACGGTGACCCAGGCCGACCTGCACTACGTCGGCTCGGTGACCGTCGACGAGGACCTGCTGGACGCCGCCGACATCCTGGCCGGCGAGCTGGTCCACATCGTCGACATCAACAACGGCGCCCGGCTGGAGACCTACACCATCGCCGGGCCCCGCGGCACCGGTGTGATAGGCATCAACGGCGCCGCCGCCCGGCTGGTGCACCCCGGCGACCTGGTGATCCTGATCGCCTACGGGCAGATGGACACCGCCGAGGCCAGGTCGTACCAGCCCAAGGTGGTCTTCGTGGACGCCGAGAACCGGATCACCGGCACCGGCGCCGACCCGGCCGAGGCGCTGCCGGGCACCGAGACGCTGCGCGGCGACGCCGTGCACACCCGCTAGGAGCAGTGCCGTGACCCACCGACTCGCAGCCCCCGCCCCCGGCTGGACCTCGACCACCGACGTGGTCGTGGTCGGCTCCGGGGTGGCCGGGCTGACCGCCGCGCTCGGAGCCCGCCAGGCCGGGCTGCGGGTGACCGTGGTCACCAAGGCGATGCTCGACGACGGCTCCACCCGCTGGGCCCAGGGCGGCGTGGCCGCCGCGCTGGGCGAGGGCGACACCCCCGAGCAGCACCTGGCCGACACCCTGGTGGCCGGCGCCGGCGTCTGCGACGAGGAGGCCGTGCGCCTGCTGGTCACCGAGGGGCCGGGCGCGGTGCGCCGGCTGATCGGGGCGGGCGCGCTGTTCGACACCGACGCCGAGGGCGAGATCCTGCTGACCCGCGAGGGCGGGCACCACCGCAACCGGATCGTGCACGCGGGCGGCGACGCCACCGGGGCGGAGATATCCCGCGCCCTGGTCGAGGCCGTGCGCAACGACCCGGAGATGGAGCTGGTCGAGCACGCCCTGGTGCTGGACCTGCTGAAGGACGCCGAGGGCCGCACGGCCGGCCTGACCCTGCACGTGATGGGCGAGGGCCAGCGCGACGGGGTGGGCGCGATCCTGGCCCCGGCCGTGGTGCTGGCCACCGGCGGCATCGGCCAGGTGTTCTCCGCGACCACCAACCCGGCGGTCTCCACCGGCGACGGCGTGGCGCTGGCGCTGCGGGCCGGCGCGGCGGCGGCCGACCTGGAGTTCGTCCAGTTCCACCCGACCGTGCTCTGGCTCGGCCCGGAGGCCGAGGGCCAGCAGCCGCTGGTCTCCGAGGCGGTCCGCGGCGAGGGCGCCCACCTGGTCGACGCCGACGGCGTGCGGTTCATGCTCGGGCAGCACGAGCTGGCGGAGCTTGCGCCGCGCGACGTGGTGGCCAAGGCGATCATCCGGCGGATGCAGGAGCTGGGCGCCGAGCACATGTACCTGGACGGGCGGCACTTCGGCGCCGAGATGTGGGCCGAGCGCTTCCCGACCATCCTGGCCGCCTGCCGGGAGCACGGCATCGACCCGGTGACCGGGCTGATCCCGATCGCCCCGGCCGCGCACCACGCCGCCGGCGGCGTCCGCACCGACCTGCACGGCCGCACCTCGGTGCCCGGCCTGTACGCCTGCGGCGAGGTGGCCTGCACCGGGGTGCACGGCGCCAACCGGCTGGCCTCCAACTCGCTGCTGGAGGGCCTGGTCTTCGCCGAGCGGATCGCCGCCGACCTGGCCGCCCGGTACCGGGCCGGCGAGCTGGCGCAGCGTCAGGTCGACGTGGCGGCGGCCCGCGCCGCGGCGACCGTGCCGCTGCCGGCCCCGGAGGCCCGGGCGGCGATCCAGCAGCTGATGTCCCGCGGCGCCGGGGTGCTGCGCTCGGCCGACTCGATGGCCGCCACCCGGGCCGGGCTGGCGGAGCTGGCGGCCGGCGCCGCCGCGGACGCCGCCGAGCAGAAGCCGGCCGACCCCCGGGTGGAGACCTGGGAGGCGGCCAACCTGCTGCTGGTCGCCACCGCGCTGGTCGGCGCGGCCGAGCGGCGCACCGAGACCCGGGGCGGCCACTGGCGCGAGGACTTCCCCGAGCGGGACGACGCCCACTGGCGGCACCACCTGATCACCACCCTGGACGCGGACGGCCTGCACGTCACCGAGGAGCACTGAGGACCATGACCCACACCCACGAGGAACTCCCGATGGCCGATGCGGGCTGCGGGGACGGCTGCGCCTGCGGCGACGGCGAGGGCTACGAGACCGGGCTGGACCCGGCGCTGGCCGAGCTGCTGGAGGAGGCCGGCCTGGACCCGGTCGAGGTCGAGGACATCGCCACCCTGGCGCTGGCCGAGGACTTGGCCGGCGGCGAGGACGTCACCTCGGTGGCGACCGTGCCGGCCGACGCGGTGGCCACCGCCGACTTCACCGCCCGGGAGGCCGGCACGGTGGCCGGCCTGCGGATCGCCGAGGCCGTGGTCTCGCTGATCTGCGAGGAGGAGTTCGAGGTCGAGCGGCACGTCGAGGACGGCGACCGGGTCGAGGCCGGCCAGGTGCTGCTCTCGGTGCGCAGCCGCACCCGCGACCTGCTGACGGCCGAGCGCAGCGCGCTCAACCTGCTCTGCCACCTGTCCGGCATCGCCACCGCGACCCGGCAGTGGGCGGACGCGCTGGAGGGCACCGGCGCGGTGGTCCGGGACACCCGCAAGACCCACCCGGGCCTGCGCGCGCTGCAGAAGTACGCGGTGCGCTGCGGCGGCGGGGCCAACCACCGGATGGCGCTGAGCGACGCGGCGCTGATCAAGGACAACCACGTGATCGCCGCGGGCGGCGTGGCCGAGGCCTTCCTGGCCGTCCGGGCCGCCTACCCGGAGCTGCCGGTGGAGGTCGAGGTGGACACCCTGGAGCAGATCCCGCCGGTGCTGGAGGCCGGGGCGGACCTGATCCTGCTGGACAACTTCACGGTGGAGCAGCTGAAGCAGGCGGTCGAGCTGGTGGCCGGCCGGGCGAAGCTGGAGTCCTCCGGCGGGCTGACCCTGGCCAACGCCCGCGAGGTCGCCGAGACCGGGGTCGACTTCCTGGCGGTCGGTGCCCTGACCCACTCGGCGCCGATCCTGGACATCGGCCTGGACCTGCGCTCCTGACCACACGTCGCCCTGACCGCGCGTCACCCCCTGGAGAAAGCGGCCCCATGCTCCTGACCATCGACGTCGGCAACACCCAGACCACGCTCGGCCTGTTCGAGGGCGAGGAGGTCGTCGAACACTGGCGGATCTCCACCGACCCGCGCCGCACCGCCGACGAACTGGCGGTGCTGATGAACGGGTTGATGGGGCCGCACGCCCAGAACGTCGACGGTCTGGCGATCTGCTCCTCGGTGCCCGCGGTGCTGCACGAGCTGCGCGAGGTGACCCGCCGTTACTACGGCGACGTGCCCGCGGTGCTGGTGGCGCCCGGGGTGAAGACCGGGGTGCACGTGCTGATGGACAACCCGAAGGAGGTCGGCGCGGACCGGATCGTCAACGCGCTGGCCGCCAACCACCTGTACGGGGGACCGTGCATCGTGGTCGACTTCGGCACCGCCACCACCTTCGACGCGATCAACGAGCGCGGCGACTACGTGGGCGGCGCGATCGCCCCGGGCATCGAGATCTCGGTGGACGCGCTCGGGGTGCGCGGCGCCCAGCTGCGCAAGATCGAGCTGGCCCGGCCGCGCAACGTGATCGGCAAGAACACCGTGGAGGGCATGCAGTCCGGGGTGCTGTACGGCTTCGCCGGGCAGGTGGACGGGCTGGTCGGCCGGATGGCCAAGGAGCTGTCGCCGACCGACCCGGAGGACGTGCAGGTGATCGCCACCGGCGGGCTGGCCCCGCTGGTGCTCGGCGAGGCGGACTCGATCGACGTGCACGAGCCCTGGCTGACCCTGATCGGGCTGCGGCTGGTCTACGAACGGAACAAGCCCACCACCTGATCGACCCCCGGCCGGACCAACCGAGGTTGACACTGCGCGAGGCTTCCGACAAATCGGATATTCCTCACGTAGTGTCAACTCATGCCTACGCCACACGGGTCCCGCGGCGGCATGGCCTTCAGCGCCGACGAAGTGCGCGTGCTGCGCCGTGCCCTCGCCCAGGCCCTCCACCCCGCCATCCCCGCCCAGCTACCGCTCGGCGCCGACCTGGCCCTGCTCTGGGCCGAGGACGTCCAGGAGGCGCTCAGGCTGACCGAGGCGATCGACGAGGCCGTCCTCGAAGGCGGCCGGCTGCGCGTCTTCCTGCGGGCCGAGCTGATCCGCTACCGGACCGCCCTGCCCGGCAGCGCCACCGGCTACCTGGAACGCCTGGAGGAGGCCGTCACCGACGGCTACCTCCCGGAACCCGACGACCTCTCCGCCCTGCGCGCCCTCACCCGCCAGCCCTGCGGCTCGACCGAACGCCAGCGCCGCTCCCGGCTGGCCGGGCGCTGCCACGCGCTGGCCGAGGCCGCGGTCCGGGAGCGCCTGGCCCGCGCCACCGCCCCGCCGCCGCGCCACCTGACGGCCGTTCCCAGCCCCGACCGCAGCCCCGACCGCAGCCCCAACCGCTCGGAAGGACCGATCCCCATGACCAGCGAACCGCGCCGCCCGGCCCCCGCCGCCGCGTCCACCCGCATCCCCACCCCCGCCGAGCTCTTCGCCCGCCGCCCCCGCCCCCCGCAGCACCCCGACTCGCCCGAGGCCGAGTCGAGTGCCCCGGAGGAGCAGGAGCTGGCCACGGGGACCGGCTGACGGCCCGACGGTCTGACGGTCCGACAACGACTTGTCGACAGTGTGATGGGTTCATGGGCAACTGATGGTCACGATTCCTTAAAGCTCATGAACCCTTCGCTCGGTACTGCCCCCTGATGACCGGTTTGCCCGGTCCGCACCCTAGCTAGGGTCCGGTCGAGCACAACTCATCTCATCCAGGGGGACCACCGTGCACTCCGCACGCGCACGCCGCGCCACCGCACTCGGCACCGCCACCATCGCCGCCGTGCTGACGGCGGGCATCACCGCACTCCCGGCCCACGCGGCCGGCGCCCAGCTGCAGCTCTTCCTGCCCAACTCGCTCCAGCTGCCGCTGACCGCGCCCGCCGATCCGTCGTCGGACCCGAACAGCGTCCTGCCCGTGAACATCGGCCGGACCGGCAGCGCCCCGGTGCACGACGTGAAGGTCAGCTTCGACACGTCGGCGCTGGCCGGCGTCGCCGACCTCCACTCCAGGAGCGGAGCCGGCGGCCCCGGCTGCCCGACCAGCGGAGCGGTCGTCACCTGTGAGGTGGGCGACCTCAACTTCGACAAGATCAACATGACCACGAACCTCTGGCTGACGGCGGCCGCCGGGGTGAAGCCCGGCGCCAGCGCGCTGCTGCACGTCACCGAGACCTCGTCGGACGCGACCAGCGTGAGCCAGGACCTCCGGATCACGGTCGGCGGCCCCGACCTGAAGGTCAAGGACATCGCCCCGGCCACCCACGTGAAGCCGGGCAGCACCGTCCCGATGCCGATCGAGTTCGCCAACGTGGGCCAGCTGCCGACCAGCAAGGTCGTGGTGGAGCTGGAGGCCGGCGAGGGCCTGGACTTCGCCGGTGCGGGCATGGACCACTCGAAGCTGCCGTCGAACTGCGAGTACGCGGCGACGACGGGCAGCAACGTCGGCGAGAAGCCGGAGATGTCCAACCGCCTCGCGATCTGCACGCTCGACCTGCCGGCCGCCGTCGGCCAGGTCTACCGGCTCGACCCGATCGCCCTGCAGACGGCGAGCAGCCTGGTCGGCATGGACGTGCTGGTCAACGTGGAGCCCGCCGAGGACGCGCCGGGCGCCCAGGCACCGCTCTGGCGCAAGGCCGACTCGTTCCAGAAGGGCGGCGCCGCCCCGCTCACCGCGACCGCGATCAGCGACGACGCCTTCCTCAAGGGCCCGCGCCACCAGTACGACCGGCAGACCTACTTCGGGGTGCAGGCCGACAACACCGCCGACTTCGCCGCGCTGGGCAACTGGGCCCCGAACGGTGACGGCACCCAGGGCACCCTGACCGTCGGACTGCAGAACAACGGCCCCGGCGCGATCATCAACAGCCACTCCGGCGAGAACCCGGCGGACGTGCGCCTGGTCCTCCCGCAGGGCGTCCAGGTGACCAAGGTCCCGACCGGCTGCCACTCGGAGCAGCTCAACGACAAGACCGCGGCCTACGCGTGCGACACCACCTGGCTGGTCCGGGACGGCTACCAGCAGACCTTCCCGTTCGGGCTGAAGCTGACCGGCGGGTCGACCGCCGGCAACGCCCGGGTGAGCTTCCAGAACGAGGACGAGGCCAACCCGCAGGACCCGCAGCTGGCGTTCGACCCGAACCCGGCGAACAACGCGGTCCTGGTCGCCCTCGGCGCCCAGCCCGCCGGTGCCCCGATCACCGCCGTGAGCGCCTCCGCCGCCCCCAGCGAGAACTCCACCAACCCCGCCGACACCAAGGACGCCGACTCCGGCAAGGCGCTCGCCTTCACCGGTGGCGGGTCCGACGCCGCGCCGCTGGCCGCGGTCGGCGGTGCGGTGCTGCTGGCCGGCGCCGGCGCGGTGCTGTACGCGCGCCGTCGCCGCACGAGCTGAGCCGACTCCCTCCGGGGCCCCGACACCGCGCCGCTGGCCGGTGACGGGGCCCCGCGTTCTGCTCGCTACTCTGGTGCGGTGAGCGTTCAGAGCACCCCCGCGACCGATGACCTCCCCGAGCAGATGCGCGTCCGGCGCGAGAAGCTCGACCGCCTGCGCGAAGCCGGCATCGATCCGTACCCGGTCGGCTTCCCCCGGACCACCACCATCGCCGACCTGCGCGCGAAGCACACCGGCCTGGAGGCCGACGTCGCGACCGGCGAGCGGGCCGGCGTGACCGGCCGGGTGGTGCTCTCGCGCACCGGCGGCAAGCTCTGCTTCGCCACCCTGCGGGACGGTTCGGGCGACCTCCAGGTGATGCTCTCCCTGGACAAGCTGGGCGAGGAGCGGCTGGCGGCCTGGAAGACCGACATCGACCTGGGCGACCAGGTGGGCGTCGAGGGCGAGGTGATCACCTCAAAGCGCGGTGAGCTGAGCGTGCTGGTGGACAGCTGGGCGCTGACCGCCAAGTGCCTGCGCCCGCTGCCGGACAAGCACAAGGGCCTGACCGACCCGGAGGCCCGGGTCCGCCAGCGGTACGTGGACCTGATCGTCAACCCCGAGGCGCGCGAGATGCTGCAGCTGCGCTCCAAGGTGGTGCGCTCGATCCGCAACACCTACGAGGAGCGCGGCTACCTCGAAGTCGAGACCCCGATGCTGCAGCCGATCCACGGCGGCGCGAACGCCCGCCCGTTCGTCACGCACATCAACGCCTACGACATCGACCTCTACCTGCGGATCGCCACCGAGCTCTACCTGAAGCGCCTGGTGGTCGGCGGGGCCGAGAAGGTCTTCGAGATCAACCGGAACTTCCGCAACGAGGGCGCCGACGCGACCCACAACCCGGAGTTCACCGCGCTGGAGTCCTACGAGGCGTACGGCGACTACAACACCCAGGCCGAGCTGATCCGGGCGATCGTGATCAACGCCGCCAGGGACGCGCTGGGCACCACCGTGGTCCGCGGCACCGACCCGCACGGCGTGGAGCACGAGATCGACCTCGCCGAGCCCTGGGAGGAGATCAGCGTCTACCCGGGCATCTCGCAGCGGATCGGCTCCGAGGTCACCCCGGACACCTCGGTGGAGGAGCTGCGCAAGCTCTGCGACGCGGCCGGCGTGCCCTACGAGAAGGAGTGGGGCCACGGCCAGATCGTGCTGGAGATGATCGAGCGGCTGCTGGAGGAGAACGCGGTCCGCCCGACCTTCCTGAAGGACTACCCGACCGAGGTCTCGCCGCTGACCCGCCAGCACCGCTCGATCGCGGGCGTGGCGGAGAAGTGGGACCTGGTGATCTTCGGCACCGAGATCGGCACCGCCTACTCCGAGCTGATCGACCCGGTCGAGCAGCGGGCCCGGCTGACCGCGCAGTCGCTGCTCGCGGCCGGCGGCGACGTCGAGGCGATGCAGGTGGACGAGGACTTCCTGCGCGCGCTGGAGTACGCGATGCCGCCCACCGGCGGGCTCGGCCTCGGGGTCGACCGCCTGATCATGCTGCTCACCGGCAAGAACATCCGCGAGACGGTGCTCTTCCCGCTGGTGAAGCCGGAAGTCACGAAGCCGGAATCCGCGAAGCCGGAGGGCAAGACCGAGTCCGGCAAGTCCGAGGAGGAGTGATCCGATGCAGTACGTGAGTGCGATCGTGCCGCCGCTGGTGATGGCCATCGGCTTCGGTTTCCTGGTGCGGGCCATCATCCGCAGCCAGGGCGGTTCCCAGAAGGGCAAGGAGGACATCGCCGCCGAGGCGATGGTGCGGGCCGCCCAGGCGGACTCCGCGAAGTAGTCCGTTCCCCCTGCACGCTGCGCCGGGCCGCCTTCCCGTTCATCCGGGAGGGCGGCCCGGCGGCGTTCTCCCCGCCGTTCTCCCCCGCCGTTCTCCCCGCGCCTTCGGCATTCACCCGACAAATATCCCTAAAGTGGTCATATGGTCCGGCCGCTGGGCGAACTGGAGAACGCCGTGATGACCCGGGTGTGGGAGTGGAACCGCCCGGTCACGGTTCGCGAGGTGCTGCTCGATCTGCGGTCCGATCGCGAAATCGCCTACACGACCGTGATGACCGTGCTCGACAAGCTCTATCGAAAGGGCTGGCTGCGCCGGGAACGCGACGGCCGCGCCTATCGATATGCGCCGGTGGCGACCCGTGAGGCCTACACCGCCGCGCTGATGCACGAGGCCTGGGCGACCAGTGACAATCCGGCCGCCGCGCTGGTGCACTTCTTCGGCATGATGTCGGCCCCGCAGCGCGAGGCGCTGGCGGACGCCCTGCGGGTGGCCGGTCCCCAGGAGCCGCCGGCGACGCGATAACGTCCCGCCATGGAGGTCACCATCCGCCGGGCGCGGACCAGTGATGTACGGGCCGTGCGGCGGCTCATCGACGCCTACTCGCAGGACGGCATTCTGCTCGACAAGCCCACAGTCACACTGTTCGAATCCATCCAGGAGTTCTGGGTGGCCGAACGCGACGACGACGGCAGCGTGGTTGCCTGCGGTGCGCTGCACGTGATGTGGGAGGATCTCGCCGAGGTCCGCACCCTGGCGGTCGATCCGGTCGTGCGCGGTCACGGGATCGGGCACGTCCTGTTGGAGAAGCTGCTGCAGACCGCGCGCTGGTTGGGCGTACGTCGGATTTTCTGCCTGACGTTCGAGGTGCCCTTCTTCGCGAAACACGGCTTCGTCGAGATCGGGGAAACCGATGATGGTACGACAGACCCCGGCGTCATCGCTACGGAAGTGTATGAAGAACTCCTTCGCTCCTACGACGAAGGAGTGGCGGAGTTCCTCGACCTGGAGCGGGTGAAGCCCAACACCCTGGGCAACTCCCGCATGCTGCTGCACCTCTGAACCGGGGCGCGCGGACTTGCGGCGGCGCGCATGGCGCACTCGCTCGAACAGCCCGGGGTTTGTGTTTTTCGAGAAAAGGCGGTTTCCTTTCCTCAAGGCATTGGATCGTTAAGCGGAAAGGGAGTCCCGTGGCACAGAGGGTGCAGGTCATTCTTGAAGACGATCTCGACGGCGGTTCGGCGGACGAGACGGTGACGTTCGCCCTCGACGGCGTTGCCTACGAGATCGACCTGAAGTCCGGCAACGCGGAGAAGCTGCGCAACCTGCTCGCTCCGTACGTCGAAAAGGGCCGCAAGCAGAGCGGCCGGCTCACCAGCGCCCGCCGCACCAGCGGGCGTGCCGCCGCCCGCCCGGCCTCCGGCAGCGCGGACACGGCGAAGATCCGCACGTGGGCGAAGGACAACGGCTTCACCGTGAACGACCGCGGTCGCGTGCCGAGCAACGTGCGCGAGGCCTACGAGGCGGCCCAGGCCGCTTCCTGAGCTGCTGCCGCGACCGTGCCGAGGGCCGGTCCGGCCGGCGCCCACGACGGGGTGCGGGGGGTCTCCCCCCGCGCCCCGTGGCCGTACCCGCCCGCTCCGTCCGCGGGGCGGGCGGCGGGCGTCGGGCAGCACCGGCGGTCGGCTGGGGTCGGGGGAACGCGCACGGACTGTGCAACGCTGGACCAGCGGCACGGTCACGCCGGAGCACCCCGTTGGCCCCACCGGGCCGCCGTCCGGCCACGGCTGGGGCACACCGCCCCCGCCCGCCGCACACTGAACCCCCGTCACCCGGGGCCCGGCCGGGCGGACTTCTCGCCTGGCGAACAACGCCACCGGGGAAACTGCACGAGAACAGCCGGAATTTCCGGTATGAATGCAGGTGGGACGGTAGGCGCTGTGGTTCACCGGGCTCCGGCCCGGGCCGTGTTCGCCATTGGCGTAGCGGGAACACGTGCATCGGCCGCGCTGGCGGGAACACCGTCTCCCAACACCAGGTTGGGAAGGGTGTCGGCTGGTCGCGCAGCCAGATATCCCGTGCACACCGCACGGGGAACTACGTGGGCCGCGCCGCTGAGCGGGACTAGCATGCGGAAGGACAGGGCGGGGACAGTCCCCGAACTGCCCGACCGCTCTGAGGAGCGATTAACGATGTTCGAGAGGTTCACCGACCGCGCGCGGCGGGTTGTCGTCCTGGCTCAGGAAGAAGCCCGGATGCTCAACCACAACTACATCGGCACCGAGCACATCCTCCTGGGCCTGATCCACGAGGGCGAGGGTGTCGCCGCTAAGGCCTTGGAGAGCCTCGGGATCTCTCTTGAGGCGGTCCGCCAGCAGGTCGAGGAGATCATCGGGCAGGGCCAGCAGGCCCCGTCCGGCCACATCCCCTTCACCCCCCGGGCCAAGAAGGTCCTGGAGCTGTCGCTCCGCGAGGCCCTTCAGCTCGGCCACAACTACATCGGCACCGAGCACATCCTGCTCGGCCTCATCCGCGAGGGCGAGGGCGTCGCCGCCCAGGTCCTGGTGAAGCTGGGTGCCGATCTCAACCGGGTGCGGCAGCAGGTCATCCAGCTGCTCTCCGGTTACCAGGGCGGCGGCAAGGAGTCCGCCACCGCGGGCGGCCCCGCCGAGGGCACCCCCTCCACCTCCTTGGTCCTCGACCAGTTCGGCCGCAACCTCACGCAGGCCGCCCGCGAGACCAAGCTCGACCCGGTGATCGGGCGCGAGAAGGAGATCGAGCGGGTCATGCAGGTGCTGTCCCGCCGCACCAAGAACAACCCGGTGCTGATCGGTGAGCCCGGTGTCGGCAAGACCGCCGTCGTGGAGGGCCTGGCCCAGGCGATCGTCAAGGGCGAGGTCCCGGAGACGCTCAAGGACAAGCAGCTCTACACACTTGACCTCGGTGCCCTGGTGGCCGGCTCCCGCTACCGCGGTGACTTCGAGGAGCGCCTGAAGAAGGTGCTCAAGGAGATCCGCACCCGCGGCGACATCATCCTGTTCATCGACGAGCTGCACACCCTGGTCGGCGCGGGCGCCGCCGAGGGCGCGATCGACGCCGCCAGCATCCTCAAGCCGATGCTGGCCCGCGGCGAGCTGCAGACCATCGGTGCCACCACGCTCGACGAGTACCGCAAGCACCTGGAGAAGGACGCCGCGCTGGAGCGCCGCTTCCAGCCGATCCAGGTCGCCGAGCCGTCGCTGCCGCACACCATCGAGATCCTCAAGGGTCTGCGCGACCGGTACGAGGCCCACCACCGGGTCTCCATCACGGACGCCGCCCTGGTCGCCGCCGCGACGCTGGCCGACCGGTACATCTCGGACCGCTTCCTGCCGGACAAGGCCATCGATCTGATCGACGAGGCCGGTTCGCGGATGCGCATCCGCCGGATGACCGCGCCGCCGGACCTGCGCGAGTTCGACGAGAAGATCGCCGCGGTGCGCCGGGAGAAGGAGAGCGCGATCGACGCGCAGGACTTCGAGAAGGCCGCCTCGCTGCGTGACGACGAGAAGCAGCTCCTGAACGCGAAGGCGAAGCGCGAGAAGGAGTGGAAGGCCGGCGACATGGACGTCGTCGCGGAGGTGGACGAGGAGCTCATCGCCGAGGTCCTGGCCACCGCGACCGGCATCCCGGTCTTCAAGCTGACCGAGGAGGAGTCCTCCCGGCTGCTGCGCATGGAGGACGAGCTGCACAAGCGCGTCATCGGCCAGAAGGACGCCATCAAGGCGCTCTCGCAGGCCATCCGGCGCACGCGTGCGGGCCTCAAGGACCCGAAGCGCCCCGGTGGGTCGTTCATCTTCGCCGGCCCGTCCGGCGTCGGTAAGACCGAGCTGTCCAAGACGCTGGCCGAGTTCCTGTTCGGCGACGAGGACGCGCTGATCTCCCTCGACATGTCGGAGTTCAGCGAGAAGCACACCGTCTCCCGGCTGTTCGGCTCCCCGCCCGGATACGTGGGCTACGAGGAGGGCGGCCAGCTCACCGAGAAGGTGCGCCGCAAGCCGTTCTCGGTCGTCCTCTTCGACGAGGTCGAGAAGGCCCACCCGGACATCTTCAACTCGCTGCTGCAGATCCTGGAGGACGGTCGCCTGACCGACTCCCAGGGCCGAGTGGTGGACTTCAAGAACACCGTCATCATCATGACCACCAACCTGGGCACCCGGGACATCTCGAAGGGCTTCGGCCTGGGCTTCGCGGCCACCGGGGACACCCAGACCGGGTACGAGCGGATGAAGGCGAAGGTCGGCGAGGAGCTCAAGCAGCACTTCCGCCCCGAGTTCCTGAACCGTGTCGATGACATCGTCGTCTTCCACCAGCTGTCGGAAGAGGACATCATCCAGATCGTCGACCTGATGATCGACAAGGTGGACTCCCGGCTCAAGGACCGCGACATGGGCCTGGAGCTCAGCATCGAGGCCAAGAAGCTGCTGGCCAAGCGCGGCTACGACCCGCTGCTCGGTGCCCGTCCGCTGCGCCGCACCATCCAGCGCGAGATCGAGGACCACCTGTCCGAGAAGATCCTCTTCGGCGAACTGCGCGCCGGCCACATCGTGGTCGTCGGCGTCGAGGGCGAGGGCAAGGAAGCGAAGTTCACCTTCCGCGGCGAGGAGAAGTCGGCCGTGGCCGACACCCCGGCCGCGGTGGCGGCGACGGGTCCTGACCTGACGAAGTAACAGGTCGACTCGCTCGGCTTGAGTTGACGGCTGCGGCCCCGGTTCCTGTGGAACCGGGGCCGCAGCCTTTGCTATGCCTCCTCCGCCGGAGCGCACTCGCACCACACCGCCTTCCCGAGGTAGCCCTCACCCCGGGGCCGGCAGCCCCAGCGCAGCGCGAGCCGTTGGACGAGCAACAGGCCGCGCCCGCAGGTGGCGTCGGCCGGGAGGTCCGCACGGGGAACGGGCAGGCCGGCGCCGATGTCGTGGACTTCGAGGAGCAGCGTGTCGGTGAGCACTACCCTGAGGTAGATCAAGGTGCCGCGCCTGGCGCCGTGCAGGACGGCGTTGGTGACGAGCTCCGTGACCAGCAGCGATCCGTGCTCGGCGAACCGCTGGCCGCCCTTGACGCGGGAGAGGACGTCACGGACGACGCGGCGGGCGTGGGCGGGGGAACGGGTGCTGGCGGGCAACCAGCAGTCCTGGACGACAACTCCTCCGGGTGGTTTGTCGGGGACTTCGAACATGGGGGCGCCTCCCTCGGGGCACAGTGGGGTTTGCGGTTCCACGATGGCGAGTTGGGGGCGAGCCACGCCAGGGGGGCACGGGCAACAGAGGACGTTGTTGGAAGGGGTGGCCGGGGTGAGGGAGAACGGGTTCGGTCAGTGGAAGTTCGGCTGGCGGTTCTTCGGCGCGGAGTTGAAGTTCCACCGGGAGCAAATGGGGCTGACCCAGCAGGATTTGGGCAAGCTGGTGTTCTGCACCGGCTCGTTCATCGGCCAACTTGAGAACGCCGTGCGGCGGCCGCTACCTGAGATGGCGGCGAAGCTTGACGAGGTGCTGAAGACCAACGGGCTCTTCGCCCGGATGTGCAAGAGGCTGGAGAACGACTCGCCGTACGACGACTACTTCGCAGCCGCTGCGGAGTTGGAAAAGTCGGCGACGATGATCACGGAGTACAGCGGGCAGGTCATTCCAGGGCTCTTCCAGACCGAGAGCTACGCCAGGGAGCTGAACCGAGTAGCCTTCCCGTTCCTCACCAAGGGGGAGATTAACGCCCTCGTAGCCATGCGCATGGCTCGCTCCGAGATCTACACAGCCCCTGAGCGGGCAACAAGGCCGAAGTTGTGGGTCACCATTGACGAGGCGGCCATCCGACGCATCATCGGCAGCCGCGAGGAAATGGCCCTACAGCTTGACCACCTTGTGCATCTGTCCGAGGAGTCCGCCATCCTGCTCCAGGTGGTGCCGTTCTCCGCAGGGGCGCACTCCCTCCTTGAGGGGAACCTCAAGCTCATGGCATTCGCGGATGCGCCTCCGGTGGCTTACCAGGAGGGCCCTTCCTACGGCCAGTTGATCGATGATCCAGTCGCGGTTGCTGACCTTGAGATGCGCTACAGTCTCCTTACGGCCAGGGCACATTCCTTCGACGAGTCCCTGGGGCTGGTCAAGTCAGTCGCGAAGGGACTACGCACATGAGCGCGGACCACGGCATCTCGTGGCGTAAGTCGAGCTACAGCGGCGCCGGGGGCAACAACTGCGTCGAAGTTGCAGACGGCCTAACGAGCTTGCTCCCGGTTCGCGACTCCAAGGACCCCAACGGCCCGGCCCTCACCTTCGCCGCTGACGCCTGGTCATCCTTCGTCTCCGCACTGAAGGCCGGCGACCTCTAGCCGCGTCGCCCACCCCGCTCGTACCCTGCCGCCATGATGCCCCGAACTCAATGGCGCAAGTCCTCCTACAGCGGTGGCACCGCCAACGACTGCGTCGAAGTCGCCCTCGCCCACCCCGCCGTGCGGGACTCCAAGGACCCCGACGGGCCGGCGCTCGTCTTCACTCCTGACGCCTGGTCAGCGTTCCTGACCGAACTCCAGTCCACAACAACGCCCTTGCTGTGACCTACAGCCGCCGGAGGCGAGTGGTGTGCGGCGTGCCGTCGGTGGTGTGGACGGTCAGCTCGATCGCCTCCGGCAGGTCGCCGGGCGGGAGTTCGAAGAGCTCGTGGCTTTCGGTGACCCGGCCGTTGGAGCCTCCGCCGGCCGACAGCCGCCGCAGCGGGCTCCCGTTCCAGTTGATCTCGCCGGGCCGGTAGGTCCGGTTCAGCGCATCGGTGTTCGACGGGTGCGAGCGCACGGTCGTCACCAGCGCCAGCCCGTCCCCGATCGACACCGCCGTGTGCCAGGCCCGGAGCGCGGGCGCCTCGGGCACCGCTGCCGCAGGACCGTAGACGGCGAACCGGTCGCGCGAGTCATCCACGTCATCCACCGTACGACTTCCTCGAATCCGCTGGCCAGGTGCCACTCCTGACAACCGGTCACAAGTGACCTGTTCCGTGACCTGTCCCTCGACAGCAGTGCCGTGGTCATGTCAGATGGCACGGCAAGAACGGTTTTCGAGACAAGGAAGTCCATCGATGACGCTCCTCCCGGGCCGCAAGGCCCAGCAGTTACGGTTCCTCGCCGTCCTCTTCGCGGTGTTCGGGCTGGCCCTCGGCCTGCTCAGCTCGCCGCTGGCGACCGCTCCGGCGCACGCCGCGAACCCCGCCGCCACCACGAGCTGTACCGACCCGACCACCTGCATCCAGTTCCAGTCGCTGAGCAACGGGCGCTACCTGGACGCGCAGAACGGCAACACCACCGACGGCGTCTACATCGTCACCAACTCGGCGCCCGGATACCACGAGAACTGGCACCTGGCCGTCGACCAGTCCGACTCCTCGTTCAACATCGTCAACAACGACACCGGCAAGTGCATCGACATCGGGTGGCTGCCGACGCAGCAGAACACCTGCGCGGGGCAGGCGAGCCAGAAGTGGTACTTCCAGCCGGCCGCGAACGGCGGGACGGGCTACATGATCCGCCACGAAGGCGACAACAACTGCCTCGACCTGCTGCAGGGCGCCCAGTACGACGACGCGTGGACCGACGCCTACAGCTGCAACGGCACCATCAACCAGCTGTGGACCGCTCCCCCGCAGGCCCATGACCTCGCGGTGGCGCACGCCGCGGCGGCCTGCCAGAAGAACACCGCCAGCTGCACCTGGTCCGAGACGAGCGAGGCTCCGGCGGCGCCGCTGCCGAAGATCTGCGTCTCCTCGGTCTGGTTCAACAACACCAGCGGGCCGATCAACCAGACCTTCGGGGTGAGCCAGATGACCGGCTGGTCGGACACGCTCAGCTCGACCGTCTCGGAGCAGCTCGACATCGGCACGCTGCTCGGCCTGACCGCCAAGATCTCCACCACCCTCTCGGTCACGGCGACCTCCGTGTGGAACGGCTCCAGCACCGTCAACAACCAGGTGTCGGTGCCCGTGCCCAGCCAGCAGTACGGCTGGGTGACGCTGTCCGAGCTGGCCAAGAAGGTGACCGGCACCTGGACCTTCGACGCCCAGGGCTTCCCGTGGACCGCCGCCGACACCGTGTCCGTCCCGCTCGCCTCCGACCCGAGCGGCGGCGCGACCGTCTACGTCGCCAACACCAGCCCGACGTTCAGCACCTGTAGCTGACGCGGTACGCCTTGCGGCCCGTGCCCTGCGAGGGGCGCGGGCCGCTGGACGTCGGCGGAGTGGACGTTGGAGTCGGGTGAGCACGCTGCCCGCGCTCAGCGGCTGTGGGCGGTGATGTCACCGGCGGAGACGGTGGCGCGGATGGTCAGCTCGGGGGTGCCGTCGTTCTTCAAGGCGTTGCTGATCCGGCCGTAGCCGGTCTTGGCGTCCAGCGAGGCGGAGACGCCGGTGGCGGCGCCGACGGTGATGTCGCCGGCGTGGGTGCGCAGCTCGAAGTCGCCGCGGACCGCCTCGACGATCCGGATGTCACCGCGGGCGGTGGTGATCCGGGCGGGCCCGCCGACCCGGCCGACCTCGACGTCGCCGTCGGTCGCGGTGAGGCGCAGGCTGGCGGCCTCGTCCAGCTTGATGCGGTGGTAGGCGCCGTCGAAGACCACGTCGCCGAGCCGGCCGACCCCGCGCAGCTCGCAGGCGGCCGACTTGCCCTGCACGCCGGAGCCGCTCGGGAGCTGCACGGTGATCTCGACGGAGCCGGAGGGGCCGAAGTACTGGTTCCGGGCCTGCGGGTTGTGCACCCGCAGCACGCCGTCGGCGAAGCTGACCTCGAACTGCCCCGCGGCCTTCACGTCGCGGCTCTTGGCCGGGTTGGCCGGCCGCACCTCCACCACGGCGTCGTTGCGGTCGGCGGCGATCAGCTGCACCCGCCCGGCGGTGACCTCCAGGACCGCGGTGACCGGGGAGGTGGTGGCGAACTTCTGCATCGTGGGCTCCTTGGGTGGGGCGGGCCGATCGTCCGCCGCGGCGTTTCTGATGAGTGAAACGCTACGTTGCTTTCAAGGATTAGGCAACGGCTTCATTGCTCATGAGTGATAGATGTGCAGGTCATAGGGTCAGTTTCGTTGCAGTGGCTTCGAAGGGAATGCAATGGAGGAGTGGTCATCTATTGCAATGGGCTGCCAGTGAACGCTATGCGCCGCAGGGCGAGGGCACGGGTGCGGGCGCTGCGGTGTCAGGGCCGCTGCTGGAAGACGACCTCCGGGTCGGCCGGCGACGGACCATCCAGCAGCGGCTGCGGGATGCCCTTCAGCTGCTCGTCGAAGAAGGCCGCGACGTAGTCGCGGGTCAGCTGCTCGGCGCGCACCGCCGGGATCGAGCCGTCCACGCCCGGGATGCCCGCCTCATGGGCGAGCACGGGCACGTCGGTGAAGCTGACGTGGTTGGAGCCGGTGACAGTCAGCCAGCGCTTCCAGCCGTCGAGGGACGGCCAGTCCGTCGCCCAGCTCGACTCGTCGCCGCCCACCGCGTGGTTCGCCGGATTGCCGAGCAGCAGCACCGGCCGGCCGTCGAGACCGGCGGTCGGCACCGGTACGAAGAACCTGCCGTCCAGGTCGGCGCCGGCCCGCACCCGCCGGTCGGCCGCCATGGTCGCGGTGACGGCGTTGCCGCCGAGCGAGTGCCCGGCCATTCCGATCCGCTTGCCGTTGATCAACTGTGCGTACTGCCAGGGTGAATGGCGGCTGGTCAGCTGGTCCAGCACGAACGAGAGGTCCTCGGTCCGGCTCTGCACGTTCTCGGCGTCCGTCACGCTGGCCAGGTCGCACAGCGCGCAGCCGAGCGTCTGCCCATCGGGGAAGGTCGTGCCGGAGTCCTCGTACGTGTGGTCGACGAGCGCGACGACGTAGCCGCGGCTGGCCAGGTCCACCGCGAGGCCGGTGAGCGTCTGGCGCGGCAGTTCGAAGCCGGGCGAGAGCACCACCAGCGGGTACCTGCCGTGCTCCGGGCGGGCGTCGGTGGACGCGTAGGTGCGGGTGTCGGCGAGCACCTGCGCCGGGACCGCGCTGCCGATCCCCTCCATGTCCAGGAAGAGCCGAGCCTCCTCGATGGTCATGTAGGGAGCGGCCCGGCCCGTGCCCGGCCGGGCCGGGTAGTACATCGACACCATCAGCTGCCGCGGTCCCGCACTCGGCACCCACGGGTCCGGGCGGTCCTGGTCGACCAGGTGCAGCATGCTGACGCCGACCGCGTGCGGGCCGGTCGGGCGGGGGAGCTCCAGCTGAACGCCCTGGCGGGTCGGGGTCGAGGCAGTGGTGGCGGGGGCCTGTCCGGCGGCGGCGAAGGCCGTGCCCGCTGCGGTGATCGGCAGCGGCAGGACCAACGCGAGGGCGGCGGCTACGGCGGTGCGACGGATGCGAGTCATACCGACGACGGTAGGAAGCGAGCACCCCGCCCCACGTCGTCACCGCGGCGGAGCCGGACCCGAGCCGAGCCCGGAGGGCAGCCCTGGGCGAGCCCGGAGAGGTGGGCGGTGCGGGCCTCGGGGGTGTGCGGCGATCGCGCAGCTCGGGGGCTCGGGGCTCGGGGGCTCGGGGGCTCGCCAACGTCGGCCGTGCGGAAGGTTCGTGGCTCAGGAGTTGCGGGTCTACACCCCTGCCGCAGCGCTGGCCGCGTACGCTTTCCTCCCATCTGGGTGCGGGGAGGGCGGCCGGTGGTGCAGGAGAACGTCACCAACTCGATGAGCGGCGGCAGCGCTCGCAACGTCGTCCAGGCCGGGTTCGTCGGGGCGGTGAACTTCTATCAGGACCGGCCGGCGGCGGAACCAGTCGAGGGCGACGAGTGGGCGCGGCTGGTCCACGGGTCCGCCGTGTGGCAGCACGTCGCCGACGCGGCTGACGCGCAGACGTACCGCGCCGGGGCGGTTGCCGTCGCACGGGAGTTGGCGAAGCTGCGGGACGAGGCGGGCGAGCGGCTGGCCGGGGACCCGTGGCAGGACCCGGGGGTGGTGGTGCGGTTCCTGCGCAACGTCGAGTGGCTGCTCGGCGGGGAGGCGCTGGGACTGTCGGCGGCGGAGGCCGCGCTGCTGGTGGTCGCGCCGCTGCTGTACCGGGTGCGGACACTGCGGCTGGCCGCCGAGTTCGCCGAGGTGCGGGAGGGCGGTGGCGGGGAGGCGCGGGCATCGTACGAACGGTTCGCGGAGACGTACGACCTGCTGACGCACCGCGCCGAGCTGCGGCCCGAGGCGGAGGACGGGATCGGGTGGTGGCTGTTCCACCGCTGGCTGACGCAGCACCAGGACCTCGCGGAGCCGCACGCTGTAAGGGAGTTGCTGGCGGAGGCCGGGGCCGGCGCGCTCGCGGAGACCTTCGCCGTGGGTCGCGTGTGCGCCCTGCTGCACGGGATCCGGCGCGGACCGGACGTGGGGAACCGGGAGTTCCTCGGCGGCCTGAAGGCGGAGGACCGCGTTGCTGGGCCCGGCGGTCGCGGGCAGCGGGTGCGGGACCGGTGGCTCAGCCTGCTGCTGGCGCTCGCCTACGGGGTGTCGATCGAGAGCACCGCACTGCCGGACATCGTGGCGGAGCACCTGGGCATCCCGCACGCGGTGGAGCTGGCACAGCTGCGGGACACCCTGGAGCGGGCGGTGTGGGGCGGCACCCGGGAGCTGCCGGTGCTGCGGGCCGAGTGCCGGCACGAGGCGGTGGTGGAGGGTCTGCGGGAGTACGTGGCGCGGGCAGATGAGTTGCTGCACGCCGTGCACCGGGAGTGGGGCGGTGAGCTGCCTGCGCTGCCCGTGCGGCTCTCGTCCGACGAGACGGCACCGGCGGAGGGCACGTTCGCCCGGGGTGCGCGGTTCCGGCTCGACGAGCGCCGGGTGCGCGGGCTGCTGATGGGCACTCAGCTGTACAAGGACCGGGACTTGGCGGTGCGTGAGCTGTACCAGAACGCGCTCGATGCTTGCCGGTACCGGCTGGCGCGGACCGAGTACCTGGACCGGTCCTCGGCGATGGCGTCGTACCGGTACGAGGGGAAGATCGAGTTCGAGCAGGGTGTGGAGGACGGCCGCCCGTACCTGGAGTGCCGGGACAACGGCGTCGGGATGGGCGAGGCCGAGCTGCGCGGGGTGTTCTCCAACGCGGGGGCGCGGTTCGCCGAGCAGCTGGACTTCAAGCTGGAGCAGGCGCAGTGGCGGGAGGTCGAGCCGCCGGTGGTGCTGTATCCCAACAGCCGTTTCGGGATCGGGGTGTTGAGCTACTTCATGCTCGCGGACGAGATCCGGGTGCGGACCTGCCGGATGGACGCGAAAGGGCAGCTGGGGCCGGAGTTGGAGGTGTCGATCTTCGGGCCGGGGCACCTGTTCCGGATCGTGGAGAAGGCGAGGCGGGGGCAGGAGCCGGGGACTGCGGTGCGGTTGTACCTGCGTGAGCTGCCGGAGGACTGGTCGGCGGTCGCGGTGCTGGAGCGGCTGCTGGGGATCGCGGAGTTCGGGACGGTGGCGCGGGACGGGGAGCGGGAGGTGGAGTGGGAGGCGGGGCAACTCCGCAGCCGACCACCGTCCCATAGTCAGAAGCACGGTTACAACGCTGCTGGAGAGTTCGTCAGTTGGAGCGACGCCCCGGCCGGGGCACAAGTGATCTGGTGCGAGACCGGCGGGGCCCTGCTGGTAGATGGCATCTTCGTAGAGTCATCGTCAGAGCGAGGGGTCCTCTCCACGCTAACCCAGGGCCTACAGGGGGCGGTTGTCAATCTCTACGGCGAACTATCGCCCACGAGCATGACAGTGGATCGACGCGAAGTCCTTGACGACAATGCCGACCAGGTAGGAGCCCTCCTTGCGGCAGGAGTCGACTCGCTGATCGAAAACGGAAGGCTCATCCCCACGTTCGAATGGATCTGTGCGCTGGCCAGAGAGAGCACAGAAGTAGCCGACATGGTGGCAGCGGCAGCCTCCCGGGCCGGTCGCCCCCTGATGATCGATGGCACAGAATTCCGCACCTCGATCACCGGATGCCTTCCTCTTGATCCTTCAATTCTGCATCCCACGCACACAAGAAACCACCTCGTCGCACCAGAATGGCCAGACAGCCTGCTGCTCTGGAGGCTCATCGCCCATCGCCCTATCTCATATCTCGATGCGCTCAGCGAGGCCTACCCAATTCTTTCCGAATACCGAACAGGCCTTCCGGCCCTACCCTCCGATGTCGCACTCTTCCCAGAGAGATCAAGCGATCAAAGTCGGGATATTTACGCGCTCACCAGCCGGATCCGCGAGGCCACCGCTCGTACAGTTTCCCAAGTAGACCATCTCATGCGCCTGAGGCTGCTCTCGCCGCTCATCTGGAAACCGGGACGCGAGGTATCCACCAGTCAGCTCCTGGAAGCAGCCGCAGCACTCCGATTGAATATCGCCATGACCGGCGACCTCCTACGTAGCCTCGGCCTCGAAATCCCCGCAGAGACTCTATCGCTGGCAGGATCCATCGAGGGAAATTCACTCCTCCGCAATAATTCGAGCAACTGGAGCTGGCTGACACCCGGTGGCGAGGTTCCACCCGGCGCACTCGCTGATATCAGCCTCCATACGAGCACCCCGACCTCAGCCATTGCTTTGACACTCGCAGCCTGCGGACTTCAGGTCACCCAGGGAGCGATTCCAGAGGAACCATCCCGAGAAACCGTCCTCCTATTGAGCGACGGCGGCTTCGGAATGGCCCCGTGGCTCGATCCGTCAAAACCCGTCTCACCGAGTCAGGTACTTGCCGCAGCAGACAGCCTTGACTGGACTCCATCGCGCGCAGCTGAGACCCTGTCGAGTTTTGGATTCCACGTTTCTCCACTTCCGGAAGATGCAGACGTAGCCGATCTCTATCTATTTCGCATCCTGGACGACGAGCCACCCAGCATGTCGGTCACCTACGAGAACGTGTTTTTCGCGGCGGAGGAGTTCTACTCTTCCCTTCAGGACACAGTTGATCGACTAATGGAATACGGGATCAAGGCACCGCTCCGACTTCCTGCATCCCCCAGCACAATCGACGACTCCCTCCTCTCGACGGAAGGTCCGGTGTCCTGGGAGGACGTGGTACTGGGGACGCCACTCCCATTCGCGCGTGTCGTCGCCGCCTCGGCACAGCTGCCCATGCCCCCGGAAGAAATCGCCCTTCTGATCAATTCCTACGGGGTCACAACCTCTCATCAGACGCTCCCCCTGGGGCTTCCGCTCGCAACGGCGCAAGAGCTCGTCCGGCTCGCCTCGGGCAACGTCACCCTCGCCACACTTCTCAATGCCCACCGCGCCATCGGAGCCCCCATTCTCCAAATCGCCTCCTGGCTCCGCGACATGGGCGTCCCCGTCCCCGACGTCCGCGAGACGATCCTCGCCGCCCTCGCCCGGGTACCCATGGCCACTCGTTCGGGTGACAACTGATCATCTGATGGTTAGTCAGCACTCAACCGGTGCTAGCGTCCGCGTCATTAGACCAGGACATGAAAGCGCCCCGGCGGTGTTCAGACCACCCCGGGGCAATGGCACCAGGAGCTACCAACTCCCATGCAGATCCACCTTATCGCGCCCGACCGCTACGTCCGCGCATCTCATGAAATCGTCCGCCATCCGCGTCTTCGTGGTACGGCGAAGGCCCTGCTGCTCTGGGCGCTCTCGCTACCCCCCGGCAGCCGGGAGACCATCCTCACCATCGGCGCGAGGATGCCCGAGGGGCGGCAGGCCGTCTCCAACGCCCGCGCCCAGCTGCGGGAAGAGGGATTCCTGCACGTCCGACGCGAGCAGGACCCCACCAAGGGCACCTGGAGCACCCGGATCCTGGTGAGCAGCGTGCCGCTCACCACTGCTGCGGAGGTCGCCGAGGCGTGGGCAGCGGCAGGCGTCACCGCCACGGAGCCGAGTGACCGGAAGCCGACACTCGGGGTGCGGGCCCGTCGGGCGTTCGGCAGTTCTCCCAAGAAACAGAACAACGGTGAGCAGAACAACCACCCGCCCGCTCCCGAGCCTGACCCCGACTCCCCGCTCGCCGCCGCGTGCCGTGCGCTCGCCAATGCGCTCTCGCCGTGCGCGCGGCTGGCGCTCGGGTTGCACGAGATCGTCAACCTGGCACCGCTGGTGGTCGACTGGCTGAGCCGGGACCGGAGCGAGGCGCGGCTGGCGCACGCGCTCACGGACGGGCTGCCCGCGGACCCGATCCACGCGCCGGCCGCGTTCGTCCGTCGTCGGCTGGAGCGGAAGATGCCTCCGGCGCCGCCGTTCCCGCAGCAGCGCGAACCCGTGGGCCCTCCCCCGCCGCTGCCGCTGCGGGCGTGCCCGACCTGCGAGGCGCCGATCCGCACCGACCTCGGGCCCGGCGAGTGCAAGGCGTGCGCGGCGGCCCGGCCCCGGCTGGACGAGGCGGCCCTGGAGCGGAACCGTCGCGGCATCGCGCAGGTCAGGGGCCTGCTGCAGGGCTGACCTTGAGGCTAGTGACTGATCATCAGATCAGCTAGCCATCTTGATCGTTGGCGACCGCCATTCGGGTCTGCCGCAGCTGTTGATCACTCGTCCGACTGTTCCCGGTAGGCATCGACTGCATGCCCCACAGCAACGTCACGATGGTCGGGAATTCCTTCTCCCTTGATGCCCTTCACCGTGATGCGCTGGATGAGCAGTTCGAACAGCAACTGGCTCGCGCCGACCTGCCTGGCAGCTGGCGTACCGCCCTGCGCGAGGGAGATGCTGAAGGGCTCGGTGTCCTCCGCCTTGACTCCGATGTACCCCTGCCGCAGGCCCTCGTTGACCGTTGCTTCCTTGAACTCCTCAGGGGTTTCACCGTCACCGGCACTCCTGGCGTGCGCCTCCCGAATCAACTCGGTCTTGTAGGAGGGCCCGAGGGCCATGTGCTTCGGCTTGAACAGTTCCTCGTGCGCACCCGGCTTCAACTCGAACTCAAGCAGGACCTCATAACCCGCCGCCTGCCTGCCGTGATATTCCTCAGCCTGACCGATGTCACCGAGGTGCTTGCCGATGGTCATGCCGACATGACCCCTCTTCCTGAAGTCCGAAGCCGAGCCGCTACGCGATTTCACGAACTCGTGGGTGTCGCCCTGCCGCTTCGTGCCCCAGTAGCTGAGGATGCTGCTCGCCTCCAAGGGGCTCATCGCCCGGTACAGCTTCAACTGTTCGGCACTCGCGGGCTTCGTCGCCAGCTCTGCCAAGAGCCCAGGGCCGATATCCGTGATGATGGTCCCGATCGTGCGCTCTTGTTCCTCGGGCTGGCTACTGCTACTGCTGCCCTTACTACTGCTGGCCTTGCTTCCGCTCGCCTTATTCTTGGCCTTACTACTACTGCCCTTACTACTACTGCCCTTGCCGCCACCAGAGGTTCCGCTGCTGTCGACTCTGTTCTGGGCCTTCGTGAGGACTTCGGCCTTCCTCCCCTTTGTACCCGTCACCCCTGCTTCCCGTTCCCAGTGTTCAACGGTCAGGAGGTTCTGGGGGTCCTCGGGGTTCTCATAGTTGTAGGCACGTTGCACGGACGGGGCAGGCGCCTGCGCGGGGGCGGGGTCCGCGTGGCGTTGCAGGCTCTGCGCGATTCCGGGGCTAGTTGCCATGGCCCGGTTGGCGTTTTCCTCGGCCGCGCGCTCATACCGGTCGCCGGGGTCGGAGACTCGCAGGCCGGCGCCGTTGTCAGTGCCGGCGACCGGGCCTTGCCGCTGTTGGATGACGTGGGTCAGCTCGTGGGCGAGGGTGTGCTTATCGGCGCCGCCGGCGCCGATGACGACGTGGTTACCCGAGGTGTAGGCGCGCGCGCCGATCTCGGCGGCGGAGCGTTGGGCGGTGATGCCGTCATGGATGCGGACGTCGGAGAAATCCGCTCCCAAGCGGCCCTCCATGTCGGTGCGGGTGACCTCGTCCAGGGGCCGACCTCCCGAGTTCAGCACCTCGTGAACTGCGGAGCGCTGCACAGGAGCCTCGCCGGTCTGCCGGTGGCCGCAGCCGTCACCGTGCTGGTGCTCCTGCTGGGCCTGCGTACCGAGGTGTCCGGCCCGTCGGAGCAGCTGGACGACAGCGGCGTTACCGGCGGTGCGCTGCAGGCCGAGCAGCGCCGAGGGGGATAACACCGAGGGGGACAGTGCCGACGGGGGCGCGGGACTCTGTTCCACCGCACTAGAGTTGTGGATGGGCAGTGGGGCGGGCGGCCGTTCGGTACTGGGGTGCGGATCCTGTGCGCGCATGGCGAGTCCTCCTCCGACTTGGCAGACCACACATATACCGGCGCCGCAACGGCTCCAGAAGGTTCGCCAGGGCAGAAGAAAGGGCAGCCGGCTCACTCCGACGGCCTCCAAGTGGCCTACCAGCCTTGTTCGTTCACCGGAGGCCCTGGAGCGGAACCGTCGCGGCATCGCGCAGGTCAGGGGCCTGGTACAGGGTCGACCTTGATCACCGAACGGCTGCCTGAGATAGTCCGGGTGACTGATCATCAGACAGGGGAGCCACAATGATCGTTGTCACCGGTGCCACCGGCACCGTCGGGTCGAAGGTCGTCGTCGGACTGCGGGAGCGCGGCGAGAGCGTGCGGGCGCTGCTGCGCGACCCGGCCGCGCGGCCGGCCGAGTGGGACGAGGGCGTGCAGGCCGTCGCCGCCGACTTCGCCGACCCGGCGTCGCTGGACGCCGCGCTGGCGGACGCCGACGTGATCTACCTGCTGGTCGCCGTGCACCCGGAGATGGAGCAGCACGAGCTCAACGTGATCGACGCGGCGGTGCGCAGCGGGCGCCGGCCGCGGATCGTGCTGCACGCGGCGGCGGGCGTGGAGTACAAGCCCGAGGGCATCCGGTTCCTGAGCGCGCACGTGGCCGCGCACGCGCACCTGCAGGCCAGTGGCCTGCCGTGGACCGTGATCGCCCCGAACGGCTTCTACCAGAACTTCCTGGGCACGGCCGCTGCCGTCAAGCAGGGCAACCTGACGGCTCCGGCCGGGCAGGCCCCGGTCTCCTGGGTGGACGTGCGCGACGTGGCGGAGGCCGCCGTCGCCGTGCTCGCCACCGAGGGCCACGAGGGCGCCGTCTACACGCTGACCGGCCCGGCCGGCCTGACCCACGCCGAGATCGCCGAGCAGCTGGGCGCCGTGGCCGGCCGCGAGGTGGCCTACACCGACGCCGACCCGCAGGCCGCCCTCGCGGGCATGCTGGGCGCGGGCCTCGGCCAGTGGCGCGCCGAGGGCATCATCGAGCTCTACGCCCTCTACGCCGCCGGCACCGCGGCCGCCGTCAGCTCCGACGTCGAGAAGCTGACCGGCCACCCGGCCCGCTCCTTCGCCCAGTTCGCGGCCGACCACGCGGACGCGTTCCGCGCCTGAGGCCCCGGGCTGCCCGTCGAGCGCACCACGGCGCTCGGCGGGCAGCCCTTGGCGCGAGCGGGGCGGTGCGCTCAGAGGGGGATGATCCGGGTCAGCCGGACCACGTGGTGCTCTGCATCGATGACGTACTCGACCAGGCCACGTCCATGAGAGATCGGGAGCCGCCGCCAGTCACCGACGCTGTCGCGTGCGCTGCTCGCCGGCAACCACGGGTCCTCGGCGATCGCGACGGTGAGCGCGACGATCGCCGAGAAGAGTTCGACGGACAGCTTGGGGTCAGCCAGGACGTCCTGAACGGCTTCGGACGGCTCCACCGGTCAGAGGTCGTCCGCGTCGTACTCACTCACCGGGCAGTTCCCCGCCTCGCTCACGGCGCAGCCGCATCATGTCGGCCATGGTGACCGTCGGCAGGGTGCCGCTGCGCGCCGCGGCGATGATGCGGTCCTGGTCCGGGTCGGCGTCGAGTTCGGCCTCGCACCACCAGCGGTTCAGGATCTGCTCGACCTGGTCGATGGGCGCCTGGCCGAGCTCGCGGTAGAACTCCATCCGGCGGCCGCCCCGCAGGGCTGCGGCAATGCCGTCCGGGTTTCGGGGCACCCGCGGGTGCCCGGTTGTGTGGTGGCTGGGCTGGACGCTCATCCGGTCCTCCTGGTCGTCCCTCCCACCGTATCGGGTGCCGGGCCGCTTGCCGGTCGTTCGAAGCGCTCCCGGCGCGAGCCCGGGCTCGCGGGAGCGGAGTCGTTCAGGGAGGCGGGGGTTCTCGCGCTCAGCGGGCCGCCGCCGGAGCCGGGACGAGCACCAAGCGCCCCCGCAAGCCGCCCGCGGCGAGCCGCTGGTGGGCCGTCGCGGCCTGGTCGAGCGGCAGGACGTCGGCGACCCGAAGGGTCAGCTCGCCCGCCGCCGCGAGGCCGGCCAGGCGGGTCAGGGCCGCGCCGTCGGCGGCTATCCACACCGTGTGGACGGTGATCCCGCGCAGGCCGGGGGGTGGGCCGCCGGCCACCGAGACGAAGGCGCCCCGGTTGCGCACCGCGCCGAGCGCGCGGATGCCGAGCAGGGCGGTGTCCAGGGCTCCGTCGACACCGCCCGGGACCAGGGCGCGGACGGCTTCCGCGAGGTCGGGCGCGGCGCGGTCCACCACGAAGGCGGCGCCCATCGCGCGCAGTGCGGCGTGGTCGGCGGGCGCGGCCTGGGCCAGCACCGTCAGGCCGCGCTGCCGGGCGGCGAGTTCCACCGCGAAGCCGCCGACCGCGCCCGCCGCCCCGGTGACCAGCAGGGTGGCGCCGGGCGGCAGGTCGAGCAGGTCGAGCGCCTGATCCGCCGTCAGGCCGTTCAGCGGCAGGGTCGCGGCCTCGGCGAAGGGCAGGCCGTCGGGAAGCGGTGCGACCGCCGAGGCGTCCAGCACCAGGTGATCGGCATAACTCCCGAGCGGCAGGTCCAGCCGGTCCCGCAGCGCGAGCACCCGCTGCCCGACCGCGAAGCCGGCCGTGCCCGGGCCGAGCGCGAGCACCTCGCCCGCGACGTCCCAGCCGATCCCGACCGGCGTGCCCGGTGCGGGCGCGGGCAGCAGGCCGAGCCCGGCCAGCGTGCCGTCCCTGGTGACCGCGTCCACCGGGTTGACGGCTGCGGCCGCCACGCGGATCGCCAACTGCCCCGGGCCGGGCACCGGTTCCGGCAGGTCGACCACCTCCAGCACCTGCGGCCCGCCGAACTCGTGCACCACCACCGCGCGCATCGCGCTCACCCCTTTCCTCAGCTGCCTGCCACGCTAGGGCGGGCTAGGCTCGGCCGGTAAGGACGCACCAGGAGGTGCGTACCGCACTGCGGGGGGAGCATCCGATGGCCACCAGCACGGCGGCGCAGCGGCGCGCGGCCGCGAAGACGGAGTACGACGCCTACCTGGCCGACTGCCCGGCCCGGCAGTTGCTGGAGCGGATCGGCGACAAGTGGGTCAGCTTGCTGGTGAACGCGCTCGCGGACGGGCCGTTGCGGTACGGCGAGCTGTCCCGCCGGCTGGCCGGGATCAGCCAGAAGATGCTCACCCAGACGCTGCGCGCGCTGGAGCGGGACGGCCTGCTCACCCGCTCCGTGACGCCCGCCGTGCCGGTCCAGGTGGAGTACGCGCTCACTCCGCTGGGCGCCGGCCTGCTGCCGCTGCTGGGTGCGGTGGTCGACTGGGCGGAGCGGAACATGCCCGAGGTGCTGGCGGCCCGCGACCGATACGACGGCGACACGAACGCCGTCTGACGGACCGTCAGCGGTCCAGGCTGGCCCGCACCGCGACGGTCAGCGGGTGGTCGGGGCTCAGGTGGGTCTCGCACAGGGCGAGGGTGCGCAGCGCGATCGCCGCCGCCCGGTACGGGTCGTCGGCGGCCCAGTAGGCCTTGGCGAGCTGGTGGCGGGTGCGCAGGGTGTCGGGGTGGTGCTCGCCGAGCGCCACCCAGCGGTCGCCGAGCACCCGGTCGAGCAGCTCGGCGGCGCCGTGCGGCTCGCCGATCCGGCGCTGGGCGACGCCGAGTTCGAAGCGCAGCGAGAGCGGCTCGGGGTGGCGCTCGCCGAGCACCCGGTGGGCCCGCTCCAGCGTGGTCTCCAGCAGGGCCAGGCCCGACTCGTGGTCGCCCTGGTCGAGTTGGGCGACGGCGAGGTGGCGGCGGGCGGTGAAGGTGGCCGGGTGGTCCTCGCCGAAGACCCGGGTGCGGGCCCGGTCCACGGCCTCCAGGATCGGCACCGCCCGGTAGAGGTCGCCGGCCTCCAGCAGGGCCAGGCCCAGGCGCAGCGCGGCGGTCAGGGTGGTCGGGTAGTGCTCGCCGAGCGCCCGGGCGGCGTCGCTCTGGATCTGTTCCAGGGCGGGGATGGCCCGGGCCAGGTCGCCGGCCTCGGCCTGCGCGGCGGCGGCGTCGGTGCGGATCACCAGGGTGTCGGGGTGGTCCTCGCCGAGGGCGCGCTCGGCGTCCACCAGCAGCCACTCGAAGGCGGTGAGCGCGCCGGCCAGGTCGCCGGCGTCGCGCTGGGCGGCGGCGAGGCGGCCCCGGGCGGCCAGCGCCTCTGGGCTCTCCAGGCCCTTGAGCGCCTCGGCCTCGGTGGCGAGCAGTTCGAACAGCGGCAGGGCCCGGCCGACCGCGCCGGCCTCCAGGTAGGCGGCGCCGAGCCGGCTGCGGATCACCAGCAGGTCGGCGGCGGCGGCCTGCGCCTCGGCGTCGGCCAGCAGTTGCTCGTAGCGGCGCAGCGCGGTGGGCAGCCCGCCGTTCTCCAGGTAGGCGTCGGCGAGCCGGAGCCGGGCGGCGAAGGTGTCGGGGTGGCCGTGGCCCATCACCTGCTCGGACACCTCGACCAGCTGTTCCAGGGCGGGGATCTCCTGCTCCAGGTCGCCGGCCTCCTGGTAGGCCCGGGCCAGCACCTGACGTGACGTCAGTTCCGGCTGCCCGCCCTGCTCGGCGGCGATCCGGGCGTTCACCGCGGCCAGCCGGCCGACCGCCTCGGGGCCGCCGATCCGTTCCAGCAGCCGACAGACCAGCCAGAGCGGCAGCTCGGTGTCGGGGGTGAGCAGCGGCAGCAGGTCCTCGCCGACGGCGTACAGCGCCTGCCACTCGCGCGGCTCGTAGTCGGCGCCGGCCTCGTTGGGGAACATCGCCAGCAGCGGGCGCAGCTGCTCCAGCACCTCGCCGCGCACGGCCTCGTCGAGCACCGAGGCGTAGGGCAGGCAGCCGGCGGCGATCAGCCGGATCCAGCGGGCCCGGCGGGCGTCCTGGCAGGCCGTGGCGGCGGCCAGCAGCCGGCGCAGCAGCACCGCCCGGTCGCGGTGCGAGCAGTGGCCGACGGCCATCCGCACCACGTCCGCCCACTGCTCGTCGCTGGACCGCTCGGCGAGCAGGCCGAAGTCCCGGTCCTCCATGAACTCCCGGGCGGCCAGGTAGTCCTGGAAGGTGCGGTGGACGAACTCGAAGGTGGCCACGCTGGTCTCGCTGAGCAGGCCGGTGCGCTCGACCAGGTGGCGCAGCACCCGCTCGGCGTCGAGTTCGCCGTGGGCGGCGGGCAGGCTGGGCAGCACCTGGGCGATCTGGCGCAGCGCGTCCTCGTGGCCGCCCTCGTGCTGGCCGTTGAGCACCAGCCAGGCGGCCATCCGCTGGAGCAGGGCGAGTTGCTCCTCGCGGCCGAGCTGGCGGCCCTCGGGGAGGGCGGCGATCCGGCGCTGCTTGTCGCGGCGCAGCAGCAGCATGTCCAGGGCGGACTCGTAGACCTCCATCTTGCGTTCCGGCAGGCCGCCCTCCCACTCCCGGTGCAGGGCGCAGATCATCGCGCACAGCAGCGGGCTGTCGGTGATCAGGTCGAGTTCCGGGGAGAGCTTGAGGGCCCGCCGCAGCGCCTCCGTCATCTCGCGGAACCGGCTGTCCAGGGCGGCGAGTTCGGCGGGCGTGGGGTCGTCGGCGGCGGCGCGTTCGGCGGCCAGCGCGGCCTGGTGCCAGCGCTCCACGAAGCGGTTGCGGTCCCACTCGTCCATCGGACAGAGCATCAGCTCCTCGAACCGCTGGCGGTGCAGCCAGTCGGCGGGCACGCCGGTGGGGCGCACGGTGACCAGGGTGAAGCAGTTGGGGTAGCGCTCCAGCAGGTCGGCCAGCCACTCGCCGGCCTCGTCGCGGCTCTCCTGGGGGATCTCGTCGAGTCCGTCGACCAGCAGGATGGCCCGGCCGGCGTCGAACAACCGGTCGGCCCAGCCGGCGGGTTGGGCGTCGGTGACGGGGCTGCGGTCCATCGCGAGGAACTCGGAGGGCAGCGGCTGGAGGTTGCGCAGCTGGAACATGGTGCGCAGCCGCAGCAGGAACGGCACCCGGTAGTTCAGCTCGGCGAGTTCGCCGACCAGGTTGCCGGAGACGGCGTTGACGGCCAGCCACTGCAGCAGGGTGGTCTTGCCGGAGCCGGCCTGGCCGCGCAGCAGCACCCGGCGGCGGTCCTTGAGCAGGCTCTCCACCCGGCCGCGGCGGCCGGTGCGGTCGATCAGCACCTCGCCGCTGCCGCCGGCGCCCGGCTCGGTGCCGCGCCGGCGCTCGGTGACCCGGATGGCCTGCAGGCTGAGGTAGGCGGTGCCCAGGTCCCAGCGCAGCGACTGCGGCAGGCCGAAGATCTTCAGCCGGCCGTGCTCGCGGCGGATGGTGCGGGCGTACTCCTCCTCGAACTCGGCGTCCTGGCGCTCGCGGGCCGAGACGCCGCTGAGCCGCACCGGGCCGGGCAGCCGGCGGGCCAGCTGGGCGGCGAAGGCGGGGTCGTCGAGCAGCGGGGCGAGCGGGACCAGGCCGAGCTGGGAGTGGTGCCAGACGCCGGGGGCGAGGTCGGCGGTGGCCAGGCCCAGCAGCAGGTTGTTGAAGACCACGGGGGCGCCGGACATGCCCGACCAGGGGGACTCGGCGCCGGTGACCGGGCCGGGCGGCTGGTGCTGGGTGGCGAGCACGTGGCGGCCGGTGCCCAGGCCGCTGGCGGGGGCCAGGGTGCCGACCAGCTGGTGGCTGCGCAGCACCCCGCCGTCCTCCCGGCCGGCGGCGGGGTAGCCGATCGCGTGGCAGAGCGGGACCGGCTCCAGCTCGTCGACCCGGCCCCAGCGCAGTTCCTCGAAGCCGGCCGCGAGTTCGGGCCGGACCAGGTCGCCGACGGCCAGCAGCAGGGCGGCGTCGGCGGCGGCCGAGCGCCACAGCGGGGTGCAGCGCAGCCAGCCGCGCCCGCCCGGGACGGCCGCCTCGATCACGGTGGCCGGGGCCGGCTCGGCCTCGGGCGGGAGCAGGTGGGCGGCGGTCAGGACCAGCCGGCCGGTGAGCAGCACCCCGCTGCCCTGGCCGGCCGCCCGCACCGCCGCGATCCGCTGGGCCGTCAGGCTCAATGGAAGCCCTCACGGCTGCCCAGGTCCTGGTTGCCGACCAGCACGTTCGCGCCAGTCGCCAGGTCGAGCGGGGTGAGCGTGACGGTCACCCGGTGCGCCCGGGTGCGGCCGGTGCTGCCCTCGCCGCCGGCCTCCACCACCCAGGCCCGCACCTTGCCGTCGAGCTTCCCCTCCCGGCGCAGTTCGACCGAGAACTCCAGCTCGACGGTGCCGACTTCGAACTGCAGGCGCTCCCCGGCGGCCCGTTCGGCGGCCGCCGCGAGCTGGCGGCGGACCGCCTCGACGGCTTCGGCGAGTTCGATCTCCGGATACTGCTCGCTCACCCGTGCCCCCTCGGTGACGGTTCGTCAGCTGGCCGGAATCCGGCGGTACGACGGTCGATCACCAGAGTTGACGATGTCCGGGCGAACCGTCAAGCGGGCCCTGCCGCAGGGTCGGTGGCCCGGTGGTGCAGGTGGTGCAGGAGGGCGTGGACCGAGCTGGTGACGTCCTCGGCGCTCCACCCGAGCGCCGGGCCGAGCACGGTGACCTCGGTCATCGACAGGCCTGGCACGGGGCTCGCCCACCAGCTGCCGAACAGCCCGTCGCCGCTGTCCCGGCAGTGCCGCAGGCCGGCCTCGGTGAGCCGGTCGGGCGGGTAGGGCAGCCAGAGCTGGAACTGGTGGGTGTGCGGCGGGTCGGGGTGGATCCGGGCGCCGGGCAGGTCGGCGACGGCCCGGCGCAGGCCCTCGGCGACGGTCCGGGCGTGGGCCAGGTAGCCGGGCAGCCGGGGCAGTTCGCGGCCGAGCGAGGCGCGGGCGGAGAGCGCGGCGGGCCACTGCTGGTAGAGCTGGCCGCCGTAGCGGTGGCGCCAGGCGCGGGCCTCGGCGATCAGCTCGGCGGGGCCGGCCAGGGCGGCGCCGCTGAGCGCGCCGAGCGCCTTGTAGAACGAGACGTAGACCGAGTCGCCGAGCTCGGCCAGCTCGGCGGGCGGCCGGCCGTAGTGGGCGGCGGCCTCCCAGAGCCGGGCGCCGTCCAGGTGCACGGCGGCGCCGGCGGCCCGGGCGGTGGCGGTCAGCTCGACCAGGTCCGGCCAGTCGGGCAGCAGGAAGCCGGCGGCGCGCAGCGGGAGCTCGACCAGCAGCACGCCGTAGGGCTCCTCCAGGGCGCGCAGTTCGGCGGCGGTGGGCAGCCGGGGCGCGGTGGTGGGGAAGACGGTGTCCAGGCCGGTGAGCCGGCGGTAGGCGCGGCGCTCGTGGGTCTCCAGGTGGGTCAGCGGGTGGCCGGCCACCAGCGGGCTGCCGCCGCGCTCGGCCCAGCAGCGCAGGGCGATCTGCTGGGCCATGGTGCCGGTGGGGAAGAAGGCGGCGGCGGGCTTGCCGAGCAGTTCGGCGACCTGCCGCTCGAAGGCGGCCACCACGCCGTCGCCGTAGAAGTCGGGGCGCTCGGCCGGGTCGACGGTGGCGCGGGCGTCGGCGCCCAGCTCGGCCAGGCGCTCGTGCAGGGTGACCGGTCGGGGACCGGAGAGGATCCGGTCGGCGGCCCGCCAGAGGGCGAAGCGGCGATCGTCGGGGCCCTGGTAGGGCTCCGCGGTGACGTTCGTGTCGTCGGTCATCCCCCGATGGTCCGCCCGGCGGGCGGTGGCGGGAACGGTCGCGACGCGGGCTGTGACGCGGCCCCGGTGCGGGCTCCGGTGCGGGGCGCTGGTGGTGATGGTCACAGCGCGTGAGGGCGGTACGAGGGCGGGTAGTAGTGCCCGGCCGGTCCGACAACCCGTCGATTGGGCCGATCGTTTGAACTTGGCGCACGGCTCTCACTACACGCCGTAGTAGTTGATCGGATTTCGCGACTTGCTCACCGACGGTTACACCTGAGTGGTCCCCCCTCCAGTGCGCTGCCGACAGCGCCTGGCCCGAACCGCTGTGAGGTCGAGCTCGGCATGCGTCCTGGTCCAGTGCTCCGCTACCTGATCGACGGCAGACCCGGCCGGCACGCCCGGCCCCGCCCGCCGAGGGACCCCTACGCCGTCTTCCGCGGCCCGCACCGGCGGGTGGCGGCCACCTCCGCGGCGGCCGGCGCGGTGCTGCTCGGCACCGTCCTGGCGGCCGTGCCGGGCAGCGCCGCGGCCCAGACGGTCCGGCCGACCACCCCGGGCGCCTCCGCCTTCACCGCGGCGCACACCGCCGCGCTGACCGGCGCGCTGGTGCAGCTCGGCGCCCCCAGCGCCTACCGGATGCCCGGAGGGGCGCACGCCTCCCAGCAGGCCGTCGCGGTGGCCGCCAACCTGGCCGGGGTGAGCGCTCCCGGACCCGAGGCCCCGCACCCGCCGCAGCCGCCGGCCGGGCCGACCGCACCGCCGGCCCCCGCCCCGCCGGCCGGCCCGGTCTGGTCGGCCCCCGCGCCCGGCGCGCCGGTCACCAACCCGTTCGGCGAGCCCAACCGCTCGTACGCGGCCGGGTACCACACCGGCGTCGACTTCGCGGTGGACTCCGGCACCCCGCTGCACGCGGTCGGCGACGCCACCGTGGTCTCGGCCGGCTGGGACGGCGCCTACGGCAACGAGGTGGTGCTGCGGCTGGCCGACGGCAAGTTCGCCGAGTACGCCCACCTCTCCCGGCTGGAGGTCGCCGAGGGCCAGCAGGTGACGGGCGGTCAGGTGATCGGCGCCTCCGGCACCACCGGCAACTCCACCGGCCCGCACCTGCACTTCGAGATCCGCACCGAGAACCGGTACGCGGCCGTCATCGACCCGGTCGCCTACCTGGCCTCGCACGGCGTGACGAACCTCTAGGGCACCCGCGCCGGATGACGCCGAGTCAGCGGGCGACCGTGCGCGGCTCGATCCGGGTGGCGATCTCCAGGCCGACGGTGAGGGCGCCGCGCATCGCGTCCTCCATCCGCTCGGCGGCCTCCGAGCCCTCCTCGCCGGGCGAGCAGGGGGCCAGCGGGCGGTCCTCCAGGTCCTGCTTGAGCAGGAAGAACGCGGAGTTCACCGAGAAGAGTGCCATGGTGGCGCGCAGCCGGTCCTCGAACGGGGCACCGGGGCCGTGCACCAGTCGGATCATCCGGATCATCCGGTCCCGGAACTCCAGGCCGGCGGCCGACTCGCGCAGCGCGGGCTGGTTCTCGTGGAAGAACCGCAGCAGCGGCGCCCGCTCGGCCATGCCCGCGGCGAACCGGCGGACCAGCTCGTCGCGCACCTCGGGCGACCACTCCTGCCGCTCGCCCCAGGCGATCGCCTCGTCGATCGGCGCGGCCATGCTCTGCACGATGCCGTGGACGATGTCGTCCTTGGTCTTGAAGTGGTAGTACAGCGCGGCCTTGGTGACGCCCAACCGGTCGGCGATCTCGCGCAGCGAGGTCTTCTCGTAGCCCTGCTCGGCGAAGAGCTCCAGCGCCACCGCGATGATCCGCAGGCGGGTGTCGCTGCGCGGGCTGTGCGTCGTACTCATGGCCTCTGTGCCTGCCTAGTTCGCTGCGGACTCCGGGGTAGTCGCCAAACAGCTTGACTCCCGACTTACCCAGACCTTACCGTGCCATCGACTCATAAACTAGCCGGTCGGCAAGTAAGGCACTCAGAAGGGGCCGTACGACGCGGCCCACAGGCGCTTCCGGGAGACGCACCATGGCACAGCAACAGGTCGACGCGAAGGCGGAGACCCCGCCTCCAGCGCTTGGACCGGACGGTCGTCCGGCCCGGTCGCCGCGCGAGATCCGGCTGGTGATGATCGGTCTGGTCATCACCATGCTCCTCGCGATGCTCGACAACCTGATCGTCGGTACCGCGATGCCGACCATCGTCGGCGACCTCGGCGGCGCCAACCACCTCTCCTGGGTGGTCACCTCCTACACCCTGGCGACCGCCGCCGCGACCCCGATCTGGGGCAAGCTCGGCGACCTGTACGGCCGCAAGGGCACGTTCATCACGTCGATCGTGATGTTCCTGATCGGCTCGGCGCTCGCGGGCCTCTCGCAGAACATGAACGAGATGATCGCCTTCCGCGCCCTCCAGGGCCTGGGCGCCGGCGGTCTGATGGTCGGCGTCATGTCGATCATGGGTGCGCTGGTCAGCCCGCGTGAGCGCGGCAAGTACCAGGGCCTGTTCGCGGCCGTGATGGCGCTGGCCACCATCGGCGGCCCGCTGCTCGGCGGCTTCATCACCGACCACTTCAGCTGGCACTGGATCTTCTACATCAACATCCCGCTGGGCATCATCGCGCTCGCCGTGGTGACGATCACCCTGCACCTGGAGAAGGTCAAGTCCACCGCGCGGATCGACTACCTCGGCGCCGCGCTGCTGACCATCGGCATCACCTCGCTGGTGCTGCTCACCACCTGGGGCGGCACCCAGTACGCCTGGGGCTCCAAGCACATCATCGGCCTGGCCGTGCTGGCCGCGGCCTCGCTGATCGGCTTCTGCTACGTCGAGCAGCGGGTCGCCGAGCCGATGCTGCCGCTCTCGCTCTTCCGCAACCGCGACTTCACCGTCGTCTCGATCATCGGCTTCATCGTCGGTTTCCAGATGTTCGGCGGCGTCACCTTCCTGCCGCAGTTCCAGCAGCTCGTCCAGGGCGCCTCGGCCACCAACTCCGGCCTGCTGCTCATGCCGATGATGTTCGGCATGCTGGTGGTCTCGCTGGTGGTGGGTCAGTACGTCACCAAGACCGGCAAGTACCGGATCTTCCCGATCATCGGCACCGTGGTGATGGGCATCGGGTCCTTCCTGCTCTCCACCCTGAGCGTCAGCACCAGCTCGCTCCTCACCAGCGTCTTCATGGTGGTGCTCGGCGCCGGCATGGGCTTCCTGATGCAGATCACCATGCTGGTCGCGCAGAACAGCGTGGAGCTCAAGGACATGGGCGTGGCCAGCTCCACCGCCACCCTGTTCCGCACCATCGGCGGTTCGTTCGGCGTGGCGCTGTTCGGCGCGATCTACACCAACCGGATGACCGACACCCTGAAGGCGCACGGGATGGTCCGCGGTTCCTCCAGCGACCAGCAGCTCACCCCGGCCTCGCTGAAGAAGATGCCGGCGCTGGCGCAGGACGCCATCCACCACGGCGTCGCCAACGGCATCCACTCGGTGTTCCTGTGGGCCGGACTGATCGCCCTGGTGGCCATCGCCGCCTCGCTCTTCCTGAAGGGCGCGCCGCTGCGCGGCGCCGGCCAGAAGGACGACAACGCCGCCATGGCCGCCGCCGCGCACTGACGCGGTCGCACCCCGAAAGCCGGCGAGGCCCCACCCCAGGGATCGGGTGGGGCCTCGCCCTTTCTCGTCCGTCGTACCGGCTACTGCGGCAGGCGGTAGAACCCGTCGGCCAGCGGCTCCACCAGCCCGTCGGCGACCAGCCCGTCCAGCGCGCGGGCCCGCTGGATCTCCTCCGGCCAGACCACGTCCAACCGCTGCCGCGGCACCGGCCCGTGGCTGGCCCGCAGCACGGCGAGCAGCTTGCCGCGCACCTGGCGGTCGGTGCCCTCGTAGGTCTGGCCGCGCCGCGCCGGACCGTCGTAGGGCGGGCAGCCGGCCCGCTGCCAGGCGCAGTGCGGGCGCAGCGGGCAGCCGCCGCACTCCGGCGAACGGGCGGTGCAGACCAGCGCGCCCAGCTCCATCACGCCCACCGCCCAGGCGGCGGCCGTCTCCGGGTGGTCGGGCAGCAGCTCGGTGGCGGTGCGGCGCTCGGCCGCGGTGGTGGCGTTGGCCGGGTACTCGACGCCGGTCACCGCCCGGGCGAAGACCCGGCGGACGTTGGTGTCCAGCACCGCGTGCCGCTGCCGGAAGGCGAAGGAGGCGACGGCCGCCGCCGTGTACTCGCCGACGCCGGGCAGGGCCAGCAGCGCGGCGTGGTCCTCGGGCACCTCGCCGCCGTGCCGCTCGACGATCGCGGCGGCCGCCCCGTGCAGCCGCAGGGCCCGGCGCGGGTAGCCGAGCCGGCCCCACATCCGCACGGCCTCCCCGGGCGCGTCGGCGGCCAGCGCGGCCGGGGTGGGCCAGCGCTCCAGCCAGGCGGCCCAGGCGGGCAGCACCCGCTTCACCGGGGTCTGCTGGAGCATGAACTCACTGACCATCACACCCCACGCGGTGGCCCCGTCGGCCCGCCAGGGGAGGTCCCGGGCGTGCTCCCGGTACCAGTCGAGGACGATCGTGTGCAGCAGCGGCGCGGGGGTCCCGGGGCCGCTGCGCGGGGCTGCGCTGGGGGGTGCGGAGATGGTCGGCATAGCGCCTCCGATCCTCGCACAGTCCGCCCGCGAGGCTCCCTCGGACGGCGGAAATGCCCGATCATGTGAAAGATCGGGTCGCGAGAGCGGTGTTGGTGCGCATGAGGGGTCCCCGGCTCTCGTAGAGTTTGCTCGTGCCTTCACTGCGACAGCCCGTCGGTCCGCTGCCCGCCTCGATCTACTGGCGACGGCGCCTCGTCGCGCTCGCCGCCGTCGCGGTGGTGGTGCTGCTGATCGGCTGGTTGACGCTCGGTCAGGACGGCGCCAAGAAGACCGCGCAGGCCGTGCCGCCCTCCCACAGCCCCAGCGCGCCCGGCTCGATCACGCCCGGCGCCACCCCGACCGGTCCGGCGATCTCCAGCCGGCCCGGTGGCAGCAGCGGCGGCACCGGTGGCGGGACCAGTGGCGGGACCGCGGGCGGCGGCACGGACGGCGGCAGCGCGGGCGGTGCGGGCGGCTCCGGCACCGGGACGGGCGGCAGCGGTACGGGCGGTAGCGCCACGGGCGGCTCCGGCACAGGCGGTTCCGGCTCCAGTTCCGGTTCCGGTTCCGGTTCCGGCGACAGCGGGGCCACCGGGACGGGCGGCGCCACCGGCGGCGACTCCGGCGGCGCCCCGCCGGTCAACACCCCCGAGGTGATGGCCCTGCCGATCTGCACCGCCTCCCAGCTCACCCTGGAACTGGCCGGCACCCAGAACTCGTACAGCACGAAGGAGAAGCCGACCTTCGAGCTGAAGATCCGCAACGCCTCGACCAGCCAGTGCCGGGTCGACCTCAGCCAGGCCGCCTCCTCGATCACCGTCAACTCGGCCGCCGGCGACCGGATCTGGTCCTCCGCCGACTGCGTGACCGACAAGCAGGGCCGCTGGGTGCAGGTCTCCCCCGCCACCGCGCTGACCGAGACCTTCGTCTGGGACCGCTCGCACAGCAAGCCGCAGTGCGCCACCCCGACCGACAACACGCCCGCACCGGCCGGCAACTACCTGGTGCAGGCGGAGCTGGCCGGCCCGGCCGGCGGCCCGGTCCCGGCCCGCACCTCCACCCGGCTGGACAGCTGACCCGGCGTCACGACGAACGGCTGCGGCCCGTGACCTGACGTCAGGTCACGGGCCGCAGCCGTTCGTACGAATGTCTGAGGAAGCGTTACCTCAGACGTACCGCTCCAGGATCGAGGACTCGGCCAGCCGGGAGAGCCCCTCGCGGACCGAGCGGGCCCGGGTCTCGCCGACGCCCTCGACCGCCTGCAAGTCGTCGATGCTCGCCGCGAGCAGCTTCTGCAGCCCGCCGAAGTGCTCCACCAGGCGCTCGATCACGGTGTTCGGCAGCCGCGGGATCTTCGCCAGCAGCCGGTAGCCGCGCGGCGAGACGGCCGAGTCCAGCGACTCGGGCGAGCCGGAGTAGCCGATCGTCTTGGCCACCGTCTGCAGGTCCAGCAGCTCGGCGTGGGTGAGCGTCTCCAGGTCGGCCAGCACCTCGGCCACCGTGCGGCCGCGCTTGGCGGCCCGCTCCGGGAAGTAGTCCCGGGCGACCAGCTCGCGCTCCGGCTCCACGCCGGCGATCAGCTCGTCGAGTTGGAGCGAGAGCAGCCGGCCGTCGGTGCCGAGCTCCAGCACGTAGCCGGCGATCTCGGCCGCGATCAGCCGGACCATCTCCAGCCGCTGGGCGACCGCGGTGACGTCCCGGACGGTGACCAGGTCCTCGATCTCCAGCGCCGAGAGGGTGCCGGCCACCTCGTCCAGGCGCAGCTTGTAGCGCTCCAGGGTGGCCAGCGCCTGGTTGGCCCGGGAGAGCACGGTGGTGGAGTCCTCCAGCACCCGGCGGCTGCCGTTGACGTACATCGCGATCAGCCGCATCGAGTGCGAGACCGCGACCACCGGGAAGCCGGTCTGCCGGTTCACCCGCTCCGCGGTGCGGTGCCGGGTGCCGGTCTCGTCGGTCGGGATCGCCGCGTCCGGCATCAGGTGCACGCCGGCCCGGACGATCTTGGTGATGTCCTTGTCCAGCACCACCGCGCCGTCCAGCTTGCACAGCTCGCGCAGCCGGGTCGCGGTGAACTCGACGTCCAGCACGAACCCGCCGGTGCACACCGACTCGACCGTCTTGTCGAAGCCGAGCACCACCAGACCGCCGGTGTTGGCCCGCAGCACCCGCTCAAGTCCGTCCCGCAGCGGAGTGCCCGGGGCGATGGCCTGCAGCGAGGAGCGCAGCAGCGCCTCCTCGCGGGGGGACTTCTCCACCCGGTCGCTCGCTGCCACGTGACTCCTCCGGCCCGGTCCGGACCGCTCTCAGCCCCGGTCCCTCGTTCGCTTCTGTCCGATCTGGTACTGGACAGGGCAAAGTCTACGGTGCGGCCACGCTGACGGTGCCTCGGTCAGACCAGTTCGTCCGAATCGACCGGTTCCCAGCCGGCCATCAGCTCGTCCGGGTGGGCGGGCGGCGCGGGCACCGGGCGGGCGTCGGCGGGCGGGCGCTGCTCCGTCCGGGGACGGGCGGCGGAGCGGCCGCGCCGGCCCGGGATCGCCCGCAGCGCCTCGCCGATGTCGGCCACCTCGACCACCTTCATGCCCGCCGGCACCTTGCCCGGGTCCGGCGGCACCAGGGCGTGGGTGAAGCCCAGCCGGTGCGCCTCGGCCAACCGGCGCTGCACCCCCGTCACCCGGCGCACCTCGCCGGCCAGGCCGACCTCGCCGATCGCCACCAGGTTGCTGGGCAGCGGCGTGTCGGTGGAGGAGCTGGCCACCGCGAGCGCCACCGCCAGGTCGGCCGAGGGCTCGGTCAGCTTCACCCCGCCGACGGTGGCGGTGTAGATGTCCTGCTTGCCGAGCTTGACCCCGCCGTGCCGCTCGACCACCGCCAGGATCATCGCGATCCGGGGCGACTCCAGGCCGGAGGTGGTGCGGCGCGGGGAGGGGATCTGCGAATCCACCATCAGCGCCTGCACCTCGGCCACCAGCGGGCGCTTGCCCTCCAGGGTGACGGTCAGGCAGGTGCCCGGCACCGGCTTGTCACGGCGGGTCAGGAAGAGGCCGGACGGGTCGGCCAGGCCCTCGATGCCCTCGTCGTGCAGCTCGAAGCAGCCGACCTCGTCGGTGGCGCCGTAGCGGTTCTTGACGCCGCGGATGATCCGCAGCCGGGCGTGCCGGTCGCCCTCGAAGCTCAGCACCACGTCGACCAGGTGCTCCAGCAGGCGGGGGCCGGCGATCTGCCCGTCCTTGGTGACGTGGCCGACCAGCAGGGTGGCCATGCCGCGCTCCTTGGAGGCGCGGATCAGCGCGCCCGCCACCTCGCGCACCTGGGCCGGGCCGCCGGGCGCGCCGTCCAGCTCGGCGGAGGCGATGGTCTGCACCGAGTCCAGGATCAGCAGGCCCGGGGAGACCTGGTCGATGTGGCCGAGCACGGCGCCCAAGTCCTGCTCGGCGGCCAGGTAGAGGTGGTCGGAGAGGGCGTTGATCCGGTCCGCCCGCAGCCGCACCTGGCCGGCCGACTCCTCGCCGGTCACGTAGAGGGTGCGGTGCTGGGAGGTGGCGGCCTTGGCGGCCACGTCGAGCAGCAGGGTCGACTTGCCGACACCGGGCTCGCCCGCCAGCAGCACCACGGCGCCGGGCACCAGGCCACCGCCGAGCACCCGGTCCAGCTCCGGCACGCCGGTCGAGCGGGCGGTGGCGACCTGGCCGTCCACCTGGCCGATCGGGCGGGCCGGGGCGCTCACCGGGCCGGCCGCGGTGGTGCGGATCGGCACCGCGCCGTACTCCTCGACGGTGCCCCAGGCGTTGCACTCCGGGCAGCGGCCGACCCACTTGGGCAGCTGGTTGCCGCACTCCGTGCAGCGGTAGGCCGGGCGGGGCTTGGCGGTGGTCTTCGAGGTGCGGGCTGCCATGCGGGCCACGGTAGCGGGTGGGACCGACGACGCGTGCGGCCCCGGTGACGCGTGCGGGCCCCGGTGCCGACAACGCGTACCACCCCGGTGTCGTCGGAAGGGCGGTCCTGTTACCCGAAAGAAGTACAAAGGCATGGTTCGACACGGGTCCCGGCGGGCCGAAGGCCTACTGTCCGGACCGTGACGCCCGAGAGCATGCCCACCGCCTACCAGCGCCTGCTGGACGGCCTCTACACCTACTGCCTGTCCGTGCTCTGCGACCCGGCCGAGGCCGGCGCCGCGGTCGGCGAGGTCCGCGAGCTGGTGGACAGCGGCGGCGAGCGGCTGACCGACCCGGCGCTGCGGCGGGCCTGGCTCTACTCGGCCGCCCGGTACGCCTGCGTGCGCCGACTGGCCGCGGGCGCGGCCGGCGACCGGGCCGGTGGGCCGGTGGACGACCCGGCCGGGCTGCGCGCCGAGCTGGCCGCGCTGGCCTGGCCGGAGGCGGCCGGCACCACCGCGGAGCAGCGCGAGGCGCTGGAACTGACGCTGCGTCACCACCTGACGGAGGAGGAACTGGCCGCCGTGCTGGGCCTGGACCCGGCGGCCACCGGCCGGCTGCTCGCCGGGGCCCGGGCCGAACTGGCCACCACCCGACGGGCGCTGCTGGTGCTCGGCGTGGGCACCTGCCCCGAGCTGGACCGGCTCGGCGGGCCCGGCGCCGAGCACTGGCGGGGGTGGGTGCTGGGGCCGGCGCTGCGGCGCGAACTGGTCCGGCACGTGGAGCAGTGCCCCACCTGCCGCGGGACGGCGGAGCGGGTCGCCGGGTTCGACGGCGGGCCGCCGGCCGGGCTGGCGCTGCTGGCCGCACCGGCCGGGGTGCGGGCGGGCGGCGGGGGCGGGGCCGGGGTGCCGGTCTTCGACGCCCGGGGGCTGCCCCGGCACCGGGCACCCGGGCTGCTGGAGCGGCACCGGGCCGGCGGGGACCTGCACGAGCGGCTGGTGCTGGCCCGGCAGCGGCTGGTCAGCACCGGGGTGCTGGCGGCGGTGCTGTCCGCGCCGCTGGCCGCGCTCTGGGTCGCGCACCGGGACGGCGCGCCGGTCGCGGGGGCGGCGTCGGTCTCCTCGGTGCGGGTGGACACCCCGCCGGACGGCGAGGCTCCCGCCGTGCCGCCGGTCCCGGCGGCGCCGGGCCGGCCGACCGGGACGGGTGGCGACGGGCGCGGGCTGGTGGCGGCGCTGGTGGGTGCGGCGAGCGGTGCCGGGGGCGGCGCGGCGGGTGCAGAAACGTTGCTGCCGCCGGTTCAGGCGTCAGCTGTGCCGGTGCCCGCGACCGGTGCGGTGCCGATCTCCAGCCCGCAGTGGCACCCCGAACCGGTGCCGGCGGCCGCCGCGCTGGACGTCACGGCCGGCAGCTACGGCAGCCGGACCGTGCTCACCCTGACCAACACCGGCGGCACTGCGCTGGACTGGCACGCCGAACTCAGCTGCGACTGGCTGCGGCTGAGCCGGGACGCCGGCACCCTGGCGCCCGGCCAGCGGATCACCGTGATCGTCACCGTGGACGATCAGCACGCCCCCGACGCGGACTGGACGGCGTGGATCGCCCTGCCGCCGTCCTCCGCCGTGGTCACCCTCACCGGCGGCCCGGACCGGCGCGGCCTCCCCTCGCCCAGCGCCTCGCCCTCCGCCCCGGACGGCACCACGCCCAGCCCGAGCGCGAACCCGAGCGGCAGCGCCAGCGCCACCCCCTCGGACACCCCGAGCGCGGGCAGCAGCGCGAGCAGTCCGCCGAGCAGCAGCGAGAGCCCAAGCGCCAGCCCGACGTCCGGGCCGTCCACCCAGCCGTCGGCCAGCCGGTCGGCGAGCAGCAGCCCGTCGGCCACGCCGTCCATCCGGCCGTCCAGCAACCCGCCGACGCCTTCCACCGCACCCGCGACCAGCTCTGCCACGTCCGACACCTCGCCCTCGTCACCGCGCTGAACAGCCCCGTACTGCTCTGCCATTCCCTATGACTCTTCACCGGGAACCCACGTTGCACACCGATGGATGAGAACCGGGTGACAATCCGATATCGGCGGCCCGAGGGGGTAGGGAGCGGGCAGGGACCGGGCGAGGAGCGGGCAGGGCGCGGGTGGTGCGAGTGCCGGTGGGCGTTGCCCCCGGGCCGGTGACGCGTTGTCAGGGGGAGCGAGGAGGCGGCGGTGGCCGAGCAGGGTGACGGGATGCGGGACGCGGTGCGGGAGACCTACGGGTCCGGCGACCTGAGCGCCGTGCCGATCTTCGCCGGGGGCTTCATCAACTTCGGCCACTGGCGCGGCATCGACCTGACCGCACCGGTCGGCGAGCCGGAACGGGTGCGCAGCCAGCAGGACCTCTACCGCCTGGTGCTGGACGCCGCCGTGCCCGCCCCCGGCGCCCGGCTGCTGGAGGTCGGCTGCGGGCTCGGCATGGGGTGCGCACTGGCCCTCGGCGAGCGCGATCCGGCCGCCGTGACCGGCCTGGACATCCACCCCGAGCAGCTGCGCCGGGCCCGCGAGCGGCACGCCGCGCTGCTCGCCGAGCAGCCCGAGCGGCTCGCCTTCGTCCAGGGCGCCGCCGAGCAACTGCCCTTCGCGGACGGCGGGTTCGACGCGGTGCTCAGCGTCGAGGCCGCCCAGCACTTCCCGGACCTGGCGGCCTTCGCCGCCGAGACGGCCCGGGTGCTCGCGCCGGGCGGCCGGCTCGCGCTGGCCGGCTTCTTCACCGTGGACGACTCGCCCGCGCGGCCGGCCCAACTCGCCGGCCTGCTGGAGACCTTCGCCAACGGCCTGGACATCGCCCGCCCGGTCACCGCGCTGACCGGCGCGCTGGGCGGGGCCGGGCTGACCGGGGTCGCGGCGGAGTCGATCGGCGCCGAGGTCTGGCCCGGCTGGGACCGGTGGCTGAGCCGGTGGTGGGCCCCGGACACCTGGCCGCACAACTTCCTGCGCGCCTACCGGGACGGCATCCTGGACTACTACCTGGTCACCGCGGAGCTCCCGAGGGTCCCAGGGGCCCCGGGAGCTCCCGGAGCTCCCGCAGTGACGGTTCTCCCTCGGTGAACGCAGTGCGCCGCAGGCGAACGGCCCTACCGGGGACGGCCCGCAGCGGGCAGGCTCGTCCGCATGCGCATCCTGATGCTGGGCGGCTCGGTCTTCCTCGGCCGGGCCTTCGCCCAAGAAGCCCTGGCCCGCGGCCACCAGGTGACCACGTTCAACCGCGGCCGGTCGGGCACCGACCTGCCGGGCGTGCGCGCGCTGCGCGGCGACCGGACCGACCCCGAGGCGCTGGCCCGGCTGGCCGAGGAGCCCTGGGACCTGGTGATCGACACCAGCGGCCAGCAGCCCCATGACGTCCGGCAGGCGGCCACGGCGCTGCGCGAGCGGGCCGGGCGCTACCTCTTCGTCTCCTCCGTGCACGCCTTCGCCGAGTGGCCCGACGAGCCGGTCAGCGAGGAGTCGCCGCTGCACGAGTGCGCCGCCGACTCGCCGCCGGGCCAGCCGTTCAGCACCGGTCTGAAGGCCGGGTGCGAGCGGGCGGTGCTGGAGCAGTTCGGCGCCGAGCGCTCCCTGCTGCTCAACTGCGGGCTGCTGGTCGGCCCGTACGAGAACGTCGGGCGGCTGCCCTGGTGGCTGGAGCGGATCGCCCGGGGCGGCCGGGTGCTCGCCCCGGGCCGCCCGGACCTGCCGATCCAGCTGATCGACGCCCGCGACTTCGCCGTCTTCGGCCTGGACCTGGCCGAGCGCGGTGCGCACGGCAGCTTCGTCACCACCGCGCTGCCCGGCTCCAGCAGTTACGGGCAGCTGCTGGAGGCCTGCGTCGCGGCCACCGGCTCCGGGGCCGAGCTGGTCTGGGTGCCGGACGCCCCACTGACCGCCGCCGGGATCGAGATGTGGACCGAACTTCCGCTCTGGGCACCCGAGTTCGAGGAGGACGGGCGGCCGAGCGGGATCTGGCGGGCGGACAGCCGCAAGGCGGAGGCGGCCGGACTGCGCTGCCGGCCGATCGAGCGGACCGTGGCCGACACCTGGGCCTGGATCCTCGAACGCGGCCCGCGCGAGCGCCCCTACACCCAGGGCGGCGAGCCGCTCGGCATCGACCCGGAGAAGGAGCGGCGCCTGCTCGCCGAGCACGGCTGAGCCAACATGACCTGACGGTGCGTCACTTCCGGGGAAGCGACGCACCGTCAGCATTGCCGCCGTCAGGTCCGTGGCGGGGGCAGCCGTTGCAGGAAGACGTCGAAGGCGGTCGGTTTCACCGCCGTCGCGCCGGCGAACGGGAAGTTCATCTCCTTGATGACCAGCAGCGACAGCACCACCAGCGCCCCCAGCGAGAGCACCATCAGGGTGTGCGCGAGCGTGTTGGAGAGGCCGAACAGGAAGGTGAACCCGATGGTGAGCACCCCGCCGCCGATCAGCGCCACCCAGAGCAGCGGCGGCACCGAGTCGTCGACCTGGTTGAGCCGCTCGCGCCGCTCGGAGGCGAGGTCCTCGACGTGGCTCACCGCGTGCTCGTAGAGCACCTGTTGCTGCTCGTCGGTGGGCTTGATCGAGAAGACGCTGTCCCGGATCTGGTAGACCAGCTCGGTGGCCTGCGGGTCGCTCTTGTGGTTGGCCATCATCGGCCACTCGCTGTCCTGCACGGTGCGGGCGTAGGAGAGGGTCTGCTGTTCGAGCTGCGGGCCGAGCGGGGCGGGCAGTTCGCGGGAGATCCAGTAGATGCCGGCCAGCGCGTCGGCCTCCTGGAAGGTGGTCTTGCTGGCGGAGTCGTTGTTGGTCCAGACGGTGATCACGACGAAGCCGAGCAGCACGGCGTAGAGCACGCCGACGGCCGCGAAGATGAAGCCCGCGACGTCGTTGTGCTCCTCCCGGATGTGGTGCGGGACCCAGCGCTGCAGCAGCTTGATGGCGACGGCCAGCAGCAGCAGGGTTATGACGATGGTGCCGATGTCGGCAAGGCTCATGAAGACGGTGCCTTCTGCGTCAGGGCAGCCCGAAACAGCCGGCGGGCCGCAGCTGGTGACGGTGACTCGGAGGCGAGGGTGAGGGAGAGCGACGGAGGGAGAGGGGGGAGCGGGAGGGACGGGAAGGTGCGACGTGCGCGACGTGGGCGACGAGCGCCGCGTCAGCGGTTGCGGCGGGTGACCAGCTCGGCCAGCGCCAACAGGTCGTCGGTGGCGGCGGGGTCGGGCACCGCGACCGCGAGGTGTTCGAGGGCGGCAGCCATCCGCTCGCAGGAGGCGCCCTGGGCCCAGGCGCGGCCGCCGGCCCGCTCGACCGCGTCGGCGGCGAGCTTGACCTCGGCCTCGGTGAGCGGCCGGTCGAGGGCGTAGATCGCGGCGAGTTCGGCACCGGCGGCGGTGCCGGAACCGAGCGCGGCGACCACCGGCAGGGACTTCTTGCGGACCAGCAGGTCGGCGCCGGCCGGCTTGCCGGTGACGGCGGGGTCGCCCCAGATGCCGATCAGGTCGTCGATCAGCTGGAAGGCCAGGCCGATCTCGCGCCCGAAGGCGTCCATCGCCCGGGCGGCCTGCTGGTCGGCACCGCCGTAGAGCGCGCCGATTGCGCAGGCGGCGCCCAGCAGCGCCCCCGTCTTGGCCTCGGCCATCGCCAGGCACTCGTCGAGCGAGACGGTGCTGCGCTGCTCGAAGGCGCAGTCGGCCTGCTGGCCGGCGCAGAGCTCGACCACGCAGTCGGCCAGCCGGCGCATCGCGTCCCCGGCGGCCGGGTGGCCGTCCTCGGCGAGGGTGCGCAGCGCCAACGAGTGCAGGGCGTCACCGGCCAGGATCGCCTCGGTGGAGCCGAACACCCGCCAGGCGGTGAGACGGTGGCGACGGGTGTCGTCCCGGTCGATCACGTCGTCGTGCAGCAGGGTGAAGTTGTGCACCAGCTCGACGGAGGCGGCGGCCCGGACGGCGCCGCGCGCCAGCGCCTCGTCGGCGCCGCGGCCGGCGCAGGCCTCGGCGGCGGCCAGCACCAGGGCGGGGCGGATCGCCTTGCCCGGATCGGCGGCGGAGGGCGAGCCGTCGGCCTCGCGCCAGCCGAAGTGGTAGGCGGCGACCCGGGCCATCGACTCGGGCATGCCGTCCACTGCGGTGCGCAGGGCCGGGTCGACGATGGCGCGGGCCCGGGCGAGCAGCCCGGCGGCCTGCTGGTCGGCCCCTTGGTTCTGGCCGTGGCCCTGCTCGCGGCCTTGGTTGTGTCCTTGGTTGTCCTGACTTCCCCGGCTGAGCGTTTCGGTGCTCATGGGTTCTGGCCCCCCAGAATTCGTTCAGTGTTCGACTGATCCCCCGTCGGGCCGCTCCCGGGGATTTCCCGGGTTCGGCCCACCCTGCATCACGCCGCGGGAATACCGCGGAAATTCAGTCCCGCGGACGGGCGATTTCGACGTTCTCCAGCACACCGATCGCGTCGGGCACCAGAATGGCCGCCGAATAGTAGGCGCTCACCAGGTAGGAAATGACGGCCTTCTCGTTGATGCCCATGAAGCGGACCGACAGGCCGGGCTGGTACTCGTCCGGCAGGCCGGTCTGGTGCAGGCCGATCACGCCCTGCTTGTCCTCGCCGAGACGCATGGCCAGGATCGAGGTGGTGTGACCGTCCACGATCGGGATCTTGTTGCAGCTGAGCAGCGGGACGCCGCGCCAGCCCGGCACCGTCTGGCCCTCGACCTGCACCGGGGTCGGGTACAGGCCGCGGGAGCTGCACTCCCGGCCGAAGGCGGCGATCGCCTTGGGGTGGGCGAGGAAGAACTTGGTGCCCCGGCGACGGCTGAGCAGCTCGTCCATGTCGTCCGGGGTGGGGGCGCCGCTATGGGTCTGGATCCGCTGCTCGTACTCGGCGTTCTGCAGCAGGCCGAACTCCGGGTTGTTGATCAGCTCGTGCTCCTGGCGCTCGCGCAGCGCCTCCACGGTGAGCTTCAACTGCTGCTCGATCTGGTTCATCGGCTCGTTGTAGAGGTCGGCGACCCGGCTGTGCACCCGGAGCACCGTCTGCGCGACGCTGAGCTCGTACTCGCGCGGGGCCAGCTCGTAGTCCACGAAGGTGCTGGGCAGCTCGTGCTCGCCCTCGTGGCCTGCGGCGAGCTCGATCTCGGCCTCGCCGTGCTTGGTCTGCGGCTGCTGGGCGTCCGCCAGGAACTGGGTGATCTGGTCGCGCAGCACCTCGGAGCGGTCGGCCAGCTCCTGGAAGGCGGGCCAGGAGAGCGCCATCGCGGTGCCGGCGGTCACCGCCGTCACGCTGTACGGCCAGTTGCCGTCGGCGACCGAGAGCGCCTCGTCGCCGATGTGGTCACCGTCGGCCAGCACCCCGACGACGGCGGACTCGCCGTACTTGCCCGGGGCGACCTTGTTGACCTTGCCGTGGGCGATCAGGAAGACCTCGTTGATCGGCTGCCCGGCCTCCACCAGCACCTCGCCGGCCCGGAAGTCGCGCTGCTGGAAGCGCGCGGCCAGCTCGGTGAGCAGCCCCTCGTCCTCCAGGCCGCGCAGCACCGGCACCTCGGTCAGCGAGGGCGCCCAGACCTTCACCTGCGCACCGGTCTTGACGAAACTCACCCGGCCGCGGCCGACGGCGTAGCTGAGCCGGCGGTTCACCCGGTACGTGCCACCGCTGACCTGCACCCAGGGCAGCATCCGGAGCAACCAGCGCGAGCTGATGCCCTGCATCTGCGGCTCGGACTTGGTGGTGGTGGCAAGATTCCGGGCCGCAGCAGTGGCAAGGCTCTGCTGCTGGTCGTTGCCCGGCCCGGAACTGGGTGCCGGAATAGCGGTGGTGATCTCTGTAGTCATGACAGGGCCCTCCCCCACGCGAGATACGGACTGCTTGATTCCAGAGTGGCGTCCAGCCATCCCGCGGCGCAATCACTCGTACGAGTGATTGACCCGGTGGAGCAATTAGTACGATTAGAGATTCTGCTCGATTTCTGTTCGGGTCAATTCCACGCAGAATCGATCCCGCTCGACCACCGTCCAGCTCAGTCCTCACACCGGCGGCTGCCCGCGGTCGTCCGGATCCGCCCGTTTCGCACCTGCTTGCGAGCCGACGGCGCCGCGCCGGTGATCCACCTGTTCGGCCCAGTACCCCTGTTCGGCCCAGCGCACCGACGCGCCGTCAGCCCTGCCCGACGTCCCGTCAGGTCGGCCCGGTCCAGTCCAGCGTCGGCTCCAACCAGCCCTCCAAAGTGAGCAGCCAGCGCTTGGTATCCAGCCCCACCCGCCCGTTGCCGAACCCGCCGAGCCCGTCCGCCGCCACCACCCGGTGGCAGGGCACCAGCACCGGCAGCGGGTTCGCGCCCATCATCTGACCCACCGTCCGGGCCGCCAGCCCGGGCGCCTCGGCCGGCGGGAAGACCCCGCTGCGCCGGGCCAGTTCGCCGTACGTCACCACCTCGCCGTACGGCACGGTGCCCAACAGGGCCTCCAGCACCGTGCGGTGCGGCCCCGTGGCCAGCCGCCAGTCCAGCGGCAGCCCCAGCCTGCGCACCCCGCCCGCGAAGTACGCCGCGAAGGCGTCCCGCACCGCCGCGCACCGGCGGTCCTCGGCGGCCCGGGGCAGGTCGACCGGCACGGTGTCGGCGAGGAACTGCACGGCGGCCACCCCGTCCGGGGTCACGCCCACCGCGAGCGGTCCGCTGGGCAGCGGGCTGGGCACCGTCAGCCACTCGATCCGGCCGGCGCTCACCGCGCGCCCCCGCCCGCCCGGACCAGGCTCGCACTCGCACTCGCACTGGCACTCGCGTTCGCGTTCGCCAGCAGCGCCAGCCGCTGTTCGGTCGCACTGCCCGGCTCGACCGTGTAGGCGACCAGCAACTGGTCCGGGTCGCCCGGCAGTTGGAGGGTCTCGTAGCCGAGTTCCAGCTCGCCGACCACCGAGTGGTGGAAGAGCTTGCGCCCCCAGGTCTTTTCCCGCACCTGGTGGTCGGCCCACATCTCACGGAACTCCGGGCTGCGCGCGGAGAGTTCGGCGACCAGCTCGGCCAGCTCCGGGTCGCCCGGGTGCCGGCCCGCGTCCAGCCGCAGGTAGCCGACCGTCTCGGCGGCCACCGCGGCCCACTGCGGGTAGAACTCCCGGGCGGACGGCGCGCAGAAGGTGTGCCACGCCGCGTTGCAGCGCTCCATCGCACCGAACCCGACCACGGCGTCGGCCAGGCCGTTCCAGGCCAGCACGTCCATCCGGCGGCCCAGCACGAAGACCGGCACCTCGGCCATCCGGTCCATCAGCAGCCGGATCCCCGGCCGCACGGTCTGCCCCGGCGCCGCGTCGGGGCGCGGCGGGTGGACCAGCAGGCGCAGGTGGTCGTGCTCCACCGGGTCCAGCCGGAGCACCCGGGCCACCGCGTCCAGCACCGCCTCGGAGACGCCGGCGCCCCGGCCCTGCTCCAGCCGGACGTAGTAGTCCACGCTCACCCCGGCCAGCATCGCGACCTCCTCGCGCCGCAGCCCCGGCACCCGCCGCCGCCCGTAGGCGGGCAGTCCGACCTCCTCGGGCTGGATGCGCGCCCGGCGCGAACGGAGGAACTCCCCCAGTGCGTTCTCCATGCCCCCAGCCTAGGCCCGCCGTTCCCTGGTACTGGCAGACCCAGGAAAAGCTCCACCCTGGGTGGCCGGTCGCGACCGGAGCAGGATCGTTCCCGTCAGCGAGTGAAGCGAACGAACGACCCGACAGGGAGCACGACATGAGCTACGACCTCACCGGCCGCACCGCCGTCGTCACCGGAGCCGCCTCCGGCATGGGCGAGGCCACCGCCCGACTGCTCGCCGCCGGCGGTGCCCGGGTGGCGCTGCTGGCCCGGCGGGCCGACCGGCTGGCCGAGTCGGCCGCGAAGATCGAGGCCGAGGGCGGCCGGGCGCTGGCGGTGCCGGTGGACGTGACCGACCAGGCCGCCGTGGAGCGGGCCGCCGAGGCCGTGCACCAGGCCTGGGGCCGGGTGGACCTGGTGGTGAACGCGGCCGGCGTGATGCTGCCCAACCCCGTGGCGGCCGGCCGGCTGGACGAGTGGACCAGGATGGTGGACACCAACCTGACCGGCGCGCTGCGCGTCATCGACGCCTTCCGGGCCGACCTGGTCGCGGCCGGCGCCGAGGGACGGGCGGCCGACCTGGTGAACGTTTCCTCGATCGGCTCGCACGTCACCTTCCCCGGCTACGCCGTCTACAGCGCCACCAAGGCCGCGCTGACCCACCTCTCGGCCGTGCTGCGCACCGAACTGGGCCCGCTGGACGTGCGGGTGACCAACGTGGAGCCCGGCCTGACCGACACCGAGCTGGGCAGCCACATCGACAACGCCGAGCTCTCCGCCCAGCTGGACGGGATGTTCCAGGTGATCCCGCCGCTCACCTCCGAGGACGTGGCCGACCTGATCGCCTGGACGGTCAGCCGACGCGCCGGGGTGAACCTGCGCCAGGCGATCGTACTGCCGACCCGTCAGGCCTGATCCGCCGTCACCTCGTCCAGCACCGGCTCGTCCACCAGGTCGACCGACTCGCCCGCCGGGCCGTGCAGTTCGAGCAGCACCAGCTCGTTGCGGCCGGACCGGAGCAGCGGGCCGGGTAGGTAGAGGGTCTGCTGCGGGCCGAGGTCCCAGAACCGGCCGAGCGGGAAGCCGTTCACCCAGCAGAAGCCCTTGCCGTGCCCGGCGGTGCGCACGAAGGTGTCGGCCGGGCGCTCGACCTCGAACTCGGCACGGCGCAGCACGGGTTGGCCGTCGAGGCCCGCCAACGGCCGCTCGGGGAAGTCCAGTTCGCCGAGATCGTCGAGCGGCAGCCGGAACATCCGCCACCCCATCAGCAGCTGCTGCCCGAGCCGCACCCCGCCGCTGATCCCCTTCCGCTCCCCCAGCGCCGGGCCGTAGTTGACCCGCCCCAGGTTCTCCACCAGCAGCTCCAGCCGGGCCCCGCCGGCCGGCACGGCCAGCTCGACCGGCCCGCCGGAGCGCCCGGTGCGGTCCAGCACGCCGACCGGGCGCCCGTCCAGGAACACCTGCGCGCGGTCGCCGAGCCCGTCCACCTGCAACTCGGCGGGGGCTCGCGGGCCGGAGACCTCGGTGCGGTAGAGCACCAGCCCGTAGGACTGGCCCAGTTGCTCCATCGAGCGCGGGTACGGCGAGGCGACCGGCTCGCCGTGCAGCCGCGCCAGCGGAAGCGGGGCGCAGAGCGCCAGGGTGCGCGGGGCCAGCCGCGCGGGCTCGTCGGCGGCGGGCGGCGGGGGCAGCTCGGTGTACTTGCCGAGCACCTCACGGAAGGCCCAGTACTTGGCGGTGGGGCGGCCGTCCTCGCTGATCGGGGCGTCGTAGTCGTAGCTGGTGACGGTGGGTTCGAGGCGCCCGCCGGTCAGGTTGGCGCCGTTCGACCAGCCGAAGTTGGTGCCGCCGTGCGCCATGTAGAGGTTCACCGAGGCGCCGGTGGCGAGGATCTCGTCCAGCGCCCGGGCCGCGTCGGCCGCGTCCCTGCGGTGGTGCGGCTCGCCCCACTGGTCGAACCAGCCGTTCCAGAACTCCATGCAGAACGGCGGGACGTCCGGGGCGTGCTTCCCCAGCACCGCGAAGTGCTCCGCCGCCCGGTCCCCGAAGTTCACGGTCGGCAGCACGCCGGGCAGGGTGCCGCCCTGCAACTGGGCGGGATCCGGCCCGTCCGAGGTGAACAGCAGGCACTCGGCACCGCGTTCCCGCAGCCCCCGCTCCAGCCGGCGCAGGTACTCGCCGTCGGTGCCGTACGACCCGTACTCGTTCTCCACCTGCAGGCCCAGCACCGGCCCGCCCCGCTCGGCGAGCAGCGGGACCAGCCGGGGCACCAGCTCGTCGAACCACCGCTCCACGGCCGCCAAGTAGCCCGGGTGCGCGCACCGCACCCGCATCCCCGGGTCGGCCAGCAGCCAGGCGGGCAGCCCGCCGAACTCCCACTCCGCGCAGATGTACGGGCCGGGCCGCACCAGGACGTGCAGCCCGGCCCGCTCCGCCGCCCGGACGAACCCGACCAGATCGAGCCGTCCGCCGAAGTCGTAGGCCCCGTGCCGGGGTTCGTGCAGGTTCCACGGCACGTACGTCTCGACCGTGTTGAGCCCCATCGCCCGGACCAGCCCGAGCCGGTGCTCCCACTGCTCCGGCAGCACCCGGAAGTAGTGCAGCGCCCCGGAGAGGATCCGCAGCGGCTCGCCGTCGAGGGCGAAGCCGTCCTGATGATGGGTGAGACGGGGCATCGGACGGCTCCCTGCGGGCTCGGCACGGTTGGCACTCGCCATCCTGCCCACGCCAGCGCCCCGGACACGGTCCGCACGCCCCCGGACACGACGAGCAGGCACGGATCGGGTGACATCGCCCGCGATGCGGTCCTGCCCGGCCTCCCGCGCCGTACGTTGGACGCATGACCATCGATGCCGCCACCTTCGCCCGCCTGCGCGAGATCGCGGACGAGCTGTCCCAGCTGCCCATGAAGCCCCGGGTGGAAATCGGCCCGCAGGGTCTGGTCATGATGCTGTCCCCGACCACGCCACACGGCCTGACAGTCATCTACCTGCGTCGGCAGTTGGAGCAGCAGGCCCCGGACACGCTCGTGTTCACGGACACGGACATGCAGGACAGTGCGCTGGGCCGTATGCGCGTGCCCGACCTCATGGTCCTTCCCACGGACCTGATCGACTCCCAGCCCCAGGCCGCCCTCAATCCCCGTGACATCGAGCTGGTGGTCGAGGTCGTCTCGAAGTCCAACCCCGAGAACGACTACCGCGACAAGATCGCCGACTACTCGGCGATGGGCATTCCGCTCTACCTCATCGTCGATCCCGGCCGCGGCACGGCCCAGGTGATGTCCGAACCGAACGGCACGGGCTACGGCGAGACCCGCACCTACGACTACGGCCAGCCCGTCCCGGTCGGCCGCTGGCTGATCAGCACCGACAACCTTCCCCGCTACCGCTGACCCGCCCGCCGGCGCGCGGGCGGGCGGGTCACGGAGGCCTCACCCCGCGAGCGCCTCGCGCAGGCGCTTCTTGTCCGGCTTGCCGACGGAGGTCAGCGGGATCGCGTCGACCAGGTGCAGGGCCGCCGGGGCGTAGATCCGGCCCTTGTTCGCGGTGACGAAGGCGCGGACCTCGTCCAGGGCGGGCCGCTCGCCCGGGGCGGGGACGACGGCGACGTGGACGTGTTCGGTCTGCTGGGCGTCGCGCACGCCGAAGACGGCGCACTGGGCGATCGCCGGGTGGGTGAGGAGCAGCTCCTCGACCTCGGTGGGGTAGACGTGGCCGCCGACCACGATGATCAGGTCCTTGCGGCGGTCGGCGAGGTAGAGGAAGCCGTCCGCGTCGAAGTAGCCGATGTCACCGGTGTGCAGCCAACCGCCGCGCAGCGTCTCGGCGGTGAGCTCGGGCTGCTTCCAGTACCCGGCCATCAGGGCCTCCGAGCGGACGTACACCTCGCCCTGTTCGCCGGTCGGCAGCTCGGTGCCGTCGGCGCCGCGGACCACCACCTCCACGAACGGGAAGGGGCGGCCGACCGGCAGCGGGCCGTCGTCGCCGAACCGGGCGAAGTCCTCCGGGGCGAGCATGGCGATCACCTGCGCCTCCGACATGCCGTAGAGGCTGATCAGGACCGGCCCGAACACCTTGATCGCCTCGCGCACCCGGGTCGGCGAGGCGGGCGAGCCGCCGTAGTCGATCCGCTCCAGGCTGGACAGGTCGGTGCGGCCGACGGCCGGGTGGTCGAGCAGTTGGTGCAGCAGCGGGGGCAGCAGCCACAGGTCGGTGATCCGCTCGCGCTCGATCGCGGCGAGCACCTCGCCCGGGTCGAAGGAGCGCTGGATGACCACCGAGCCGCCGCGGTGCAGCACCAGATCGGTGAGCACGCCGGCGAGGTGGGCCAGCGAGGTGGCGGCGAGCAGGCGGGGCCGCCGGTCGGCCTCGCGGTCGTCGATCGAGACGTCGAACATCGCCCGGTAGGGGCCGTGCAGGCTGAGGATGCCCTTGGGGATGCCGGTGGTGCCGCCGGTGTGGCGGATGCCGAGGTCGTCCTCGGGATCGACGCGCACGTCCGGCTCCTCGGCGGGCCGGCTCGCCGCGGCGGCGATCACGTCCTCGCCGATGCCGCCACCGCCCTGCGGCGCGGGCCCCAGGGTGAGGACGGTCGGCACGTCGATCAGCGGGAGCAACACGCCCGCATCCGCGAACCGTTCGGCGTCCACCAGCAGCAGGGTGGTGTCGACGCTGGCCACGATCTCGGCCAGTACCGGGGCGCTCATCCCGTCGTACAGGTTCACCACCCGCGCGCCCGCCAGGCCCGCGGCGTACCGGGCGGCGAGCGCCTCGGCGGTGTTCCCGGTGAGCAGCGTGACGGTAGCGCCGCGCGCCACGCCCCGGGCGATGAGCTCGTGCGCGAGGCGGTAGACGGCGGCGGCGAACTCGCCGGCCGTGATCCGCTCACCGTCGGCGGTGGTGACGGCCCGTCGGCCGGGATCGGCGGCGAGGGACCGCAGGATGAGGGCTGGTGCGCTGACGAACTCCGATTCGCTCATGGCCACTCCCTTGTGGTTTACAACCATGTCGCCAGGCTAACTCCACCCCCCGCCGTGCACCGGCGAGTTCCGGCCAGGCTCGGTGACGTGTCGGCGGCACCCCGGAGCGGCACGATATGACCCCTCGTCAGCACCGGTCGCACTGGTGCCCGATACTCCCCGGGTGACCACCGACGCCACCTCCGACACGCTCCGCGTCTCACCGCTGGAGGCCTTCCTCGACCTCGTCTTCGTCTTCACCATCACCCAGTTGACGGCCAGCCTGGTGCACCACCCCACGCCCGGCGGGCTGCTGCGGGTGCTGGTGATGCTGGCCGTGATCTGGTGGATGTACGACGCGTTCACCTGGCTCACCAACGCGATGCCGCCGGCCACCCACACCCGCCGCGCCCTGCTGCTGCTCACCATGGTGGCGTTCCTGGTGATCGCGATGACCATCCCGCACGCGTTCGAGGGCGAGGGCGCGGCGTTCGGCTGGGCGTACCTGGCGGTGGTGGCGCTGCACACCGGGATGTTCGCGGCCAACGGCGTCGCGCGGCACTCGGTGGCCCGGATGGGGGCGCTGAACGGGCTGAACGCGGGCATCGTGGTGGTCGGCGGGTATCTGGCCGGATCGGCGCAGTTGCTGCTCTGGACGCTGGCCTACGCGCTGCAGTTCGCCACGCCCCGGCTGGTCGACCTGCCCAACTTCCAACTCCGGCCGGACCACTTCGTGGAGCGGCACGGGCTGGTGGTGATCATCGCCTTCGGCGAGTCGGTGATCGCGCTGGGCACCGGGGCGGTCAGCCTGGCCGCCGGGCCGCTGGCGGTGGCGCTGCTCAGCCTGGCGGTCTGCGTGGCGCTCTGGTGGGCCTACTTCGGGCACGACGACGACACCCGGGCCGAGCACCACCTGGCCGTGCAGGGCGACGCCCGGCGGAACACGCTCGCGGTGCGCGTCTACAACCTGGGCCACTACTGGCTGCTGCTCGGGGTGCTGCTCTTCACCGCCGGCATCCACGTGGCGCTGGAGCGCCCGGGCGAGCCGCTCGGCTGGCCGGCGGCCGCCACGACGGCCGGCGGGGTGGTGCTCTACCTGCTGGTCAACTCGGTGATCCGGCAGACCATGCGGCTCGGGCCGTCCGGCCTGCGGCTGCTGGCGACCGGGCCGGTCGCGGCGACCGCACTGCTGGGCCGGCTGGTCGGCGGGCTGGTGGAGCTGGCCGCGATCGCCGCGCTCCTCGCCGCGCTGTTCGGCGGCGAGGAGCTGCGGCGGTACCGGGCGCGGCGCGCCTGACGGCCTGCCGGACAGCCCGCCGGACAGCCCGCCGGACAGCCCGTCAGGCGGCCAGCTCGCGACGGGCCCGGCCGGCCAGGATCGCCTCCCGGCGGTCCGAGAACGCGGTCGCCTGGCTGTCCAGCCGTCCGACGAACGCGGCCAGCTCCTCGCGGGCCCGCTCGCCC